>CAJOND010000027.1 GCA_905236675.1 Candidatus Rifleibacteriota bacterium | reverse complement strand
GTATCATTACTTCGCTTCCGCTTCGTAATGACCCGCTTGGCGTCATATTCAAAGTCTTTTGATCTTATTCTCAAATAGCTCGGGTTCCTTTTTGAAACCTTCTCGCCTTAGCGAGGTATTTAAATTACCAAAAATTAAATTCAAAGTCAACTATTTTTTTTGACAAAGATTAAATTTTTTATCATTTATCTTATGTCTTCTATCTTAAATCAATAATTTTCTTTTCTTACTTCGAAATAGGCTTGTGGATGATTACAAACTGGGCAAACTTTTGGTGCTTCTGTTCCAATAACTATATGACCGCAATTGCGACATTCCCACATAGTTACGCCACTTTTCTTGAATACTTCCATAGCTTCAATATTATGTAGTAATGCTCTATATCTTTCTTCATGAGCTTTTTCAATTGCAGCAACTCCTCTGAACTGAGCAGCTAATTCATTAAAACCTTCTTCTTCAGCTTCTTTTGCCATTCTTTCATACATATCAGTCCATTCAGCATTTTCGCCTTCTGCTGCTTTTAAAAGATTTGCAGGTGTATCACCTAATTCACCTAAAGCCTTAAACCAAAGTTTAGCATGTTCTTTTTCATTTTCTGCTGTTTTTAAGAATAGATCAGCTATCTGTTCATATCCAGCTTTTTTAGCAACACCAGCAAAATATGTGTATTTATTTCTTGCCTGAGATTCTCCAGCAAAAGCTTCCCATAAATTCTTTTCAGTTTTAGTTCCAGTATACTTGTTTTCAGCCATTTTTATCTCCCTTTAAGTTTATTAATTGTTTTCTAAGTATTTACCTAGCAAATTATAAAGCACTTCTGCTTCGTCTTTTGTTAAAGTAATCCCTTTTCCCATTTTTTCATGAGCAGGAGACCAATCTCTAATATCTAACTTAGCTTTTGCGCCATTCCAAGAAACAAGATTTAATTCTTTGGTCCATGCTCTAGCACTTTCAGATATTATTCCTAATTCTTCTTGAATTTCAAAATTAATATCCATTTATTCCCTCCTGATTCAAAATTATATCATACTATAAATAAAATAAATATAAAATTAACTTTTTTATTGAATATATGTGTATATAAATTCTAAGTTATATAATGCTTAGATTCTTAGTATTTCTATACATTGTTCATGTAAAATGCCATTAGTTGCAAGTAATTCTAAAGAGTCCAATTCCATTTTAGAACCATCATATCTTGTAATTTTACCCCCAGCCTCTTCAAGGAGGAGTTGACCAGCTGCAACATCCCATGGTTTAAGATTTTTTTCCCAATAAATTGAATAGATTCCTTTTGATAAATAACACAAATCTAAAGCAGCAGAACCAAATCTTCTAACATCTTGCACTTTCATGAGCATATTTTTTAATCTTAGTGTTATTTCATCAATATGTTCTCTTCTATTATAAGGGAAGCCAGTAACTGCAAGTGCATTATTAATATCAACTATATTACTTACATGTATAGGATTATTATTACAAAACGCCCCACCATTTTTATATGTTGTAAATGTTTCCTCTGTAATAGGATTTTTTACGATTCCTACTAATGGAACACCATTTTGGCAAAGAGCGACAGAAATAGAAAAATGTGGGAGTCTATTTGCAAAGTTAGTAGTTCCATCAATTGGATCGACTATCCAAAAATTACCATTTCTCCAATTATCTCCACCACCCTCTTCACCATAAAATTTTATTTCTGGAAATGATTTATATAGTTCTTCTCTTAATATTTTTTCCGACTGCAAATCTACTTCAGTAACTAAATCTACAGTTCCTTTATGAATAATATTATGAGTATTATTAAAGGATTGCTTAATCATTTCCGAAGATTTATTAACTGCAATAAGTGCTCCGTCTAAATATTTTGATAATTCTTGCATGAATTTCACCTTAAAGAAATTTGATGTTATTGAATAATGATGATAAAATGCTTTTGTCTAAAACTCAAGGAGATATAAATGAAATTTTTTAATAGTAAATATAATTTACTTCAATATATAAATATCAATGATACTTTAAGTTTTAATCCTTTAATAAACTGTTTTAGACATCAAAATTCATTTCATATAACTGCAAACCTCTATTTAATACCTCTTATTTTAATATTTTTATTTTCTAGTTCAACATATGCAGCAAACAATGGTATAGCAAAAATAGAAAAAGAAGATGATGATCCACTAAATATATCTAAGGAAATCTCTGCTTCTACTACTTATAATAATTTGCCAGCTAATGAAATAATTAATACTTTATACGACGATCCACTTTCAGAAGATTTTATGGGAAAAGGAAGTAGTCTTTTAAATAAAGAAAGAAATAGATCTACTTCTGATTTACTTTCAGAATTTGAAGGACAAGCTAAAGAAATAAATGATAATACAGAAGTTCCAGATAATATAATTGATGAACATACGAAAGAAGAAAGAGAACGAATTGAAGCTAAGGCTGACGCATTATTAAAAGAAGCAGAAATAAGAGAATCTAAAAATAATTCGGGTGATAATCTTCTTCAAAATGAGAATAAATTTAATGAACTAAATGAGAAAATCAGTAATATTGTTAAAGAAGATGAAGAAGATGATGAAGAAAATTCTCAATCAGAAATATCTAAAGCCACTTCTGAAGTATTATATAAAGATAATGACACACAAATAAATGAAAGCAAACCATCTATAGATAATGCAGTAATTAAAGAGACATGGCCTAATACAGATAAAGATCCTGAATTTTCTAAGAATACAAAAAATGATGAATCAGAAAGTAATGTAGAAATTATTGAAGTTCCTGATACAAATATTTCTGATGAAATTCCAGACTATGAAAAAATGGAAGGAATATTTACAGAAGATTATCAAGGTCAAAAAGGTAGTTTAGAAGAAAAACAGACAAAAAGTAAAAAGAAGAAAAAATCAAATAAGAGTAACAAAAAATATTATGATAAAACAGAACCATTGGAGCCTTTTTTGATTACTGATGCAAAACCAAAATCTATTGATGATGAAAGTGAAAAAGATTATGCTTTTACAGGAATATTAATTCCGGAAAAGCAACCTCTCAGTCGAAGCAAAAATATGCTTAGATGGGTTTTACAACTTGATGATGGAAGAAGAATCCCATTAAAATCAAATCTTAAACTTCTTCAAGAAGTTAGAAAAGAACAAAATCTTGAAGACTATGTTTCTATTAGAGGGAAAATGAGAACTTCTTCGATGGATAAAAATTTACGATATTTAATTCCAGAAACAATAGGAAGAGCCTCAAAAAAATCAAAATAAAATATCTTTTTTCATTTGATATAAAAAACTCTATTATGATTTTTCATAAGCTATTATTTTTAATAAATATATTAATCTGGACTAATAAATTTTAAAACTAATTTATTGGAACTTAAAGTAATACCCACTTGAGACATATCAGCGCCTTCTGTAAAAAGCTTTATAAAAAATTCTTGAGCTTTACTTTCAACTGTTTTTAAAGGATACTTAGGAGTAACTTCTACCATTCCCAATCGTTTATTAACATCAAAGCTTAGAGTAATCAAATAAGAACTCAGAATCATTTTGCTATACTTACCAAAAGCATATGAATGATTTTTTGCTCCCATTGACCTAAGTTCTTCTTCAACCTGTTTAATTGTCCTTCCAAATTTACCAACATTAATTCCGGCAGGAGGTGCTTTTAGATGATTATCTAAATAAGGGTCATATGCTTTTATGTTGTTTGATTGTGAACCAGGAGATTGATTACCACCATTTCCAGACTGCTGTGTATTACCATTTCCATTACTAGTATTGCTAGTATTACTTGGTTGACTTGATTGACCTGATTGATTTGGTTTATTTTGAGTATTAGCTGTTGCATTAGCTTGATTATTTCTGCCATTTGTTCTCGCATTATTTCTGTTAATCTGACAGAATATATTACCTGGATAATATAATAAATATGAGATAATTAAAGCTAACCCAATACTTTTGTTGATTTTAATCATGATTTTCGTTATTATTTAAAGTCATTAGTTAATATTTATTCGACAAAAAAATACTATTGATAAATATGATATTATAAAAAAATGAGTTTACAAGGGAAAATTATAAGTATATCAGAAGATAAAAAATACGCTAAGGTTTTAGTAAAGCCTCGAGTAAACTGTAATGGTTGTAAAGCTTGTGCTGGAATAATCAAATCAAGCAAAGCCTTTAATTCTGAGTGTGAAGTTGATGCTTATACAAATGATTTTAATATAAAACAAGGTGATAATGTTATTCTTGAAATGACTGAATATCAAGGTTCGAAGTTAGCTTTTGTTTTATATGGTATTCCAATAATTTGTTTTATGTTAGGATTATTAATTGCACCCTATTTTTGTATTCCATTTAATATAGAAGTAACTGATTTGTGCAGAATTATTGGGTCTTTTATTGGTTTATTATTATCTTTTTTGATTATTTTAATGGTAAGAAAATTTTCCCAAAGAAATACATTTATTATGAGTATTACTGAGATTTGTTAATACCTAAATATAAAAATCGCTAGATTAAAAACTATCTAGCGATTTTTAATAATAAATAATTATGATTTGTTTGTCCTTAATTAAAGAGAGTCACCTCTGCGACCTTTTCTTAATCTTCTCTTTGGACAATATGGTCTAATTTTTTCGGAAACAGCTTTATATACTCTTGGATTATATGAGTGCATTTCGTGCATTACTAATCTTCCATAAGAATCTATTACTATTATATTAGGAACATTATAGTTTACACGTAAGCCTTTTCCGATAACTCCGTCCCAGTCCAGTAAAAGAGGAACAGATGGGTTAAACCAGCGCCATTGATCATAAATTGTTTGTCGGCTTGTATTCCAGTTCATCTTTCTTAAATTGACAACCCATAATACATAAGCCCTGCCAGGAATCATATATTCCTGTCTAAATGATTCTGCCCATTTAAGTATTTCATACCTTTGGTATCTATGACCAGTCAATATGATAATTGGCTTGCCACGTAAGTATGTACTTACCCATCTTTGATTATAGATGTCATCTAAATCAAAGTATACAAATGGGGCACCTAAGGGTACTTTACTACTATAGTAGTAGTCATCATAATAGTAATGATACGCCTTAGCGGGATTTGGAGAAAAGAGTAAAATCGCTAAAGTTAAAACAGATAAAATCCTTTTAATTCTAAACATTTTAAACCTCCGTGTTTATCTAAATATATAAGGAATCAAGAATTTTGCAAGGGAAAAAAAATACCCAATTTATAAAAATTGGGTATTTTTTTGTTCTAATTAAGTAATCTAATCAGAAATCGCTGATCATATCAACATATTCAGGATGATCGACATATGGATTACGATTATTCTGTAAAGCTTCAACTTTATCGTTTCTAGCTATTTCGTTGGCATCAACAGGATCTTCTTTATGCCATTTTCGTAATACTTTTTCTTGTTTATCATCAATTTTTTGGTTATAGACAGTTGCAAAATAGAACATAGAACGTGCTACATTACCACGATGCTGTCTTCTAACTTCAAAAACATTACCGTCCCCTTTACTTCCACCAACATTAAATTTGGGATTTGGTTCGGTAACGATACCAAAAGGATGATTACCTCTTATTGAATTAGCTTTTGAATCAGTTGGATATAAATGATGAATGTCTGTTTTTGCTACACCCTTGGCACCTTTGGATTGAGGCCAAGTATGTTCTATATTAACTTCGTTAGCAGAAGGCATTTTTTCTTTGCCAACATGCCATACTTTACCAGTGTAAACACATTCAACATCTCCACCATGATTATCAACACCGAGAATTACTAATTCTCTTGCTGTAGAATAATCATAGGATTTATGTTTAGAACATTCTACTCTAAGTTTATCTAGAAGAGCGTTGTCTCTTAAGCCTCCACAAGAATTGTAAAAAGCTACTCTTTTAGTTTTGTTTGCTCTACTTACGGCAGTTGAATTACCTCCTTGATGCGAAAACATTAGTTCTGGCGTAAATTCTTCTGATGTGTCAGATTCATCCAAATTTTTTAATTTGGTGAGTTTTTCACGAATACGCATTATTTCGACTTGGGAACGAGGAGCACTGAGTTCAACCTTGTCGAGTAGTGATATAGCATCATCCAGCAATTTTTGCCGTGCACTTTCTGAATCATTTCCTTCCTGTGCTGCGAATATAGGACTTGCTGAAAGAACTACAGATAACCCTAACATTAAAACGCATTTTTTTATGTTATTTATTTTCATAGTTCTTCTATTATAACAATTTTTTTAATTTACGCTAGATGTGTACATTAATATTTTATTTTTTTTACTAATTTATAAAATCATTTGATTATTTTAATCTTAAATATTAATAAAACCTCTGTGTCATTCATATTTTTTATTGAGTAATAATTTGCAAAATCACTGTATTTATGATAATGTAACCACAGATTTTTTATATACTTTTTAGGAGTACATAATGGCTACTGAAGAAAATAAACATATTTGGCAATTTTACCGCTATGGCGGAATTGATCAGGTTGAATTAGAATCAGCTGAAGATTTAACTAAGCTTAATGAGTTAGATCCAAAACTTTGGGCAGCAATGACTTGTCCGGTGAGTAATGTTGATTATGATACTCAAACCTTGACTTATCTTGATACTGATGGCGATAAACGTATTAAAATTCCAGAAATCATAGCTGGCGTAAACTGGATTTCATCTATTTTGAAAGACCCTGCTTCAATTAGAAAACCTGAAGAAGACCTTCCACTAGATAAAATTAATGAAAACAGTGAAGAAGGTAAAGCTCTCCTTTCTACTGCTAAACAGGTTCTTTTTAATCTTGGAAAAGAAGATTCAAAATCTATTTCATTAAGTGACTTAGCTAGCACACAGAAAATTTTTGCTGCTACAGCTTTCAATGGTGACGGTGTTATTACACCAGACACTCACGATGGCGACAAAGTCATTATGGATGAAGAATGCAGTAAAATAATTTCTGAAATTATAGATTGCTTGGGTGGCGAAGAAGACAGAAGCGGGAAGATGGGTATTTCTCAAGCAAAGTTAGATGATTTTCTAGCTCAAGCTTCTGCTTATTCTGAATGGGCAAAAAAGCCTAAATCAGATAGTGCCATTCTTAGTAGTGGTGCAGATACTGCTTCTTTAGATGGTATTATGAATACTGTCAGAGCAAAAATAGACGATTATTTTACACGCTGCCGTCTTGCTGCTTTTGACGAAAAGTATGCAAAAGTTGGTCAAGAATTAGATAATGAATATATAGCACTCTTGAAGAAAAGTATTTCTTCTGATACCCCAGAATTAAAAGAATTACCATTAGCTATGGTTTCTACTAACGCTGTATTGGACCTTACAAAGCACATCAACCCATTCTGGGCTACAGAAATATCTACATTTGCTGAAAAAGTAGTTAAACCAATAACTGGTAGTGCAGATAAACTCACTGAAGCTGACTGGGGAAAAATCAAAGCTCATTTTGCAGCTTTTGAAGCTTGGCAAAACGGTAAAGCTGGTGCAGCCGTTGAAAAGTTAGGCGAAGCCAGGTTAGATGCAATTCTTGCAAGCAAAAAGAGCGAAGTAATCTCTGCTTTAATCGCTAGAGATAAAGCTTTAGAACCAGAATTCAACAGACTTACAAATGTCGACAAAATGATTAGATATTATAAGTTCCTGTTTAAGCTTCTAAACAACTTTGTTTCTTTCAAAGATTTCTATAATAAAGAAAAGAGAGCTATATTCCAAGCAGGTACCCTTTATATTGACAGCAGAAGTTGTACTCTCTGTATCAAAGTTGATGATGTGACTGCTCATAGCGCTAGAGCTGTTGCTGCAAACACTTTCTTACTCTATTGTGAATGTACACGCAAACATACTGGAGAAAAGATGAATGTTGCTGTTGCTGTAACTGATGGTGAATCAGATCAGCTCATTGTTGGAAGAAACGGTATTTTTGTTGATACAAAAGGCAACTACTGGGATGCAGTAATTACAAAAGTTGTAGATCATCCAATAAGCATTCGTCAAGCTTTCTGGTCTCCTTACAAAAAACTTGGTGCTTTAATTAACGAACAGATTGAAAAATATGCTTCTTCAAAAGACAAAGCAGTTACCGAAAACTTCACTGCAAAAGTTGGCGAAGCTAGCACTAAATTGCAGACTCCAGCCCCTGCTCCAGCAGCAGGAGCTGCTCCAGCCGCTGCACCTGCTCAAGCAAGCAGCTTCAATGCAGCTCAGTTTGCAGGTATCTTTGCAGCTATAGGTTTAGCTTTGGCTACCATAGGTTCTGCTATTTCATCTGTAGTTTCAGGATTTATGGCTCTTAGTTGGTGGCAAATGCCTTTGGCTATTATTGGTATTTTGTTGCTCATCTCTGGTCCATCAATGATTTTGACTGCAATGAAGTTACATAAACGCAATCTTGGCTCAATATTAGATGCTAATGGTTGGGCAATAAACACCAGAGCTAGAATCAATATTACAATGGGTCGTTACTTGACCAGCGTTGCAAAATTGCCAGATAATGCAAAACGCAATTTTGATGATCCATTTAAAGAAGAAAAGAGTAATTTAAAATATTGGTTAATTGGAATTTTAGTTATTCTTCTTTTATTATTCTTTTTACTTCCTGGTTTTGGTGATTCAAGAAAATGTATTCATGATTTCTTCTTTGGTGAAACTAATATAGAAGAAACAGTAAAAAAAGAAGAACCTAAAAAGGTTGAAACTCCAGCGGCTTCAACAGATAAAGCCCCTGCTAAAGAACAAGAAAAGAAATAAAACCATTTAGATTATTTTTTAAACTATTATAAGAAAAGCCTCTTGAAATAATAATATATTTTCAAGAGGCTTCTTTATTACAAAATTATTATTTAAGGATTTAAAAATAATTATATCCAAATAAAGAAACAATAAAAATTATGCTCATTGATATAGATGAAAGGAAAACAATGGCAGAATCTTTCTCGAATCTCATATGAAAGATTAAGAATAAAAAAGGGAAAAAGAAAACTTCAAATAATAAAAAATAATCATAATTTTTTTTAATAAAATCCTTATTATTAAGATATTTATCATAATTATCTTTTTCATTTCCAACATATTGTTTAATTTTTGTTCCATCTTTATCCCCATGATAATCACAATAAATAATTCCATCTACTGTTAAGTCTCCAAAAGAATAATAATAGCATTCATCAGTAGGTTCTTTTATTATGATTTTCTTTAAATAATTTCCTTCTAATAGTTTTAATTGATCAAGATTTTTCATCTTTTCGGCAGTATCTAAATTATAGCTTTCTACAGCTGTGTTTAATATACTTATATTTGATCTACATGCTCTAACACGAGAATTTTCATTTTTATATGAATTATGTCTTTTATTTGAGCCAGCAATACCAAGCAAAAAGAAGAAAATTAAAAATAATATTATGCTTTGGAAAACGGTAGAAAAAGGGGATTCATCAAATTCACTACCTTTAATATAAAGTTTCATTTTATAATTCCTTTAATACAAAATATTTTGTATTTAAAATATCTTAACTTAATAATGTAGTTGTTTCAATAAATACTTTGTGTTACTATACAACCAATATTAAAACATGAAAAAATTACATTTTATATTAACTTTTTTATTTTTACTTATTTCATTATCTGTTTCAGCAGCAGATATAGAATTAATATTTTGGAATTTTTGGGATCCTAAATTAATAGTTCCTGTTATTGAAGCTTTTGAAAAAGAAAATCCAGGTGTAAAGATACACAATGAACAACTTACTTGGAATAACGGATTAGATAAAATCGTTGTTGCCATGGCTAACAACCGTGCACCTGATATCTGCGAAATGGGCTCCACCTGGATGGGAAAGTTTATGGCAGAAGGTGCTTTATTAGATGTTACAGATGAATTTTCACCTTTAAAAGATAAATACATAATGTGGGAACCTGCACAAATGAACGGCAGACTTTATGGAATGCCTTGGTTAGCAGGAACTCGTGTAATGTTTTATAATAAAGATTTATTTATTAAAGCTGGTTTGGATCCTAATAAGCCACCTGTTACCTGGGATGAATTTTTAAATGACTGTAAAAAAATTCATGACCCTAAAAATGGTATTTTTGGTTTTGGAATGAATGCTGGTGAAGGTCATATTTTATACAAAAAGTTTTTACCCTTTGGTTGGGGCAATGGTGCAAGAGTTTTAGATGAAAATGGTAATTTTACTTTTGATAGCAAAGAAATGAAGGAGGCTTTAGAATTTTACTTAAAGCTAAAAGAATATAGTTATTGCGAAAAGCAAGATTTATTAAATGATGCTTTCAAAAAAGGGAAACTCGGTTTTGAAATTTCTGGTTCCTGGATTTTTGCGAGATTACCTATTGAAGCTCCAAACCTCAATTTTGGGGTCTGTCTTGTACCTAAGCCTTCTTATGAAAAAGGTTTTTCCACTTCCTTTATGGGTGGTGAAATTCTTGTATTATTCAAGAGTTGTAAAAATAAAGAATTAGCTACAAAGTTTATCAAATTTCTCACTAGAAGCGAAAATGCTCTTTTAATTACAAAAGAAGCTTGGACCAGTTTTCCTGCTAATGTTGGAGCTTTTTCTGATCCTGCATTTTCTGATCCTAAAACCCAAGTTTTTTTTGAACAAATGAAAACAGGTATACATCCTCCTGTTCATAGACTTTGGATAGAACTTGAAACAATCATAAATAATACTGTAGAAAAAGCAATGTATGGCGAGCCAATAGATAAAGTCTTTGCGGAAGCCAGATTAGAATATAATCGAATATTAAGAACAAAAAGTAATAAACAAGAAAATATTCTTAATACAGAAAAAAAAGAAACAAAAACTTTAGACAATCAAAATATTTCATATCAAACACAAACTAATAATACTAACTGGCTTATGATTTTAGTTTCTTTTATCGCTGTAGGCACTTTAATAAATGCTGTATTAATGTCTTTTATTTTATATGAATTAAAAAAAAAAGACTGATTTTTAAATGTTTTGGAATTAGAAATCCAGCAGAAATTTCCCATAAGAGGTTTATATTTTTACTTCCTTGGCTCCTGACAGTAGCTGTATTTTGGATATACCCATTATTATTCTCTTTATTATTGAGTTTCAGTAATTACGATGTTTTTCATCCTGAATTATACAATTTTGTTGGCTTAGAAAACTATGTAAGACTATTAAAAGATTCAAGTTTCAGACAAGCTTTATTTAATACTTTTGTTTTTGTAATTGGGACTACACCTGTTACTACAGTTCTAGCCTTAGTTTTAGCTCTTATGATTAACTCTGTGAAAAGAGGTAATCAGGTTTTCCGTTCAGTATTTTTCCTACCTTCAATTGTTTCAATTGTTGTAACTGCTTCAATTTTTAAGTCTTTCTATTCTCCTGTAGGGATGTTTAATAGAATAGTTGAATTCTTTGGATTAACAGGACATGGGTGGCTAGTTGAAAAATCGTTTGCAATGCCTGCAATTATGCTAATGAATATATGGGCATATACTGGTTATTATATGGTTTTATATCTTGCAGCACTAACAGCTGTACCAAAGCAACTTTATGAAGCTGCAGAAGTTGATGGTGCAGATGAATGGCAACAATTCTGGTATATTACTTTACCTCAAATAAGATATATGACAATATTTATAGTAGTTATAAATACTATTAGAAGCTGGCAGGTTTTTCCAGAAGTCTTCTCTTTAACCCAAGGCGGTCCTGTCGGAACTACAAATACTTTGGTTCATGAACTTTACGAAACAGCTTTTCGTTATCATGATATGGGATATGCCTCAGCAATGTCTTTTATTTTACTAGGAATAATAATGATATTTGCATATATACAAATGCAAATATTACAAAAGAAAAAAAGTAAATATTGAAAAAACTAAGTAGGATATGAACTAAAAGTAATATTTTTTTAATATAAGAACAGTAATAGTAACTAATAAAACAATATAAGCCAAATAATCGTATTTACATAATTTATAAGTTTTATATCTACCACGAGGTCTGTTAGGGACATAACCTCTAACTTCCATAGCATCTGCTAATTCTTCCGAGCGCATAATAGCTTGTGTAAGAACTGGAATTAAAAGAGGCATAAAACTGAAAATAGAAAAAATTGAGTTTCTTTTAATTTTAGCTCCACGGGCTATTTGAGCAATTTTAATTCTTTCTATTTCATCGGTGAATACGGGAAGAAATCTAATTGCTATAACCATTGTTAAAGCTAGTTCACTAGAAGAAAAGCCAAATAGATTGAGAGGTTTAAAACAAATTTCCCAAAAATAAAGAAGTTCATTTTGAGTAGATAACTTTGTATATAAATTTGCAGTAAAAAATATTCCTAAAATTTTAAAAATAGCATTTAATGCAGAGAAAAGATCAAAAGAAGACTTTCCTGTAAATCCTTGAACAATTCCTACAACAATTAACAAAAACCAAATTCTTTTTATAGATAAAATGAGTTGAAGGAAATCCTCTTTCAAATAAACACAAATTAATAATATGAATAAATTCAAAGTAAGTGCAACAAGCCAGTTCTTACATAAAAAAGAAAACATTAATATAAAGGCAACACAAAGAATACCCTTCGTAATAGGACTTAATAAAATTAATTTAGAATTATTAATTTCAAGCTGATTCATTTGATATCCTAGTTATAAATTCAGCAACAGATTTTGCGTTTACTAGAGGTAAATTATTATAATATGCATATGGTTTCAAAAAAGAAGTATACCATTCTGGCAAGGGATAAAAATCAGGGTTATTTATACAATTACATAAAAAAGAGTTATAATCATATTCTTGAGTTTGCTGGTTATTTAAAAATAGAACGTTGGTAGTTTGATCTAATAAAAGTTCTGGTTCATGAGTTACAACAATTATTATATGTTCTTTTGAAAGAGAAGTAATTATCTGTGATAAATCGTTCTGCCCCACCCTATCCAAACCTGCCAATGGTTCATCTAATAAGATTATTTTTGGTTGTAAAATAGTACAAGCAGCAAGAGCAACTCTACGCTTTTCACCTCCAGAAAGTTTGAAAGGATATTTATTACTATAAACTTCAGGAGCTATTCCCCATTTTAACATCCAGCTTTTAGTCAATTCCTCAATGTTATCTTTTTTATCTGTTACTTTTAAAGAATATGATATTTCTTCAAATACGGAAGAATTAAAAAATAAAGATTCAGGATTTTGAAATGCTAATGCAACATTACCTTCAGAATTAAAATAATCGTCATCTAAAGCTAAGGCTCCAGTATAATCAGAATGAAAACCAGCAATAAGTTTTAAAAGAGTACTTTTACCACAACCTGAACGACCTACAATTAAATTTAAATGACCTGATTCAAAAGTAGATTCAATAGGCCCTAAGAAGGGTTTGTCATTAAATTTAATAATTAGGTTTCCTATACGTAATTTCATTTTAAATATCTATTAATCATTATGTTTTCTGGAAAAACAAGTCCATTTGGTAATTGACTAATTGATGTAAAATTTTGATATGAATCGTTAAATATTATTTTTCCTTCATTTAATATACAAATATTATTAAAATGATTTATATCATCAGGTAATTGGGAAATAACAATAATTCCAGTGTTACTTTGTTTGATTAAAAACTCTATAATATTCCAAAATTCTTTTCTAGTCCATGGATCCAAATGTGACGTCGGCTCATCAAATATTATCCAGCTTGGCTCTAAAACCAAAACAGATGCAATACAAAGCATTTGTTTTTGTCCGCCTGAAAGTTTTGAAACAGGCATATCTAACATATTTTCAAAACCAAACAACGAGGCTGCTTTATTAACTAACTGTTGAATATTTTCTGTTGGTAAATTTAGGTTTTCTAATCCAAATGCAATATCATCACCTATAGTTGTTCCAACTATTTGATTATCGGGGTTTTGAAATATCATTCCAGAAAAATAATAAGGATTATTTTCTGTATTTTCATCTTTAAAGATAATCTCTCCATCTGTAGGCTCTAATAAACCTACAATCATTCTAGCAATTGTTGATTTACCGCAGCCATTTTTTCCGATAAGACCATTTATTAAACCTTTTTTTAAAGTAAAAGAAACCTCCTTAATAATAAAGGAGGTTTCATCTTTCTCATTATAACAGAAAGATACTCTGTCAAAGAGAATCATCTATAATACGTATTCTTATTTAGTGAATTCGATAATTGCCATTTCAGCATTATCGCCACGTCTGGTTTTTAATCTGTAAATTCTGGTATAACCACCATTTACATCTTTAAAACGAGGAGCAATACGATTCAAGAGTTTAGTAAGAGTGCCTTCAACTCTAAGTATTCTTGTGGCACCTCCACGCTTTCGACTAACTTTAGTCTTACCACGTTCTCTTGTGATTTCTTCTTTAACGGTCTTTCCATCAACTGTTTTCTTAATTGTAACTTGTCTTGAAGCAACAGCTGGAATATAATCAATTACGAAATCAGGCTTTGGATTCTTAGTCTGATCTTCCATATATTTTTCAACAGCTTTGCGATCTTCTTCTTTTAAATTAGAAATATATTTCTTAATTTCGTTACGACCAAGTATTTCACGATCTTGAGAACCATGGAAATAGGAACTTAGTTGAACACGCTTAGAAGCTCTGATAGCAGCTAAATGTTGTTCTTTAGTCTGATGTTCATCAGCCTTAGCATTTAACTTTTCAGGATTATTATAATTCTTTGCTAATGTAACAGCTTTTTCCATTACTCTGCGAAGATCTTTTGCTTTAGCGAGTGTAGTTTCAATTTTTTCATATTTTACAAGTGAAGCGCAAAGAGATCTCAACAGTGCTTTTCTCTGATGAGATTCACGCCCAAACTTGCGTAGCTTTATCTGATGTCTCATTCTTCATTTCCTCCGTCATCATCTATTGAACCATCATCATCAGGAAGCTGCATATTGAATTGAGCAAGCTTTTCTCTAACTTCTTTAAGAGATTTTTTACCAAAATTCTTAATTTCAAGAAGTTCAGATACTTTTTTGTTAACGAGTTCACCAAGAGTCTGAATTCCAGCTCTCTTGAGGCAGTTTCTTGAACGAACTGAAAATTCCAGGTCTTTAATTAATATTTCAGTATTACCCTTAGAAGTTGGTTCTTGTTTCTGAGTAGATACCATAACAAGTTCTTCATTGTGAACAGGTAAATCTTCTCTATCATCAATAATTTCTTCTTTAAGTGATTCAAACAAATCAATATGAGATTTCAAAAATCTAGATGCAGTTTCAACAGCTTCTGCTGGTTGCATACTGCCATTTGTCCAAACCTGAAGAGTAAGTTTATCGTAATTGATGTTCTGACCAACACGAGCTTCTGAAACTTCAAACATAACTCTAGTTACTGGAGAAAATTGGGAATCAACCAATATTGTTCCAACAGAATCGTTAGAAGTCTGATTATCATCAGCCAAAACATATCCACGACCACGTTTAAATGTAATATCCATTCCCAAAGTTACATCGCCTGTAATTTGAGCAATATGAGTATTTTCATCTATAACCATTAAATCTGGATTAGAAGGTAAATCTGCAGCAGTAACATCTGCTGGACCTTTTACTTCAAGTCTAACAGTAACAGGTTCATCTGTTTCAACGTTAACAATAAGTTTCTTTAAATTAAGAATTATTGTAGTAACATCTTCTACTACGCCCGGTATACTACAGAATTCATGTAAAACTCCATCAATTTTTACAGAAGAAACTGCTGAACCAGGAAGAGATGATAACAAAACACGTCTGAATGCAGTACCTAATGTTTGTCCATAACCTCTTTCAAGTGGTTCTACTTCAATAATACCATGATTAGAGTTTTCACCCTGTCTATATATTAATTTAGGTTGATTAATTTCAATCACGCGAACCATCCTCCTAATTATTAGCGAGAGTAGTATTCAACAATAAGATGTTCTTGAATCTTTGGATCAAGTTGAGAGCGTTCCGGAAGGGCATTGAAAGTCCCTTTAAGATTTTCACGGTCTACTTCTAACCATGGGCTAGCTTCACGACTTGAATTAATTTCTAGAGCGTCTTTAATTTGACCTTTTACTTTACTATTTTCTTTAATAGTTACAACATCACCAATTTTTAATTGGTAACTTGGAATATTACATTTTTTGCCATTAACTTCGAAATGTCCTTGAGTAACCCACATTCTTGTTTGAGCTCTAGAGAGACCAAATCCCATTCTATAAGCAACATTATCAAGACGGGTTTCTAATTGGCGAAGAAGGTTGATACCTGTATTGCCTTCTTGGCGGCTTGCAACTTCATAATAAGTATGGAATTGGCGTTCAAGGATACCATAAGTTCTTCTAACTTTTTGTTTGGCACGAAGTTGAACTTCATATCCTGTAGGTTTCTTTCTAGCTGCTTCAGCACCATGCTGACCAGGAACCATTGAACGACGCTTGAATGCGCATTTTTCTGTGAAACAACGGGCACCTTTTAAGAAAAGTTGATCGCCTTCACGACGACATAATCTACAAACTGAACCAGTATATCTAGCCATAACAAATTGCCTCCTCAGACTCGGCGTCGCTTAGGTGGGCGACAACCATTATGTGGAATGCCGGATACGTCTTTAATTGCAGTAACTTGAATACCAGTTGTCTGCAAAGCACGAATAGCAGATTCACGACTCATGCCAGGACCGGCTACGAAAACTTCGATTTCTTTCATGCCATATTCAAGGGCACGTTTAGCTGTGATTTCAGCAGAAACCTGAGCGGCATATGGGGTAGACTTTCTGGAACCTCTAAAACTATTTGAACCAGAGGAAGACCAGCATAAAACATTACCAGTCATATCGGTAATTGTCACGATAACATTATTAAAAGTTGATTGAATATGTGCCTGACCTTTAGCAACGATCTTTTTTTCGCGCTTTTTGGTTCGGACTTTGGACTTAGCTCCTGATTTTGCCATTTTTAACTCCTATAAAATCAGTTTACATCCTCAAAAAGAATTAACCGTTCTTTTTGATTGCTTTTCTCGGACCTTTTCTAGTACGAGCATTAGTTTTGGTTCTTTGACCACGAACTGGGAGACCTTTGCGATGTCTTAAACCACGATAACAACCAATTTCCATCAATCTCTTGATGTTCATTGATACTTCACGTCTAAGATCACCTTCAACACGATAATCAGCTTCAAGAACTTTCTTGATTAGAGTGATTTCATCTTCTGTAAGGTCTTTAACACGGGTGTCTGGATTGATGTTGGTCTTCTTTAGGATATCACCTGCAGTTGTCCAACCAATACCATAAATGTAGGGAAGAGCTGCTTCAACACGTTTATTTCGAGGCAGATCAACACCAGCTATACGAGCCATAATTCTTCCTCCTGGTAATTAGCCCTGTCGCTGTTTGTGTCTTGGATTTTCACAAATGACACGAATTATACCGCGACGTTTAATAATTTTACACTTTTCACAAATTTTTTTCACAGATGCCCTAACTCGCATTTTATATTCCTCCTGCGTCAGTAATTTCTATCGTTCGTCAGGACTTACTTAAAACGATAGACTATTCGCCCACGGGTCAAATCATAAGGAGTAAGTTCTACAGTGACCTTATCACCAGGAAGAATACGAATGTAGTGCATTCTCATCTTACCAGAGATGTGAGCGAGTACCATAATACCATTTTCAAGTTCTACCTTAAAACTGGCATTTGGCAGTGCTTCAGAAACAGTGCCATTCATCTGAAGAGTATCACCTTTGCTCATTTTTCACTAGAACCCTTTCTTTATAAACCCGCCTGGCAGGTTGAGTATTGTGTACCGAACTAAACCTTTTCTTTAAAAGTATATCTTCTAAATATAAATTTAGTCTCTACAACAAAATATAATAAGGAAATCAGTGAACTGATTTCCTTAATCCCAAATCTATAATCATCGACTTAAGATTTAAGTCTGTCGATTATATCACAAATTTCTGAAAAAATCATGTCAATTTTATTTTTTCCATTAATTTTTGACAATTTTTTCTTTTCAGAATAAAAATCAATTAGTGGAGCCGTTTGTTCATGATAAACTTTTAAACGATTTTTAATTACTTCTTCAGAATCATCACGTCTTTGATAAAGTTCACCACCGCAATGATCACATTTGCCATCTACGCTGGGCTTCTTAAACTGAAGATGATAAGAATCCCCGCAACCTTTACATATGCGTCTGTCTGATAATCTACTAATTAAATCAGAATCATCAACTTCGAGAGCAATTACACCAGAAAGTTCAGTATTCATACTTGCTAGTGCTTTTTCTAGTTCTTCAGCCTGTTCAACATTACGAGGGAACCCATCAAGAAGAAAGCCATTTTTGCAATCTTCTTTTTTGATTCGATTAAGCAATATGCTTAAAGTCAACTCATTTGGAACAAGTCCACCACTTTCGATAAAGGATTTTAATCTATTCCCCAAAGAAGAACCTGATGAGATTTCATTTCTCATCAGGTCTCCGGTAGATATCTGAGGAATAGAATACTTTTCCTGTATCATCCTGGCCTGAGTACCTTTCCCGGCACCTGGAGGACCAAGAAATATAAGATTAAGTATTCGTTTTTCTGTCATCTCATCTTAAACCTTTGCTTTTTTTCATAAAGCCTTCATAATTTCTAGTAACAAGATGGGATTCTAACTGTCTCATGGTATCCATTGCAACACCGACAACAATTAGAAGAGCAGTTCCACCAAAATAGAAGTTTACATTCATATACTTTATTAAAAGGTTAGGAATAACTGCTACAATAGATAAGAAGATACCACCTGCTAATGTAATTCTTGATGTAGTCTTTTCCAAGAATTCAACAGTCTTCTGACCAGCACGAATACCAGGAATAAAACCACCGTATTTCTTCATGTTATCAGCAAGATCTTGAATGTTAAATGTAATAGCTGTATAGAAGTAAGTAAAGAAAATTATCAATATTACATATAATATTAGATAAGATATAGAATTATAATTAAATATCCCAAATAAGTATTGCAATTTTGGATATTCATTTAATGTATTCTGCATGAAACTTGCTTTCATTAGCCATTCACAGATCATTGCCGGGAACATCAATATTGAACTAGCGAAGATTACAGGAATAACACCAGCTTGATTAACTCTTAATGGGATATAAGTGTTCTGACCACCATAAACTCTTCTACCAACAACTCTTTTTGCATATTGAACAGGGATCTTTCTGACTCCATCCTGTACAAATACAATAAGCATTATAGTAATATAAATAAATACAAGAAGAACACCAGTCATTAAGACATCTACAGCTTCTTTCTGCATATTATTATATTGATCCAATATAGCTTGTGGTAAGCCAGCTAAAATTCCTACAGTAATAAGAATAGAAATCCCATTACCAATTCCACGAGAGGTCATTTGCTCTCCAAGCCACATGATAAATGACGTACCAGCAGTCAATGTAATTACTGCCATTAATCTAAATCCCCATCCTGGATTCAGAACACATCCATAACGTTCAAGCATGAAGCTTATACCAAATGCTTGCAGAGCACCTATCAGAACAGTTCCGTATCTCGTATACTGGTTAATCGTCTTGCGCCCTTCTTCGCCTTCTTCTTTAGCAAGATGTTCTAATCTTGGAATTACATAAACTAACAATTGCATAATAATTGATGAGTTAATGTAAGGTGCAATACCTAGAGCAAATACAGAAAATCTTCTTAATGCTCCACCAGAAAACATATTAAAGAAGGAAAAAATCTGATTATCATTTTGATTCAATAAATCAAGTAATGCCTGACTATTAACACCAGGTGTAGGAATATGAGTCCCTAACCTGAATACAATAATCATACCAAGGGTAAAGAGAATTCTGTTCCGGACTTCCGGAATCTTCATAGCGTTCGATAGGCTCTGAAACAATTATATCACCTCAACAGCTTTTCCGCCCACTTTTTCAATCATTTCTTTTGCAGCTGCAGAAAAATGATGAGCATGAACAGTAAGCGGTTTAGTAATTTCACCACGTGCTAAAATCTTAACAGGGAATTTGAAATTTTTAACTAAACCAGTTTCAACTAATTTTTCGTATGTTACTTCATCATTAGCATTGAAAGTATGTTCTAATGCAGTCAAATTAACAACTGCGAATTCAATTCTATGAGGATTAGTAAAACCACGTTTTGGAATGATACGAACAAGACGCATCTGACCGCCTTCAAATCCAGCATATGGATGACGTTTACTACCACGGCCTAATTGTCCATCATGACCTCTAGTAGCCTGGTTACCCATTCCAGAACCTTTACCACGACCTACTCTTCTTTTATCTTTAGTTGAGCCAATAGCTTTTTTTAAATTACCAAGATTCAACATTTTAGATCTCCTTATTTAACTTCGATCCAGCGCTGCATCTTGCTAACCATACCAAGAATCTGAGGAGTTGCTACATGTTCAACTTCCTGTAACATCTTGCGTAGCCCGAGAGCGTGAAGAGTTCTAACTTGGCGTTCATTAGCGCCAATCATACTTTTAACTAATTTAATAGTTATTTTCTTTTCTTCTCTTAAAGCAATATTTTTTTCTTCAGACATTGCAGTTCTCCTTAACCTTTAATTACCTGGCTTGGAGTAATACCACGCTGTTTTGATACTACATCAACACCACGCATATCGCATAGAGCATTCATTGTAGCTTTTGCCAGATTAACAGGGTTCTTAGAACCGATTCTCTTAGACAAAACATCCTTAACGCCAAGAGCTTCAAATATTGCACGAACTGCACCACCAGCGATAACACCAGTCCCAGGAGCAGCAGGTTTTATAATAACCTGAGAGGAACCGAATTTACCAACATATGGATGAGCTACGGTATCTTTATTCAAAGGAACTTGAACCATAACTTTCTTTGCTCTATCAAAGCCTTTTCTTACGGCATCAGGAACAGCTTTTGCCTTACCAATAGCTATACCTACTTTACCTTTCTGATCGCCTACGCATACCAGAACGGAAAAACCAAAGTGTCTACCACCTTTAACGGTTTTGCTGACACGATTTACAAATATAATCTTTTCAGTGTATTCGTTTTCGACGGGTTGTTCGCGACGGCGATTTTCACGGCGAGAACGAGGATTCTGAGTCTTTTCTTGTTCAGTCATCGTGTTTATCTCCCTTAGAATTTTAAGCCGCCATCTCTGGCACCATCAGCCAGTTCTTTAATGCGACCATGATATTTATAGCCACCCTTATCGAATACTACAGTAGTGATGCCTTTATCGAGAGCTTTTTTAGCTATTCTCTGACCGATAGTCTTGGCGCCAGCTTTATTGCCGCCATTTACATCACTGCGAATTTCTTTTTCGAGTGAGCTCGCAGTAACCAATGTTTTTCCTTCTTCATCGTCTATAATCTGAGCATAAATATGCTTTAAACTGCGGAAAACCGCAAGACGAGGACGCTGTGCATTTCCAGACAGATAAAATCTGCTTCTTGCATGACGTTTTTGACGTAATTGTTTTTTATCAAATTTCATCTTAAATCCTCCTAATTAGTCTTAAGCAGCAAGCTTCTTACCGACTTTAATGCGGACATTTTCACCAAGATAGCGAATACCAGCGCCATCTTTATAATGTCTTGGAGGTCGAATCATTCTGATTTCAGCAGCTGTCTGTCCAACAACTTCTTTATCTACTCCATTAACAAATACTTTATTACCATCAACCTTCAGAGTAATTCCTTCTGGAGCTTGATATTCAACAGGATGAGAATAACCTATATTAAAAAGTACTTTACTTGGAGATTGATTCTGAGCTTTATAACCAACGCCAATTATTTCAAGACCTTTGGAAAAACCAGCATGAACTCCGGTAACCATATTGTTAATCAAAGCTCTAACCAAACCGAACTTAGCTTCAACATTTTTATTGCTATGTTCTGGAACGGAGCATTGTATTTTGCCTTCACTCTGAGAAATTTGAACTTCAGAAGGCATAACTTTTGAAATCCGACCTTTTGGTCCTTTCAAAGAAATAGTATTACCATCAATTTTACATTCAACACCTTGTGGTATTATAACAGGTTTTTTACCTACTCTAGACATTTCAATACCTCCGAATTACCAGACTCTGCAGATAACTTCGCCACCAACATTATTAGAGCGAGCTTCTTTATCAGTCAAAACACCCTTGGAAGTAGTAAGAATAGATATACCTAATCCACCGAGAACTTTTTCAATGTTTTCTTTGCTGGAGTAGATTCTTCTACCAGGTTTAGAAACTCTTTCAATTCCCTTAAGAATGTTTATGTTCTTTTCACCATATTTCAGGAAAATCTTTAAATTAAATTTGTTCTGAAATTTGTAATAACGAAAGTCTCTGATATAACCTTCTTTTTTCAAAATCTTAGCGATTTCGATTTTCATTTTGGAAGAAGGCATTTCAACGCTTTCATGTTTAACCCTGTTTGCATTGCGAATACGAGTTAGCATATCGCCAATAGGATCAGTCATACTCATGATTTTGTCTCCTTACCAACTAGATTTAGTTACACCAGGAATCTTACCCATAGAGGCAAGTTCTCTGAAACAAATACGACACATTTGGAAATCTCTCATATAACCACGAGGACGACCACAGATATGACAGCGGTTGTAAGCGCGGGTTGAGAACTTAGGTGCTTTCATCCATTTTTCAATTAAAGCTTTCTTAGCCATAACAACTCCTTAGTTATTCTGCACTTTCTTAGATGATTTGCGGAACGGCATACCTAGATTTTCAAGAAGTTCATAAGCTTCACCGTCATTATGAGCAGTTGTTACGATAGTAATATTCATACCTTGAACTTTTTCAACCTGATCGAATACGATTTCAGGGAAAACCAACTGTTCTTGCAAACCAAGAGAGTAGTTACCACGACCGTCAAAAGCTTTTTGAGATAGACCACGGAAGTCTCTGATACGAGGAACTACAATTGTAAAAAGTTTGTCCAGGAAATAGAAGCATCTGTTGCCACGAAGGGTAACACGACATCCTATAGGAACGCCAGCTCTAAGTTTAAAGTTAGAGATTGACTTCTTTGCCTTAGTAGTAACAGGTTTTTGACCTGAGATAGTAGTTAAATCTTTAGTAGCGGCTTCCAGAAGCTTAGCATTCTGAGTGGCTTGTCCAACACCCATATTGATTACAACTTTTGTAATCTTAGGAACTCTCATTGGATTACCATATTTAGAAAGCAGTTTTGGAGCTACTTCCTTCAGATACTTTTCCTTCAGCCTTGGGAGAGACTTAGGCCCATTGTTTTTTACAGGGGCTGCCTTTTCTGTCTTTGCCATGCCGAAACTCCTTAATATATATTCCTGAACAAAAGTCAGGTCTAAAATTCTTGCATAAACATACCAGTTTTGCAAGTTCGGTAATTATACTCTTGTAATTTGTTAAATGCAAGTATTATTTAATTTTTTATTATAATTTTTGTGTACACAATTTTGTTTAAATTGAAGATAAAAGAAGGAAGATTGAAAAAGGAAGATTGAAGATGGAAAAAGTTTTTAGTTATAAAGTAATGTCTAATTCTTTAATATTCTCCACTTCCGACCAACCATAATATAACAATTTTATCTCTACTTTTTGAGTCAGTTCATATGGTTGATCAGCTATTGGTATTAGTGCATGATTTAATTTATCTTCTTAAGATTTATTCTGTTTTTTAGCCATAAGAATAATTTATACAAAAAAACAACAGACAAAAGATTCTATTGAATAAAAAACTACTGGAGACAATAACAACTTAATTCTCGCCTTTTTTGCTCTGCTTATCTTTTTTTCTCTGCTCTGTTGCTCTAAACTCTCAATTCTCAATTCAATAAGACCCCTTTCGTCTTTCTAACGTAATCCACTTCCCTCAGCTAAACTTGAGGCAGATCTTCAATTTATCTTCAACTCTAAGCTCTTTTGGTCTATTGTCTTTGGCTCTACTTCTCTATTCTATCTCCATCTATGCTCTTCTATCTTCTAACTTAACAAATTATTGATAATAAATTAATCTTTATGTATAATTTATTATTATGCAAACGAACATTGATATAACAAAAGCTTTTATGGATGCTCCAGATGGAGTTTTATCCATTCATCAACTTTCTCAGAAGCTTAAGCTTCCTTATGGCACTACTTATAATAGAGTTCATCTTTTATATCAACAAAAGATTCTTCAGGTTCTTCCCCAAGGCAAAGCCAAACTTTGTGCCTTGAATGGAGATAATCCTATGACTACTAATCTTTTGGCATTAGGTGGAGCCCAGACAACTGAAACATATTTTGAATCTCTTGAAGATGAAGGAAAACTACTAAAAAGAATAATTAATATTATTAAAGTTAAAACAAAAGGTAAGATTTCTGCTGCTATATTAATTTCTCCTGATTCCTTTAAATCTATTTGCAAAGATATAAATAATAACTTAAATAATCTATCAAATAACTATATTGAATCTAATATGTCAGATAAAGTTCCAGATTTTCAAAAGACAATTGATTTCTTTCTTGTAAAAACTGATGAACAATTTGACGAATCAATATTAGAAAATGAAATAAATAATGTTATTCCTTCAAATCAAAATATAGCTGTAACTAATATGATAGTCGATAAAGAAACAATGCTTGGAATGTTAGGCGAACAGGAAAACGATGCAGGTCTAGCGGCATATAATATGTTACATGAAGGAATAATATTATTAGGTTATGAAAGCTTTTATGAACTAATACTTGAAGCTTTTAATAAAAAATTAACACATTTAGCTTAAAAGGATGAAAATGCAAAAAACTTTATTTACATTATTTTTAACATTAACAATCACCCAATTTTGTTATGGACAAAATTATACAATAAATAATGGAAGAAAGGTTTTTGCATCGCCAAATTTTGAAGAAGCTCCAAAATCATTGTTTGTTTCAAGTGATTACAATGAAGAATTAATAGCTAATTTAGCAAGTTCAAGCCCTGCTTTACCAATTGCCGAAAATGGTTTAAAAAAGCTTACTGAAGGTAATTTTCTAGAAGCTAGAGAAGCTTTTATGACAGCAATAAGATTAGAACCAATGAATATGGGACTATGGCAACTATATGATGACTGTATTATTGGTGAATATACAAAAAATAAAAGAGATGACTTTTTAAAGTCTGTCGTAACTGGGGATTTGCATCCAAATTTTGCTATTACCAGAATTGATTCTTATATAGAATTAGGAACACTCTATATTGTAGGAACGTTAAAAAATATTTCAAATAGAAAAAAACAAAAAATCAATTTAAGAACAAGATTATTTGATAATAATAAAAGAGAACTTCGTACAGAATATGGAACCTTAAGAGATATTTATAAGGTTCTTTACCCAAACGAAAGTTCTCTTTTTGAAATACCGATTAAGAATCCTCCACTAGGTATGAAATCTTACCGAGTGGAAGTATCTTCGTGGGAAGATTAATTATTAGGATCGGTTAATCTAACAATAGTATGTTTACCATCAAATATTTTCAATAAATGTGTCATTGCTACAATAAACATACAGAAGCCAATCCAACGCAACCATGATTCTTCTATCATATCTACTAAATCTTTTTTAAATTCTTTCATTTCTTCTGGGAATGCAAACATTAGAACACCAGTAAGAGCAACGAAAGGAAGAAGGAGCATCCAAAAAATTTTTTTAATGAACCACACGATATTAAATTCCTCGCTTTTAAATTTTACAACTTTAATATAACAAAGTTTATAAAAGTTGTAAATAAGCTTTAAAAAGTTATATTAATAAGTTATCATATTATATTATAAAACTTTATAATTACTTAAGATTTGTCGATATAACAAGGGATAAAAAAACAAGGGTATACCTAATGGGTTGGTTTACAAGGAAAATAAAAGATCCTGAAGAAGTTTTCAGCAGACTTTCTCAGAGAGATAAAAAAATATCAGAAAAGGCTAAAGATGAATTTGTCACTTACCTCAATTCTGATCATATAAGGTTTCTTGTAAATAAGTTCGAATCAACCGATAATACAGATATAAGACTTAGTATTTTAGAAATATTTGCTGCAAAAAATGCTTCATTAAGTGAAGATGATTTAAGATGTATATTACCCTTAATCAATTATCCAGATTCTATATATAGAGAAACCTTTAAAGAAATACTTTCAGCAGTAAATAGCGATAATATTAAAGCAATAACAGAATTTCTTTCTCAAACTTCAGATGTAAGTATACATAAAACAATTCAATATGGTGTAGAAAAATCTGGACTATTAGGAATGCTCCTTAAGCAATGGAATGAATTTACAATTAAAGAACAGATTTTATATCTAGAAGAACTTGTAAAATTACAAAATCCAAAAACCTTCCCTATCTTCATTGAAATAATGAAAGATGAAACTATAGAATCGAAAAAAGAAGAAAAAAAGATACTCCAAGTTGAATTTACTAAACATGTAGATAAGATTAAAAGTCCTGAATTCCTAGATCTTAGTGTAAAATCAATGCCTGCTATATCTCCTTCAATGAGATACTCATTATTTAAATGCTTACAAAGACATGGTGAGATATTTTTTAAGAAAATATTTGATGGTTTAGGTAAAAAATCAGATGGTTATAGACAAAATATTCTACATTTAATTGAACAACTATCAGACCCTCTTAGTTACCCTTATTTATTTAATTTTATATTAGACCCATTCAAACCTATTCCTCCAATTGTTTCAGATACTATCAGTAAAATCATTAAAACTTATTGTGATGAATTAGAAACAAAAACGGAAATTGAATTGAAATCATCTGAAGTCTTAAACAGAGTAAGATACTTTACGGATCCACTTGAAAATAATCTGACAGAAAGACATTTCCAATGTATTAAAACACTTACAGAATGCTTATTACGATTAGGGAAATATCTTCCGGATGTTATATTAAGAAACTTTTCTAAACTCTATAAATTCAATGAAAACTATGTTAAGAGTTTCTTAAGAGGATTAAAACCAGATGAAAGAAAAGATCTTTTAATTAAAGCCTGTTGCTATAAAGATGAAGAAACAGGAAAAACTGCTTTAAAGATACTCTCCGACCCTACTGAAAATTATATAATTGATGCATTAAATACTCTTTTGCTTGAACATTTTATGGAAGTTCCACATAATCTTCAGACAGAAGTAATTAATTTAATGATGGATCCTAGATTACAAAGATTTGTTACTGAGGTTTTATATCATCAAGATCCGGAATTAAGATCTAGAATTTTATGGATTTTAGGTGAATCTGGTTCTCAAAATGCTTTACAAATCATAGAGACCAAATTAAGAGATCCTGATTATATAGTAAGAGAAAATATTTTAAAAATATTAGATTTACCGCATTTTAAGAATGAAGCTGGGACGGAAATGCTTCTTAAGCTCTTAAAAGATACGGACTCTAATATTGTTCTTCAAACAATAGAAAAATTAAAAGAAAGAGATCAACAAGCAATTATTGGTTCATTATCAAAACTGCTTGCATCAACTTCCAATGAAATAAAAGTAGCTGCTCACAAAGCAATAGCTTACATAACAAAAAGAAAATATTTATCTGGTTTCGATAAAATGCCAGAAGAAACCCGACTCTCGATTGGAACTTCATTAATTAGAATGGATCCTACCTTTATGGAAGATATTACTAGAGATTTATCTGCTTCCGATCAAAGAGTTCGAGTTCTTTCCGCAAAAATATTAGAAATTCTCTGTGATTATATCCCTCCAGAATTAAAGACAAATTTGATTGTTGCTATTACAGACCCTGATCCTCAAGTTAGAGCAGTAGTTATAATGGGTTTAGGAAAAATTGGCGGACCGTCAGTTGCTGGAATGTTAACATCTTATTTGAAAGATCAAGATGACAGAGTTAGAGCTAATGCTGTTGAAGCAATGCAGTTTGTTGGTGACCAAAGTCTAGTTAATGATATTTTACCATGTCTTTATGATAGTAATAATCGTGTTAGAGGAAATGCTATCATTACCCTTTGGAAACTTGGTTATTATCAAATTTATGAAGCTGTAGTAAACATGATGAGAGATCAGGATAAATGGATGCGTGCTTCAGCAGTATTTGCATTGGGTGAATTAAAAGATACTCGTTTCTTTCCAATGCTAATTTCAATTTTAAGAGATCAAGATGCTGATGTCAGAAGGAATGTAGTTATAGCTTTATCTAAAATTGCTCCTGCATATGCATTAGCTCCATATATAAGACCTCTTAGATTTGACCCTGATGAAAATGTAAGAAAGGAGGTAATGGCAGTTTTATCTACTAAGCCTGCAGTTCAAAAATGATTTGGTCGATATTTTCAAAAAGTAAAGATAATGAAACATTAATAAACGAATTAAAAAGTGAAAACGAAGAGACTAGAGAATCAGCATATAAAGAATTAATCAATAAGCAGGATGAATCATGTGAAAGTTTCTTAATTAATGAATTAACTTTACCTATAACACCAAAAGAAACTAAAATTGATATTATTGATATATTAGGTCTCAGAACATCAGAAAAAGCCTTACCTACTTTTCAAAAACTTTTAAAAACTTTTGATAAAGAAATATACTTTGCTATTTATAAAGCATTATTTAATATATGTTCATCTGATACAATAGATGAATTAGTCAAACAATTAACTATAAATGAAGAAGATTTAAAGAAAACTCTAGTTAGCTATATTTTAAAAATACCAACTGATGAATTATTAGGTTCTTTTTTAAGATGTGTCCCTCAAGATAAAAACTCTCAGCTTTATTTTGAAATAGTTACAATAATGGAAGATCTGGAACTATTTGACAGTTTAAAAAATAATTTTAACCAACCAGATCCAATGATAAAAGAGTTTTATTTTTCTACTATTATAAAATTTAATAGACCAGATTTTATTCCTTTATTTTTAAGTTTTTATCCAATAGCCTCTAGTGGCAATAAAGAAATAATAATAGAAATATTATCTGACTATGAACTGAATGAATTAATAAAATATTTTGCTGAATATATTAATTCTAATAGTGCTGATGGTATTATAGGATTAATAGATATAGTAATTCTTCCGAAAAGCAGCAATTCTTTATTGCTTGTATTGAAATTTATTATTTCTTTAAATGATATAAAATATAAAATTAAAGTTCTTCCAAATTTACTGAAAAAAATCGACCCATTTTGTTATGACACAGTCTTTGATTTACTTAGCTATTCTTCAGTAGAATTACGCGAGCTTGCATTAAACTGTCTAATTGAATTAGTAAGGAAAACTTATAAAAGAATTAAAGACCCCAAAGAACCAAATAAAACAACACTCACTAATTTCATAGGTTTCTGGGAAAAACAAATTACCAGTATAATGCGTACAAGAGAAGATTTAAATGAAGATTATTATAAAACAGTTAGAAAATTATTTTTTGAATTCTGCTCTTATAACCATGAATTAGTAAGACCAGTCATTATTGATTTAGTTTCAAAAGATTTTTATGAAATCTATTATTTACTAAAAGATTGGTCATTTGATGATAAATACGATATTTATTTATGGATAATCAAAACAGAACCATCTTTTGGGTCTATACTTTTAAGCTCTTTAAATGCTAGAGCAGATGATGTTTTATGGAGACTTGCTATAAAACTTTCAAATGCTTTTGAAGATGAAGAAGACTCTAATGTATTTCGTAAAAATCTGGTAACAAGATATCATAATATTTCAATAGAAAAGTTTTTAAGAGATGATGACCCAGAAGTTAGAGCAGCTGCTATTGAAATATTTGCCCAAATGAAAAGCCCAGGATACTTAGATATAATTAAATCATATACAAAGGATCCTGACTCATGCGTAAGAAAATCAGCAATAAAATGTTTGATAAATGACCGTTCAATCATTACAGAAAAGGTTGCTATAGAAGCCTTAGAAGATCCTGACCCAGAAATTGATTTATATATATTGAAAAAAGTAAAAAATCAAATAGATGCTAACAAGATTTCTTCATATTTAATAAGATATATTAATAGTGAAAATGAAGATTTAAGAAACTATGCTAAGCAGGAAATCGCAACTCTTACCAAAGAACGATACAAAATAAATTATAATAACATGAAGCCAGAAATGCGGAAACTCGCTGCTCAAGCAATTCAAAAAATTGACAGTAATTTTTCTGACGAAATTATTAATGATTTACGTTCTTACGATCCATCAACCAGATTAAAAGCAGCATTATTATTAGAAAATATCCAAGTTGATGAAAAAGGAAAATATGCGTTGATCTCAGCAATGAAAGACCCTTCAAAGAAAGTTAGAGCTGCAATTGTAAAAACTTTAGGTATCGTTGGTGATAAAGAAGTAGTAAAACATCTAATTAGTTTCTTTAATGATCCTGATGCTAGAGTCAGGGCCAATACAATTGAAGCTATTGCAAGTCTCGGAGATAATACTGTAACAAGGATTTTATTCCCATATTTAGAAGATTCTAATAATAGAATACGTGCTAATGCTATAGTTGGAATATGTAGATTTGGCAAATATAACGTTACACAAATTCTACAAAATATGTTATCAGATAAAGACAATAATATGAAAGCAAGTGCGCTTTGGGCAATTGGAGAAATTGGCGAACCTCTATACATGCAGCTTGCATTTCAATATTTACAAGACCAGAACGAATTAATCAGATTTAATGCTATCAAAGCTATATCTAGAATTAACCCTCCATATATGCCCTTATTAAGAAAAGATAAATCACAAAAAATACGAAACCTTGTTAAGGAGTTAAGTTATAAACTTATTTAGAATTTGTAATGAAAATATCTGGTAAAACGTTTTTACATGCATTAACTAATTATTTTAATCAGCAGGATACAAATCTAAATACTTACTTCCTTATTTTTTCTATTATTATAATAATTCTAGGTTTAATTTATTTTTATTCTAGAAATAAAGCATTAAATAAAGATCCTTTTGAAGATATTCCAGAAAAAGACATGGAAATACTAAAGCAAATAAGTGCTCAAAAAGGGCTTTCATCATTTGATAGAGACTTTTTAATAATGCAGGCATTAAACTACTATGTTAAACCTACAAATATAATATTAGATAAAGTAACTTTTGAAAATATTGAAAAAAAACTTGAAATTAAATTAAAAAAAGAAGGCTTAGCGCCAGATTCAGATGAAAATTTAAAAAATATGCGACGGCTAAAAAGCAAACTCTTTATTTAGCATTTTGAATCAATCATTATAGTAACTGGACCAGTATTCTCTTGAGATATAAGCATATCTGCTCCAAAGACACCTTTAGAAACTTTTTTAATACCTACCTTTTCTAATTCAGAACAAAATTGTTCATACATTTTATTTGCTACATCTGGCAATTCTGCTTCAATAAAACTAGGACGGAAGCCCTTTTTTACATCACCATAAAGAGTAAATTGAGAAACAACTAAAATCTCAAGATTCAAATCTTTAATAGAAAGATTCATCTTTCCGTTTTCATCTGAAAAAATTCTAAGACCTGAAACTTTTTTAACTAACCATAAAAGATCTTTTTCGGTATCACCTTTACCAATACCTAAGTAACATACTAATCCTTTGGATATTTCAGAAATCAACACACCATTTACCGATAATGATGCTTTATTTACTCTTTGAACTAATGCTTTCATTTTTTAGATAAGTTTGAAGAAGGAAGATAAAAGAGAGGAGAGAGAAGAAAAAGGATAAGGAACTATAAAAAAGAGAAATCAATATATAAAAAGAGCCGCATAATTGCGGCTCTTTTTTAGAGTTATCAATTATGAGCAGGAACTAAATCTGTACCTTTAGTTGCTTCACCCTTTTTCTTGAATATATCAATAATGCAGGTAGCAGCCAGACAGTTAGAAGAATAAGTACCGATTAAACAACCAAACAACAAGGAAACAGAAAAACCTCTTAATGTATCGCCACCGTATAATACTAGGGCGAATAAAGGTAATAAAGTAGTTATAGTCGTATTAATTGTTCTAGATATGCACTGATTTATAGAATCGTTAACTATCTGTTTATATGCAGTTCCATTTTTACTAATTCTGATATTTTCACGTATTCTGTCAAAAACAACAATAGAGTCATTAACAGAATAACCTAATAAGGTTAGTATAGCAGCAAGAACTGTGGTATCAAATGTTATCTGCAAATTTTTAAAAGAACCCATTATTGAGATGAAACCAAGTGTAATAATTAAGTCATGAACAACAGCAATGACAACACCAGCAGCAGAATGAAAATCAAATCTATAGCCCAAGTAAAGGAGAATACCAACACAAGATAAAAATGCAGCTATTATACCTTGTCTTTTTAATTCATCACCAATTGTTGGCCCAATAGAACTTGATTGTTCAAGCGAATATGGCATTTCATTATTCAATTCTGTTTCAATCATCATTTTGACGTTATTAGCTTCAATTGATTCAATTTTATTGACAGGATATTGAATAATAAATTCTTTCTTATCATTTGCAACATTTTGAATAGTAATCTGATCTACATTAAAATATAACTGTGTTTTAGTTCCTATTTTATTAAAAACTTCTCTAATTGCTTTGTCATCTGTTTCTTTTTCAAAAACAACTTTTAATATATTACCACCTTTAAAGTCGATACCATAATTTAAGCCTTTTGTAAAAAGAGAAAACAAGGCAATTAATAACATCACGCCAGAGATTGTATAAAATATATATCTATTTTCAACAAAACGTAATTTAGTGTTCATCATTAACCTCCTACTCTACTTATAGTCCTAATTTTCTTTCAGGATGCCCAATAAACCAAGATTCAAGACAAAATTTACTAAAGGCAACAGCAGTATAAAGGTTAGCTATTAAACCAATTCCAAGAGTAGTAGCAAAACCTCTTACAGATCCTGTTGTGAAATAATAAAGAATTGCAACAACAAGAAGAGTAGTAACGTTAGAGTCTAATATACAAGAGAATGCTCTATCAAAACCAGATGCAATAGAAGCCCTTGTTGTTTTACCAGAATGATATTCTTCTCTAATTCGTTCGAATATGATTATATTTGCGTCAACAGCCATACCTAATGAAAGAATAAATCCAGCTATACCAGGAAGTGTCATAGTTCCACCAAAAATAACCAGTGAAGCAAAAACAATCAAAGAGTTAAAAATTAAAGCAACGTCAGCAATAAAACCACAAGATTTATAGAATACCAACATATAAATCATTACTAACGCAAATCCTAAGAAACCTGATAGGAAACCTGCTTTAACAGACTTTTCACCAAGAGTTGGACCAACAACACTACTTTCAAGTTCTCTTAATGTAGCAGGAAGAGCTCCAGATCTTAAGGTTAAAGCCAATCTCTTAGCTTCTTCAAGAGAAAAACCGCCAGTAATCTGAGCATTGCCGCCAGTTATTGCAGTTTGAATTCTAGGAGCACTGTGTACAAACATTACACCAGAAGAGAAATCACTGAGAACTATAGCAAGTTGTCTACCAACATTATTTCTTGTAATAGTTCCAAATTTAATCTGGCCTTCTGCATTGAATTCCAGGTGAATTACAGGTTGGTTCATTTCATCACGTGCAACTTTTGCATAACTTAAATGTTCACCAGTAACATCACTAGGATTTCTTTCTAAGAGATAATACAAATTATCATTCTTAGAAGCACATACCATGTCGTTAGGACCTGGCATAAAATCTGTTGGTGAAACACTCTGATCTTTTACTATATGGAATTCAAGTTTTGCAGTATCTTCAATAGTCTTTTTGATTTCAATTGCATCATTACTATTGCTACCAGGAATCTGAATCCTGATACGATTTCCTTCTTGAGCTTTAATACTAGGTTCTGCTATACCATATTTATCAATACGGCTTCTAATAATTTCTACAGTTCTATTTACTGCATCAGTTCCAGAATTATTATTAGAGTCTAATTCTACTTGATAAACTATATCGAGACCACCTTTAAGGTCAAGTCCCATGGTCATTTTTTTAGAGGGGAAGAAACTAGCGATTAAAAGGTCATATTTTGCATAGAGGTTGGAGTCTTTAATATCGGATTTAAGTTTATCTATAGTAATAGCTTGAGATTCTTTTGATTTTATTAACAGTGTTCTTTTTTTATCAATCAAATTAATATTTTGAGATTCAGCTTTATATCCTTTTTTGATTAATTTCTGTCGGATAATATCGCTGATTCTATCTAGAAAATCATCAACATTAGCAGGATTTTTTCTAGTAAATATTTGAGCAGATGTATTTACTGTCATAGTCAAAAGAATACTGCCATCTGGATTACTTGAATATTCAAACAAATCAATTGGCATTCCTTTTTGTTCGTCAGGGGATAGAGTTCCGAATGCTGAATCCCATAACGGGGTAGATGGCAGAGTAAATATTACCGCAATTAGCAATACTACTACTGTCACAACAATCTTTGTAGTATTATTTTTCTTCATTTCCAATACTCCATGCGATATAGGTCAAAATAAGTGGCATAATTATAAAGATTAAAACAAAAGTTGTCAATCATTTTTAAATAACCAACTTTATAATTATTTTAATTAATCAAATTTCTATTAGCAATTCAATAAAAACAAATAAAACTATTTGAAAAGAATCTAAAATGTTAATTAAAAAAAAATTATTTACATTGAATAGAATATTTGTTTATCTTATTATACTAATTTAGGGAAATTAAAATGCAAAAAAAATATATATATACACTTATTATCTTCTTTACATTTTTTATAAATATCAATCTTTTTTCTCAAACGAGTTCAGTAGAAAACTTTATAAAAACTGGTCGTGACTATTATAATTTATTTCAATATGATAAAGCCTTTGACAACTTCAGAACTGCAATAAATCAGGATCCAGAAAATTGGGAAGCAAATTATTTTGCTGGGTTATCACTTCTAAAATTAAAAAGAGTGGATGAAGCAGAAAAATATTTATCAAAAGCAAAGTCGATTAATCCAACCGATCTTGATACTCAAAAAGCATTAGGTTCAATCTATATAAATTTAGCAAAAGTAGCTCAGAATAACGGGCAGACTGCAAAAAAGATAGAATATCAATTAAAAGCATGTCATGCGTATCCAGCAGCAACAAAAATTTGGGAATCACTGTTTGATACATGGATTTCAAATGATAATTATGACAGCATAATTAAAGAAAGCGATTTCCTTTACAAAAATAATCAACAATTATTAGATCAGGGTGAAGATACAAGTCTTCAATCTGCATTGATAATTTGTGCAAAAGCATATTATGCAAAGAAAGATTATGTTAAAGCTGAAACTTTCTTAAATCATGCAAACAAGATAAGAAATACTAATGATGAAATATATTCTTTAAAAAGACAAATAAAATCTATAGAAGAAACAAAAATCAATGAAATACTTGAAAAAGCAGAATATGAAATAAATAAAAAAGAATATGAGAAAGCAATTGGATTATTAAAAGAAGCTTCTAAGTTTTCTTCTTCTAAATCTTCTGAATTAGATTCAAAAATTGAAGAGTTAGAAAAGTTAGTAAATCTTAGAAAGTATATAGATGAATTAAATTCTCTTATCAAAAAAGAAGATTATGAAAACGCTTCAATTAAAGCTGAGGAAGCAATACAATTATATCCTGATAATGAAGATTTATCTGAAAAGTATACTTTAATTAAAAATAAGATAGAAGAAATCAATGATAAGATTGAAGCTGAAGAAAGAATTAAGCAACAAGAAGAAGAACTTAAAAAAGATAGAGACAATAAAATAGCAAATTACAAAAGAAATGCTCTAAAATATGAGGAACAAAACAATAACGAAAAAGCACTTGAGGAATTAAAGAAAGCTTTAGCTCTTCGAAAAGATCCTGATATAGCCCAAAAGATTAATGAATTAGATGGGAAAATAAAAAAAGAAAAAGAAAGAAATAACAGATATATTAAAACTTTTGCAGAAATACAAGAGTTTTTTAAAGCAAAGAATTATGAATCTGCAACTACTCAAGGTGAATTATTGCTAAAAGATTTTCCTGAACATAAAGAAGAAATAGGAGTAGTTCTAACAGAAGCTTACCTGGAATTAGATAAATATGAAGAAGCAGCAAATGCATCTAAACCTTTAGAAAAGAATACAGAACATAAATCATTATATAATTTTGCACAAGGCTATGCAAAATATAATAAAGGCGATGGCGATGAAGCCATTAATTATTTTAAAGAAGTAGTAAATACAGATTCAAAATATAAACAAAAAGCGAATAAATTAATCTGGTTAACAAGGCTAAAAAAGTGCCAAATTGGCGTATATCTACTTCTTATAACTATTATTATGATTATACATCCTAAGATTAGTGAATATCTAAAGCATTCTAAAGCACAAAGAATGGCTAAAACACTTGAAAAAATTAAAGAAACCGGTAGTTATGAGGCATATTACAATTTTCTAAAACAACGTTATGAAAAAGATGATGTAAGTAATAGAAAACTTGTAATGTTACTATATTCAGCAGCTTTACAAAAGAAAGGCGAAAATGAATTAGCCTATCGTATAATTTCAGAATATTTAAAAAAAGATGCCAAATCACCTTTAGCAAAAAACATTGCTGGTGAAACAGCTATGGCCATTGGAGAAACATCACCAATTGCATTAGAACATATCCAAGGTTTATTAAAGATTAACGATAATCGTAAAGATGCAGTAGAATACTTAGCAAAGGCCTATATGACAAATAAAGCCGATCATAAATTAGCTCAGGAATATATATCCAAGTATATTTCATTATATCCTAATGATAATTCGGCTATAACTTATCTTGCAGATGTATATCTTGGACGTTTAATATATACAGAACAAAGTGCTAAAACATTTGAAAAAGCAATAAAAGTTTCCCCTGAAAATGCTGGTTATTATAATGCTTTGAAGGAAACCTATAAAGCCATAGGTAATCAAGAAAAAGCCAATAATATACAGCAGATTTTAGATGAAAAATTTCCTGACTTCAGCAATTCTTCTTCAGCTTCTGCTGATCAACTACCATATGATCCATATTCATATCCTCAAAATTATGAACAACAGATGACTAATCCTGGCAGTAACCAGAGTAGTAATTCTAATAATACGTTACCTGAATCAAATCAAGATTATTATAATAACTCAGCACAAAACAATTCTCAATTAGATTATAATCAACAGATGCAGCAGCAAATGTATTATCAGAATCCTACAACCAATACAAATAAACCGATCAATACGAAAAAATCTAGTGCTTTCCCTGATTATGATAGTATTGGTCAAGATGAATTATCAAATATTGATCCATTTGCTAACTTTGATATAAATAATTTTAATCAGAATCCAAATGATTTAATTCAACCGAATAAAGATATAGTTGCTCAGCAACAAACTACCCAAACAAAAACGGAACCAATGATACAAGGTCCTAAAAAGAATTGTCCACATTGTGGAGCTGTAAACCCGGCTAATGAATATTACTGTAATTCTTGTGGTAAACCATTCTAATAAAAAAAGATAATAGAGTTTAGCAATAATAAATATCCACCCGCATAGCGGGTGGTTTTTCATTTTCGGGCATAGCCCTAATACTACTAGCTACGCACAAGTGCGTTTTAGATTGGCCTGCCA
>CAJOND010000026.1 GCA_905236675.1 Candidatus Rifleibacteriota bacterium | reverse complement strand
AGAGCATTAACCTTCTCTTTTTCACAAACTTCTAACAAAGAAGGAATATAACCTTTTTCACTGATTCTCGGAACCATTACACTTTTGTCACAAAAGAACAAAGCAGGAGCAGACTCTGATACATCAGCACCATAAATTATCAATTTAATGCTTAATCTTTCAGAAGCTTTTCTGAAAGCTTGCATTAGTTCTACTCTTCGCCCTACACTTGTGAACAGAATCTTCATAATATCATACCACCGTACCTTCAAACTCTGGCATTGTCGCACTGTTTTCGGCACTTATACCTTCTTTAAAGAAAGCTTTTTTAAATGTAAAAAAAATAATCTTCCAATCGCCTAAAAAAGATATATTCTTGGTGTATTCAACGTCGTATTCAAATTTCTTTTCCCAAGTAATTGCATTACGTCCATTAATCTGTGCCAAGCCCGATAAACCTGGCCTGACATCGTGACGATGTTTTTGGATTTCATTATATAATGGTAAATACTTCACTAATAAAGGTCTTGGGCCTACAACTGACATATCACCTTTAAGTATATTGAACAGTTCTGGCAATTCATCTAGACTTGTTGAACGTAAAAACTTGCCAAAAGAAGTAAGCCTTACTTCATCTGGTAATAGTTCCCCTTTTTCGTCTCGTTCATCAGTCATAGAACGAAACTTATAAAGTTTGAAAATCTTTTCGTGAAGTCCAGGTCTTTCTTGGGTAAAAATTACAGGTTTACCAAGTTTTTTACGAACAAGAACAGCAACCAATAGTAATACTGGTGCTAAGCCAATAATCGCCATTAAGGATAGAATGATATCCATGGGGCGTTTGATGTATTTAGCGTATATGTTAGTGCTATTCATAGTTTTTAATTATTCGATAACTAGCAAGCCAATTATGTTTTTAGAGATAAGAGATTAGAGAAGAGAGATTAGAGGATTGTGTTAGTTATCGCTTGCTTTTGCAAGCATAGTTATTGTAGTTGGTAGTTATTGTTTTTGTTGTTATAACTACAACCAACTATTTAATCCAATTACTTCCTGCTACTAACTCTTGTTTACTTTGACGTCTACCAAGCCTCGCAATGACGACAAGGTATGAATCACAAAAACTTATTTCAAATTTCGTAATTCATAAAATCTTAAATATCATTTAGTGAGAATTTTAGCAAGCAGAATATCAAAGAACCATAAAGATTTTCTAAAGCTTTTTCGGTAGTAAGCGTTAAATGATATTTGAATGAAAATTTCCCCTTTAGTCTCCCTTTAACAACTGGGGTAAAAGAATAAACCTAATCATCGGACTTAAACTGGCATTAGCATAGAGTTTTAGGTTTTCGCAGTAACCAGATAAATAGTTGCAAGGAAACAGTTCAAATACTATACTGATTTTAGGAGATAATTATATGAGCGAAAAAGACAATGCAACAAAGAATTTCATGGAAAAAGACGAAAACTTTGCTGACGCTTTTAATTTCTTGGTCTTCGATGGTAAACCTGTGATAAAACCCGAAAACCTAACATCTATAGATTCTGCTATTTTAGGTTTTCCAGATGGCTTTGGCCGAAAATCATCTTCTATAAAAAAATATAGAGATGTTGTTAAATATCTATCTGTGAAACGAGATGAAAATGCCTCATATATTCTGCTTGCTATTGAAAACCAGTCTAAAACTCATTATGCTATGCCTGTCAGAAACATGATGTATGATGCCATACAATATGAGAAACAAATTCGAGATCTAGAAGATATTCATAAAAAAAGGAAAAGCAAAATGTCATCATCAGAATACCTTTCTGGTTTCACAAAAACAGATAGGCTTAAACCTGTTGTGACACTGGTGATAAATTTCAGCAACGAACCATGGGACGGACCAGTTTCGCTTAACGAAATGATTGAATCTGACAATGAAGCATATTTAAAGTTTATTCCAGATTATAGAATAAACCTTATCGACCCATTCACGATGACTTCAGATGATTTTAAAAAGTTCAGTTCACACTTAAAGGAAATTTTGTTATACTTAAAGTGTTCTAGAAACAAAGAAGAATTAAAACAGTTGCTTCAGACAGAAAAGGTTTATGAGCATACTCCCAATGAAGTAGTCGGACTTATAAACATACTAACAGGCTCGAATATCAAAATAGACGAGACAGCGGAGGAAACCAATATGTGCCAAGCATTGCAGGGATTATTACACGATAGTAGAATTGAAGGCGAAAAAGAAGGAAGAAAAGAAGGGACGCTTAGTGCTTTCTATGAAATGATAAAACAAGGCTTAATTACAATAGATCAAGCAGCAACTTCATTAGGAATTACCACAAAACAGCTCCTAGATAACTTCAAAGAATATAACTTAACACTAGAAAAATAGCATTTATGATAATTTCAGAGAACCAATATGTGCCATGCATTGCAAGAATTATTACACAATAGTAGAATAGAAGGCGAAAAAGCTGGTGAAAAGAAAGGTAAGCTTTAACTATTAATGAGTATGTAAAAAAGGAATAGTGGAGACTTCAGAACAACACTTCTAACACATATAGCAATCGTATCACAACGAAGTGTCCCACAGCGAAGCATCCGCTTCCGACTCTTCTAACACTTCCTTTATGGTCTTGTATCTCAATTTTGGATCTTATATCTTAAAATATCATTATTTGAGATTATTACATTTTTAAACATAAACTAGTGGGGCATAAGTGACATTTTTATTCGCCAGAAAAAGTATAGTGCCATAACATTTTTTCTGACGAAAAATTGTATTTTAGAATTAAATATGATATAAATCAAGTAAGGGTTTATTTTTATGTAGCAATTTTCACTCACTAAATCAACAAGTTGTTTAGAATGGAATAATATGAAACGTCTTTTAATGGATAAACTTATTGCTTGGAAAAACAGTAAAAGAAGGAAACCTCTCATACTTTGGGGAGCTCGTCAAGTAGGTAAAACCTGGTTGATGAAGGAATTTGGAGAAAAATACTTCGATAACTATGTTTATATATCTTTTTACAATAACAAAAGAATAAGCAATCTTTTTGAGCAAAACTATGATACCAAAAGAATATTAAAGTCCATAGAAATAGAACTGCATACAAAAATAGAACCAAATAAAACATTAATTATATTTGATGAAATTCAATCAGCAACCAAAGTTCTAGAATCATTAAAATATTTTTGCGAAGAAACCAATGAATATGCTGTTATTGCCGCTGGATCACTACTAGGAGTTGCTTTACATTATGGGGTTTCATTTCCTGTTGGAAAAGTTGATGAGCTAAGGCTTTACCCCCTAAATTTCAAAGAGTTTTTAATGGGATTAGATGAAGACAAATTAGCTCAATATATTGAAGATTGGAATAATCCTGAAGTAAATGAATTTTCAGAAAAATACTCAGAACTTTTACGAAAATACATGTTTATTGGCGGAATGCCTGAAGTTGTAGATAGATACAGACTTAACCAGGACCATGATGAGGTAAGAGACTTACAATTATCAATAGTCAGACAATATGAAGGTGATTTTGGCAAACATATTCAGCCATCTCAATTACCGAGAATCAATATGGTTTGGAATTCGATTCCATTACAGCTTGCAAAGGAGAACAAAAAATTCTTTTTTGGACAGATAAAAAAAGGTGCCAGAATGAGTGAATTTGAAATAGCAATACAATGGCTATTAGATGCAGGTATAATTTATAAAGTCAATAAAGTAACCAAACCGGCTATGCCGTTAAAAGCCTATTTAGATTTTAGTTCCTTTAAAATATTTTTCTTAGATGTAGGAATTCTCGGAGCCTTAAGCGAATTAGATTATTCATCTATAATTCATGGTAACGATGTTTTTATTGAATATAAAGGGGCCTTAACAGAACAGTATGTCTTACAAGAGTTATTAGCAAACACAAAGTTCAAACCATATTATTATTCGGGTGAAAAATCCACATACGAAACAGACTTTATAATACAAAAAGAGGATATGATTGTCCCAATAGAAGTTAAGGCTGAAACAAACTTAAAATCAAAAAGTTTAAAATTTTATATTGACAAATTTCTCCCAAAATTAGCGGTAAGAACATCTATGACCAAAGCCATAAAACAAGATAAGATCGTGAATATACCATTATGGGCTATTGGGTCATTGTAAGTTTTAAGATATAAGATTTCAGAGTTTAGAGCAACTTGATTACGCAAGCGTAGTTATTGTTTTTATTAGTTTTTGTTTTTTTTGTTGTTGTTATAACTACAATCAACTTTTCTAATCCAACCCACTTCCGACTTTTCAAACACTTCCTTTATGGTCTTGCATCTCAATTTTGGGTCTTATGTCTTACAAATATCATTGTTTGAGATTTTATAAATTAAAAAAATAATAACCCAGTTTTTAGTTTTTACACATAAAAATGTGGTTCCTTAGCAAAAGTATAATTCTAGATAATTCAACTTTTTTATGCTAATTTATAAAATATAAAGACTAATATTGGATTCTTTGAATGATAGACATAAATAAACTGATTCTAGAAAAAGAGAACTTACATCTTGAGGCAAAATCTGCTGAAACTAAGCTTCCTAATAGTTTCTGGGAAAGCTATTCAGCTTTTGCAAATACTGACGGCGGAATAATTTTACTTGGCGTAAAAGAAGATACAAAAACAAAGAATCTACAAGTTATTGGTGTTACCAAGCCTGAAGCTATTATTTCTGATATTTGGAATACATTAAACAACAGACAGAAAGTTAGCGCCAACATCTTATTAAATGAACAGGTTTACACAATAGAATTCCAGAATAAAACTCTTATTGTTATTGAAGTTCCTCGTGCTGAACGTTACGACAGACCCGTTTTTATTGGTCAGAGTATTAATCAGGGAACTTATAGAAGAAATAACGATGGAGATTATAGATGTTCTAACAATGAAATAAAGTCTATGCTGCGAGATCAATCTGACAAATCTTCTGACAGCATGGTCCTTGAAAATCTTGATTTGAACAGTCTATGCGATGATTCCATAAAAAAGTATAGAACTCTTTTCAATAACCTTAAGCCCAATCATGTTTGGGCTTCCTTAACAATTCAGGAATTTCTTTTAAAAATAGGTGCTGCAAGAATAAGCCAAAAAGATGGAGTTATTCACCCCACTCTAGCAGGCTTAATCTTTTTTGGTTATTTCAACGAAATCATTAACGAACTTCCATACTATTTTTTAGATTTTAGAGAACACTTAAATAAAGACATACGTTGGACTGATCGAGTTTGCTCTAGCGATAGCGACTGGAGTGGTAATATATTTGATTTTTATTTCAAAATTATAAATAAATTAACTACTGACGTTAAAAAGCCTTTTAAACTGAATAAAAATCTTCAAAGAGTTGATGACACTTTGATTCATGCATCTATTAGAGAAGCACTAGCCAATGCATTAATTCATGCTGACTATTATGGAACTCGTGGCATAGTTATCGACAAGACTCCTGATTCTATAACAATTTCAAATCCTGGCAATTTTAGAATACCAATAAATGAAGCTGTTGCAGGAGGAATAAGCGATGCTAGAAACAGTAAAATATTCAATATGTTTTCGTTAATTGATATTGGAGAGCGTTCTGGTATGGGGTTATGCAACATGTTTAATGTTTGGATTCAAAACAACTTAGTCAAACCAGTGATAACAGAAACGATTTGTCCTACAGAAAGAGTAACGATAGAACTTTCGTTTGTGCAGTCAAAAGAAGAACAAATTACTACACAAACTGCACAAAATTCCTTAAATAACATTGAAAATGAAATACTGAAACAGATTTCCCAAAAGCCTAATATTACTCATAAAGCATTGGCTTTTATACTTAATATAAAACAGACAACAATCAGATTCTATATTGATAAATTACAACAAAAACAAATATTAACTAGAATTGGTAGCAATAGAAATGGTTATTGGAAAATCAACATTACAGTTTAATACATTAAAGTTTGTGTTGTAGTTTGTGTTGTTTTACTGCACAAACATGTTATTAAATATCACTCAATGCAATATAATTGTCACCCAAGAAAGCAGATAATAATTAACAGATTTTAGTATTTCTATAGCCCAACTTCTATCATCTACCTTCAAAGAATGGAATTGTTCAAGCCGATCTACTTGTTCATCATAAGTTAAAGCTTTCTTCAAAGATATAAGTATATAAGATAAAAGACCAAAAATAGAGATATAAGATTTAAGTTAGAAGATTCTTGTTACAAGCTATAAGCCCGATAAGTATTCCTTAATATAAGCTTAAAGAGATAAGTTATAGCTGTAAACCTGACATCCTACTTTGAAAAAAAGGTTTTTAAAGCACCAAACACTCATCACTAAGCATATAGGCTCGACAAACCTCTTTGTATTGCGGCACTTATCTTGCTGGATTCTTCTTTCAAAACCTTAATTTCACTATCAACAGATTTCTGTAATTCAAGGAGTGTCTGTAAATAGCGATTTGTTACCGCAGCTCGTTCTGTTAATCCAGCTGGGGTCAAGCGATAGAGACAAGCCCTTCTTTTATTTGTTGTTGATTCAGAAACTTCAACCCAGCCTTTTTCTATAATCTCATTTAACAACAAATTGATATGACCTAGACTAACCCCTAGCTCACCAGCCAATTTACGCTGATTAGTCTTAGGTGATTTTTCAATGTTCTTTAAAAGCTTATATATTACTTCATCTGTCATTTATGTACCCTGTACATTAAGTTGATTAGAAGTTAAGAATATGGTATATTTTAAGGTGCAAAATTGACAATAAAAACCATACTAGTGTACTAGGTACATCTAGAATAAGTTAACATTGTTAATTTTAAGTGCTTTGAACAAAACATATTCAGCCTGCAAGCATTATTGTTTTGTTCAAAGTATTCCCTCGAGAAATATTAAAACTGCATAGTTTAATACCTCTCAAAGAAAAAATAATCCACATTCTCAATATCTCATTTTTTGAGAAGTTAGTCAAGATAATTTTCCAATTATGAGATTATTGTTTTAAAGATATTATGACAAAATTTTATGAACGACTAAGAACCCTTCTTAAAGATAAGGGAATGAGTGGCAAAGAATTTGCCGAAACAATGAAAGTAACTACAGCTAAAGCTGGAAGATGGTTAACTGGTATAACTGATCCTAGTTTTGATGAACTAATTAAAATATGTAAATTTTTTGAAGTTTCTTCTGATTATATGCTTACAGGGAAACTAAGCAGATATGAATTAAGCGAAAGCGACATTAAATTTCTTGCTTTATCAGACGAAGAAAAGAACTATTTAATCAATTTTAAACAGTTCTTAGCACAAATGCCGGAATCTATGAAAGTATAATCTTTGAGGCTAAACCTCATAATTAGTTATGAATGGTAAAAAAAAGGGTGATGGGTGGCAAGTAGAGAAAAATTAATAATAAACTTGCAAAAACCAATATTTTTAGCTAGATTAGTCATCTAAAATTAATTTGTTTGGTGACTTAGATGAAAAATGAATTAAACTGGGAAACAGGCGAAAATGGCTCTCTTCCAATGGTTCTTACTGAAAAGGGTCTTGGTTTAAAGGGGTTTTCAAAATTTTTCTTTTATTTTTGTGCCATAATTTCTTTGATGTCTATGGTTTGGGTAATACTCGTATCAATAGGAGCTTTCGCTTCAGCCAATCAAGATCCTACAGTACCAGATTCATATAAAATTATGGCTATGGCATCTATTGCATTAAGTTTGTTTTGTATTAGCACTCTTGTCAGGTTTTACAAAGACAAGTCCAACTATTATAAACACGTAGAAATAAGTGATGGTCGAATAGTATATAAAGAAGTTACAACACAGAAAACAACAGAATGGGAAGAAAAGCTAAGAAAATATTCTTCAGTTGATTTGCATCATTATAGGTATAGAGGTGTAAACTCTTGGTATGTTTTCTTAAAAAATCCCAATAAAGAAAGAAATATTGCAATTTTTGCCCCAGAATATAACTATAATTATGCTGACGAAAAAACAAAACGAGATGTTTTGGAATTTTATGGAAAGCTTTTCGACCTTCCAACAAATTATTATGATTTAGAAGCAAGTTATAAAGCTATGCATCCAGATAAAAAGAATGAATAAAACATCCTAGATCCGATAAGTGACGGAGGAAGCTTTATGAATAAAAAGGTTACATGGAAGTCTGGAACTTTACTGGCCCCAGTTCCAGTAGTAATGGTAACTTGCCAGAGTAAAGAAAGCAAACCAAACATAATCACAATTGGCTGGGTAGGAACAGTCTGTTCTGAACCTCCGATGGTTTCTATTTCTATCAGACCAAGCCGATTCTCTTACAATATAATAAAAGAAAGCGGCGAATTTATAATAAACATACCTACAAAAAAACTGGCTAGAGAAACAGATTTGTGCGGTGTTATTTCAGGAAGCAAATATGATAAATTTCACGAAACTGGATTAACCCAAGGGAAAAGTAATAGTGTTAAAGCTCCAATAATAACAGAATGTCCAATAAACCTGGAGTGTAAGGTAAAACAAGAAATACCATTAGGCTCTCATAATATGTTTTTAGCTGAAATAACAGCTGTTCAGGTATCTGAAGAATTAATAGATAATAATGGGGAATTTATGACCGAAAAAGCCAACTTATTAGGCTATGCACATGGTAATTATGTTTCCTTAAACAAATCATTAGGTAAATTTGGTTTTAGTGTAAAAAAGAAATGAATCGTAAAAGTCTTATAGTAGTTGGAGCTGGCCCTGCTGGTCTAATGGCTGCTATTACTGCTGCTGATGCAGGGCAGGTAGTAACCATTTTTGAGGCAATGCCAAAACCAGCAAGAAAATTAGGTATATCCGGCAAAGGTAGAGGAAATGTAACCAATACCGACCCCTACGATAAGTTTCTGCTACATTTTAATAACAAAGGGCGTTTTTTAAAAACAGCTTTTAAAAAATTTTTTAATGAAGACCTAATTCAATTTTTGCGAAAAGAAAATCTGCCTACGGTAATAGAACGAGGAGGCCGTGTATTTACAGCTACAGGCAAAGCAACAGATATAGTAAATTGCCTTCATAAGGCTATTACAAAACGTGGAATCAACTTAAAAACCCAAACTCCAATCAAAGACCTTATTATAAAAGATGGGAAATGTATAGGTGTTTCAACTGAAAAATCAAATTTTTATGCAAACAATGTTGTTATTGCCACCGGAGGGCTTTCTTATCCTGCTACTGGCTCTACTGGAGATGGGTTAAGACTCGCAAAGAAATATGGTCATACAATAATAAATCCCCTGCCCTCTCTCTGCGCATTAAAAACCAAAACACCTTTGCCAAAATATCTTGAAGGTGTTGCACCTCGCAATATTAATGTAAAATTATTTGTAAATGGGAAAAAAGCTTCTGAAGAATTTGGAGAAATGTTATTTCAAGACGGCTGTTTAGCTGGTCCTGTTATGATTACATTAAGCAGAATAGCTGTTCCAGCTCTAGAAGAAAAACGGAAATGCGAAATTGTAATTGATTTTAAGCCTGCTTTAGATTACAGCAAACTTGATAAAAGAATTTTAAGAGATATTCAAGAAAAAAAAGAAGTACCTTTTGTATCTTTAATAGGAGGATTGCTTCCAAACGGATTGCGTCAATATTGTATTAAAAGCTTGAATCTTGATTCTAAAGTTAAATCTAATCAAACTACTGCTGACTGTAGAAAGAAACTAGAAAAGTGGTTAAAAGAGTTAAAATTTGAAATAACAGGTCATACTTCTTGGGAACAGGCAATTGTTACTGCCGGTGGAGTTTCAACCAAAGAAATAGACTCAACAACTATGCAATCCAAGTTAATAAAAAACCTTTATTTTGCAGGAGAAATAATAGATATAGATGCAGATACAGGTGGCTATAACCTGCAAGCAGCCTTTTCTACAGGTCACTTGGCAGGTTATTCTGTTTCAGAAACCCAATAATATATAATTAATCTCCGACTAAATCATCGTCTAATTCTGCATCGGTTCTTGGAGCAATAGAACTTTCATCTTTTAAAGAATTTTCAGGACCAGTAACAAATAATACTTCAGCAACTAAATCATCATCTAATTCTGCGTCTGTTCTTGGAGCCAATTCTTTAGAAACAACAGCTTGTTTTTCGGTTGTTTTAGCTACTTCAGACTTTTTAGAATCTGATTTCTGATTTGTTTTTGTAGTTGTTTTGCTTTTAGAAACAGCTTTTTTCTTAGATGTATTTTTGCTAGCTCCTACAGATTGACTAACAGCTTTGGTCTCTGTTTTGGTTTTTACTTCATTCTTAGGTTTTGCAGATGTTTTATAACTTACTTTTTTACCATCAGAAAAATTTAAAGCTTGTACAGTCGCAAAAAATGTAATGTCTAAATCTTTTATTTCATTAGGATTTTCTTTCTTTTTTCTGAACAACTGCTTCCCAGCCGCAAAATGAATATTATACGTACAGCAAACGAGATTATCAGCGCAGTATTTTAAAGGAGCTGGCACTTCTTTTAAGTCAGTAACCCGACAAAAATCAAGAGACTCAGCTTTATCTTTAATTCTTTTTATGAATTTGAAGGTTCTAGCAACTTTAAGACCTTCTCTTTCAACTATATAACTGCTTAAAGTGTTTTCTATTCCGTTAAATTTACAGCGAAGATTAGTGCCATGTTTTTTATCTGGTAAAAGCAATAACTGTAAATAAGTATTCCAATAGAAATAGTTTTTAGCCTTTAAGTGAACATCTTTTTTGTTTAAAGTTGTATCATATTCGTAAGAAGGCCTATTTTTATATCTTGCTCTAAGGTCTGTACTGCAACTTGCATATAAAACAACAGGTTTATCTAAAGGGACGAAATCTGCCCAGCCCTGAGCCTTAAATTCCATACCGACAAATGTTAGCTCAGCTTCACTGAGAGTTTTCATATCCAGATTGGAAAAATCTAACTGGCTTTTCATATTTACCGATTCTTTTTTATAATTATAAAAAACGGAATCAGCAAATAAGCTGTTCATACTTACAAATATAAAAAATAAAGCAATTATTATTTTCTTCATATTCTCTCCACTCTTTGATATTTAAGTTAAATTAACATAAACAACAAAAATAGTCCAAATTGTCATAAATAATAACAAGTTAACATAGAGGTAGGTTAAATAATTGCTATGTAAATATAAGTATGTTAACCTTATTGAGGAATCAAGTTAAACCACAGGAATAATATGAAAAGACTATTAATTATATTTTTAATATTAATATCAACCCAAACCTTTGCAGTAACTGAAAGCAATATAACATCTTTTGAGATTGCAAAAGATGTTAAACTTGAAATGGTCAAATGTCCTACAGGATCTGTGAATATAGGAAGCGATAAAGCAGAAGTTGGTTATTCCACCAATTCTGATTTAAAAAAAGCAAATCTTAGTATCAATAAAGAATTTTATATTGGAAAATTTGAAATTACACAAAAACAGTATTCTGCATTAATGGGCAACAATCCATCAAAAAATATAGGCGAAAATAATCCTGTGGAACGAGTAACTTATTATAATGCCGTTGAGTTTTGTCAGAAACTCAATCAAATTACGGAAAAACAAAGACCTTCTGGTTACGAATTCAGGCTTCCTACCGAAAGTCAATGGGAGTATGCATGCCGTGCAAATTCCTCATCATCGTTGAATAATGGGAAAAGCTTATCTCAAACTCAAGGGAAATGTGAAGAGCTAGATGAAATTGCCTGGTATAAGTATAATTCGGAAATAAAAACTCATTCCGTTGGCGAAAAAAAACCAAATGCATGGGGCATCTACGATATGCATGGAAACGTTGCAGAATGGTGTTATGATTCTTTTTCAAAAAACGAAGCAACTAATATTGTTAATAATGAGAGTAAATGTCTAATCAGAGGTGGTGCATATTTTTATGAACCCTTCAAACTCCGCTCTGCAAGTCGTGGAGCGAACTCTCCAAATGCTATTTCTTCTGGATTCGGCTTCAGAGTAGCCTTAGTGAACAATAATAATGAATATGAAATATCTGAAGCTAAACCTTTGAATCTACCTGCAGAAACCCCTAAAGAAATTGTCAAAACCCAATCTGATAATGTCAATACCGATATAAACAAAGCTAATATTATTCAATCAACAACTTCTACCAATACAAATACTGCTATTTCAGCAGTTGAACCAGAAGTAAAAGCTGGAACAAAAATCTCCGTTTCTATAAATGGTGTAAAATTTCCTTTAATAGCCTGTCCCAAAGGCGAACTTACTATGGGCAGTCCAGACAACGAAATTGGACATGATAAAAACGAGCAGATTCATAAAGTTTCAATAGATAAATTATTTTACATCGGGAAATACGAAGTTACTCAAGGACAATATAAAGCAATAATGGGCAATAATCCATCTATTCATACTGGTGATAAGATCCCTGTCCATAACATCAACTGGTTAGACGCCAATAATTTTTGTAAAAAACTCAATGAATTAACCAAAGACAAGCGTCCTGAAGGTTATGAATTTGCACTGCCAACAGAATCTCAATGGGAATATGCTTGCAGGTCAGGTTATAACACTTCTTTAAATAATGGGAAAAATTTATCTAATTTAGAGTCTTCAGATAATGAGTTAAATAAGATTGGCTGGTATAATGCGAACTCCTGTGACAAAGCTCAAACTGTTGGGAAAAAAATAGCTAATGCATGGGGAATTCACGATATGCTAGGTAATATTTGGGAATTTTGCAGTGATACCGTAAAAATTGAAGATAATTTATCAATTAATTATCATGTAATCAGAGGTGGGGGATATAAATCAAAATCCAAAAATTGTAGATGCGCTAGCCGTAATATCATTAAAGAAAATTTTACCAACGAAGAATTAGGATTCCGTGTCATATTAAGAAGAATAGATAAATAAAATATAGTTGAGGTTGGCTCTAAATTTTTCATAGTAAAAAGCCGAACATTATAGAAGATACTATGAAAAACTTTAGACTGATTACAATTTTTATCTTTGCTATTACCGCCCTCAGCTTGATTGGTTGTATGCATTCAAGCGAACCAGCTACAGGCGGTGCCTGTGGAACAGTAGTTGATTCAACTGGTCGTGCATTAAGCGGTGTTACCGTTTCTGCTGGTGGTCAATCTACCGTTACTGATTTCTATGGCAAATGGTCATTAGATTCACTCTCTCCACAAATATTAAATTTTGTTGCAAGCAAAGAAAATTATCAGACACAAACCAAAAGCTATGAAGTGTTAAGTGGTATTATACTAGAAAATATAACATTTGCCCTTCCATCAAATACTGAAATATATGACATAGTAATTTCTGATGTTACTTCTACAAAAGCCACTATAACTTTCCAGACAAAATATGAAGCAACTACTAGAATAGCTTATGGCAGCAATGCTCAAATGGAAAAGACTATAAGCAGCAGTTCAGGGCATAAATTTTCTCATACTTTTGAACTTACAAGCCTTATTCCTGCTACAACCTATGTTTTTCAATGCTTAGGAACAGATAGATACAACAGAAAGCTATCCTCTGAAATAATGACTTTTACCACTAATGTTGCTTCAAGAGGAGAACCCCCAACTGGTTTGAAAATAGCAAAAGTTTATGGCAATTCAGCTTTTTCACTCAGTTGGAATGCTGATGCTCAAGCAGACTTAGCAGGTTACAATGTATACCGTTCCACAAGCTTGACTGGAGTATTTGAAAAAATAAACTCCGGAATAGTTCAATTAAATTCCTATGTAGATTCAGGTGTTACAGTAGGTCAAAAATATTGTTACAGAGTTACAAGAGTCGCAGGAAGTGGCGATGAAAGTTCTGCATCAGAAGTTGTCTCAATGGTAATGCCTGGTGTCGTCAACACCAACTTAGTTTGGAATTCTCAAGGTTCACCTTATGAATTGAGTGGTGATCTGATAATTACAAAGGATGCCAGCCTTATTATTTCAAAAGGCACAGAAGTCCGTATAGCTGGCAATGACAAATGGGATATAGAAGATGAAGCAGAAACCGATTTGGTTGGCATAACAGTTTATGGCACTTTACTAGTTCAAGGAACACAAAGCGAACCTGTTGCCATGACTTCTGGTGAAAATATACCCCAAAGCGGTGATTGGGATGGAATTATATTTAAAGATTCTGCCGACTTAACTGCATCATCTATTAAAGGTTTAAAAGTTCAGTTTGCCAAAACAGGTATAACTGGTGAAAAAGGGTTGCCACAAATTACTGAAAGCAGTTTTTATAATTGTTCTATTTGTGGAATAAGTTGTTCTGAAAGCTCAACTGATGTAAAAATATCAGATTGTGAAATTGTCTCCTGCGTAACAGGTATTAGTGTAGACAATAGCAGTGCCACAATAAATATTGCAGACAATACTTTCCAAAGCTGTTCTTATGCTATAAAAGCTATGGAGAATTCATTAAATGCAATTACAGGCAATAAGATAAAAAGTAATGTTGTTGCTGCTATTGAAGTAAACGGTATTAATTCCGCCTCTACAGTTTCAAGAAATACAATAGGCTGGGGAACTGGTGGAATCGGTATTGTTTGTAACGGTTCAGATGAAATACGTAGAAATACAGTTCAAGCAAATATTTGTATTCAGGTAAAAGAAACCGCAAACGCCTTTATTAGAAGCAACCTTTTGCTTGCAGATAAAGAAAGGAACTCCATGGGCGTCCTCTTTGTAAGTTCCTTGATTAATTCAGCAAATCTGAAAGTCCAAAATAACGGAGTCTGGAATCAAACTTCACCAACACTAAAATATGGAAACTCTTTTGGCGATTCTATTACTGTATCTGGTGATTTAAATTTCAACTCAACTACAGGTCCAGCTCTTCAAGGCGGAGATCCTTTTACTAAAGCTTTGACCGATAGCTCTTTCAGTTATATACCATCTTCTGGAAGTATCTTGAAAAAAGCTGGCTTTGATTCTAATGAAGACATGGGTGCAGAAGATGTTCCAAACTAACAGAAAGCTTCTCATACCCAGCATATTATCCGTTGTATTGCTGCTTACTGCACTTTTAACCGGCTGTGGTTCAAGAGATTCAAATACAGGAAGCTTCAGAAGCAGACTAATAGATGAAAATGGCGATGCAATCATAAATGCAAAGTGTTTTTCTCTTTTCGCGGACGATGAAGTAGTATACTCTGGTTTGGATGGCTCTTTCAGACTTTCTGAACTACCAGCAGGCTTGAACAATATTATTATCCAACATTCAGAATATGCTCTTGAACAATATCAAGTCGAAGTTAAATCTGACCAGGAAACAGTAATAGATTTTATAAAACTGGATAAACTTAGTGCAAGTAGTCGTATTTCAAACGTTAAAATTGGTGCTATATCATCTACAACAGTAGAGATAAATTGGAAAACCTATAAAGACATTTGCTGCAATATTCACTATGGCATAACTAGAGGCTATGGCAGCTTTGTTTCCGAAGAACGACCAAGTCAGACTCACTATTATCTACTAACAGGTTTAGAACCAGAAAAAGTATACCATTTCAAAATCCAGTATTTAGATGAATTTGCCAACAGTTATTCTTCTTATGACTACACATTTAGAACATCTAGCGGTGAAGCACCTGGTAAACCATCAACAATTAGTCTAGGGAATATGACCGAACTAGGCATTGTTAATGTTAGCTGGACAGCTCCAGCTGCCGCTCTTTCAGTTGCAGGATATAATCTTTACAGAAAAGTCAAAGATGGTTCCTGGACAAGAGTTAATGGAAATGTAATTACAGGCTCTACAAGCTATAGTGATGCAGAAGCCGAAACAGGTGTATTCTGCCGATATGCAGTAACAGCTTTAAATAACCAAGGTGCCGAATCAGAAATGACAATATCTGATTTAACCTTTATACCAGGCGTTGTAAAAAATAATATAACCATTACAAAATCTGATTCTCCAGTAAAATTATCTGCGGATTTGATTATTCCTATGGGTATAAACATGATTATAGAAGCAGGTAGCGAATTTCAAGTTGCTGAAAGCGATTCTTTTAAATCTGGTTCTGATGAAGAAAGGGTTGAAATTCTAGTTCACGGTGCAATAACCATAAATGGAACAGAAAATGAGCCTGTTGTTTTTACTTCTCTTGATGGGACAGGAAAAAGAGAACATTGGGCAGGAATTAGAATACTTTCTTCAAAAACAGGAATTTCTGCAATAAGAAATGCTAACCTCTTTGGATGCAATGGTTATGCCGTCAGTGTTAATTCTGAAAACGTTGCTCTGAGTGGTTTAACAATAAAACATTCAGTTGGTGGATTAAGACTTGAAAATGTTAAAGAAATAGTTGAAATAGCTGATTGTTATTTCGATGACATTGCTTCTGTAGCTGTTTCAATAAATAAAAGTTTTCATATAGTTCTGAAAGATTCACTAATAACTAACAGCTATATAGGGGTAGAAAACTATACCAACAGCTATTTCGACCAGACTTTTGTTCGAAATACTGATATTTATACTACCAATACTGGTATCACTGGTATCTTTGGAAATAGTACAATTGTAAATTCTTTAATAGTCAGTCCCAAAGGTATAGTTTACAAAGACATTTTAAAATATGACGGTGGCAACATCTTAGATCACAACACTGTAGATGCTAAAAACGCGCTAACAATAGAAACAGGCAATCTGACTGTTAAAAATAACATTTTTGTTAACACTTTAAATGCAGGAAATGTTGGAATAAGTTATAACGATGCTCTATATACTCCGACTTATTTACATAACGATATTTATGGTTTTGCCACAGCTAACTCCGGTTGTTTTATTGGAACAGATTCAGTTGCTATAGACCCAAGTTTTGTCGGTGGCAGTCCTTTTTCTTATAAACTGAGCGGAACTTCTTTATTGCTTATCAATGATGAATATAAATTAGAAATGGGCAGATACGGAGATTCAAGACTATGAGAAGAAGAGTTTTTCTAGCATTATTAAAATATACACTTGTTCTTTTTATTTCTGTATTTGTCATACTTACTGTAGGTTGTTCTACAGATGACGACCCTGTTTTACAGACTCAGAGAGGAAGTATTTCTGGTTTAGTTCTAGATACTAATAAAAAAGCCGTTCAAGGAGCAATAATCACCTCAAACCGTTCTCTCTACAAAGCCGAAACCGACGAAATGGGCCGTTATATGTTCACTTCCCTAGATACAGGTCATCATTACCTGACAGCCGAAAGAGACGGTTACTTTTTAGGTTCTTCTGTTGTAGAACTTGGTTATGGTCAGACTTTATACGATGTTAACATTATAGTTGACAGCTTAGAAAAAATGATTTCAGCTAATGTAGCCGTTAAAGATAAAAATTCAGCAGTCATAGATGTTAAATGCCATGAAGCAATGAGTGTTACTGTTTCTTATAGGGAAATATCTAATCTCCCTACAACAACAGAACCGACTCCCGAAATGTCAACCCAGCATAGAATCACATTAAGCAATTTATACCCAGGTTCTGAATATTACTATTCTGTTACTGGGAAAACTGCTGACGGTAGAAGTTTCACTACTGACTTGACTAGTTTTAAAACCGTTTATATCTATGATGTAGATGGTGCACCAGATAGCCCTGAAAATTTTACAATTTCTCAAACATTTTATGGTCCACAACTTTCATGGGAATATAAAGGAATTGATCCTATAAAAGGATTCAGAATATATAGAAGCGAAAATGGCGGATCTATGGCTCTATTAAGAGATGAAAAAGACGTTTTGACCAGCCAGACAACTCTAGTAGATGATTGTGTTTTTGCAGGGAGATTCTACACATATAATATTTATGCCGTTGATTATGAAGGAAATCTTTCGGAAATACCTGCCAAAAAAAGTTATGTTCCTTCCGGCGACATAACCGAAGATATAGTTTGGAAAAAAGCTTGGAGTCCAATAGATGTTGAAGGAGATTTAAGAATTGCTCCTAGATACAGTCTTACTATTGAACCAGGAACTTCAATTAGATTCTTAAGCAATTCAGATAAAACTTCTGGTTTCAAAAACAATATGTGTGAATTTATAGTTGAAGGAACTCTAATAGCTTGTGGTACAGAAAATGAACCTATTAAATTTCTTTCTCAATCATCTGTTCCCCAAAAAGACGATTGGGATGGAATAAGATTTCTAGCATCAGAAGATCAGGTGAAAAGCCAAGTATCTAATGTGATCATGTCAGGAGCAGATACAGGCATAGAAATCTATGGGAATAATATCGAAGTTACTGATTATACTGCAAGATATTGCAAAACTGGTTTATCAATTATAACAGCAAGCTCAACTCTTATTACTGGATTGAATTTTGAAGATTGCGATACTGCTATAAAGGCTGAAAGCACTTTTTATTGTTCCTTAAATGGAATCACAGCTAAAAACTGTGGAACAGCTATTGAACTAATCAATAACAGATACCTTACTCTAAATAATTTTGATATTAGAAACTGTTTTACCCTAGGAATAAGAAGCGATGACAAAATTGACACAAAAATAAGAAATGGTGTTGTTCATTCATTAGAAAACGGGTTGAGCCTTTGTGGAGATTATTGTGATGTTCAATTCATAACAATTGATGCCTCCAATGGCATACTTCTTGAAGGAGCTAATAATTCCATAATTAAAAACAATATAATAGTTAATCTTTCTTCTTCTGGAACAGGCACAGGAATTGAAGATATGTCATTAAATACTAATTCTTTTCCTTATAATAATATTTACGGTTTTAAAAACGCTACACTCAACTGCACTCAATCTGGGGCTTCAATTTATAATACTGACCCACTTTTTATTGGTTTACAGGGTTCTATATACAATTACCATTTGAGAGACAACTCTGGTCTTCTTAATGTAGCTTCTAACAATGGGCAAATTGGTGCCTACGGAACTGAATAAATTAGTATATAATTATATCTCTATTTTTTTTTAAATATACTAAATAATTCCTGAAGTTATGACGAAAAGAAAGCAGGGATATTATTTTATTCTCTTTATTTCACGCATAAATTTCAAAGGAGCTAGTTATGAGGCTTTTATCTAGCTATAGAAAGGATAGCCTTTCTTTTATAAATAAGGCTGCTTTAACCTTTCTGGTCGCTATGTCAATAAATATACCTACATGGGCTTCCGAAAAGCTTAGAGAGTTCAGTATTTCAGGTTATGGTGATAATGGGTTGGTGCTTTTCCCAACTTATGAAGTCAGTGATTTTAATGCTGCTATGGATACTCCAGAAGTTCTTAGGGCAGATTTGTACGGTTTTGAACTTGATGCAGACAACAAAATAATCCCTTCACCACATCCAAAAGTTAAATTTATGCGTGTAAGCCAGATTAGTAAATCTCCTGATGTTGTAAGAGCAACTTTAGTTTTTAATGAACAGTTAAAAACCTCAACAAAAAAAGTTGGAAACAAATTAGTTGTAGAAACTACACCATTAAAGAAAACTGCTTATAAATCAGGAACTACTATTGCTGCTACTCCTAAACAATCTTCTATTTATAAACAAGATACTAATCAGCAATCTTGGCATGTTTTAAACGACACATCAGATAATAGAACTATTTTGGATCAAAAAGTAAGCCTTAGTTTTGAACAGGAAGACCTACTTACCATTCTAAACGCACTTGCTACTAAATTTGATTTAAGAATATTTGCTGATTCAGGTGTTAAGGGAAAAATGAGCGTTAATGCTCAAGATGTTACTCTTAGAGATGTACTAAAGAATCTGCTTCTACAAAGAAACTTCCAATATACATTAAAAGGTAGAGATTTAACTGTAATTTCCTTTAACAATGATTCCAGTAGAATGGCAAGAGAACTGCTATTCAAAGACTTAAGTTTAAAAGATGCTTTGCAGACACTTTCAAAAATGATGAATATAAATCTTATCATTCATGAAAGCGTAGAAGATAAAAAAGTTAATTTCTATGTTGAAAATCTAAGTTTAGATGAGCTTCTTGATTTATTAATCGAAACAAATGGCTTAGTTAAAAAGCCTCATAACGATAATACGTATATTATCTGTACAAAAGAAAGCGCTGGCGATTTTGGCAAAAAACAATATAAGACCTTTAAGCTAGTTAACTCAAAACCTGATGAAATCATAAATATGATTAGGAGCAGTAAGTCTCTTAGTGAACGAATAGACACTGAAAACTTCTCTGTAAACGAAAGAATTAATTCTATTTCTGTTTATGATATTCCAGACAATATAAGCTTAATTGAAAAAATCATAGAAAGTGTTGACGAAAAACTAAAACAGGCTGTTATAGAAGTTAAACTCGTTGAAATCAATCGCACTGGGTTGAAACAGCTTGGTATCAAACTTGATAATTATTCTATGAACGTAGCCGATATTGGACACTTACCAAGTAATTATGCATTACCCGCTACTCTTGAGTTCCTTGAACAGGATAGCAAAGCAAAAGTTCTTGCAAGTCCAAAAATCAGAGCAGTTCATGGTAAGAAAGCCTCAATCAATATAGGTAAAGTAATCCCTGTTCCATATTACAAATATGAAAATGCTAGTAACAGTTACTTAGGCTATATTCCACAGGTTTACAAAGAATATAGGGATGTTCAGGTTGGTATAAGACTTGAAGTCACACCAGAAATCTCAAGAGACAATGAAATAAGTATGGAACTTAATACAACAGTTGATTCCGTTCTTGATATAAATGATGATGGTCAGATTACTAAATCAGAACGTAACACCAACACCTATGTTAGAGTTAAAAACGGAGAAACAGTTGTTATGGGCGGTCTTATTAATGAAAATGGTACTGAAACAAAAACCTCTCCATCACTCATTAATAAAATTCCATTGTTGAAAACTTTAACAACTCATGGTAAAACAGAAACTAACAGCTCAGAAATGATAATGTTGGTAACTCCAAGACTTGTAAATCTTGATGATATTGAAGATGAACCTGAAGATGAGGCTGTTAGCAAATATTAATCTATGATTTGTTTTGAAAGAAATAAAAAAGGATTCAGCCTGGTAGAACTCTTAGTTGTAGTTCTAATACTTGGCTGTATCCTTATTATTGCTGTAAATCATTATAGGGAATACCTTGATACTGCCAGAATTGCTAAAGCCAGACAAGATATAGATGAAATAATCAAAGCAATTAGACTTTATAATATAAAAGAAAATCAAAGGTTTAAAATAAAAGAGTTATCCCCTGAAAAATTAGGCTCTTTTGTCGGAACTTATCTTGAATATAATAATGTTATGTCTTTCGACACTGAAAATAATAAAAAAGATGACAGTATAGGTTTCTATTATGATGAAAACAAAGCTAGCGGTTCTATGGGCGGTATTAAATTAGAAAGCAAAGCTTTAATAGATCCCTGGGGGAATTATTATCAACACTCTCCTGAAATGGGCATTGTTTATTCAATGGGTCCAAATGGGGAAAGTGAAATTACTACTTTTGTTAAACCTGATAAGAAATTTGATGATATTGTCGTCTATTATCTTCCTCAGAATTTATTTATTACCAAAGCTGAATATGTAGATGCAAATCTGAACAATCAGATTGATTTTAATGACTATATTGAACTGACATTTTCCAGACCAGCAATTGTAGATAAAGCAATTGGACAAGACTTTGAAACAGCTAATCCTGAAAAAGCTTTAGGTACCGTAAGTATTACAAGTGATGAAAAAGATCCTATGAAAGCAAGAATCACTTTAATTCCCCCAATAGTATCTCATTTTTCAATTGGTGAAACGACAATTTTACCAAGAACTTTAATTAATTCTATATATGATTATTCTCCATATCATATCCGATTACAAAGATTCGACGCGCTTAAAATTACAAAAAGAAAAATTTAACTCATACATAGATTATAAAAAAGATATTAAAACATAAAAAATCCGCTTGATAGCAGATTTTTTATGTTTTAGATTATCTAAAAATTTTTATTATATTACTCTTTAAACTCTATATTTAAGGAATTATATTTTGATAAAAAAATCGGTTCATAATCGAGAAATCATAAAAAGTATAACCGAATGTGGAATTCTAATGGCATTAGGCCTTGCTTTGTCCTTTATCAAAATAATTAAGTTTACTCAGGGTGGGTCTGTATCCTTAGGATTCCTACCTTTACTAATAATAGCTGCAAGACATGGATTTAAAAAAGGATTTATCTGCGGCTTTGGATTCGGTTTCCTCTTGATGGTAAATGAACCAACTATACTTCACCCTATTCAATTTTTGTTGGATTACCCTATAGCTTATTCTTGTTGTGGTATTGCAGGCTTAATTAAATGGAATAATGGACTAAAAGCAACAACGGCAATAACATTGGCCAACTTAGTAAGACTACATTTCCATGTTATTGCCGGTGTTATTTTCTTCATCCAAAACGAAGAAAAAACTGAAAAAGCTTTAACTATTAAAGATGCTTTAATAGCTAGCTATGGATATAACTGTGGGCATTTGATTCCTGAAACCATAATCTGTGCTATTATCGTTTGGTATATTGCTTCCAAGCACAGATACTTATGCTCACAGCAAAAACTCGATTAGCAATTTTTGTGGTTCCGCCTAATAATTATATTCATTAAGCTTCAGTTACTTTGCAACTGTCAAAGCTTTAGAAGAACTATTGTCTCCCTTTTTAGCTACAGTTACTTTATCACTGCCAAGACAACGAGTGCAGACATATCCAGTAACACGTTTCCCTTTAACTAGAACACGTTTTTTCTGAAGGTTGATGCTCCAGCGTCTTTTTGTGCGGTGATGAGAATGGCTTAGTGCGTAACCAACTTGTGGTCCGCGATTACAAATCATACATACTCTAGACATTTTCAAACCTCCAAATAGAGCTTTAGTGAGCAATCAATATACCAAAATAATTATTAAATAGCAAGTAAATTATTTTAAAACAAGAAAAACCAAAATAAAGGAAATCTAATCAATATACTTTAAAAGGACATTTTAAAATTTCAGATAAAATTTTTCCTAACTTATTTATATCATTAAGGTTTAACTTATGATTTATGCCTTCAGATGTAGCTAAATAATGATACTTACCTGGATGTTTTTTTGCAGAGAAAACCAAAAAATATGAGGACATCGGCCCACCTCTATTGTTACCAAATCTTATCATTCTAACTCCAACTTCTGCTATATCCGTAAAGTTATAAAGATATTTCCTGTACGGAATAAAAGCAAATGTACCCTCACAAAATATTTGTTCTTTGGATGTATCAAAAATATATTTTTTCTTAAATCCAAAAGCTGCCAAAGTTGTTGTCAAAGCAAAAATCCACAAATATTTAACTATTAGTGGGGCTGATTCTGTCGTTTGATACAGCATTAAAGAAAATGGAATCAAAACTAAATCACCAATAATACAAATAGAAGTCATTTGTTGTAAGATATTTGGAGCCATTAATACTATCTTGTCGCTAGTTTTTGTTATAGGTGATTTTCCATCCATTATTTCTTTTCTCTAAATTTTAATAGTAACTATTTTGTACATCATTTCTTTTTTATAATCCAAAACTGAATATATTTCCACTTATCAGGACAGAGTTTTTCCAACATACTATCAAGCTTCCCTAACATAATTCTTTGTTTTTCATTTATTCCAAAACAAGCTATAAAGCCAAATTCTTTATGCTTAATTATTTCTAAATCTTCAATCTTTTTTATTTCATTTTCCAACTCATTTAATTCATAATAATGCCAGGTCATTTTTTTTATTTTTTTTCTAAAAAAAGAATGAAAATATGTAGAAGTTAAATTTTCTGCAAAAATTAAAAGTCCACCTGCTTTTAGAGCTTTAGCACAGTTTTTTAAAACCAATTGATTATAAGAAAAATTTTCCCTAGCTATTCCCCCAAGCATTGATTTAAACATTATTAAATCAAATTCATTTTCATAGGGAATATCTAATGCATTAACATCAGAATATTTTATAAAATCAATATTATAATCCCGATGTATTTCCCTAGTAACATTAATTACATTTCCATATGTCGAACAAATAATTTCTTTTGCTCCTTTACATGCAGCCCATAGAGATAATCCACCATTGAGCCCACCACAACCTAACTCAAGCACCTTTTTATCTTTTAATTCTATTTCTTTTTCTAAATATTTTAAACCTCTACTCCAATTCTCAGTATCCCAGCCCAAGGCATCATAATATAAAGCTTCTTCCCTATGAGATGAAGAACATAAGCTAATATATTTGTCTTTACTAATATTATTCATTTCTTTAATGCTTAATTAAAAAGAATATAATATCTAGTTTAACATTCATCTAGAGAATTATAAATAACTAACTCAAGATATATCTGTAAAATCATATTAATAAACAACTAAAGATATCCCTAATGAGACTGTGCTAAAACTCTATCTTTACAAATATAAACTAAGTTTTAAAACAAATAAGAAATAATAGTTTTAGTCTTTATTACTTAATACAGCCATCAAAAGCGATTAAAGTTGCCTTAGGACAATTATATAAAATGTCTTTTTAGAAAAGACCTTTTTAACGCAGAAATTATATATAATTTCTGCTTAGAGAAAAGAGAATAGAGATAAAGAGGTTAAGAGATTATTTGTTTTCAAACAAAATTAATACTTAATTTCAAATTTCTAGACTTTTTGTTTCTAAATAATCAGGATTTTAGCTTATGGCTTAAAGCTTATAAAAAAGGAGATAATTTATGAAGTTAAATTCAAATTCTTTGTTCAGGAATTTCTTTCTGTTGATGGCTTTGTTATCTAGCTTTCTTCTTACCGCTTGCGGTGGTGGCGGTGGAGGCGGTGGTGGCAATTCTCCAGCAACGCCAACTGCTAACGTAAAAGTAATAATACCTGGCAGTCTTTTTCCTCAACCAGCAAAAGAAGTTAGGGCAGCTACAAGTTTAGAAACATTAACATTAAAAGTGGTAGCATACTCTAATGGTAAAGAGAAAACTGATGTAAAGATTACTGACAGAAAAGCAACTTCTAATGGTAATGATTTTGTTGCCACAGTAGATGGTCTCTTAAATGTTTATGACTACAGATTCAAAGTTTTCCACAAAAACACTGAGCTATTAAGCAATCAGATTGAAGCTTCTGAAATTGTTAATGATGCCAATATAACTATTAACATAGAAACAAGTTATAAAACTATAGCCTATGATTCATGGTTAAAGAAAAAGCCGACAAATGCTTCTATGAAGAATTTTAAGGCGAACTCAAAATCGGCAGGATTCACAAAAGATGCAGATTATAAAAAACTAACATTACAAGTAGGAAACAATAATTATACTACTGATCAATACCAAGAAAACCTTATTAAAGCTGCAAAAGGAGAATCAGCTACCCTTCCTACTGGTTCTACAGCCAAAATCAATGTAGATAAAATTGCTACAACAGATAAAGAGGCAGAAATAGTTACTTATACCATTTCTTACAATTTAAATGGAGGAACTGTAGCTAAAGCTAATCCAACAAAATACGATTCTACTTCTGCTACAATAACTTTGAACAATCCAACAAAAGATGGTTATGACTTTACAGGTTGGACAGGCAGTAATGGGAATACACCGCAAACTTCTGTCACTATAGCAAAAGGCTCTACAGGGAATAAGACTTACACTGCAAATTGGACTCTTGTAAGCTATTCAATTACATATAATCTAGATGATGGAATCCTTGCTAAAGATAATCCAACTAATTATGATATAACTTCTGCAACAATAATTCTTAATAATCCGACAAAAGATGGTTTCAACTTTAAAGGTTGGACTGGGAGCAACGGGAATACGCCTCAAACCTCTGTTACTATCGCTAAAGGATCTACAGGAAACAAAACGTATACGGCAAATTGGGCTAAAAAGAATATTTTAGAAGGTAGCGGAACAGCTAATGATCCTTTCATAATTGCTTCAGCAGATGATTTAAACAAATTAAGATTGATTAATGATGGAAGTTATTTCAAGCAGACAAAAGATATAGATTTGAGCAGCTATGGTAAAAATTATGATAATGAAAAAGGATGGTTACCTATTCCTTATTCTGATGAAAATGATACGAATAATGCATGGTTAGGCTATTATGATGGCAACAATAAAAAAATAACTAATTTATATATAGAAAGATTTATAAGCAAAGTAGGTTTATTCGGAAGTATTGCTACTGATTCTGTTATTTCTAATCTAAACATTGAAACTTCTTCAGACGGAATAAATGCAGTAAATACAGTCGGAATCCTTGCGGGAATTAGCCATTCTAAGAAAATAAATAATTGTAGCGTTAAAGGTAGAATTATTGGTTTTGATAACGATATTGGCGGAATGATAGGTTTATCTTTCAGTCAAAATATTACTGATTGTGTCGCTTCATGCACCATTTACGTTGGTGCATCTAGCATAGTAGCTGATCCTCAAGGGAAAACAGGTGGCTTAATTGGTTGTCAACTCGGTAATTCATACACTGTATCTAATTGCAGAGTTAGTACCTTTATAGAAAGTTTAGAAGAACTTAAAACTGTTGGAGGAATGTTTGGTCGCTGTACGGGAAATGGCTTAATTTCTAATTGCAGAACAACTGGAAGAGTAAAAACTACAGGTGATATTTCTGGTGGCTTTGCAGGTATAATAGATTCAAATGTATCTATAAAATCTTGTGTTTCATCTGCTTCTGCATTATCTGTCAAATTAATAGCGGGTGGATTTGTAGGTTATTGTAGAGGGGGCGATATTGAATTATCTATTGCTTCAGGAACAGGGGTTTGTGGACAAGGTAATATCGGTGGTTTTGCAGGTATTAATACTGGGAATATTTCTAAATGCTCTGCAAATCAAGTAGTTTTACTTTATTCTGAAAATGATTCCGCTATAATTGCTGGTGGATTTGTTGGACGAAATGATTCTACAATTTCCAATTGTTATTCGTTGGGAGCTGTTGGTTATGCCTTAGGTAGCTCAAGTAAATTTACGGCCTATACAGGTTCTTTTGCGGGTTATAATGCAGGAGGTGCAGTTATTGACAAATGTTATGCTATTGGTAATTCCTCTTGCTCATTTATGGAATGTGGAGGGATTTCAGGAGAAAACGAAGGAACAATCAAAAATTGTATTGCTTTAGGAGATACCATAAAAGCATATCAACAAGCAGGCAGAATCACTGGTGAAAATACTGGCACGATTTCGAATTGTTATGCAATTTCTACTATGACTGTTAATGATAATATTCCAATAACCAAAATAGGAACAACCCAAATAAATGGAGCAACTGTCACCACTTCTACTTACCAAAACAAAAGCTGGTGGACAAATACTCTTGGTTTCAGTAGCTCTATTTGGTCTTATTCAAGTGCTAACAAAAGAATGGAATTAAACAACATGCCATCTTTATAAACTCATAAAAACATAATCTCCTTTGCTTTTAAAGCTTAGGAGATTTTTTTTGAGCTAGTTTGAAGTTTTTGGAAAACCATATTTCGCAAAAATGAAAAATATTTATATTTGCGAAATACAAATGGATGTGACTATACAAACTAGCGACAGGAGGTCAGCAAGTCGTAGTCATAGTGGTTCTTAATTATCCCCTTTATCAAAAGGGAACGGCTGCTTTAGCAGCCAAGGGGATTTTCGAGAAGACTTTTGCCAAGCAAAGCTTGGCGTATTTATTGTAGTTAGTATTTATTGTAATTATTGTTATTAAGTTACAAGTTATAAGATTCAAGTTACAAGATGCCGCAGATAACCGCTAGGGAAATCAACTGGAGCATGTTTGACTCTAGAAAAGGGCTAAGAAAGTTGGACGGAACGATACCTATTATGGCATCCTTGATGGAGATGTTCATCGTTTTGGATGTTATGGAAGAGGCATCTTGTGCCAGTCCCGTCATATTCGCGCTACCAGGTTGAAATAGGTAGTAGGTGCCGATGCCAACAGCAATCAACGTTGTAAAAAAATACAGCGACAAAATTTTTACACCTATTCGACCAAGAGCTGAAAGATCGGAAAACCTCACGATACAGGATACTATAGAGAAAAAGACAACTGGTGCGGCTACCATCTTAAGAGCGTTCAGGTACATCGTCTTAATAGGCGACAGTAGATTAATACTCAATGAAGAGTTAAAAGAGGCAGGAGCTGCTGCCGATAGAATTAACCCAACCACAATAGCCAGAAGCATTGCCCCTAGCGTCTGAAAGAGAAAAGCATGCTTGGATTTTACCAGCGTCACTTGAACATAGTTGACACCGTCCTTGTGTTGGTATTTCAGGTCGTCCGTCAAGGATCGAAGCATGATGTTTCGTATCGCATCTTGCTTTCTGATGTCATTCTCGCCGTTTTTCGGCAATTTGGCAGACATCATATTCTCTGTCAGAGGGAACTGTTCGCCTTTTATGGAGAACTCTATCGTAACTGTGCCAAGAAACGAATGAAGGCAAATGTATATGTCATCATCCTTGCGGTGATCAATCAGACTGTCAAGGGCTTCTTCTACAACAAGCAAGGCTTTGATTCGTGCTTTGTTCTCAATCTTGCAATCTAGTGACAGATTGAACTATAGTCAATAAAAAAGATACGGATTAAGAAAATAGAACGATGATACAGCATACGTCTAAAAAGCCACATATAGGTTTTATGTCAGATGGAAGACCTCAAAATTACCAAGAATAACTCCAAATTGAGCAATAGCAATCTATGGAAAGAATACCGATCGAATAAACTTTTAAAATCATAAAAATTGCATTAATGCTATGAGTAATATATACTTGCAAAGTGATTAAATACTTCAAATTTAAAGTTTACAAAGTTTTATTTCTTAGGTTATAAAAAGATTATATGAATATTTATCTAATTGATTTCGAAAATGTAGGTGAAACTTCCTTAAATGGTATCGAAGATTTAAATTCCGATGATAAGGTTTATATATTTTATAGCAATAAAATAAAAATAATATATATATCAACCAACAACAAAGCATTAAGCAAGAAATTATAAAAACAAATAACGAACAAAACGAAATATGTTCATTAAAACTACAAAACAATAAATCTAATTCTACAAAAAGTTCAGAAAACATTTCCAACACAACAAATAAACCAACTACAGACAAAGCAAATAACAATAATAAACAGCAAAAAAGCGATAACAAATCAGTAAAAAATACCTGCATTTCAGAGACTATTCCAAATGAATGGAAAAAGAAAATAAGAGATATAAACAAAAAAAGCAATTTAGAATTAAAAGATAATGAATTTAGAATTGTTTATAAAGCGTTCAAAACAAGCTCTAACAAAGATAATTTTCTTAAAAATCTCAAAAATACTTTAAAAAAGAATAAAGTTTCTTCAGTTTATGAAAATCTATCGTCAATATTTGAAGAATATATAGTGAAAATTGCTTCCGAAAATAAATAATTTAATGAGGTATATCTCTGTTGCTACCAGTTCAGCCTATGAAACTATAACCTTCTTATGAAAGGCACTTGTCTAAAAACTTGAAATTCATAAATATTTTAGAGTATGGAATAATGCCTTTGCACTAGATTTAGTTAGAATCTTAGACTTACTTTACATTAAAACTGCCTAGATAACGAAATGTAAAAGAGCTATTTTCAATTAATTTTTTATACTTTTCATAATTGCTGTTTGAACATTCAATCAAATAATGATATTTCCCAAGTATCGTTTTTTCTGGTCGGTCATGAATAGTGACTAATTTCATTTTTAGTTCTTCCATTTTTCTCATCAAATCAGGCAGATACTCTGCCGAACCTGTTGCTACAAAAGCCAACCTTCTAGAAGAATTGGTTGAAGGTTTGTTTTTTGATAACACATAAAAACGAGTTTTATTATTCTTGTTATTTTGAATGTTTTCAGCAAGAATACTTAGCCCATAAACTTGTGCACAGGCTACAGAAGCTATAGCACCATAAGAAACATCTTTGCTTTCAGAAACCATTTTTGCCCCTTCTGCCGTACTAGATACTTCTATTACTTTTGCATTAGGAATGTTTTTATTCAACCAATCCCTGCCTTGAACAATCCCTTGCTTGTGGGAATAAACTGTCTTAATGTCAGATAACTTAGCTTGTTTAAGGGTAAGAAGATTTTGGTTGATTGGCAATTCAACTTCACCAACAACAGAAACTTCTGTTTGTGCTATAAGAGTATCAACATAATCTATTACCGCTCCACCTATAGTATTTTCCTGTGGAATAACAGCGTAATTACTTTCTCCGTCTAGAAGTGCTTTTACTGTTTCATTTACTGTTTTATATGGAAGATAAATTCCCTGTTTTCTGAAAAATTTACTACAAGCTTCCTGAGTATAAGTGCCCTCTGGCCCTAAATAGCTGATTTTTGCCGATTTATAAGGAAGTAGTGATAATAATTTTTTGTGTATTGAAATTGGCTCTGTTAGTGCAAAACCAATGGTTGAAATATAAAAAATAAATATTATAGTTATTAAAGATATTTTTTTCATATAATTATTTTCCTAACATGAATTAAGCTATTCTATCATAGCAAACTAAATGATAAATATATTTTTTAGATTTCAGAGCAAATAAATTAAATAAAGATTGAAAGAGGGAAAAAGAGTTGAACAAGATTTTTTTAAGGATTTATATTTTGGGGCAGTTATTGTATTTATTGTTGTTATTACTTCGGCAATGAAATATAGAAAATTAGTTTTTTTGATTTCGTCATTTAATAAGTCGAAAAAACGCCTCAAATTCGAATATTTTGCCCTTTCATAAGAATGTTTTAAACGAAAGTATAAGATAGGCTTCTGATAATGCTGACTAATTAAAATTTTGAATTACAGATATTAATTTGCTATATTGATTTTATAAACATTGAAAAAACAGCTTTTTTATTAACCTGTGATTATTTTTATCTTAACTGTGATAGCTGTTTTAAAAAC
>CAJOND010000025.1 GCA_905236675.1 Candidatus Rifleibacteriota bacterium | reverse complement strand
GGCTGGCAGGCCAATCTAAAACGCACTTGTGCGTAGCTAGTAATATTAGGGCTATGCCCGAAAATGAAAAACCACCCGCTATGCGGGTGGATATTTATTTCAAATGTAATTGGTTTTGGAGGAAAAATAAATCTACATTGTCCTTTACCTGATATTCATGTAAATGAAATCAAACCTTATATCAAAATAGAGTTTTTGGAAATTAAAGATAAACATGTAAACAATATAGTCCATAAAGGTATGATTGTTGCTGCTTCTAAAACACATGCTGTAATTGTCACCGATATAGATTTACATCCTTTTGATAATTTAGAAATCTGTGGAGAAAATGGGGTTTATTGTAAAGTGTTAGAGAAAATAATAGATGGATATTTTGTTGCTTTCACTACTGATTCTTCTCCTATATTAGGGAATATAGAGCTTATTTAAATAAGTATATTTACTTACTCCGCTAAAAATGTTATTTAATTTAATATAAAGATAATCAAGGAGTAGGTAAATGGCTGAAAACAAAAACTTAAGTATTGGTGTAGATTTAGGTGGAACAAAAGTCGCTGTTGGTCTATGTAACAATGGTGATATTCTTAAAAAAGCAATATTCCCGACACAAGCTTCATCAGGTTTTGATGGTGTTATTTCAACTATTCTTCAGGCTGTAAAAAGTGTTGTCGGCGATACTCCGCTTAAAGACATCAGAGGCTTAGGTATTGGTGCCGCAGGTCAGATTAATCCAGCATCTGGCGAAGTAATTTACGCTCCTAATCTTAACTGGAAAGACGCTCCATTGGGGAAAACTTTAGAATCAGCTCTAGGCCTCCCTGTAAAGGTTTTAAATGACGTTAGAGCTGCTACTGTTGCTGAACAGAAATTTGGCAATGGCAAAGGTTTGATGAATTTTGGTAATATTTTTATTGGTACTGGTGTTGGTTCTGGTTGGGTTATCAATGGTAGACTTTTAAACGGAACAACAAATTCTGCTGGTGAAATTGGCCATGTTTGCTTAGATCCAGAAGGTCCAGTTTGCGGTTGTGGTAAAAAAGGCTGTCTAGAAGCTTATTCCTCTGGAACTGGTATGGAAAACTACGTAAAAGCCGAATTAAGAAAAGGTAGAGAAAGCATTATTCTTGATATGGTCGAAAAAGACATAGATAAAGTCCGAGGACCTATAATCGGTAAAGCTTCAGAATTGAAGGACGAGTTAGCAATAGAAGCTATAGAAAGAGTAGGGTTCCATCTGGGGATTGCTTTGGCTAACGTTCATACTCTTTTAAACCCAGAAGTTATATTACTAGGTGGTGGTATGATGGCTTTGAAAGGCATTTTTATGTCAGTATTAGAAAAAACTTTAAAAGAACATATTCTTCCTGTTGCAAATAAAGGCATTTTAATAAGAGAAGCCAGATTCCAGAATGATGCAGTTCTTCTTGGTGGTGCGGCAATTTTCGCATGAGGCCAATTTACCCCATAATTATTCCTGCAGACCAGATTTGTAAATCAACATGGATTACAGATTTAGAATATTCAAATCTGGTTCTGCATATTAAAAATCTTTGTTTAAACTATCCAAGTCTTATAATGGGGTTTTCTGCAGATTTTGATGCTAAAGTTCATGCCAGATTTATAGCAGAATCCATTATAGAATGGGGAATCAATGTTTTTATGCCTGATTACCCTGTTCCGCTTGCAGCTTTATCTTATGCTATTACTACGAAATCTATGCCTATCGGTTTGTATATAGAAGAAATTAAAGATAAAGAATCTGTAAAAATTATTCCAATTTCTTCCCATGGAGGATTGTTTGATAATCAGGATTTAAAAACCTCACCAGTTCCTGTTAATTCAAAAAAAGGTGTTATTGGTTCGACAGATATTGCTAGTTTATATGTAAAACATCTGGCTGGTTTTGCTGATCCATTTATAGAAAAAGGCTTAAGCTTTTCACAGTTTAATAATCCTTTTAGAGAATTATCAGTGATTATGGAAAAAAATGAAAACTTGAAAATCATTTTTGAAAAAGATGTAAAAGGGATTGCTGCTTCATTAAGTGTTAATGGTTGTTTATTGTCTCTTAAAAACAATGAATCAGAAATCACTACAGAAGAAATAGCTAAAAAAATTGCAAAATATCTTAAAGATGAAAGATTTACTTCTGGAACTATATTGGTTCCTAAGGGTAAAGGAAGCAATTTCAGCCAGTTTGAAGAAATAGAAGAAATTGATGGTAATATTTATGATTTAGCATACTCTGCTGCTTTTTCCAACCTTTTTATAGGTTGGTGGGAAAACGGTCTTATTGCTATGCAGGGAAGCAGTTGTTTCGGTGACGGCTTACTGGCTGCCATTTACTACTTGGAATCTCTTAGAACTATATAGCTTTCTTGTTTTTATAGTATTTTTTCCATTCCAGTCTTTAAGACTTTCATACCCATTTTTTCATAAAAGGCTTTTGCACTTGGGTTACATTCCCAAACGTTAAGTTCAATATTGAAAAAATAATTTTCCTTAGCATAGTTTTCAACATGTTTCAACAAAAATTCGCCTATATGCTGTCTTCTATGTCTTTCATCTACACATAAATCATCGATATAAAGGCATTTATGTGGATGAATATTATTAATTCCTTTGTATTCTTTTATTTGACAAAAAGAATAGCCTATAACCTCATCATCTTTGTCTGTATATACAAAAATAACTTTTGAAGGGTCATGAAGTTGCTCAAGAATTTCTTCGTCTGTATATTTTTTGCAATCTTTTATGAAAATATCTGGTCGGCCATCGGCATGTACATTATTAACTTGGAGCAATAAGTTTTTAATTCTTTCTAAATCTTTGTCTTGAGCTAGTCTGATAGTCATTTTCAACCCCCTTTATTTAGACTTTAATATTTTACGATTAAAGGTAATCTTTTTTTAATTCAGGATCATAGAATTTTTTATTAGAACTTAGAATTTTCGCGATTGAACGAATATCTGATTCTATTTTTGTATAATCTTCGGGTTCATAAAGTTTATCTGCAATAATTAACAACATGTTTTTTCTACCAACAATTCTATAATTTTTATTAACGTATTGCATGAACTTTTTTCTGACTTCTCTGGTAAAAAGTTCTGTAACTACCATATTCATATTGCTTGAAAGCCACCAGGCATCAGAGAATTCTTTATCTTCATCAAAATCTATGTCTTCTGTATTGTTCAATCTTAAAACTTCGGCTGCTTTTTTCCCTATAGTTTCACGCATTAAATCAAAATCTGGTAAATCAAAACTATCATCAAAGCAAACGCACATATTCTGATAATTTTTAAATTTATCATAACTAGAATCCATGCCCATTGAGGGTGAACAATCATAATTACCTTTTGATATCTGAACAGGTCCCATAGGTTGAACCCATTGTAATTCTCCTATATATATTCTGACTTTGTCTTTATCTACTTTTTCTATTACATTAATAAAGCTAAGATCACTCATCCCATTAAAACAATTGAATGAGTCTTTAAATTTTAGGGGTTCACCAAAAAAGGGTAAGTATCGGAGCTTTTTTCTTTTTGCATAGTTTTCTATTTGTTTATCTCTTTTTCTCTTTTTAGCATCTCTGTAACCATGGTAAACAAGGTAAATAATTAAAGCAAGAAAGCAAAATCCTATAGTAAAAAATATTTCTCCGATTGAACGAGCTCTAGCAGAAAAATTAACTAAAAAAAACATATATAAACTCCATAATAAAAGCTTTATTATTGCTCAATAAAAACAAATAAAATGAACTTTTATAAAAGTGTATCATGTAATTGTAACTATAACAACAGGGAATGAGGAGTGCCAAGGGCCACTCCTTGAGGAACTTGTTGTTTGTATAGTATTTTTCTAGATTGCCACTGTTTACTCGGAGTCTTTGACTGTTCATAGAGGGTGTGCGAAAAATAGAAATTCTCTAAAAAAGTAGTATTTCTTTTTATGTAGTATACTATGATGAGGTAATTATTCAAGAGATGTTTTCTTTTTTTTAGGTCTTTCATTTTTACATTACTCATTTCACCTTTCAAATGGTTTGTGCTATACTGCCAATAGAGAAATATTTTTAACCAAAAGGAATGATTAACTATGAATAAAATTCGTGTTGCTATGTGGGGTTTTGGTGCTATGGGAAGCGGCATGGTCCGCTTGATGCTTCAAAAGTCAGGTCTGGAAGTAGTCGGTGTTATCGACCAACGCAAAGAAGTTATTGGCAAAGACATTGGCGATGTTCTTGAACTTGGCAAAAAAACAGGCATAGTTGTAACCGATAAGCCCGAAGAAGTTTTAAAGAAAGATAAAGTAGACGTTTGTCTACAGGCAATACACTCTTTTACTAAGAAGATATTCCCAAGTCTTAAGACTATAATTGAAAGCGGCATCAATGCTATTTCTATTGCAGAAGAAATGTCATGCCCAGCTGCTCAGGAACCTGAACTTGCTAAGCAAATCGATGAATTAGCAAGAAAGCATAATGTAACTGTTCTTGGAACAGGTATTAACCCAGGTTTTGTATTGGACCAGATGGTAATCAACCTTACTGGTGCCTGCTTAAACGTTAAACATATCGAAGCAAGCAGAATCAATGACCTTTCTCCATTCGGCAAGACTGTTATGGAAACTCAGGGTGTAGGCACCACTCCAGAAGCTTTTTATGCTGGTCTCAAAGACGGCTCAATAGTCGGTCATATTGGTTTCCCAGAATCTATTACAATGATTTCTGACGCTCTCGGTCTAGGCGTTGATAAAATCGAACAGACAAGAGAACCAATCATAAGCAATACTCATCGTGAAACCCCAGTTGTAAAAGTTGAACCAGGTATGGTTGCAGGCTGTCGTCACATCGCAGTCGGCTACAGCAAAGGCGTTGAAGTAATAAAGCTAATTCACCCACAACAGATTCATCCTGAAGTTGAAAAAGTTGATACTGGCGATTACATCAAGATTACAGGCGATCCAAACATCAGCCTTTCTATTAAGCCAGAAATACCTGGTGGTAAGGGAACAATGGCAGCGGCAGTCAACATGATTCCGTTAGTTTTTAGAGCAAATCCAGGTTTGAAACGTATGTCTGACATGCCGATACCAGCTTGTCTAATGGGCGAAAGTGCTTATAACAGAGGTTTTTAATATGGTTAAAGCAGGAACATGGGTTGAAATTGAAAAAGTATTATTAACTCCAGAACAGCGTGCACCGCAGGTTCCAGAAGACACAAAAAAAGTGCCGTATGTAATGAGGGTTTCAGGCTTTTTGCAGAAAGATGCTGAATTGAACACTGAAGTTACCGTAAAAACTCTTAGCGGTCGTATTGTTGATGGAACCTTAGTTCTAGTAAGACCTCACTATGAACATTCTTTCGGGGATACCGTCGAAGAACTTCTAACAATCGGTCTTGGAGGTGAAATATGAGCAGAGATACTTCCTATCAGGCAGTGATGGCCCGCAAGAACGAAATCATGAAAATGTCTATGGGCCTTGATTACGATGTTTATAAAACTGGTGAACTGGCCTTTGACTATGAAAAAATGATGGATGACTGCGGTTTCACCCTAGATGATGTTGTTAGAATTCAAGCCGAAACCAAAGTTGGTAATACTCCTCTTTATGAATTGAAAAACCTTACCAATGCTGTTCGCAAAACCTGCAAACCAGGCAAAGGTGCTAGAATTTTCGTAAAAGACGAAGCTGCAAATGCTTCTGGAAGCTTCAAAGCAAGACGTGCTTCTATTTCTGCTTATGTTGCACAACAAAAGGGATATAAAGGCATGGTAGCAGCCAGTTCTGGCAACTATGGTGCAGCAGTAGCTTCACAAGCAGCTCAACGAGGTTTGAAGTGCATAGTAGTTCAAGAAATATACGATTCTAATAAAATCGGTCAGCCAGAAATTGTTGAAAAAGCTAGAAAATGCGAAGCTTTCGGTGCAGAAGTTATTAGACTTACTGTTGGTCCAGAACTCTTCTATTATAACCTTATGGTTCTTGAAGAAACAGGTTATTTCAACGCTTCTCTCTATACTCCATTTGGAATCAAAGGTGTAGAAAGCCTTGGTTATGAATTAGTTCATCAGGTTAGAGAAAAGACTGGCAAAGACCCAGATGCTGTTTTGATTACTCAAGCAGGTGGCGGTAACTTAACAGGTACTGCTAGAGGTATGCTTGCTGCTGGTTGTAATGCTAGAGTTGTAGCTTGTTCTGTAGATTTATCAGGTCTACATATGGCTTCAGACCACGATTTCAACAGAAAATCATTTACAACTGGTCACACTGGTTTTGGCGTTCCCTTTGCAGTATGGCCCGATAGAGCTGATGTTCCAAGAAATGCAGCCAGAAGTTTGCGCTATATGGATGACTATATCCTTGTTAGACAGGGCGAAGTATTCTACGTCACCGAACTGCTTTCTAAGTTAGAAGGTATGGAAAGAGGTCCGGCTGGTAATACAAGCCTTACTGGTGCTGTAACATTAGCTAGAGAAATGGATGAAGATCAGATAATAGTCGTTCAGGAAACAGAATATACTGGAGCTGGCAAACATCATAACTCCCAGCTTTCTTTTGCAAGACAGATGGGCATAGAAGTTCGCCGTGGCGACCCAACCGAAGGGGTAAACGGCAAGAGCATTGTTATTCCTGAACATCTTATTCAAGTAACAGGTCATAAGCAGGATATGCAAAAGCTTAGAATGTCTTATTTGAAGAATGCCTGCAAACATGTGGACCCAAGCAAATGGACAGATATTGATAAAGCTTTTGTTGCAAAAGATGTAAAACGTGATTTAACCTGGCTAGAAGAAACATTAAAAGAAGTGCAACATTAAAAAAACAACCGCTTAAACAGTAAAATGTTTAAGCGGTTATTTTTTTGTAGATAGAACTATTTTTTATGACAGACATAGAATATCAGATTATATATAGATTTAATGTTTTTAAAATGAAATGGCACCTCTATTAATGGCTAAGTTTTATAAAGATGGTAAGAATAAAAAACTAATTTAATTAAATATTATAAAGATGTAGTATCAATTTTTGATCTATAAAAAACAGATTTATTGCTCTAAATTCAAATATAATATATATTTATAATTCAAATGAAAAATGATTTGATTATTATTAACGATAATTCCTCCAATCCTTCATCAGATAACTCTGGTGAAGATTTTAATATTAGAAATAATAATAACTTCAATAATCTTTCTACAAATAGTTCTAATAATATTGATTTCGGAGAGGATTCTTCAGCAAATTTTAACGATGACGAATATGACGAAGAATATAGTGATGGAAATTTTTATCAGGATGATTCAGAAAATTTTTATAGTAAGGGAAATGTTTATAATAATGATTTTACAGAGGATTATCCTGATATAAATAGACAGTTTAAACAGCAACTTTTTAAGGATATTTATGAAAAAAAAGAAGACAAGGATAGTAAAAGTGAAACAAATGACGAGGATGAAAAGTTAAAAGATTTACCCTTAGACTTTAATACTTCCCAGCAATTTTTTGATATAATAGAGGGTGGTGTTGAGTTTGAGCCTAGTAAAGTCCTATTTAAAAAACCATATTTTAATGCTATTAATCCTGAATTTGATAATTCTTATAATTTTGTATATATATTTTCCCCTACATTAATTACTATAGCAAGTTTAATATTTTCAAAAAATTTTACTGTTAGTTCTGTTATTATTTGCCTTTGTATTATTAGCTCTATACTATCTTTTATAAATGTTGTTAGAACTAAACACTTCTTAGTCCTGGATTATTATAAAAAGCAATGCTATTTTGAATCCCATACTCTTTTTAGAGATAGAATCAAATATTTATTTGATTTTGACGATATAGTAGAAATAGGAGTTAGCTCTGAGAGAAAATATTATTATAATGATTCTTTAGAAAGATATAAAGTATTAAAGATAATTATATTGTTAAAGAACAATGAATCTTTTATATTTATGGATTCTAAAAAAAATAGCTCTTTTACTTTTAGTTACTTCAACAAAATAGCTAAAAATTTATCTTATGCTTTAAAAACTAATTTTTTTGATAATATTAATCAGGAAGTTTTAACGAAATCAAAAGATACAGAAAATGGAATTTATTTTATAACCTCAATGAATCAAGTTGATGCTTTATGTTCTTTTGATAAATATTTGGTGAAAGAAAAGGCAGATAATGGTATTGAATCTATTATTTGTGGAGTAATAATTATTTTAAGTTCTTTATATATTATCTATTTGATAGCAACAAATTTATAGTAAACGTAGAAATAAAATCTAATTAATTATTGTTTTTAATAAAAAATTATTTTAAAATTAAGTGCATAAATTTTAGGAGATGAATATGAAATTAAACATAGGTCAATTAGATACTAATGCTTCATTAAATATAGAAGTAGAAGGAAGTATAGATACTCTTACTGCTCAAGAATTCGAAAAAGAGATTACAAAAGTATTAGAAGGTGTTAAAAAGCTCGTTTTAGATTTTTCTAAAGTTGATTATGTTTCTAGTGCTGGTTTAAGAGCAATTTTAGGTTTAAACAGTCAGATGGAAACCCAGGGAGAAATGGTTATTAGAAATATAGTCGAAAGTGTTCGAGATGTTTTTGAAATGACTGGTTTTGATGATTTATTGAATATTGAATAAAAGAAATGGACATTAAAGAATTTTCAGATTTAATAGTTGATTCTCCAATAGAAAACTTTGCTGTTGTTAAAGATTGGCTTCAGAATATTTTTGATGAAATAGGATGTAGTGGAAAACCTTGTAAGCAGTTATTTATTGCTGTAGATGAAATATTTACCAATATTTCTAGTTATGCCTATAAAGATACTGGAAAAGTAATTTTAAAAAGTTCATATAAAATTGATGATAAAGTTTTAACAATAAGTATAACAGATAATGGAGATGAATATAATCCGTTAGAAAGACCTGATCCAGACATTGCTCAGAGAATAAAAGACAAAACCGTAGGTGGCTTAGGTATCTTTTTAGTGAAAAAAATGGTAGATACTATTGAGTATTCACGTATAGATAACAAAAATGTTTTGGTTTTAAACAAAAAAATAAATTGAAAAATTTCACTATGAAAAAAATCTTTTCTATTTGGCTTACCATATTTGTTGTAGTTGCTTTTGCTATAACTTTATTCTGTTCTTATAAAATTCAGAGCAGGTTGGCTAAGGAAACGGCTTTGACGATGTTGAAAGCCAATTTAGAAGATGCCAAAAGAAGAATATTGCATTCCAGAGAAAATTTAGAAAGGATAAAAGAATTAACTGAAAATGTTGCTTTAGGTAAAATAAGAGCTTTTTCAAGAGTAATAAAAGATACTCCAGATATATGCAATAGTTTAGCTGCATTTAATAAAGCTTTAGACTCTGTAAAAGAACAGGCTTCGTCCTTAGAAATCTCGGATAGAACAAAGCTTTATCAAAAAGTGATAATGGAATGTCCTGAATATAAAAGTAATCAAGCTTTTATGGAGAAAATGAAAATTGATTTCAATGTTGACGAAGTTACCGTTACTAATGGTGATGGTATAATGATTTCTTCTATACCCGCTGATTATATTGGGTATGATATGACTTCAAAAGAACAATCTAATGAATTTGTAAAAAGACTTATACAGGGTGAGGATATAGACTATATTCAAAAGCCTATGCCTAATGGTTACTGGGAGAATGAAATATTTCAATATGTTGGTACAAGGCGAATAGATGATAAAGGTTTTGTTCAGATTGGTTATACAGCAAAAAGTTTACATGACGCAGAAGAACTCGCCGATACTTATAAAATTTCTGAAGATTTCAGAATAGGAAATAATGGTAAATTAAAAATAACAAATATAGAAGAAGATAAAGAAGCTGCCGCTTTATTTAAAGATTCAAATGAACCAATAGTCACAAAAGTTGTTAATGGAGTGCTTTCTTTATGTGTTTATAGACGATTAAATGACTTAGTTCTTAGAGCTAGTCTCCCTGAAGATGAAATGTTTCTGTCAAGAAATACAGTAGTGCAGACAATGGCTATTGCTTATTTCTTTTTATTTTCTATCGTTTATCTGTTAATTTCTTTATTGCTTCAAAAAGTAGTAATTGAAGGTATCTATTCTGTTAATGATTCTTTGAACAAGATAACAGAAGGCGATTTAAACGAAACTGTTAAAGTTCACAATACTGAAGAATTTGATATACTTTCAAATGGAATCAATACTACTGTTAATGCATTAAAAAAAGCTATTGAAGCTGAATCTAAACGTATTGATGCTGAATTGGAAATAGGCAGAACCATTCAAAAATCGGTTCTTCCAGATGATTTCCCTGATAATGACAAATACACAATATTTGCTTCAATGGATACAGCAAAAGAAGTAGGCGGAGATTTTTACGACTTTTTCTCTATTGATGAAACTCATAACGCTATGCTTGTTGCGGACGTTTCAGGGAAAGGGATTACTGCTGCTCTATTTATGATGAATGCTAAAGCTTTAATTAAAGAGCTTGTGTTAAGTGGCAAGTCACCTGCTGATGCTATTAAAGAAGCAAATATGGAATTGTGTGAGAACAATAAAGCCAGGATGTTTCTGACTCTTTTCCTTGCAATATTAGATACTGAAACTGGCAAGATGACTTGTGTTAATGCTGGTCATAATCCTCCTTTATTATATCATAATGGAACATGGGAATATCAAAAGATAAAACATTCTATGGCTTTAGGAGTTTCTAAGAAAGTTAAGTTTACGGAAGTAGTATTAACTCTTGATCACAATGATTCTTTCTTTATGTATACAGATGGGGTAACTGAAGCGCAGAATCCTGCTAATGAGTTATATGGTGAAGATAGATTGAAAGAGTTTTTATCAAAACAAGATAATAATCCTAAAATAGTTTTAAATAATTTAAAAGAAGAACTGAAATCTTTTGCGGATACTGCACCTCAAAGCGATGATATTACAATGATTATGGGACTATATAAATAGTTTTTATCTGTATAAGTTTTTCTTTCAGACAACTAAATTAATACTGCTTTTTTTATCATTTTTATTTTTTATATGTTATAATAAATATTATGTTTATAGGGAAAAAATATGCCAATTTTGTACATCTTCATGTACATAGCCATTATAGTTTATTAGATGGTGCAGCTACTGTTAAATCTATCGTAGAAGCTGCAAGACGTTTTAATATGCCCGCTGTATGTATTACAGATCATGGCAATATGTTTGCAGCAATTGAATTGTATCATGAAGCAATAAAAAAGGGTTTGAAACCTATTATGGGTTTTGAAGCCTATATTACAGCAGGATCAAGATTTGATAAAACAAAAGAAAGCTTAAAAAAATTTCCTACACATCATTTGGTTTTACTTGCTAAAGATGAGATTGGCTATAAAAACCTATTAAAACTAAATTCGGCAGGACATATAGAAGGGTTTTACTATAAACCTAGAATAGACCACGAAATATTAGAAAAACATAGCGAAGGCTTGATAGCATTGAGTGCTTGTCTTGCTGGTGAAATACCATCGGCTCTTTCCGAAGATAATCGTGAAAAGGCTATTTCTATTCTAAAATATTATCAAGGTGTATTTGGCAAAGAAAACTTTTACGTAGAAATACAAAATCATGGCTTGCCTGAACAGCTTAAAGTTTTACGTCCATTGGTTGAGATAGCAAGAGAATGTGAGGCTCCTCTAGTGGCTACTAACGATAGTCACTATGTTAATCCAGAAGACTGGGAAACACAGGATGCTTTACTTGCTATGTCTACACAAAAGACTTTAGATGACCCTGAACGTTTCCGCTTTGGTTCAAAGGAATTTTATTATAAGTCTCCAGCAGAAATGGAAAAACTATTCGGAGAATGGCCTGATTCCCTCGAAAATACAGTTAAAATAGCTGACCGCTGTAATGTTCCAATAATCTTTGGTAAATCGCGTATTCCTGTTTACCCAGTTCCTGAAGATAAAACAGAAGAAAGCTATGTTAGAGAAATATGTTACAAAGGCTTTAAAGAAAACTATGGTGATAATCCTCCAGATGGTGCAATGGAGAGATTGGAATTTGAATTAGAAACCATCAAAAAGATGGGATATTTTGGTTATTTCCTGATCGTATGGGATTTTATTAACTGGGCAAGGGAAAATGGCATACCAGTTGGTCCAGGTCGAGGTTCTGCTGCAGGAGCAATTGTTGCATACTGTATGCATATTACAGATATAGACCCAATTAAGTATGACCTCCTTTTTGAACGTTTTCTTAACCCAGAACGTATAAGTATGCCTGATATAGACGTTGACTTCAGTGATGATGGCAGACCAGAAGTAATCCGGCATGTTCAAGAGTTATATGGGGTTCCAAAAGTATCACAAATTATAACTTTTAACTACATGTTAGCCAAGAATGCTATCAGAGGCGTTGGACGTATTATGGGAATGCCTGTTGGTGAGGTTGGGAAGATTGCTAAATTAGTTCCTGATAAACCAGGTACACATCTCAAAAAATGTTTAGAAGAAGTTCCAGAGTTAAAAGATTTAAATGAAAATGGTACTGAAGAAGAAAAGAAATTATTAAGACTTGCGACTGCTGTTGATGGATTAGCTAGTCATACGGGTGTTCATGCTTGTGGTATAATTATTTCTAAAGACCCATTAGAAGAAGTTTCACCAGTAACCAAAGATCCAAATGCCAAAGAAGGTGAACTAAGCCTTGTTGTTTCTCAATACGAAAAGCATGCCGTTGAAGATATTGGTCTGTTGAAAATGGACTTTTTGGGTCTGAAAACTTTAACCGTTTTACAAAAAGCTTTTCAAAATGTTGAAGAAACCCATCAAAATGTTTCTGGAGATGAAAGAAATGATTTATTAGCCGTAAAAAAATTTCTAGATTTACGTGATAAGAAAGAAAAAAGAATAAATCTAGACCCAGAAACAACTGAAAAAATTAATAAAAAAGCTAAAGAATACCTCAAATATGATGATAAATCTGTTTTTGAACTTTTACAAAAAGGATTGACTCTTGGCGTATTCCAGCTTGAATCTGCTGGCATGAGAGGACTTCTTAAACGTCTGCTTCCATCAGAATTTACTGACATCATAGCTCTTCTTGCAATGTACCGTCCAGGTCCTTTAAAATCTGGTATGGTTGATGATTTCGTAGAAAGAAAACATGGTCGTGCAGCATTAGCCTATCCTCATCCATCATTAGAGGCTGTTTTAAAAGATACTTATGGTGTTTACCTATATCAGGAACAGGTTATGCAGACTTCTCGTGTTCTTGCAGGTTTCTCAAAGGGACAAGCAGACAGTTTGCGTAAAGCCATGGGTAAAAAGATTAAAGAAAAAATGGTAGAAATGGGCGAAAAATTCGTCAAAGGTTCTATCGAGCGTGGAGTAGATCCTAAACTAGCTCAAGAAATATTCGATAAGATGGCTGGTTTTGCAGAATATGGTTTCAATAAATCACATTCTGCTGCTTATGCTGTAGTTACTTATAGAACTGCTTTCATGAAAGCTCATTATCCAGCCGAGTTTATGGCTTCTTGTTTGACTTCAGAAACAGATGACACAGATAAAATAGCCGAATATGTAGATGAATGCAGAGCTTTAGGGATAGAAGTTTTACCACCTGACGTAAATCATTCTTTTGGTGATTTTAAAGTTGAGGGAAAAGGCATTCGTTATGGATTAAGCGGTTTGAAAGGTGTTGGTTCTGGTCCTGTTGAAGCAATAGAAAAAGCTAGAGCTGAAGGCGGTCCTTTCAAAGATTTAGGCGATTTCATTCAAAGAGTTAGCTCTGACCAGATTAATGTACGTGTTCTTGATGCATTAGTTAAATCTGGAGCTTTCAACTGCTTTGGTCTAAAAAAGAGTCAGCTTTTACAAATGTGTGAAGAAGGCTTGAAACAAACCCAATCACAAAGAAAAGCTAAGAATAGTGGTCAGTTCTCTTTCTTCGATGTTCTTGGCGGTGATGCTAGTGGCATGGGTAATATTGAAATAAAGATTCCCAATGTACCTGAATTTTCAGACAAAGAGCTTTTGCAAGGCGAAAAGGAAGTATTCGGTTATTATTTTATAGGGAATCCTTATGAACCTGTTGCCCCTATTGGAAAAGTTTTTGCTAACACTCCATTATCAGCTATAGCCAAATATAGTAAAAAAGCTAAAGATAATAATAATGAAGAAGAAAATGAATCTACAGAAGATATTAATCTAGATTATTTTGAAGGTGCAACGTTCAGGGTTTGTGGAATTCTAACAGCAATTAAAAAAGTAATTACTAAAAAGGGTGATACAATGGCTTTTGCAACAATAGAAGCAAATAATGCCAGCCTTGAAGTTACAATTTTCCCAAAAACCTATGAAGAAGCTGGGCATAAATTACAGATAGATGAACCTTTGTTTATGGCTATTCGTACTCAGTTAATGGATGGCTTCGTAGGTGCAAATGCCGAAAAAATATTTACTTTGGAAGATATGAATAATGATGGTTTTACTAAACTATCATTTAGCATACCTAAGGAGTTTTCAAATAAAAACTACTATAAGCAGCTTTTAGAAGTTTTAAAACGTAGTCCTGGACAAACTTCTTATACTATAAGTGTTATTACAGAAGATAATAGAAAAGCTATTCTTAAACCCTCTGCAAATTATAAAGTTGCTTTAACACCAGCTCTTATTAAAGAGTGGGAAAGAATATGTGGGAAAAATACACTCAAAATAACTTTCCCGAATTTAGATTCAATGATTTCCCAATCAAGAGGCGGTTTCAAGAAAAGATTAGCTTATGCTAAATAGAAGCTTTTGTAGATAATCTGAAGAAAGTCAGAACTGTTGCTCCATAGTTTCTTTCGTCTATTAAAATATAGTCAGGATTATTTTCTATCCCTATAATGTCTTTCTTTTGGCGTTCAATAATAAAAAGTGTTTCGCTAGTAAAAAGAGGGCACTGAGGAATATATTTAATTATAGGGTCTAATAAACCTTTGAGATAAGGCGGGTCAATAAAGACTATATCAAATGGGTCTAAAGTAGAAGTTTGCAGGAACTTCATGCAGTCCATGCAGAAAACGTCGGCTTTATTTTCAAGCTTACAAAGAGCTAGGTTTTCTTTTATAGTTCTAACACATTCCCTGGACATATCGACAAAAGCACCATAACTTCCACCGCGACTCAAACCTTCTATTCCAAGATTCCCTGAACCTGCAAAAAGGTCTAAAAAACGAGCACCGTCAACTAAAGAAGCTATGATATTAAATGTTGAACCTTTTACTTTATCCATGGCAGGTCTAGTTTGACCTCCACCAGGCATTTTCAGAATTCTGCCTTTGGCACTACCAGTAATTACACGCATATTAACCACCTTCCATAAATGTTTTGTAAGAATCACCAAAGGAACGAATCATTTGGTTCATGAACCACTCTCGAACTTCTGTTGGTTCAATAGTCAGTATTTCAAAAGCACGCTTTCTAGCGTTTTCTATTAGTTTTTGAGGTATTCTGTGGGAAAAACAAGGATGGCCAAGACCACTTTGTCTTGTTCCTACAAGATCTCCAGGACCTCTAAGTTTTAAATCCTCTATAGATAGCTCAAAACCATCGTTGGTAGAGACTAAAACTTCTAATCTCTCCGAATGTTCTTCATTGTGAGATATTAAGATGCATTGAGATTTTGCACTGCCTCTACCGACACGACCTCTTAACTGATGTAACTGTGAAAGCCCAAAACAGTCAGCGTTTTCTATTATCATCAATGTGGCATTGGGATTATCTACACCTACTTCAACTACAGTAGTAGCTATAAGTATTTGTAACTCTCTATCTTTAAATGTTTGCATTATTAGTTCTTTTTCATCCCACGTCTGTGCACCAGTTAATGTTGAATAAGTAACATCGGGAAGTAATTCTTCAACATTTTCAGCAGCTTCTTCTACAGAAATCCAGTCACGTTCATCTGATAGTTCTATTAAAGGACAGACTATATAAATTTGGTGGCCTTGAGACAATTCTTCTTGTATTGCAGGAATTGCAGCTTTGAAACTTTTTAATATTTTGGTAGATACAGGACTTCGACCTGGTGGCAATTCATTAATAATGCTTGTATCCATGTCTCCGAAAATAGTTAAAGACAAAGTTCTTGGTATTGGCGTGGCAGAAAGCAGAAGTTGATTAGGATTACTCCCTTTGTTGAAAAGTAATCTACGATGGTTAACGCCAAACCTTTGCTGTTCATCTATAATGCATAACCCGAGTTCTTTAAAGGTAATTGTTTCCTGAAAGAGTGCATGAGTTCCAAAAATGAATAAGGCTGAACCTGTTGCTATTAAATCATTTACTAAACGTTTTTCTTTTGTTTTCTGACTTCCTGTCACAATAATTGCTTTATCAGCAAATTGAGGGAAAAATTTCTTGAAATTTGCTAAATGCTGTCGTGCTAATATTTCTGTAGGTGCCATAAATGCAGATTGAAAACCATCTGTTAATTCATTTGAAAAGTAAACCATTGCCAAAAATGCAACAAGTGTTTTACCTGAGCCCACATCTCCTTGAAGAAGACGGTTCATTGGTGGTTGTGGATTACCTTCAGAAGAAAAAATATTGTTTTTCAAGTCCGCTATAATCTCATTTAAAGCATCTTGTTGCCCATTTGTAAGTTTGAATGGAAGAGGGTAGGGTGATTTAAATACTGGTGGTTTGGTACAATCTGGTAATGTTAAAAAGCCAGTTAATAGTTCTCGTCTTTTAAGAACTCCTATTTGAAATAATACCTGATCAAAAAAGGCTAGTGTATATTTTGCTTTATTTAAGCTTTCATCAGTTTTTGGTCTATGTATTTCTGCTAAAGCTTCTAAAATCTTTTTAAAAGCTGTGTCTTTAAGATTTTCAGGAAGAGAATTTTCCCAGTCTATGTTATCTAATATTGAAGCAATTAGTTTTCTTAAAGATAAAGGGGAAATATGAGCGTCAGAAAGTTTTGTGTTTGATGGATATATTGGAGTTAATACATCTGCTCTTTGCCCATTAATTTCCTCTATTTTTTCAACTTCTGGATTAGAAATGACTAGTTGGTTGCCTGATTTTATAACTGTTCCAAATACCCAGTATTCGCAATTAGGCAATAATTGTTTCGTTAAATATGTTCGGTTAAACCATTTTGCAGTGATTTTGCCCGAATTGTCATAAAAGATGGCATTTATAACGGTTAAACCACGGCGAGCAAAATATGATTTTATAGACTCTAACTTAACCCGCAGCAAATACATTTTACCATTTTCAACTTGAGAAACTGGTGTAGTCTTTCTTCTATCTTGATATTTATTTGGATAAAATCTTAAAATGTCAAAGACAGTTAGACAACCTGCTTTGTTAAATGCTTCAGCTTTTTTAGGTCCTACTCCTGGAAGATTTGATACAGGAGAATCAAGGACTATTAATGTATTCTTTGCTATTCTGGACATAAAAAGTCAGGGAGAAGTGAAGAGAGATGATTGAAAACTAAGAAATTAGAACACAAATAATCTTCAATCTTTAATCTTCTTTCTCCTTAATTCGAGCTGTAATTGCTTAGAGCAGTTTTTGTAAATACATAGCCTTTTAGTAACTGGTTAACGGCATTTTCCTGGGATACAGCTTGTGAACAGATTTTTAGAGCCATATCCATAGAGTCAAAAGCTTTTTGAGGCTGACCTATATAATTGAAGCAGTAAGCTAAAAGAACTGAGGATTCTATACTTGCTGGAGATATTTCAATGGCTTTTTCCAGAACTACAATAGCATCTTCAAATTGGTGAAGCTGCATATGCAGGACAGCGAGTTTTTGATATATTACTGGATTACGGGGTGACAATTCAACTGCTCTAGTTAATAGTTTTACACTATCATTATATTTGCCGGCAATCTGGTAAATCTGAGCTAAAAGCAGATAAGCACCAAGAATCTTTGGATAAATACTTAAAGCTTTTACTAAATACTGCAACGAAGTTTCATATTTTCTTGCAGCAAAATAAATATTACCTAGATTAAACAGTGCTTTAACAATATTTGGATTAACTTCCAGAGCTTCTTTGTAGTATCTGGCAGCTTCATTGTTTCGTTTGAGCATAAAACACATATTCGCATGAGCTAACAGAGCTTTAACATGTTTTGGAGCTTGTTCATGAATTTTGTTAAAGATTTCTTCTGCATCTTCATATTCTTTGTCGGCAATTAAATCGGCAGCTTCTGTAAGTTCTGCTGCAAAACTATTGTCAGGAAGTATTTCATTACTGATAACAACAGAAGCAGGGACTTCTTCAGGTTGTTTATGCATTGAACCTTCTGGAAGCTCATATTCTTTCGGAGTTTCTCTTGTTGCAGGTCTCTGATCAACGGGGCCTTTAATTTGATTACTATCTTTTTTGTCTTCTATAGAACTTGGAGTTTTGTTAGCAGGTTGAGTAGTTTCAATCCGACTTTCTTCGCTATTGAGTTTGTTAATTAAATCAGGATTATCTATCAACTCCGTTATGATATTATTCATATCAACAGATAATGATGAATCTTGACTTATTTCTTTACCAATTTCACCTAATACAAACGTTGCAGATTGTATAAGTCTTTTGTCCTGGCTTTTGAAGAAACTACGAAGATTTTCTAATACCGAATATTCACCCCATATCCAGAGAGCTTTGATTGCAGTACTTTTGACGCGGTTATCTTCATGGTTAAGCAAATATTTTAAACGGCCAATTAATCCATTGTCTGGTTTTTGACAAAGTTTTACCAATGCATCTATTGTATTTGAAATTACTCTTGAGTCTTCACTTCCAAGATAGTTTGTGATTGTTGAAATAGCTTGACTATTTTTTAGTTGTCCTAGACATGAAATACATGTGGCTTGGACAATATAGTTTTCTTCTGTTGGTAGATGAGTATTTAACAATTTAAAAGCTTCATCTGGTTGAGCACATCTTGCAATTGCTTGAACTGATTCAACTCTAACGTCAAAGTTAGGATCTTTTAACATTGGAATTAGATTTGGAACAGCTTCATAAAGTTCTATTTTTCTGATTGCATTTGCTGCATTTCTTCTAACATCAGAATCTTCATCTTTAAGAGCTTTAGATAAAACTTTTATAAATTTGGGATCGTTTATTTCGCCAATAGCATAAGCAGCAGAGGCTCGATACCATTTATCGTTGGACTCTAACATTTCTGAAAGAGTATCAGATGCATAAAAATCTCCGTATTTCCATATTGCTTTAGCAACATTAGCTCTAACACGGTTGTTCGGATCTTCTAGATATGGCTGTATTATACCAACAATAGAACCTGATTTTATTCCTTCAATTGCTTCAATAGCATTTGCTCTTACTCTTGGGTCTTCATCTCTGAGAGCATTTTGGAAAACAGGCATAAGCTTATCGCTGTTCATCATGCCTAAAGCCATAATTACGGATGCTCTAATTCTTGCATTTTTTTCTTTTTGATATAGTCTTTTAAGAAGAGAAATAGAAATCCAGTTTTTTATTTTTCCAAGAGCAATAATAGCACCTATAATAGAATCTTCTTCCAAGAATATTTGGGTTTCTTCCTCATTTTCTTCTTGTGGGGATGAATTCAAATTTGAATCTATGTAGTTGTTTAAAGCATCCATTAAGATGTCAAATGCTTCTGGATTTTCCATCATGCCAAGAGCACGAGCAGCATTGAAACGAACTTCCTGGTTAGAGTCTTTAAGAGCATTTATTAATAATTTTGCAGATTTGCTTGAATCAATATTCCCAAGAGCAAGAGCCATAAAGTCTTGGATATTATCGCTTTCATATGTTTCTAAAAGAAAATCTGTGGCTTTTTCACCTTTAAATTTTGACAAAGCTATAGCTGATTCGCGTCTTAAGCTATATTCACCAGCTAGAAAATTATGTATAAGTTTTGCTAATAAAGGCTTTAAACTATTTGTTATATCTGTTTTTGCTTTCATTTTTATATACCCATCTTGGAATTAAAATTATAATAGCAAAATTTTTCTTAAATATAAAGTTAATATATGTAAATCTTGTTACTCAACGTAAATATTTACTTCAGATGCTATGTCGCCATCAGTCATAACACAAATTTTGTGTTGGCCCTTGGTCATTGGCCAATAAGCTTCATATGGTGCTTTTGAACGTTCAAATTCATATCCATCAATTATCCAGATAACTTCATCTACTGCTCGAGATGGCAAAGCTCTAAGATGGCACATATTATCATGGCTTGGCATAAGAACATATCTGTCGCCTTCGTAAGGTGATAATATTTTGATTGATGAATCTGTAATTATTTGATTAGTTTTTTCTTCGTTTTTTTGTTCTACTTTGCTATTTGAATCTTCGAGCCTGTATGGATCTACATCCGTTAGCAATTTCCGATGCTGTAACCAGCTTGCATAATCGGTTGGCAATGAATGGTATTCGTCTAATCCCTTGTGAAAAGTACATATTCCTGGGTTTGCATTATCTTCATTAAAGTAATCCATGCCTGTTAATGGACAATTTATGCTGTTTGGAAGTTTTCCTGAAAAGGAACAGATTTTTTGTTTTATTATCTTTTTTGGTTTATTCGGTTCTTTACAACGATATAGTTTTTCAAGATAATCTACTATATCTTTATAGATAGGTCCACAAGCAACAGCACCGCTTAAATTTCTTGTAGGTGCGCCGTTGAAATTCCCTACCCACAGAGCAATAATAAAATTAGAATCACCTGCTACAAGCCATCCATCTCGATAATCAGTACTGGTACCAGTTTTTATCATGAATCTGGATTCGCTTTTAAAACAGGACGGATTGCCAAAAGTAAAAAGCCTTGCTGTTGGATCTGCAAGAACATCAAAAATCAGCCATGAAGTTTCAGGTGATATAATATTTCTGGCAGTTACTTCCTCTTTGGGATTGGTAGTTAAATCTCTTAAAATGCCTTCATTTACAAGCATTGCATAGGCTGGAATCAAATCATACATTCTAATTTCCGGATTCCCTATGGCTAGACCTAGGCCAAAGTGGTCGGCAGCCTTTTCTTCATATTTCAAAATACCTAAATCTACAATAAAATCGTAAAAAGTTTTTATACCGAGAATATTTAGCATTTTTACTGCAGAGATATTTAAGCTGTTTCCCAAAGCTAATCTTATTGATACTGGACCATAAGATTTTCTGCTTGCATTATCTGGATGATAATCGCCTTGTAAAGTCTTAAAAGTCTGCATAGTATCAGGAATTATAAAAGATGGATAGTAGCCTTTTTCGAAAGAAAGAGCATATAAAAATGGCTTTAGAATTGAACCACCTGAGCGCTTAGCTAAACAGCCATTATTAAATCCATTGCTGATAGGTCCGTATTCAAAAGAGCCAACCATAGCTAATATATTCATATTTGTGGCGTCAACAATCATTCCACAGGCCTGAGTTGCACCACTTCTAAACAATCTTGATTTGTGTGCAGATATAATCTCGTAAAGTTTGTTTTGAATGTTCAGATCCAGGGTTGTTGATACTAGTCCCACTGGTTTGCTCTTTTTTTGGAGAATCATATCGCAAAAATGAGGAGCATTAAAGGGAAGTTTTTTGCGGTAAGTTGGAATAGTTTGCTTTATAGCAAACTGATATTCTTCTTCAGTGCATTTCTTGTTTTTTAGCATTTCAGCTAAAACCCAATTTCGTCTTTTCGTTAACGCTTGATTGCCTTTCTTAGAAAAAGGGTCAAAACGGCCAGGAGCCTGAATTGCTGCTGCAAGAGTAGCACTTTCTGCAAGATTTAACATATAGGGATTTTTTCCGAAAAGAAGCAGAGAAGCTGCATTCATACCACAAACATTACTAAATAAAGATACAGAATTAAGATATTTTTCTAATATTTCATTTTTTGAAAGTTTTTCCTCTAATCGAAAAGCCATTAATGCTTCTGAAATCTTAGTTGATATAATTCTAGGGCGTGGTTTGATAACGCGTATTAATTGTTGGCTAATTGTTGACGCACCAGATACAATTCTTTGATTTGTTAAATTTTGCCAGCTAGCACGCAAGATGGCAATTGGTGAAACCCCTGGATGATTATAGAATCCTCTGTCTTCTGCTAATAATACAGCATCTATGAGTTCCTGTGTATGGCTTGCGAGAGGAATATATATTGAGATAGCTTCTCTTTCATCTGGAACTATTCTTAGTATTGTACCATTTTTATCGGTTAAAGCACCGCCTGAGGAAAAATGTTTGTTTAATATAGGTATAGGATCTTCGCAAATATAGGGCAAATAAAAACTGCGTAACAACCAAAATAGGGCTGAAATACACAAAAAAATAATAATAGCAATTAATGCTTTTCTTATTCGACCTTTCATATTTAATATACTTACAAAATCTTTTTATATGAGTTAAATTTTTCAAAACTTATAATATTATAAAAATCTAAATCATAAAAGTTTTTTTATAAGATTAAAACGAATTGCCAAATGAGATTAGAGCAAGTTTGTCATGGTTATAGTCATTAGTGCCATAAGATAATTCGATCATTCCCAACTTGCTTTTAAGTGAGTAGGCTACTTCTCCACCGTATATCTGTTGGTCGCTGTCGAATAAATCATCATCTTCATTGTTTATATTCCCTCTATTTGCTCTTAAAAATAAATTCATATTTTTAGCGATGTCTCTGCGAAGTTCAATTCCTGTAGTTATAACATTATGACCACATAATTCCTGATAGCTTAAACCATAGAAAGGAACACTGCTTTCATCGTAAATATTTTTCCCGCCAAAATAAAACAGTTCACCTCCAGGAACAGTATCGTCAGTTAATTTGCCCCATGAAGCCATAACACCAAGAGTTGTTTTTTTGCTAATAGGAAGATAGCCTTTGTAATCTGCAGTATATCTAGAAAATTTCTCTGTTTTTTTACTTTTGCTGAAATTCGCTTTATCAATAGCTTTAAGATAAGTGAAATTCAATTTATTACCAACACGAGGTTTTACAGCATTATCTAGATTGTCTGTAGTTAATTTACCAAATAACCCTGTATATTCGTAATTATCGTAGTTTATTCCATTTTCTCTTCTATTTAAATTAGCTCCGCCAAAGCGTTTCATTACACCACCTTTTACTATAGATGAACTTGAAAAACGCTTATGCAAAGAAAAAGCTCCCGTTACAATCTGTTCTTTAAAATTTAATTCTAACTGATTGTCATATAAAGACTTTATTTTTTTCTGCCTAACATCAAACTCCATTTCTGAACCAAAGCCTGTTCCAGCTATTTCAGACAATTCTTCAGAAGTTGTAAATCTTGAATTTTTTGCCAAGACTAAATCTACAGAGGTTCTGCTACCCGCAAAAAATTTGTTTTTTATAGTCTGATTAAGAAGTAATTGTGCTCCTTGTCCTTCTTCATATCTTATTCCTATGTTGTGTTCGTAAGTTTCAGATGTTTTAACAATAAAAACCAATTTATTTTCGTCATTATCCATAGGAAGTATTTTAAAATAAGCTTTTGAAATTAGACCTGTTCCAATCATTCTTTCAGCTACTTTTTTTATTTCTTTAAGACTCAATTCTTTTTTATTTAATTCGCCTATTTTATGAAAAAGGTAGTCAGTGCTTGATTTCTCTGCACCTTCTATTTCAACAGAAGAAAAATGTATTTTTTTATTTTCATCATAATCAGGAAGAATTGTTTCTTTATCGGTTGTGTATTTGCTTATTTTTTCTGCAAGCTTTGCAAGCTCGTCTTTGTGAAGTTCACAGGCTTCTTCACCACTTTTGATTATTCCAGGTATGTTAGTAAAGGAAAATGTAGCAAAAGTTGTAATATCAGGTTCTATCAATATATCACATGCCTGTTTCTGGTTTTCAGCATCTTGTTCATTTAAAAAACTGACACACTGTGCTAATATTTGAGGGATACTCTTTAATTCTCGACGAGTGCTTAGTGGAGAACCAACGTTAACGCCGATTATTATATCTGCTCCCAAAGCCTTTAATTCTTTTGCTGGAAGATTGCTTACTATTCCACCATCTACCAGCATCATACCATCATGTTCTGCAGGTCTAAATACCATAGGGTAAGACATACTGCATCTTACAGCTTCTGGTAAATAACCTTTTGTTATGGTTATTGGTTCACCAGTTTCAAGGTTCGTAGCAACACAAGCGAAGGATCGTTTTAGCTTGGAAAAATCTTCAATATTATGAGCGGGAACGCATAATTCGCTAAGCTTAATCATTATAAGATTTCCATCAATTAAGCCTGATTTTGGTCTTCCAACTTCAGTTTTTAATAGGTATCTCCCGTCTTTGTTACGTTCAAAGCTGTCCATTCTGCGATGGTCTAAGTTTTCAGTAAGAAGCTGTTTCCAATCCTGATTGATTAACATTGCCTCAATCTGGTCTGGGGTGTAGCCTGTGGCATAAAGAGCTCCAACAAATGAACCCATACTTGTGCCACAAACCATGTCTATCTTTATTCCTGCTTTTTCTATAGCTTTAAGTGCACCTATATGAGCGAGACCTTTGGCACCGCCACCACTTAAAACCAAACCAATTTTAGGTCTTTTAACCAGATTTGTTTCTTCATCAATTTTATCTGTTGTTTGCGCACAAGCTGTTTTTGTAAAAGCAATAATAATCAATATAAGAAAAAGATAATTCTTTAATTTCACTTATAATTGTCTCATTTCGTTAATTAGATAGTTTTAATTTGGTTGTTTTTAATACAATATCGACAATAACCAATAATTCATCAATATGAGAATATTTGGGAATGCTTATTAAAATGGCAGCTACCTCACCATTAGTGATGAGTAATCTTTTACTATTGCTATGATAAATGTTTGCTAAAGCCCCTACTTGAGGAGGGGGGTCTGCCAAAGGCAGACGGGGTGGTGACCGAACTAATAGTAGCTATTGTTCAGTGCAATATCCGTCATCGCGAGGTTCTGAAAGAAACGTGGCGATCCAGTTTTTCTGGACTGCTTCATTTTGTTCGCAATGATGTTTTAAATCATAACATTATTGCGTATTTATATGCTGAAATAATAAAAAATTGTTGTCGCTTGGAATTGAAAATTAAGGTTCAATATCAGAATTGTTAACGTTTTTATTAGGTTTAGATATATTATTATCAACGGTTGACCTTGAGTATCTCGCCTCTCGGTTCAACGTTTCAACTACTTCGGCGAGAGGCATTAGCCGAAGGTCATCTTTATTATTGTTTTTATCAATAACAGACTTTTTTATATTGTTACCATGTTTTTAAGGGCTTGGTAGCGTTCTTCTATGCGTTTTGGGTCTAATTTTTCATAAGTTTCAACGCTGAAATTTTCAACAGTCAGTGAACCCATCGCAGAACCGTATAACATGCTCTTTCTGAAACCCTTTTCAGAATAATCACCAAATTTAGCAAGACTTCCCATAAAACCGCCAGCAAAAGAATCGCCGGCCCCAGTTGGGTCAGTTACATCAAGACTTGGAAAAGCAGGAACAAAGAATCTAGTTTCTTTCGTGCCCATCATAGCCCCTAATTCACCTAGTTTCACAACAATTCTCTTCGGGCCTAACTCAAGAAGTCTAGATACCGCATGAGCAAATTTCTTTTCCTGAGCAAGAAGCTTAGCTTCACTTTCATTTACAAAAAGAATATCGACTTTCTTGATAGCTTTTAACAATTCATCTCTTGTGGTGTTTATCCACAAATTCATCGTGTCTAATGCTATTATTTTGGGGTTTTTAGCTTGATTTATAATTTGAATCTGTAGAGCAGGGTGAATATTTGCAATAAAAAGCAATTCAGCATTTTTATATTTTTCAGGAAGAACAGGATTAAAATGTTCAAAGACGTTCAAAGCATTTTTGTGGGTAGTTGCATCACCAAAATCTTCACCATAGGTTCCAACCCAGCTAAATGTATAACCTTCTGAACTTCGTTCAAATCCAGTCAGGTCAACATCATGATTTTTTAAAAAATCAACGTATTTTTCTTCAAAATCCTTACCGACAACACTTACCAATCCAACTTTTGTAAAATAACTTGCAACTGTTGAGAAATAGGATGCCGCTCCGCCAAGGACTCTATCTCTTTTTCCCATCGGAGTTTCTATACTATCATAGCCAATCAAACCAAATACCACTAATTTTATGCTCATATACAATTCTCTATATTTTATTTATCATTTCCATTTTTTTAGTATATTTAATTAATGTTTTAATTATTTTGAAATGTTAATTTCATTTTACTATAATTTGCAGGAAATATTACCAAGTTTTTTGTTTCTATCATTTCTATCATTTCTATCATTTTCATCATTTTCTTTTGGGTTTTGTAGTTTGAGAAAGATTGAGGGTTAATGGATTTTGAGAGGTATGTACAGAAGTGATAAGAAATGAGAGTAAGAGAGATAAGGGAATTGTTTTAGCTAATTTATTTAGGTTTTATCGGTATGAGGTGTGATAGGTATTATTGTTTAGAAGAAGCTTTGTAAGCTATCTAAAATCTGAAATAACTTATATTTTTTAGAGCGTGAGCTAAATCAATCACACCAAGAGCCGTAGGCTCTAAACCATCACACCAAGCATAACCTAAAATATTTTCACGACTAACCTTAAAAAACAGAGGTAATAGATAATGGTAAGATAATGGTAAATAAATGATAAAGTTGTTGTAACAACAAATAAATGCTATAATTTTAGTCAGGAGATAGATTATGGCAAAAGTCACAGAAAGAAAGCTTGTATCATTTGACTGGGCGGTAAAAAAAGCTACTCAGAAGCAAAGCCAATTTTGAAGTGCTGGAAGGTTTTCTTTCCGAACTGCTCTTTGACGATATAAAAATGTCCAAAGAAGAACGACTCGCTTATGATAGATTTGTCGATAACCGAAGAATAGCTTTGAGTCAGCTTAATACCGCACGTTTAGAAGGAATAAACGAAGGCGAAATAAAAACCTATTATAATTTAATCAAAAAAAGTCGCATTACATTAGAAGAAGCTGCAGATGACTTAAATATTACAGAAGAAGAGCTTCTAGAAAGTTTCAAAAAATATAAACTTGATATTTAAATTAAACGCAAAACTTTTCAATTATAACTGGTGCATCTTTTTTTTCTGGTAGTGTTTTCTTGTATTTTCTACTTTCAGTAGTTGTATCAGCTCTAGCATTGCCTTTAGGAAGATCTTTCTTCATAGTAAGAACTTCATTTTGAAGACTTGGGGTAAAGTGTATTGTATATGTAGGATTATAATAAGTAACTGCCATAACAGAATCTTCGTCTAAAATATAATGATTTGTTTGATTAAACAAGTGATATGTTATTATTTATACGTCTTTTGTTGGAATAGTATTATAAAGTTTGGGGTTCTGGATAAGAAATCTATCATATGTTTATTTTTTTGAATAATTAATTATATTAAGAGTATAAAGGAGAAATATAAATGAATTTTCCTAGTGTGTCTTTATTATTATTATTATCTTTATTTTTTATTTTTGACTTTATAAGAGGGCGTAAAAAGAATCAATTTATAATTTTATCTAGCATATCTTTATTCTTTTTTTTACTTATTATTTTAGAATATTATAACCTAGAAACGTTGAAAGTTATTGTTTTTATTTCCGGTGCATTTTCTTTTTTTTGTATTATTCCTGTTTTATATGAATTTACGCAAAATAAAAAAACACTAATTAAAAGGTTAAGTAATGAAAATTATATTAAGTTACATAAATTAATTTTTACTTATTCATTTCCTCAAAATATCATCAATGAAATACTAGAAAATAAAGGAGAATTGGATCCTTATAATCCTAATTCGAGTTTCTATTTAAATTGCCTTTTAAAAGATTATCCTTTTAAGATTAATAATCATGATCTTATTACTTATCAAATTAATAATATTAATATTTATTCTGTTGGAAGAACTTTAACTTTTAAAAAATATAGAAATAGTAGAGGTATTACAAATGTTTCTTATTCTTCAATTGATGAATCTATATTTATTATTCCAAACTTAACTAATTTAAATATACCAGATTTTATTTTAAGAGACAGAATACCTATTTTAGATGATATAAGAAAATTTTTTGTTTTTGGAAAGAACAAGTATATTAGCTTTAAAAACTATTCTGATTTTTCAAAAAACTATATTGTTCAAGGAAAAGATGAAAGAAAAATTCATTTCTTTTTTGATAAAAGAATATGTGATTTATTGATTTATAGTAAAATTAAAGATATAACCATAAAGTGTTCAAAAGGTTGTCTTTATGTAAGAATAACGGATTCTTCCATTATTAATAATAATATAGATATTTTCGATATAATCTTTACATTGTTAAATATCAAAACAAAAGTATTAGATTATAATAGACCAAAAGATTCGAAAAGACTAAGCGTCTATTTTATAAATTTTTTAAATGATTTCAAATCATATGCTACAGGTAAATCTGCTAATAAAGGGGAAATAAGTATACCACCTTTATTAGGTGCTTCTATAATCTTAATTTTTGTATTTATTATTTTTATAATCATTATTTTTATTTTATCATAAATAATATTAAGAGTTGTTTCTATATGATTATATCTCAAAAGTCTTATCAAATAATAGATTTATGCAGCAGTGAAATATTTCTTTTTAAGTGAATTACATAAGTATAAGAAACAGCAACGTCAGCTTTTCTGTGAATAATAATAATTAAAAACGGCAATCATAACATTAAAATGAAGTCACAGCAAGAAAGCCAGATGCTTCTCAAGAAAAGAAGCTTCAAAAGCTACTTAAGCTGATCTGTTTTGATATTTACCAAGTATCCACCTTTTGGAAGATAAGTAAACAAAACATTAATATCAGATAGTTCTGCAATATCTTCGTTAGATAAATCAAAGACTAATTTGCTTTTCCCTTTAACTGTTCTAATATTTTTAGGCAGATGGACGAATTCAGAATTTTTAAGTTGACTCATTATATCAGCGTCCAAATCTATTTTTCCTGACGAATCAAATATGAAAAGATACATATTTTCTGGAACAGAATATTCTATGGAAAACGGATATAGTCATTGTCTAATGGTTGAACTGTAAAGCTATATATTGTTCCAGCATTACCATTAGGCAATTTATTAACCGTTTCATATTTTATTGCTTTCTCATCTTTCAAAGGTTTCCCCTTAGTAGTCATATTATTTCTATAATCCATTAAATGATGACTCTTTCTTATTGATCTATAAAGCTTTTTAAGCTGCTCAGGTGATTGATTGATATATCCCTTTGAATCACACAGACACATAGCAGCAACAAAACCAACAGGATCAACAATAGGAATTCGCTCAAAGTTGAAATATGCGGTATCAACAATCATTTTACGCAAATCATTCTTTGTAAGTGCAGGATTAATTTCTAGTGCAATGGCATAAAGACCAAGAGCATATGGCATCGACCAACTAAGACCGCCTTTAGCCCAATAAATATATTTGTAATCATCAGGAGCTGATGTCGCTGCGGTACGACCCGCTGTAGGTAAAACTACAAGTTCAGGCACTGCACTTTCCCACCAAGATTCAGGAACAAGACTATCATATGAATTCCTATCAGAATAAGGAATAAATGAAAAAGCTCCATACTCCCCGCAAAACCAAACCATTACTCCAGCTTCTTCACAAGCCTTTACTGCATTACGGAACATATCAACATAAGGATCTGATTCATCAATATTATTAGATATTCCAACCATACGTATTTTTTTGATGTCTTCCAGGGTCTTATTCTTTTCAATAATTGCATTTAAGTTTTTAGCTAACCACAAAAATGTATCGTCACCACCTGAACTTGCCCAATAATAGACTTCTGCCTCTGGTGCAGTTCCAGTATCTTTTCCAGTAAGAACCGACAATACTGTAGCTCCATGCATGCTACTATTTTTATAATTGAAAACAGGGTCTATATAATGAACATTGTCTCTTGTATACTGCTCATGATCTTCTATCGGTAAGTCAATATAAGCAACAACAGCACCTTTTCCAGTAAATCCATGTTTATGTAATATATCCATATTTAATCCAGGATATTTACCCCATTCAAGTAACTTCTGAGGGTCATAGCCAGCCGGCAAAGGTTTAGTAAACTTAGTTTTTTCTCCAATAGTTAAAGAATAAGCAAAACCTAAGTTTTTAGAAATATCAGCATTTATTATGTTTTTCAAACTTCCCATATTTACCCAATAATTTTCAAAAGGTTCAACGCCATCAATAGCTTTAAATTTTGCCATATAACGTATAACTGTCAAAGGTTGAATTGCTGAAGATTGTGAATCTATTGATAAAGCTGATGTATTAGAGATTTTATTGACTACAATATTTTCTGCATAAGTACTTATAGTCGAGCAAAAAACAGTGTAAAAATACATAAAAAAGAATAAGCGGTGTTTCTCATAAAATTTCCTTTTGAATATTTTTTTTCAAATAATCAAATTTAATTATAATTGATTCCTAATTAAAGTATAAAAAAATAATATTAAATAAAATAGAGGATATTCTGCTTTTTGGCTTAATGGTGATTATTGGGAATGACCATATTTTCTATAAATCATATATAAAAAAAGAAAAAGCATCTAGTATAGGCTTCTTACTAGGTTCCATTTGTTCTTCCTTAGGTATCTTTATGGTATTCCCTCAAAAATACTGGTGGATAGCAATTATTCCTATACTGCTTGATTATGGAGGAATTTATAGTCTAATATTCCTTTTATATGAACCAATTAATTATTTTCTTAATTCAAATAAGAAAGAATAAGTTTATTAGTTGCAAATTACATATTGAATAGTATTGTTCAAACGTATTCATCTATATTTTCACCTTTGCCCTCTTCCTGGCTTTTAATATTATGTTTTTTATCATCATTTCTTTTATTATTTTGGGAAACCTTTCTGGATTGAATTCGCTGTAATTTATGTTCTAGCTTTTTAATTTGTTTTTCTAATTTTTCTATATGCTTTTTATCTTCACGAGATAATTCTTCTTTTTTCTTTTTATTTAATTCATTTAATTCTTGTTTTAATGCAAAAATTTTATTTTTGATTTCATCTTCATCACTGTTCTTTACTTTATTTGAAAACATTAATGGATCAAAATCTACATCTGTTACTTCCATTTTATTCAACCTAAAAGAAATTCTAAGACTTGATAAAGTCAATCTTTATCAAGTCTAGTATATATACTAGAGCGATTTATAGGCCCTTCCGTGCATTGCAACACCTGCTTTAGATACTGCTCTGATTTAGGGTAAAAATATGGCTTGTATAAGTTGCTTTGTTGGTTCTAGAAAGTTAGTAGGATTATAGTTTTTGGTCAGTAGATACAGAAGAGATGAGAGATAAGAGCAAAAGAGATAAGGGAATTGTTTTAGCTAACTTTTTAGGTATTAT
>CAJOND010000024.1 GCA_905236675.1 Candidatus Rifleibacteriota bacterium | reverse complement strand
TTGGTAATAGTTATAGGAAAGAGCAAAACCCAATATTAGAACTGCTATAACCATTATAAGCATTGCGTCTAGTTTGCGGTTGAGGGTATGTAGATTATTCATTTTATCTTATCCTTAGTGGGAGTGGTTGGAGGATCTTTGAGCAAACAACTTAACTACAGGCTGAGCAACTGATTCACCTGCGATGAGTTGAATCAGATCAATTCCCATGTTTTTACAGTTTTTTTTAAGTTGTTCATCTCTTTTGCGTTGTTCTGCAAGGATGCTTTCAATTATTTTACGGTTGGAAGTGTCTAGTATTATTTCATCTTCTGTTTCAGGGTCTTCAACTTCTATCATTCCTACGTCTGGAATGTTTTGTTCTCTTGGATCTCGAACTGTTACTAAAATTAAATCATGTTTTGCAGCAGTAACTTTTAGTTGCCGTTCTAAAGAACCATTATTAATACCATCTGAAACAAGAAATATTACTGACCTTCTATTTAAAGTAGAATTTAGAAAATCTAAAGGTGCACTTAAATTTGTCTTTTTATTTTTAGGAATAAAGAAAGACAAATCTCTTATCAGCCTTAAAACATGACTTTTTCCCTTAGCAGGTGGAACGAACTTTTCAACTCTGTCTGTGAACAAGCAAATTCCTGATCTATCGTTGTTTCGTTCGGCAACAAGACTCATTACAGCGGCGAACTCAACAGCACTTTCTCTTTTTTCTTTCGACCCTGAGCCGAAAGCCATTGAACCAGAAAGATCCAGCGCAATAATAATTTGAAGCTCTCGTTCTTCTGTATGTTCACGAATGTGTAAATCCCCTGTTCTAGCTGAAACTTTCCAGTCGATAGATCTGAAATCATCACCTCTGTAGTATTGTCTTATGCCTGCAAACTCCATACCATGACCTTTAAATATGGATTTATAACTGCCTGCATAGAGAGAATCAACTAGTTGTCTAGTTCTGATTTCTATTCTACCTACTTCTTTTAGAAGTTCTTTTGAAAGCATGATATTTTGAACTGTGCTTATGGCACAGCCACTCCTTCCATGATGCGTCTGACAATTTCGTCAGAATCAATTTCATCAGCTTCTGCTTCGTAAGTGGGGATAACTCTATGCCTTAGAACTTCTGTCATAATAGCTTTGACATCATCAGGTTTTACATAATTTCTTCCGTTTATTAATGCAAAACTTCTAGCTGCACGTGTTAAATAAATTGAAGCACGTGGAGAGGCTCCAAATCTTATATAGCTTTTAAGATCTAATCCATATTTTTCTGGATTTCTAGTCGAATCAACTATTCTTAATATATATTCTACTATTTTTTCATCAACGTAAATTTCACTGGCAAGTTCTCTTAACTCCAGAATCTGGGATGCCTCAACAACTGGTTCTACAACAGAAACCTGATGGCTTTTTTCTGCAAGCCCCATTCTTTTTATAATAACTCTTTCTTCTTCAAAACTTGGATATTTTACTATTACTTTAAAAAGAAAACGGTCTACTTGTGCTTCTGAAAGGGTATAGGTTCCTTCTGTTTCTATAGGATTCTGTGTTGCAAGAACCAAGAAAGGCTCTGCTAACTTGAATGTTTCATGTTCTATAGTAACCTGTCGTTCTTCCATAGATTCTAGTAAAGCACTTTGGACTTTGGCAGGAGCACGGTTAATTTCATCTGCTAGAACAAAGTTAGAAAATATTGGTCCTTTGTGAGTTTGAAATTCTGCTTTTTTCTGGTCAAATATTCTTGTACCTATTAAATCCGCTGGTAATAAGTCCGGAGTAAATTGAATTCTTGAAAAATCTGTTTTTACTGTTCTTGACAAAGCTTTTATTGCTAGAGTTTTCGCAAGACCAGGAACACCTTCTAACAATATATGACCATCAGAAACCAATGCTAGTATTAGAAAGTTTAGTAGTTCTTCCTGACCTACCAATACTTTTTTTACTTCATTTTTCATTGTTTCTATGAGATCGTCTGCTTGATCTATTCGTTTTCGCAGTTCTATGTTATCCATTTTTATCTCCAATTTAAGTAGTTATTGGTTTATTCTGTTTATCGCTTTAAAAATCCTAAAACAATATTTTTGATTAATTGCTGATTATAGCGAGTTCAGCACTTCCTTTATATCCCTTTCTATATTTAATAACTGTCTATTTGGCATAGTATTAGCATACATAACCATTTCAATATCAAATGTTAATCTGCTTGTTGCCTGATTTATATTGTCGGTTCCTGCCAATTTGCTGCATTTTTTTAGAAGCTCATCAAAGGTCATGTCTTGACTTAATGCTTTATTCCTGTAACAACAGGCTTTTTTGAAATAATCAAAGTATTTTCTATAAAATTCATTGTCTATCTCTTTATATTGAACTTTTAATGAAGCTACTATTGATGAGAAATTGACTTCCTCAACTTCTTCCTTTTCTATCTGTTTTTCTTTTGTGTCTTCTTTTACTTTTCTACCTTCTGCATTAGCATTTTCAGAAGGAGTAACTTTAGGTCTTGAAATAAGGTAATTCCTAAAGGCTATAGTTATAACAATGATTAGAATTATGACTACACCAGCTATTAAAAGATTTGTGAAAGTTTCATCATCTTTTTTTTCAGTCTTTTTATTATCTGTTTTTACTCCACTGGCTGCTTTTTCTTCTTTACTTCCATTTGGGGTTACTGCTTCATCTTCATTATCTTCATCATTATCTTCATCTTGAGGATCATCTGCAACTTTTTTTACATTAATTGTTATTGGTTTTGAGCTGTGTTCAGTTCCATCTTTGTCTTTCATAGAAAAAGCAGGTATAAGAAGAGTTCCTTCTTTTTGAGGAACAAGACTAAGATTTATTTGTTTTACACTTTGTCCAATCCCGTTAACCATACTGGTTTTTGACGATTGACTTCTGCCAATAATATCAAAGTCTGGTATATTCTCTATATCAAAATCAATGTTGTCAATTACACCAAAATTAGAACTGTTAAAGCTGAATGAAATAGCTCCATTGTTAAAACTTCTGTTCATTGTCTGATTAGATGTAGGCTTTTTTATGGAAATGGTTAGCTGAACTGTATCTCCAAACTCTATTTCGGTTGAGTCAACACTGGCTGAAATATCTATATCTTCTGCAAATGCCATGCTAGTGATAGTTAAAAGCATAATCATTGCTATAAATAGTTTTCGCACTTGATTTACCTCCATTTTTTTTGATTAGACTCCTTTTTTTTTAAAAGGTTCCAAATTTTTTATAGAAATTATATTTTATTATATTTTTAAATTTGTTAAAATATTATTTATGATTTTAGAGCAGAATATAGTTCCTGATAGTTTTTGTTTCTTACAAAGCATCAGAAAAAAAGTAGAAATAACTAAAGAAAAAATATTGTTTCCTTATAAATCAGGCTTATCGACTTCTATTTTGGTGACAATCTTTTTATGCCCTTCTATTCTTTTCTCCTTATTAAGGTTTTTTTTCAATCAACGTGATTTTGAACATCTATTAGAAAAAAATTTAATATATATCGTAATTCTTGAAATTATAACTGGTATTATAATTTATTTGGCACATATAAAACTATATAAAATAATAGATTTTAGTAATAATACTTTTTATAGCCAGATAATCATATATGATAGGGAATATCGTTTCAATACTTTTAAAGTAGAAGATGTTCTCTATGTTTGTAATAATGTGAAAATTCCTTTTAATATTCCTGGGAATTCAGGATACTATGAAGGGAAGCCAATTAAGGTCAATAAAAATACTCAAAAGTTTCATAATTACTATGTTAGTTTCTTATTAAAAAGTGGTAAGTTAATAAATTTTTCCCTATTTGGAATATTTGAAGAAGATTATAAAGATTCTATTAATTTGGCTACAAATTTGTCTGATTATTTTGATATTCCGTTGTTTACATGCAAAGATGATCGTACATTAAAAGTAATAGGGAACGACATAACTAATTTTTATTTGGAAGATATAAATTTAGTAGAAGACAGTACTATAAAAGGGTTAAAAATTATGTTAATAATGATTATTATAGCTGTTGCTTTATTATTTTTTTTTACTTTTGGTCTAGTATCTTTACATAAATAAATATAATATTATTATAAGTAGGAATGCTAATAAATGATATTGTTAAAAAGTTAGTAACTCTAATTCATAACAAATTAAATTAGTTTATTATTAATAATTTTTATACAAAACAAATCAGGAGTTTTTATGATTAAATCAGATTTACTTTTAAAAAATGCTATATTGATAACTATCAACAAAGACTTTGAAATAATTGAACCTGGAGCTTTAGTTATAGATGGAAATAAAATAACGGCACTGGGTGAAGAGGCCAAAATTCTTTCAGAATACGAGGGAAGAGAAACCATAGATTGCAAAGGCAATGTTTTAATGCCTGGATTAGTAGATGGTCACACTCATTTGCCTATGGCTATTTATAGAGGTGTTATGGATGACCTTCGATTAGATGAATGGCTTAACGATTATATTTTTCCTATTGAAGGACAATTCTCTAAGCCAGATAGTGTCAGACTAGGAACAGAACTAGCTTGTGCAGAACTTATCAGATCTGGTGTTACCTGTTGCAATGATATGTACTACTATGAAAATGAAGTATCAGAAACTCTTGTAAAAGTTGGAATGAGAGGTTTGGTTTGCCGTTTGATTACATCTTTCCCTGGAGTAGACAATATACCAGTTGAAGAAAAATTTAAAAGAGCAGAACTCCATGTTGAAAAATATAAGAATCATCCACTGATTACTCCCATAATTGCCCCTCATGCTCCTTATACAAATTCAGAAGAAACAATTAAACGTAGTGTTGAATTTGCTAAAAAACATAACATAATGCTAAATATGCACTTAGCAGAAACAAAAAATGAAGTTTCTGATCTTATTTCAAAATATAGCTCTGTTTCAGGCTATCTTAAAAAAATGGGATTATATGATTGCAAGCTTAATTTTGCTCATTGTGTACACCTAACTCAAGAAGACATTAAAGATTTTGCAAAATATAACGTAGGTGTAGCTCATAATCCAGAGTCAAATATGAAATTATCTTCTGGGGCTGCTCCTATAGCAGCTATGATTGAAGCTGGAGTAAATGTCGGCATAGGCACTGATGGAAATTCTTCTAATAATGACTTAGATATGTTCGGTGAAATGAGAACTGCTTCTTTTCTAGCAAAAATCCAGGCCGACAGTCCTGTAGCTTTAACTGCAAAAGAAATAATTTACATTGTAACTCTTGGTGGAGCAAAATCTGTTTTCTTAGATGACAAAATTGGTTCGTTGGAAGTAGGAAAATGTGCTGACCTGATTATAGTCGATATTAATACTCTTCATAATTTGCCAAGGTTCAGACATAATCCAGATGGAATATACGGACAACTTGTTTATGCGGCAAAATCAACTGACGTTACTCATGTAATGTGTAATGGCAAATGGCTTATGAAAGATAAGAAACTTCAAACTATTGATGAAAAGCCTTTGTTGGAAAAAGTGCAGAAAAATGCCAGAGATATAGATGATTTTGTTATGAGTCTGAAGAAGAACAAAGATAGAAATATATAAGATATAAGACCAAAAATGGAGACTGAAGAATTAAGAGTTTAGAGCAGAAGAGCAGGAGAGCAAAGACAAACTGAAAGATGAAAACGTAAAACTGAAAGTTGGTGCGATTGGTGATGAGTGATACTCCCTCCTCCCTCCTCCCTCTTCAATCTTATATTTATATCTTAAAAATCACCGATGCTAATTAAAAATCTTAGAGAATTAAATGCTGGTTATGGCAGTTTGGAGTCTGCTTTTATCAATGCTGCTCTTATGGCTTACGAAGAAGCGGTTAAAACTTGTGATCCATATGAAGCAATTTTAAGAAATCTCAAACTGGATGGGAATAGCCTATTATTCAATAATAAAAATTATGATCTGGATTCTTTAAACAATATATTTGTAATAGGTGCAGGCAAAGCAGGTTTAAGAATGGCTAAGGCCATTTATGACCTCTTGGGTAACCGAATAACCGAGGGCTGTATTGCTATTCCTCAAAATAGTGGCACAGAGATAGATATGTTGGGGAATATCAGGATTATAGAGGCAGCTCATCCAGTTCCAGATATGGATTCTGTTCTAAGTGCACGTATTATATCACGGATAGCCACAAAAGCAGGTAAAAATGATCTTGTTATTTTTTTGCTTTCCGGTGGCGCTTCTAGCCTTATGTGTCTGCCAGTAGACGGAATTAGTCTTGCAGATAAACAAAAGGTAAACAATCTTTTGCTTAAAAGTGGAGCTGATATATCTGAAATAAATACTGTTCGAAAAAGTCTTTCTGCCGTAAAAGGTGGTAAATTGGCAGAAATGGCTTATCCAGCAGAAGTAATATTATTGGTTGTTTCTGATGTTTTAGGCAATTCGTTAGAAAATATAGGTTCAGGCCCGTTTTCTTTTAACAACACAACTATTCACGATTGTATTAAGATATTAAAAAAATATTCTTTATGGGACTCTCTACCAGAATCTGTTGAAAACTTTTTTTCTTCTGGTAATAATTTTGCTAATAAGAATAGTTACTTAAATGAAACAAGAGATAAGTATTTTTACCTTGTTAATTCATCTATAATTGCAGATAATAAATTAGCTCTTTCAAACTTAAGTAAATATTTAGAGGATTACGATTTTAAAATTTATAATTATCCTAATTATTTAACAGGAGAGGCTTCTATTATTTCAAAAGATTTTTATTCTTTTGTATCTGAAATAAAGAAAGATAATCTTGATTCTTTTGCTGTTATTGCTGGTGGTGAGCCTGTTATAACTTTCAAAAAAAATAACTTCAATGTTGAATGGAATTCTAATAGCAATAGCTTACCTTATGATGGTATTATTCAAAGGAATGAATTAAATAACATTTATAGAAAAGATAGCATTTCGGAACTTAGTGAATTTTTGATACAGAAACAGAAGAAAATAAATGGTACAGGAGGAAGATATCAGGAGTTGGCGTTGTCCATGCTTAAGTATTTCCCTGATAGTCCAAAAAGGCAAATGTTTTTTCTTGCAGCCGGTACAGATGGAATAGATGGACCAACAGATTCTGCCGGAGCAATTATTACAGAAAAAACTTTCCTTTATGCTAAAAAGATGAATTACAATTTTGAAGATTACTTGGAGCGACATGATTCCTATAACTTTTTTAAAAGGGTAGGGGGCTTGATAAAAACTGGTTATACGGGAACCAATGTGAATGATGTTTTTATTGCTCTTGTTCCATCTAAAATTGATTGAATTTCCTCTTGAATTATAAGTAAATAGGTTCTACAATAATAAGTTAATGGAGGCTTATATGCCATTATATACTTATAAAGCAAAAAATCCTGAAAATAGTTGCGATTATTGTAAAGATGGTTTTGAAACTTTTCAAAGCATAAAGGAAGATTCCTTAGAGTTTTGTCCTGAATGTGAAAATGAAATAGTGAAAGTTATGCATGCTGCAGTTCATAAACGAGATGATTCTAACAAAACAATACTTTCGGACGAAAACCTCAAAAAGCATGGATTTAAAAAACTAATTAATGCTGGTGGGGGAAAATTCGATGAAATTGTCTGATTTTGAGAATAAAAAGATTCTGTTTCGTGGCAATGAGTTGAATGTTAAGATTAATAAATCACCTTTCCCTTATTCTAGGTTACAATTGAAGGATAATACCTTGAATGTTACTTTATCTTCTTTATTTAAGACGGAAAAAGAACAGGGTGAAGAGGCTACAAACCAGATAATGCTTTGGTATAAGGCTCAAGCACGTAGATTTTTTACTCAGGAAGTTGAGTTTGAAAAGGCAAAATATAATTTTAACTATAAAGATATATCTATTAAAGATACTGTTTCTCGATGGGGAAGCTGTTCTTCACAGAAAAATTTTAATTTTAACTGGCGGCTTGTAATGGCTCCTCCAGAAGTATTATCTTATGTAGTTAATCATGAAGTTGCTCATTTAACTTATATGAACCACTCAAAAGAATTCTGGTCACTGGTTTCTCAACGTTTCCCAAAATATTTGGAAGCTAAAGAATGGCTTAAAAAAAATGGAGCTAATCTAATTAATTTTAGATTTGAGTAAAGAAAATGAAAGATTATTACAATGTACTTGGCATAAGCGAAAATGCTTCTAAAGAAGAAATTAAAAAAGCTTTTCATACTCTGGCAAAAAAATATCATCCTGATATAAATAAAGGTGATAGGGCTGCTGAAGAAAAATTCAAAGATATTTCAGAAGCATACGAAGTTCTTGGAAATGAAACCAATAAAAGCAAATATGATACTGCCAGAAGATTCGGTGGTGCATTTAATTTTGGCGGTTTCTCTGATGATGGACCTTTTGGACGTTTTTACAAGGCATATACAAGTAAAAATGGGCCGGGTGATTCTGAATTTTCAGATATTTTTTCTGATTTCGCCAGCAGTTTCGAAGGTACACCATTTGAAGGACTTGGCAGTATGTTTGGCAATGTTTTTAATAAGGCCAAAAGTACTTTTACCGGTAATGATTCAAGTTATGATGCCACTATTCAGATTCCTTTAAAAGTGGCTTTAAATGGAGGAATTGTAGAGGTTGGCGGTCTTCCTGGCGGTAACAGAAAAATTAATGTACAAGCTAATACTATGAATAATAGTATAATTAATGTAGGACCATATAAAGTTAAAGTTCTTATAAAAGAGGATCCTCACTTTACTATAGTTGGTAACAATATCAAGGCTATATTAACAATTAATATAGCTCAGGCTATTCTCGGTAGTAAAGTTAGATTTACAGATCCAAGAGGTACGAGTCTGATTCTTGTTATTCCAAGGAATACAAAGCATGGCGATAAAGTAAAACTTACTGGTTTAGGTTTTCAAGGAGGAGATTTATACGTAGAGTTTGATGTTGCTATGCCTCAAGATTTAACGGAAGATCAACGTAGAATCTTTTCTGATGCCTGTAACAGAATTGGTTTGAAACATTAATAATTTGACTTGTTTCTATTGTAAATTTTAGTAATTTTATTAAGGGTTTTTCTTTTAAAATTTTAAAAAGGGGTGGCGTTTTACCCTAATTTTAGTTATAATTGTACAGAATAAGTCTATAAGGAGCAATAAGCTTATGTCGAAAGCTTTGAATAAAATAATTAGTGCTGTGGCTTTGGCAATTACACTTTCAGCCCCAACTTATGCTGCTGGTGTTGTTGATCTCACTCAAATGTTTAACAAATCTACTCGTGATTTGGCAGATGGCGAAAGAATGTCTGTCGGTCAGGAAAACATTAGCCGAGGAATAGCTCAGGCTGATGTCAAACCTGTAGAAGTTGGTGATCAGGCAACATTTAACACCTACAATCTCGAACAGAATTGTAACGAAAAAATTAAAGCAACTTGTAAAAAAATTGGTAAGCACTGTTATATTTATTTACAGAATGGTAAAAAAGTAGAACAAAAAACAATAGATAAAATTGCTCATGCTTTCGACAACAAAATTTATCCAGAAGATCGCTCTATGTTTGGTAGTGAATGGAGTCCTGGTATAGACGATGATGCACGTATTACATTATTGCTCCTCGATATAAAAGACGGTTATAACCCAAGTACTGGTAATACTGCTTATACTGGTGGTTATTTCAATGCTGGAGACTGCTATACAAGATCTAAGTATGCTAATTCAAACCAGAGAGAAATGCTTTATCTAGATATTAATCCTAGTGATCCAGCTAGTGATAAATTCTTGAGTGTTGTTGCACATGAATTTCAACATATGATTCATTGGAACCACGACCCTAAAGAATATACTTGGTTAAATGAAAGTATGTCACAATTGGCTCCATATCTTTGCGGTTATGGTCATCCTTCACAGGTTGATTCTTTCGTGAGAAACCCTGACAATAATCTTTGCGGCTGGTTGGATGATAATATGGTTGCCAATTATGGGCAAGTTTATATGTGGGCACAATATATCTCCACGAGAATCGCTTCTACTGATGACAGAAGAAGAGCTTTTATCAGAAGAATGGTTGCACAGCCTTCTCAAGGTATGAAAAGTATAAATGATGCCATAGAAAAACAAGGCATTAAAAATACTGCACGTAATCTTTTCAGAAATTTCTGTGTAGCTAACTATTTAAATGATGACAGAATAAGCAATGGTGATTATGGTTATTCTGATTCATTATCAAGATTTTATCTGAATCCGGAAATAAAAATAGATAAGGCTCCATTTAAAGGCAAATCAAGTGTAAAATGCTGGTCTGCAAAATGTGTTAAAATTAATCCTGCTGTAATGAAGGGCAAAAAAGTTTTATTTAATTTTGTAGGTCAGAGTATTGCAACTACTGAATACAAGAATGCTTTTGACGTAGCTATTGTTCATTACTGTTCTGATGGTAGAGTTTTACCAAAGGTTAACTGGATGCCGGTTAAAGATTATAAAGTAAACCAGGAAATCGTAGTTCCATCAGAATATGATAGAATGTTAATGGTAGTTGTTAATCGAGGACCTGAAACCATGAAAGCTGAACAGGCTTTCTCGAAAAATGCAGGTTCTGCTAACTTTACATTTGCTTTTGGTTCATCAAATACTTCTGTAAATTCTTCTGTTGCAAGCAAACCAAAAACAACTACTAAACCAAAATCTAACAAGACTAAAACAAATAATACCAAGAAGAGCATAATGGCAGAAATACTTGCCAGTGTAGATAAAACAAATGCTTCAAGTGCTAAACTTGGAAAAGGCAATGAAACAGAACAACAGGAAAGCGAAGTTGAATATGAATTAGCTATACAAAAGCTTATTTCTGTAGAACGACTTTTTCTTGCTATAGTTAAAAAAGAAATTGCTAATGATTCTGGTAATATAGCAAAAGAATTCATTACTTTCTATGTAAATTCACCAAAAGAAAGAAAAATCTGCCTCTGTGGAATTATGAGAAAGTTAAAAGAAGTTTTGACTTTTGAAAAACTTCAAGGCAGTGCTATTGCTGCAGAACTTCTTGATATGATAGAAGCGGATGAAGCAGAAAACGAATAATTAGAAAATAAAAAAAGAGCTAGATAATAATCTAGCTCTTTTTTTATGCAAAAAATAAGAAAAAATAAAAGACTAAAAAAAAGAATCCCTCGACTTGTGAGTCGAGGGCAAAGTGAGAGGATCTTTTGAGAGGATACTTGAGTCATCGGGGTTGATGACAAACATATTCAAAGCATTTATATTATTTAATAATATAAATGAACTTATACTGTAGATAATATAACATAAATAAACTAATTTTTCAATGAACTTAATTAAATATATGCAAAAGATATGCCAATAATAAATAGAATATTTTTTTTATTAAAATATATGAAAATTTCATCTTTAAAATGTGAAGGAATCATTGCAATTGCTGAAAACAAGGGACTTTAACAATTGATTATAGATAATATGGAATAAAGAATCTCATAATATAGTGAAAAAAACACACAGTATAAAAAATATATATGTAAAAAAAATACACGTGATATTTTTACACTAATTATTATGGGCGGTAAATAAAATATAATTAGATTCTAGAAGTTCGGCTATAATTTTATTGAAATCAGGTAAGGGTTCGTGTAAGTATAGAGATTTCCATATATCTTCTATTTTATCTAAAGGAATCTTTTTCTGAATAGACATTAAAGTAAAAGATTTACTTAAAGGAATGTTTAAAAAATCCACAAAAGGTTTGTCATTCACTAGTCTTGAAAATGAATATATAACAGGATAATTTTGAATTGATTTTGAAGAATAATTATTAGTTGGATCAATTTTGTACCAGTATCCTCGCAAATCTTGTTTTAATTTGAATTTAGGTTTTTTATCTGATGAATAATCTATAGGTATATTCCAACTATCTGTGTTAGGCGTTTTTAATGTCATTCTTAATTCATGTTCAAGCAAAGATTCAATAAAATTATAGTCAAAATCATTACTGATAATTTGTTTAGAATACTCTTTTAAATGTTTTACAGTATTTTCAGGGCTGAAATTATAAAATAAGTATTTTTTGTCTCGCCAAAATAAAACAAGATTTTCATAGAATTTAGAATATGAGCCGTTAAAATAATTTGTAACCAAATGATTGATACTATTATTGAAACGGTTGGTATTACCTATACCTTCAAAAAGCTTACTAATTTGAGAAATCATAACAGCTTCATCTGGTTTTAACCATTTTGTTCTAAGAATTGTATAAGGAGGCTCGGTCATATAATAAAAATCATTTGTTTTGTTAGCCATATATTCGTAAGGTGTACCGTGCAAAACTTTAACTAAACTTATTTGAATATCTTCTGGTTTTAGAGAGGCAACATCATCTAAACTCTTGCAAAAATCAGAATAAGTATCGTAAGGTAGTCCACCAAGCACATCTAAATGTAAATAACAATTCGTTTTTGAGCGAAGTTTGTTGATTTTAGATTTCATTTCTTCTAAATCAAATGTTCTATTAACCATTTCAAGCGCCTTATTATTCGTTGATTGTACACCTATTTCCAGATGAAACATTCCTTTTGGCGCATCAGATAGTAATTCTATTATTTCATCACTTAAAAAGTCAGCTTGAATTTCAAAATGAAAGTTTTTACATTTTTTGTTATTTTGTTTTATATAATTTATGATGTGTAAAGCACGAGGTACATCATAGTTGAAAGTTCGATCTGCAAAACGAATCTGATCAAAATCAGATTGGAAAAACCAATCTAAATCTTTTTCTATTCTTTCAATAGAGTGATTCCGAACCAAGCCTTGTACTGAACTTAGACAATATGCACATTTAGAAGGACAGCCACGAGAAGCTTCATAATAGGTAAAATTTGATGAACCCTGATAATTCCCTGTAATAAAAGGGGAGGGGAGAATATCTAAATCTTTGATTAGCTGTCTTTCTTTATTTTTCATAGCCTTTCCACCTTTTCTATAAGTTATTCCAGGAATAGATTCAAAAGATTTATTATCAATCAGGGATTCAAGTAATTCTTTAAAAGTGATTTCACCTTCACCTCTAATAATGTAATCAATGTTTTTATGTCGGTTAATTATGTCGGTAGAATTATAAGAAACTTCGGGCCCACCTAATATTATTATACATTTTGGAAATGCTGCTTTAATAGCACCTGCCACAGTTATAATTCGTTCTATCGACCAGATGTATGTAGAAAACGCTAAAATATCTGGTTGAATTAGAAGTAAATCGTTGATAATAGTTTCGTTTAAAATATTTAAATCAAATTCTTTAATTATTAAAGGAATGTCATTATGAAATAAATCCCAATAGCTTTTTAAACAACTTAGTGAAAGGGCTTTGTGAGTAAATTTTGTATTGATAGCAGAAAGAATTATTTTCATTTTTTTATTATACATTAATTTCCTAAAAAAAAAAATCCCCGTTAAACGGGGATGTGGAGTGAGAGGATTATAAATAGTCATCATATAAGATAACTTAATAATATATAAAAGCTTTCCGAGAGATAATGTAACTAATGCTTTGAATAGTGCAAAAAGAAAGAGAGAGAACTATTTTTAGTGCTGAGTTGTTGAGTGTGTTGAGAGAGGAGAAATGAACTACGTCGATATACAGTTATATATTTTATAACGGCGTTAAACAATGATTAATGCTGTAACTAATGCAATAACTATGAATAAAAATCATTAACACTCGGAAAGAGCTTTTCGTAATTATATTTTCAAAGAACTTACCAATATATAAGCAATAATTATGCCAGGTTTACGAAAATTTTTATTTTATATTTAACCTTGATTAAATCAATGAATTCAAGATTTTATATATTTGTGTGTATAAATATTGCATATGTTGTGCATAGAATTAATATGAAAATGTGCAAAAATCACACAATTAATCTTCGATTAAATCAAAAAATGAATAATATGTTGCTTTTGAGAGATTTTTCACAATCGTTTGATTTATGTGCATTATTTCACAAGTAATAATAATATGTGCAAATCTCGCACGTATTAGACTCTTAAGAGATAAAAGGAATTAGTTCTTGCTTATAACAGCTACTCTTTTATTACCAGATTTAATTTTACGACCAAAACGTAATAATAATCTAATAATAGACATGAATAGACCATATAGACCAAAACCCCAAGTAGCAAAGAAAAGTGTAATTGGTGGATTGATAAAAAATGCACTTACAACCAAAAATACACCAAATAGACGTTTTTTACTGGTTTTGGGAGTCTTTTTCATTGCTGGATATTCAATTTTGCTAACCATTAAAAAAGCTGTAATAACAACAATAAAAGGAACAGCCATCTGTGGTATAGATAAGAAACTAAAATACTGTAATTCAAAAATAACCATAGTGGCTAATATTCCAGCACCACCTGGTATTGGTAAACCCTCGAAAACATCTTTATGAGAATGGGGTGTAACATTAAAACGAGCTAATCTAAGTGCTCCGCAGAGAACAAATATCACTGCAACCAGCATACCTAGCATACCAATATTCCCGTCTTTAAAATATCTTGTGTACACTAAAAATGCTGGAGCAACACCGAAACTGACTAGATCACATAAAGAATCTAATTCAGCTCCAAAAAGAGATTCTACAGATGTTAACCTGGCTAATCTTCCGTCAAGTATGTCGAAAATATTAGCAATTAGTATAAGCCAGCTGGCAACCAGAAACTCCCCATGAGAAGCGGCAAGTATAGATAAAAAACCACATACCAGATTCATGGAGGTACAGGTGTTCGGTATTATAGAAAGATGCTTTCGTAAAGCTTTTCTTTTGCGTTCTTTTGCAGATAAATTATTGTCAGTCTTAGAAGAATCTTCAGATTTTTTTAAAAAACTATCTTCAGTCTGATTAAATATTTGTTCGTTATTATCTGTATTCTGTGTGTTTTCCATTAATTATCTTCTAGCAATTACAGTAGAAGCTCCTGCAACTCTTTGTCCTATTTTAACTTCTATTTTTGCATCTAATGGCATAAATATTTCTGTTCTAGAACCAAATCTTATTAGGCCAAAACGTTCGCCTAATTCAGTTTCATCACCAGGATTTTTCCAACAAACTATTCTTCTGGCTATTAAACCAGCAATTTGTTTTACTAATATTCTATAACCATCTGAACCTTCAATACCTACAGCATTTTGTTCATTGTCTGTTGAGGCTTTGGGTTCAAAAGCGCAGAGAAACTTACCTGGAACATATTGTCTATAGGCTATTTTCCCTTTTATTGGAGATCTATTGATGTGAACATCTAATAAAGACAAGAATATTGTAACTCTTTTGGCTGGTCCATCAATAAAAGGAGTATGTTCAACTGTATCTATATCTATAACTCTACCATCAGCAGGAGAAAGAATTAATCCGTCACCATTAGGAATCTTTCTTTCTGGATCTCGGAAGAAATACAATGCAAATGCTGAAAGAAGATAGAACAGTCTACCAATCCATTTATTTAGATGTGAAGCTATAATTCCTATTGCAAGAAATATTCCTGCAAATTTGAATCCCTCTTTATGAATAGGACTTCTCATTTAAAGTGCTCCTTGTCTTTATATTCGGAGATATTATAATTCCTTTTTAAATCTTATGTCAATACTAGTTTAAATATTATGCTGTGCATTCAAAACTTTTTAGAATTTGTCATGTTTTATAGTTGTAATTAATTGTTCATTATATAATCAAGTAATTCATTCCAGTAAGTTAAGTTATTAAACTTAAGATTGAAGTATTCATCGGCAGGTAATAAACCCGTGTAATAAGTATTATAAATATCTTTTTCTGGGAAAGTAATAGAGATACCGTTAGCATTTTTTAGAGAATTTGAATATTTGCTGTATTTTATAAGAGAATCGAAACTAGTATATAAAGCTTCACTTTCAATTTTAGCATCTAATAAAACTTCGTGATATTCTTTGTTTAATTGTTTCAAATCTACAAATTCATTAAGTGGTGAGAAAGTCTGTATGAGGGGTCCCGTAAATTCTTCGCCATCATTTGTAGTTGTAGATGTTCTGACATTATACATAATAGAACTATAGTTTTCTTTCTTTGCATAAATAGCATTAATGTAATTATTTAAACAGTTAATAAATGATTGCATTTCAGAATTGTCTATAATACTTATTCCTGTAGGGAAGGAACCAGCATTATCTACGTATTTATTTGAAAAAATCTGACATAGCATTTCAACACGTTTGTATTCTGTCAGATTAGAAATACCTTTTTGGGATATTTCTTGAAAAAACTGATTATAAGGTATTCCGTTAGATGGCATCAAAGCTTGAGAAAACACTGTATAATCAGTCAGATCACTAAATTCATAGGCCGTTTCTATACAACCCATATTGCAGGCATCGAAAACAATCATGTCAAATTTTCGATTAGAAGCGTTAATGTTAGACAATGCATTTTTTATCCCAAGAGCAGTATTTAATACTGTTCCTGTAGCCAATGAATTTGTATCGTTCATAAACACAGCTCTTTGCGAAAGAGTAGATCTTTCTCGATCACGCCAACCTCCACCATGAGAAGATAAAATCAAAGAATAACCTTTGGCTGGATATTCACGCATCGAAACTTCAATAAATTTTTCTAAAACTTTTGAATCTGTTGAATCTATGTCTCCTGCTTCATTAAGTAATTCCAGCTTATTATCTGTAACTTTGTATCTTGCAGCTCCAGGTTTATTTATAAGGGGCAGGGAATTAAAAGTATCAAGAGCTATGATTATTTGAGTGTCAGAGGGAAGTCCTGCTTCAGCAATACTGTTTACTGTATTTTCCATATATAAACCTAGGTCATTATCGCCTGCAAAATAGAAAAGAAAAACATGTTCGTTAGGAAATGCTCCAGAACTGCCTGAATTGAGAGAATCAGCCATTTCGGTATAAGCAGTTTTTATGGATTCAATCTCCGAAAGGGGTGTATCTTTAAGCAACTCAGGCTTTTGCTCTATTACTTCTAATATTGTTTCAACAGTCTTTTTTATATGTTCATCTGTTATATATTCTGGTTTTACTCTTCTTCCGTGTCTGTCTCGAAGAGTTCTGGCTATTAGTGAACGAGCAGTTGAATATAAATCAATTGTTGCATTTATTTGTCCAGTCAAACCTGACGTGGAGGCTCCCATCCATTCAAAAACAAGATTTTTATTTGAGGTGTTAGTGCAAAAAATAACAACCTGTTGACGTGAATCTATTTCGGAGAAAGAAAATTCTCCATTGGAACTTACATAAGCAGAATTGGTATTATCATCTTGAATAGTAAGGCTGAAAACAGATAAATCAATAAACTGGTAACTGTTGTTTCCACATAAAGAAGTAGGAAATTTTATATTGTTTAAATTAACTGTGCCACGCAGATTTAGGGTAGGAACTTCTTCTGGAATAACTATCGACCCTGAATGATGATGACAACCAGTTAAAATTAATGTGAATATAATTAAAATCAGAAAAGATATAAACTTCAAAAAGCCAAATTGCCGCGGCGTTTTTAACGCCTCGCAATGACGGCTTATTGAAGTTTTCATTCCTAATTCCTAACTCCTCATTCTAAGTGAGTGAGTCCACCCATATATGGCTGTAAAACATCAGGAATATAGATTCTGCCACCTTCATCCTGGTAGTTTTCCAGTATAGCAAGCCAAGTTCTACCAATAGCAAGACCTGAACCATTCAAAGTATGAACAAGATTTGTCTTTGCTTTTGCATCAGAACCTTTGTAGCGGATACCTGCACGTCTAGCCTGGAAATCTTCAAAGTTACTGCAAGAGCTTATTTCTCTGTACATTTTCTGAGATGGCAACCAGACTTCTATATCGAAGGTCTTGGCAGCTGAGAAGCCCATATCCATTGAAGATAAGCAAACAACACGGTAAGGAAGTCCTAGAAGTCTTAATATATCTTCTGCATCGTCTAGTAAAAGTTCAAGCTCTTTATAAGAATCTTCTGGTTTTGTAAACTTAACCAGTTCAACTTTGTCGAACTGATGTTGACGAATCATGCCGCGGGTATCTTTTCCGTAACTGCCGGCTTCACTTCTGAAACATGGAGTGTAAGCAGTAAGCTTTATCGGTAAATCGCTTTCTTTAAGAATTTCTTGGGCATAATAGTTAGTTACAGGAACTTCAGCTGTTGGAATCAGCCAGTAATCATAGCCTTCAAGTTTAAATAAGTCTTCTTTGAATTTTGGCAATTGACCAGTTCCTTTAAGAGCAGAAGAATTAACAATTACAGGTGGTTCAACTTCTCTGTATCCATGCTTCTGAGTATGAGTATCAAGCATGAAATTCATAATAGCACGTTCCATACGTGCACCATTGCCTGTAAGAATAGAGAATCTAGCACCAGAAATTTTTGCAGCTCTGTCAAAATCTAATATTCCAAGGTTTGCACCAAGGTCTACATGATCTTTAACTTCAAAATTATATTCTTTTGGAGTTCCGTGTTTCTTAACTTCAACATTAGACTTATCATCAAAGCCTAATGGAACAGATTCATGAGGAGCATTTGGAATATTCATAAGAAGATCAGTAAACTGAGAATCCTGTTCTTCCAAAGCTTTTTCTAGTTCTTTAATCTTGTTACTCATCTGCTTCATACCGGCAAATAAGTCTTCACAAGGTTCCTTAGCTGCTTTTTTACGAGCTATTTCTTTGTTGGCAACATTTCTTTCTGCCTGAAGTTTTTCAACTTCAGCAATCATTTCACGACGTTTTTTGTCTAAATCTTCTAATGGAAGAATCTTTTCAACGACAGCTTCTTTTGCATTTTCTAGAAGAATAGCCATTTTCTTTACTGGTTCTTCTGGATTACCATTTTTTTCAATAATTGCTTTGTTTGTTGGGTGATCGAAGGCTGCAAGACCACGTTTAATCATTGCGGCTTTAAAGAGGTCTGGATTAGAACGTATCCATTTGATATCTAGCATAAAATATTATATGCCTCCATAGTGTATATAGTGTATGTAGAAATTTTTTCGGGTAAATTTTACTCTAATTAGCTTTTTGAATCAATAGTTTAACCAAAATAATGGTAAAATTTTATAAAAATAAAAAGCGTGGTTGCTATTATTGCTGCCACGCTTTTTATTTTTTAATATAACAGGTAGTTTTATTAGAATGTCATTGCAGAATGACCTAATCCAGAATTATCCCACCATACAGAGAATTCTGACCAGCTCATATTTCTTTCAACACCATTGTAGGCAGGGTCGTTAAGAATAACATTACCAGCACTGTCCATACCTTTCATTACAACATAGTGATGTGCAACATGAATAATAAGAGGTTTACCAGCTTCAAGCTGTTGTCGGCACCAGTCTTGGCTTACTGAATAATAGAATTTAGCATCTGTTAAGCCATACTTATGAGCGCCGTTTTCCAGACCTTGATGACCAGTACCATTTGCAGCTGTGCATCCGCAAACATTGTAAAGGTCAGTAACCAATTCACTTGGATCACCTTTTCCGAAGAATGCAAGACACATTGCAAGTGAAGTTGGACCACAAGAAGAACCAGGAGCAGGTGTATTTGCCTGATATTGATTTTTCTTTGGAACATCAAGAAGAACTTTATCACCAGTAATAGTTACAGTACCTGGAGTTCCGCCAGTTACTGTTGGAACTTTACCAGCAGCACCATCTTCAGAAGCTTTAACGCCTTCTTCTAATGATAATGCTCCGCCTTTTCTTGTACTGCCTGGATAATATGGAGATTTACCAGAAGCTTCGGCTTCATCGGTAGAAATATAGTTTTTATGCATATAACCTTGTTTGCCGTCAACTTGAACAAGGTAAAATTCTCCAGAAATACCGAGTACTTTAACTTCAGTTCCTTCTTTATATTTATTAAGAACATTGCCCCAGGGCCAGCTTCTAAGTCTAAGATATGATCCGCCTGTGTTAGCAACTTTACCATCTTTGGGGAAGCCTTCAGCAATTTCTTCTATACCACAAGTCTTTGCAGTTTCTACATCGACAATTTTAGTTTCTTCTTCAGCTTCAGCTTCTTCTGTTACTTTGGTATCTTCATCAAAAGGATTGCTACTAGTATCTGTAGATGTATCAGTAGATGTTGAAGTTTTTGTTTCAGTATCAGTTTCGCTAGAAGTTTTAGTAGATGTTTCAGCAGCTGTTTCTGTTTCTGATTCGGTTTCATCACCTTTCAGAATAGATTCTACTTTTTGGGCATTTTCATCTACTTCTTTGGAAGATGAATCAGCCATAACTGGAAGTATACATAGCGATATAATCAATAAAGATGCTAAAAAAGATTTTTTCATAAAATCTCCCCCATTATATTTACTATTTTTAATACTTTTATTAATAGAAAAAGTTTAAAATTTTTAACCTTTTTGTGGTGGTGTATCAGGTGTTAATTCGAATTTTTTAAGGATAACCCTATAGTCGGGATTTTCTGGATCACAGTACACAGCTATTATAGAGCCATCATTTGCTAATTTACAATATCTCATAATAAAAGACAAAGTAGTAGGTGGAATTAATCTTTGAGCTATTATTTCGTTATTTGAATCTACAGCAAATAGTCTATTATCTAAAGTTAGATCTCCACTGGAATATTTTGCTAAATACATATCAACATCTTGATTTGTATCATAACCTAGATATTCAACATTCATTACAACAAGAGGGGGTTCAGGAGTAGGTGCTGTCCATCTGGTTTCGTTTTTTTCATTGTTCATTTTTCCAGGAAACACAAGTTTGCCATCTTTATGATATGGATTGACTTTAATTACAGGTTTACCATCCCTGTCTAGCATAACTTCTGAAAAATTTGGCAGTAGAGTTAAATTGCCTTTTCCATCTACTTTAAAAGTTCTGTAATCAAAGTCTTTAATTGTCCAGCCATCTTTGGTTTTATTTAGTAACATTGGTCTGATAGGCTTATTTTCGTAAGAAAGCTTAAGGGCTTTTAATTCTTTCGGATTCTTTAAATCTAATGCTACTATTGAAGAACTATTGTAACAGCAGAAATAAGCTGCTCTATTATCAACAGCCATATCGCAAAAATAATCATTCAAGTTTTGGAGTTGTTTATTAAAAGGAATAGGAATTTCTTTTTTGTAACCGTAACTGTCTATTTTTATCAGTTTTTTATCTAACATTAACACGTAAGTTGAACCATCTGGGGAACTAGCTATTGCTTTGCACTCTCCATCTAAGTAGATTCCTGCTTCATCAATAGGTTTTATCGTTTCCTCAGCAAATGATTGGAGCGTTGCAAAAACTAATACCAATAAAGATGCTATTAAAATATTTCTCATTTTTAATTAACTCCAAATAAAAAATAGACCTAATTATATTAATAATAACATAATTGGGTCTTTAAAAATCAAATTATTTTAAAAATAAATTATCAACCTTTTGGTGTTTCTGAACCAGATTCTAATTCATATTTTTTTAAAATTACTCTGTCGTTTGGACTATCTGGATCACAGAATACAGCGATAATAGAACCGTCATTTGCTAATTTGCAATATCTCAAAATAAAATCAAGAGATTTTGGTGGAATTAGTCTATGAGCAACAACATTATTTGAACTATCTACTGCAAAAATATTGATTTCTGCAATCATATCGCCACAAGAATAATTTGTATAGTATATATCTCTATCATGATCACTGTCATAGCCTAAGTATTCAACACCCATTACAACTGTTGGGGGTTCTGGTTCTGGAGCAACCCATTTGGTTTTTTTGTCTTCAGTGATTAATTTTCCAGGAAATACTATTTTGCCATCTTCTCCATGATAAGGATTAACTTTTATAACTGGTTTGCCTTGTTTATCAAGCATTACTTCGGATAATTCCGGCAAAAGAGTTAAATTACCTTTAGTGTCAACTTTAAAAGTTCTATAATCAAAATCTTTAATAGTCCAACCATCACTAGTTCTTGAAATCATCATAGGTCTGATAGGTTTGTTTTCATAAGAAAGAGGAAGGGATTTTAGTTCTTTTGGATTCTTTAAATCAAGGGCAACGATACCAAAAGTTTCATAGCCGCAGAAATATACAGCTTTAGTATCTACAGCCATATCACAAAAATAATCATTTAAATTATTTACTTCTTTGGTTAGTGGAATAGGAATTTCTTTTTGAACTCCATCACTGTCTATACGTATTAATCTTTTATCGTACATTAATACATAAGTAAAGCCATCGGGGGAGGTTGCAATAGCTTTACAGTCTCCGTTGAGATAAATACCGCTTTCGTCTATTGGTTTATATACGTTTTCTGCCATTGTTTGTCCTGTAGAAAGAATTAATGCAAATAAAGTAGTAAGTAAAAGTTTTTTCATTTATAACAAAACTCCATTATAAGAATTAAAAAAAGACCTAATTATGTATATAATAACACAATTAGGTCTTAATTTACTAATTAATTTATTAGAATGACATAGCGGCGCCAGTACCTTGATTCCACCAAGCAACCCAATCAGACCAACTCAAAGTCTTGAGAACTCCACCAGCTGGGTCATTGATTAGAACATTATTGTTACTATCAATACCTTTCATTACAACATAGTGATGTGCAACGTGGCAAAGTAATGGAGAACCAGATTGTAGTTTCTGACGACAGAAATCAGCACCAATACCATAGTTCCAAGTAGCATTTGAGAAACCGTATTGTTTTGCACAATTTTCGAGACCCCATTCACCAGTACCATCGGAAGCTGTACAACCAGCCTTAGTATAGCAGTCTGTTACGAGAACATTAGCATCACCTTTGCCTAAGAAACTTAAGCACATTGCAAGAGATGTTGGTCCACAAGAAGAACCAGGAGCTGGTGTATTAGCAGTCATCTGGTTAATTAATGGAACTTCCAAATCAACTTTATCAGCAGTAATAGTAACTTGACCTGGAGTACCACCTGTTACAGATGGAACTTTACCAGCAGCACCATCTTCAGAAGCTTTAACGCCTTCTTCTAATGATAATGCTCCGCCACTTCTAGTTGAACCAGGATAATATGGAGCTTTTCCAGAAGCTGCTTCATCTTCTGTAGAGATATAAGCTTTATGCATATATCCTTGGGTTCCATCAACTTCTACAAGATAAAATTCACCAGAAACACCAAGTACTTTTACACCTGTTCCTTCTGGATAACTTCTTATAACATTACCCCAAGGCCAGCTTCTAAGTCTGAGATAATCTCCGCCAGTACCAGCAACTTTGCCGTCTTTTGGGAAACCTTCTGCAATTCCATCTATACCACAAGCTTCTGCTGTCTTAACATCTGATATTTTATCGCCTTCTTCTTCGGCTTCAGCTTCTTCAGTAACTTTGGCATTTTCAAATGGATTGTCAGATTCTTCGTCTTTAGAACCATCATCTTTTACAGTTTCATCTTTAGATTCATCTTTTGGTTCATCTTTAGATTCAGTTTTGGGAGTTTCTGAATCTGATGGTTCATCTCCTAATATGAGGTTTCTTGTTTCATAAGCAGTACTGTCAATACCACCGCTTATTCCGTCTGCAGCAATAACTTCATCATCAGAAGTAGTTGGTTGATTGTAAACTTCTGAATATGATGCATTCATACAAAGCAAACTAACTAGTAATGCAGAAAATATATATTTTCTCATATGTTGCTCCTAAATAAATTTTTTCTATATATATAATACCATCTTTTTTTTTTAAAGTTTAAAAAATTTTAAAAAAAAATTTTTTTTCAAAACTTTTTTTGTTTGTACAAAATTTTAAGAGGGAATCATATTCTCTAAAATTTCTAATAGTACATCAGGTTGTACAGGCTTGCTGAGGTGTGCATTAAGACCTGCCTGCAAGCTGCGTTGTACATCTTCGTCAAAAGCATTAGCAGTAAGAGCAATAATAGGAATAGTCTTAGAATCTTTGTGACCCATCTCTCTAATCTTGCCTGTAGCTTCCAAACCGTCCATTACAGGCATTCTCATATCCATCAAAATTGCATCATAATAGCCTGGTTCGTGGGATTCAAACATTTCAACGGCAATCTTACCGTTTTCGGCAACTTCAACTTTCATATCACGCATTTTCAAGACCATCATCATTATTTCAGCGTTAACCTGCATATCTTCAGCTAATAAAATGCGTTTGCCTTTTAAATCAACCTTATTAGAAATTGCAGTCTTGATTTTTTTCTTCTTGACGGCTTCTTTAAATTCGTCTAAAAGGTTTGAAGCAAATAAAGGTTTGGCGATAAAGCTGTCCACACCAGCAGATATAGCTTCGTCAATGATGTCATCCCAATTATAAGCAGTCAGAATGATAATAGCAGATTCGTTACCAATGATAGACCTGATTTGGCGAGTGGTTTCAACACCGTCCATGTCTGGCATCTGCCAATCGACAACTATAAGATTGAAAGGCTCTCGGCGAGCATGGCGAATCTTAACCATTTCGATGGCATCTTTCCCTGAATAAGCAAATTCAGCATGAATGCCAACCTTTTCAAGAACAACCTTAGCATGTTCACAGGCAAGTTTATCGTCATCAACCAAAAGAACGGCCAAATCCTGAAGTCTTATTTCTCCAGCATTATCACCATTTGGTTTCTTATCAGAATCCAACAAGGTTACAGTGACTGTGAAAGTGGTGCCAACGCCCTTTTCGCTTTCTACTTCGATATCGCCGTTCATCATCTTGACAATAGACTTTGTAATAGCCATTCCAAGACCAGAACTGCCGTATTTGTTGGTCAGCGAAGAATCTTCCTGAGTGAATGTATCAAAGAGCTTAGGCAGGAATTCTTTGCTAATGCCGATACCAGTATCTTTAATCAAAAATTTGAAAGTAGATTTTTTATCAAAAATAGCGGTTTTAGATATTAAGAAACTGACCTTACCGCCTTTATCTGTGAATTTAACAGCATTACCAAGAATATTAATCAGAACCTGACGAAGTTTGATGTTGTCGCCAATGTAGTAATCATCGAAATACCCATCCAGCTCGCAGTCATATTCGAGTCCCTTGTCACGACACTGAGCACTGAAAATAGTATTAATCTGCTCAAGCATTTTAGAGAAAAGGAATTCTTCGTTTCTGATTACCATTCTGCCAGATTCGATTCTCGACATATCAAGAATATCATTAATCAAGCTAAGCAAATGCTGAGCGGAAGTTCCTATTTTTTCCAATAAATCTCTAGTCTTATCTGAAATTTCTGGGTCATGCAAAGCAATGCTATCTAAGCCTATAATAGCGTTCATAGGAGTACGTATTTCGTGGCTCATATTAGAAAGGAAAGTGGTTTTTGCTTTGCTTGCTTCTTCAGCGACTTTTAAAGCCTCTCTTAAAGCTTCGTTTTTCTGAAGAGATTCTCTCATTTCAGCATCTATATCTACAAAGCCAACACCTACCAACTGAACAACATGGCCTGCTTCAGTATTCATATCAGTTACACGAGCCATTTTAATCATTTCATAGGCTTCTTTATCTTCATGAATTCCCAGATAAGGAAAAGAGATAACAGGTTCTTCAGAAAGCTTTTTACGTATATTTTCTGGTTTTATAAAATCTAGAAATTCTTTTCTATAGCTTTCAGCAACATTATAATTTGCATACTCAATGATTTTTGTCATGTAAGAGAATTTGTCACCCTCAAGAACTTTAATAGACAACTTATCGTCGCTTCTATAACAAATTGCTTCATCCTTTTCCAAATTAACGTAATAAACGCTTCGATAGTCTGATGACAATGCTTTAACCATATTATCAGCCTGAGTTTTCTGTTTTTCCTGTTCAAGAAGTTGTTGCTGAATACAAAGTCGTTGTTCTAATTCTTCCTGTTTAATTTTGTTTTCAGAATCTATCTTTTCTTTTTCAAATTCTAACTTTGCTTTTTTTCTATTTTGAACAATAATTATACCAAACATAATTATAAGAATTATTGTTGCAGAAATTGCCTGAATAAGACTTCTAACAAGAATACTGTCGGAAATATTGCTGATTTGATTATTTATAACACTTTCTCTAATTAAATAAGTTAAAACCCAATCTGTGTTTGGAATTGGTTCATAGTAAAGAGTTTCCTTAATATTATTATAAGTAAAGCTAATAACTCCATCTTTACCTTTAGTGAATCTTTTTTCAAAGTTAAGATATGAAATATCAGAATCATAAGAAGCATTTTTCATGGCATCAAGAAGATTATCTTCCTGAGCTAAGCCACCAAGAACCAAATTGGTAAGAGCAACACCTTTTTGAGTATAGATATTGCAAAAGGTGGTTTTATTATTATCTGTTTGAGGAGAAACCATATCAATCATATTTGTCATTGCAATTTCTATAAAACAGATTTTGAGTTCTTTGTCGGCAACCCTCATACTATCTAAAGGAACAGCTATTATTACTTTTTTGTCTTTTTTGCTAACGTCTTTAATTAAAATTTTATCTCTTTTTAAAGTTTTATAATCGAAAGGATATTGCTCTATGTCAGTCTGTGGGCCAGATGAAGTATAAACGACCCCTTCAGTATCTACAAAAGCAAATTTTTCCAAGCTGTAAAGCTTTTTCATTCTGTCTTGATAACGCTGTAAATTTTCAACAGACATCAAGTCGTCACTTTCAAGAAGACTAATGGCGGTATGAATTTTTTCCAGATAATAATTCAAAGAGGAAGAAACAACCTGTGCACGTCGGGCAGCTAATTCTTCTAAGTAAAGCAGACTGACAGAATTTACAGCTTTTTCTGTATCAACGTTTGCCCTCTTACTATTCCAGAAGGTTCCATAAAACAATATTAAAATAACGGCTACAGCACCAAGAAAAGCAAAAACGCCGATGCCACCCTTTTTATTAGCTTCCATTTTAATTATTCCTTACTATGATTACTGCTGCGACTATTTTATTTCAATACTATCGTTGTTTTAATGAGCAAACCAAGTTTTAGGGATTAGGGTATAGGGAGTAGGGAGAAGGGATTTGTTCCAACTAACCTACCTTATACTCAAATCTATTCTATTTTAGTTTATATACTTTGTGCTGTCTAGTACTATTTTAATAAATTGAGAAATAAGAATTGAGATTAGAGAGATGGAGAATAGAAGCTCTGCCCTAAAATACCCTCTTTAAAAAAGAGTGATGTCAGCAATAGCTGACAGGGAGATTTTTCACCAAGTACAAGTCTTCGGACTTTACTTTCTACTACTTTTTCAACTTCTCGAAAATCCCATTGGCTACTTCGTAGCCGTTCCCCTTTGAAAAAGGGGATATTTTAAGACCACTTCAGTCTCGCTATCGCTCGCCAGCTTCCCCGCAAAGCGGGGCAGCATCTTCAAGAAGACTCCTCAAGGAGAGGCCTTAGGATACCCTCTTCCCTCTTATCTCTTATCTCTGCTCTCTTTTCATAGAGAGTACTTCTTTAATGTTGAAATAAGCACCTTAACATCAAATGGTTTGGCAATATGAGCATTCATACCTGATTCTATAGCCTGTTTAACATCTTCATCATAGGCATTTGCACTCATAGCAATAATAGGAATCTTTTTATAATATTCATCTTCTAGGCTTCTTATAGCCTTAGTAGCTTCATATCCAGTCATAATAGGCATCTGGATATCCATTAAAACAGCATTGTAATAATATTTGTCTTTATTTTGTATTTTTTCAAAGCCATCTTTCCCATTTACAGCTCTATCAAGCTTATATCCATATTCTGTAATAACCATTTTTGCAATTTCAGCGTTGATATCATTATCTTCAACCAGCAAAATCCTTTTCCCTTCGACCTTAACGTCTTCTTTTGTCGGAACCGGAATGCGCTCATAATTAGCAACCACAGCAGAAGCATTATCAACGTTTTCAAGTTCTAAAGTTATGGTGAACTCTGAGCCTTCTCCTAGCTTACTAGCAACCTTTATGGTTCCACCCATGATTTTAACTATTCTTGCTGTGATAGCCATTCCAAGGCCAGTGCCTTGTATTTTGTCAATCATTGAACTCTTTTCTCTAGAAAAGCTTTCAAAAATATGGGGAAGGAACTCTTCTTTCATCCCTATTCCTGTATCTCTCACAGAAAAAACATACTTTGAACGATTTTTATCAGGTAGGCTTTCATCAGAACCTGTAACAAATATTTCTTTCCCTTCAGGAGTATACTTAATGGCATTACTGATTATATTTATAAGAACCTGATTAAACCTTAATTCGTCGATTACAACTCCGATATGCTTTATTTTTGAAATATCAAAGTATATTTTCAGTTTTTTCTTTTCGGCTTGAGCTTGAACTATATCTTCCATCTTGCTGAAAATATCTGAAAAATTGGCTTGGCGATAATTTAATTGCATTTTGCCGCTTTCGATTTTTGCCATATCAAGAACATCATTTATCAAAGACAGCAGATACTCACTAGAAGTATTGATTTTAGATAAAGATTCTTTTACCAGTTCCTTATCATCTATGTGGTCAGTAGCGATTTTGGTAAAGCCCATTATAGCATTCATCGGAGTTCTGATATCGTGAGACATACTGGCTAGGAAATCACTCTTGGCTTTATTGCCTTTTTCTGCATCATCTCTGGCCTTTTCCAGGATTTTCATGATTTCTTCTTCGTTGTTATGAAGAATTGTAATGTCTTGTCTGGCTACGATAAATTCTTTAACTTTTCCATCAGTTCTGGAAATAACAATAAAATTATAGGTAAACCATTCTTCTGTTTTGATGGGAGCATGAAGATTATATGAAATTGTATCTAGCCCCTTATTTAGTGTATTAACAATAGTGTCAAAATTGATTTTTTTCCTGGCATCTTCCTTTTCTTCAGGGATTGGAAATCTTTCTAAAAGTGAATCAAGAAATAAATCATAACTGCCTATTTCTGGTATTCCACCAGTTTCTGGCATTCCTTCAATATATTTATAATTTCTTGAAACTACATCAACTACAACAAAATTTTCAAACAATAAAGAAACAGCGGTATGAATATCGTTTGAGTCTTTGGCTTCTTCGATGATTTTCTTCTTCTGTAAGAAAAATCTAATAGTATAAGCTAAGCCGGCTATCAGGAAAATGCTAATCAATAGAATCAATAAGGTAATTCCATTTAAATTAGAATTATAAAGCATATCAGAATAAACATTTGAAGGGAAATTCATCACGATAAAAAGCTTTGAAACGTCGCCAATATAAGCAATATAGCCTATAGAGCTTTTCCCTTCCTGCATAAAATTATATATTGCATTTCTTCTTTGGGAAAAGGAAACCGTTATTTTTGATTTTTCTTCTTTTGAAAAAATTATGTTATCTGAGATATAATCTAAGAAATTCTGCTTTTTATCTATATTACCAGATGCATCAAAAAGAACAGTTCCTGTGCTGTCGCAAAGCATAACATCGCAATTATATCCAAACATTGCCATAGAAAGAAGTTCTTTTATGTAATTTTCACCATAAAAACCTACGGCAATACCGACAATTTCACCTTTAAGATATATTGGATGATAAAAACCAAGTTGTTTTTCTTTGGTAACTTTAGAATCAGGAACGAAGGTCATTCCTGGTTTTCCTGAAATACCGTTTCTAAAATACTCTCTATCGCTTACATTTGCTTGAATTGACTTTGTGGCTGTTGTAAAATCTCGACCATGTTTGTCTATGAAACGGAGATAGTTAAAAGCAAACCTTTTTTCATACTTTTTGAGAAGGTCAGATATTATTTTTATTGTTTCAGGTGGTATTTCTTCATCTTTATTAACATCAAGCTTAGAATAATCAAAATCTATAATCTTAAACTCATTTTCAAAAACCAGAGCCGCAGATTCAATATACTTGATGTTTTCATCAAATATGTCATTTAAAAGATTAGCTCTTTGAATTGTTATATCTTCAACATACTTTTCGTTTTGTTTCGAAATTCTGCTGATATTAGAACTGTAAAATATATAAAAAGAAGTAATAACCCCAATAATTATTATAGAAATACCAGCGATGTTAAGCCATGAAGATTCACTTTTATTCTGCTTCATCAAAGGTGAGTCTCTTACTTTCGTTATAGAATAGACTGATTTTATATAGGCCAAAGCAAAAAACAATAATCTATTCTAGCATATTTGTAGATACAAATAGAAGAATTAAATTTTTAAGCCCTGATTTTCTTATATTGAAGTTTTATTAAAAGAGTATTGTTAGTTTTTATTGTATGGGGTCTTCTAAAGCCTCTCCTCAAGGAGAGGCTTTAGAACAATTTTCCACTCAATTAATAAAAAAATGTAACTAATTGATTAACATTTACAATTGCGAGGCGTTGAAAACGCCTCGCAATCTAGAGAAGAAATTTTAATGCGTTTTCCCTGCATCTGAACCCTAAATTTATTGACAAAGAAACCTGTTGGTGGTATTAAAACGATAGTATAACTATCTTGATGGTGAGTAAAAATGAGAAACTTAGAGAAAGATGAAGAAAAGAGGGGCAAATACAGAGAAAAGCTTTTAGAAACAGCTTTTACCCTTTTTTCTAAAGAATCTATCGAATCTGTAAAATTCGAAGATATTGCAAAAGAAAGCAATATTGGTGCAGCTACAGTATATCGCTATTTCGGAAGTAAACCAGAAATGGTTATAGAGCTCGCTACAAAAAAATGGATAGAGCATTATAAAGAAGTAGAGGAATACTATCAAAAAGCCGGCGGTGATTCTATGAACGCCGCTGAGGAGTTGGAGTTCTTCTTAGATTCATTCATCAATCTCTACAGAAACCATAAAGATTTGCTACGTTTCAATAGAAATTTTGATACTTATGTTATTCACGAAAAATGCACTGAAAAGCAGATGAAGCCATATAATGATGCGGTGTCTATATTTGCAGAAAAGTTTCATACAGTCTATAAAAAGGCCCAGGAAGACGGAACCCTTTCTATAAAGGTATCGGAAAAGAAGCTTTTCGTAAATATCATGTATATAATGCTTTCTGTAGCTGGTAAATATGCTGAAGGGCTGGTTTATCCTCCTCATGCAGAACGTGATATGACAGAAGAACTATTTTTGTTGAAGAACATGATCTTTGATTCATACGCAAAAAGGCTTTAGCCTTTTTGCGGTGTGATTGGTGGTTGGTGATGGGTGTGAGTGCCCTAAAGACCCTCTTTACGAAAGAGGGTATTTTAGGAAGCATCTTCTCTTATCTCTAACCCAATGTCATTAAGTTAAGAAATTTAAAGAAAATAAAAAAATTAATAAAATACTTTTATGCTATTGTTTTTATAAAATCATGGTTTTCGTATCAAAATATAGTAAAACGAGTATAAAAAAACATTGGAAAAGATTATCTTTTCCCATAAAAACAGCATTTCTGATTATTTAAGAGTAGTTTGAGCCTCCTTTTTACCTGTAATTCAGACTAACAGCTAAAGAAGTTCTTTTTCTCCTTTTGAATAATCTTTTTTTTCTTATTGGTAAAAAAACTTCTCCATAAGTATTATAATATCTGCTTCTATAAGAGATTTAAGGAACTGTCTGCATATCTTCATAGCCTGTGAAACATTTATTTTGTATT
>CAJOND010000023.1 GCA_905236675.1 Candidatus Rifleibacteriota bacterium | reverse complement strand
ACTCGTATGGCAAAAGCTTTGCTTTTGTACATGATTATATTGTGTTCTTTCATTGTTAATTTCTCATTTCTAATTGCTCATTGTCAATGTCCCCGAGAATGGGGTAATACCGTTCGAACGAATCCAAGAAGGAACTTACCACAGAAGAAGCCATAGAACTGTTTCAATCCCCGAGAATGGGGTAATACCGTTCGAACAGAAGTTGTTCAGTCAAATGCGATAACAGATTCTGGTTCGTTTCAATCCCCGAGAATGGGGTAATACCGTTCGAACACAATTAATAGCTCTGTTCAAAATTACGCAAATATAGCGTTTCAATCCCCGAGAATGGGGTAATACCGTTCGAACGTGGTCGGGAAAACCTCATTAAAAACCCGATAGAAAGTTTCAATCCCCGAGAATGGGGTAATACCGTTCGAACAATGAACGTTAAAAATCGAAGAACACTAGAAGCAATAAGTTTCAATCCCCGAGAATGGGGTAATACCGTTCGAACGCAAGAAAAGAGATATACCAAAGAATTTAGACTTTGAGTTTCAATCCCCGAGAATGGGGTAATACCGTTCGAACACAAAGCTTTAAATTCGAATAATTTGTGGCAATCTGGTTTCAATCCCCGAGAATGGGGTAATACCGTTCGAACGGTAGGCTTTTTTAAGCTAGTATTTATCATACTCTAAAAGGCTAAAGTGGTCAACCCCCCTAAAATTTTTCTAAAAAAATGTGCGAATTTGGCACATATCGAGCAATCTCGCTTGTAGAGCCAATCTAAAAATGGCTAACCTAAACGGTAGAATGCGGTTTTGCGAGGGGTCATTTAGGTTGACCACTTTGAGTAAAATTAAAAAAAATTATTTTGAATAAATTATGAATTGGCAAATTAAAAAATATGAAATTCAAATTAAGGAGATAAAAAATATGTTTTCAGCAGTCGCAATTACTTCTTTTCTTGCAAGTGTTGGTAGTGTTGTTGGTGGCGGCATGGCCGCAGGTATTGGTGTTATTGCGGGGGTATCTGGTGCTATCGGAGCTGCGGTTGGTGCGTGTATAGCAAAAAAATAAAACTTAACAATTGATTTTTTGCCCCGAAAGGGGCTATTTTTTTGTCGGAAAACTTGAGTTGAAGTATTTGCGATTCTATTTCTAGTATTAGAAGTTTCAAATTCAAAAAAAAATTTGTAAAATAATTTTCTTAGATTGTTAGATTATTGTGAACATAAATCATTTGCTCAAACTAATGCTGATGTTTTATGATATAATGCTTTTTATAAAAAATAAGGAATAAGAAGCCTGTGACTTACGTAGAAGTAGCTTTTGCAAATCCGATTGCAAATGGTGTTTTAACCTATCATATAAGTGAAGAACGAGAAGTTCCGCCTATTGGGGCTAGAGTTGTGGTTCCAATTCAGCATAGACAGTCAGTTGGCTATATAGTCAGAACCCACAATGAAAAACCCGGTTTTAAAACGGTTGAATTGGGTGAAGTGTTAGATCCAACTCCGCTAATTTCACAGCAAATGTTCCAGTTAGCTGAAAAAATTGCTTATTCCTGTGTCTGCAATATTGGCGAAGTGCTGAATACAATGCTTCCAGCAGGAATCAAACAGCATATTGTAAGGCAGATAAGAAGTCTTCCTAAAGCATTAAAAGAAGAAAAGCCAGCAGATGGGCTTAAATACCTTATTGAATTAGGCGATTGGGCTAATTACAGTACATTCTGCAAGAGTTTCAATATAAAAAATACACTGATAAATTCCTGGTTAAACAGTGGTTATATTGAAATCGAGCATTGTTTAACAGAGGCTCAGGGCCCTAGATTAATTAAAGTATTACAGTTAAATAATGAAAAGCCAATAGAGCTTGCCAAGCTTACACCAAAAGAAAAACTTGTTATGGAAGCCATGATGACCTGTAACACAGCTCCTACTGCTGCATTTTTAGCAAAGAAAGCCAATGTTAGTAGTGCTCCTGTTAACCAGTTAAAGAAAAAAGGGTATTTAATAGAAACAGAAGAAAGAATAATCAGACAGGCTACAAATCAAGAGTATTACAAGAGTGATGCCGCGCCTGTTCCTGATTTAAACGAAGAACAGAAAGCGGTTCTTGATGGAATAAGAGAAGCTTATAACACCGATAAAAAGCCTGTTTTGGTAAGAGGCGTAACTTGTTCGGGCAAAACAGAAGTCTATCTCAGATGGGTTGCGGAAATTATTTCGCATAATCGCTCTGCTATAGTTCTAGTTCCAGAAATTTCTCTGACTCCTCAAATGATGAAGCGATTCATAGACAGATTCGGTGAAAGAGTTGCAATACTCCATTCAAAACTCTCTGATGGTGAACGTTTTGATCAGTGGGAAAATATAAGAAGAGGGCTTTGTCCTGTTGTTGTTGGTGCACGTTCGGCAGTTTTTGCTCCATTGCCAAATCTTGGGACAATAATCTTAGACGAAGAAGGAGAACCTACTTTCAAACAGGCCGATTCCCCTAGATATCATGCCAGAGAAGTTGCTGCTATGCGCTGTAAGCTTGAAAATGCTCTTTTGGTAATGGGCTCGGCAACACCTACAATAGACTCTTATCAGAACTGTCTTAATGGAAATTACCACCTTTATGAGATGAATAACAGAGTCAGCAACCGTCAGCCTCCAAAGGTTCAGATTGTTGATATGAGAAAAGAGCTTGTTACAAAGAAGCAGCGTTCAATGTTTTCAGAAAGTCTTACTACTGCTTTGGCAAAAACTTTAGCCAATAAGAAACAGGCTATTCTTTACCTTAACAGAAGAGGTTATTCTACTTTTATTCTTTGTGCTGAATGTGGCGAAGCTGTAAAGTGCTCGAAATGCAATGTTTCTATGGCTTATCACACAGGGAGCAATATTTTAAGGTGTCATTACTGTGGTGAACTTCAAGAAGTTCCCAAAATCTGCCCAAAATGCCAAAGCAAAAGGATTAAGTTTTTTGGTGCAGGAACTCAGTTAATTGAAGCTCAGGCAAAGACTTATTTTCCAACAGCTAGAATACAAAGGCTTGATTCAGATGTTGTTACAACCAAAGGAAGTATGGAAGCAATATTAGATTCTTTTGGAAAAGGCGATATAGATATTCTTGTAGGCACACAAATGGTCGCAAAAGGTTTAGACTTTCCTAATGTTACTCTTGTTGGAATAATTGCCGCAGATAATCTGCTCAGACTACCTGATTTCAGAGCGTCAGAACGCAATTTTTCTCTTTTGGCCCAGGTTGCAGGTAGGGCAGGTAGAGGTGATACTCCGGGAGATGTTGTTCTTCAGACCTACTGCCCTGAACATCACTCGATTCAATATGCATTAACAGAAGACTTTCATGGCTTTTACAATGAAGAGGCAAAGCTACGTAAAGAAGCATTATTCCCACCATTTATAGAACTTGCTCATTTTATTATTTCAAGTCCTAATCGCGATAAAGCTATGAATACAGCTCAGCAATTGTATGATTTGTTTGCTAAACATCCATCTGTTGAAGGCAAAAATCTTTTTGGCCCAGCTCCAGCAGCATTAGAACAGATTAACAATCGTTTCAGATTCCAGGTTATGCTGAAAATGGCTGACTTGAAAGAGTTGATAAAAACAGTCAAAGAAGTCACAGATTTGCTGAAGAAGCCGTCAGATACAAGACTTAATATTGATATTAATCCTTATTTTATGATGTAATAGTAAATCTTAGCTTGGCTTGGCGTGGTTGAAGATGGGTGATGAATTATAATAAAGGAAGGCAAAACATGAAGATTCTTGGAATGATGAGCGGAACTAGTGGAGACGGTATTGATGGAACTCTTGTCGAGTTTTCCAATGATAAAAACTCTAAACTTATCTGGCACAAATCATTTGATTTTTCAGAAGAAAATTATACAAGAATTCAAAAGCTTATGAAGCCATGTTCGTCTATGGATGTCACTCTAGGAAACAGCTATATTGCAGAATTATACGTAAAAGCTTTTGATAGTTTTTTTGAAAAAACAGATGAAAAACCTGACTATATAGCTGCTCACGGGCAGACAATCTGGCATCAGCCTCAGCCTGTTAATTGGGATAGAATAAACCTTCGAGGAACTTTGCAACTTTTGGATGCATCTATTTTAGCACAAAAGACTGGTGTTCCTGTTATTAATAACTTTAGAACCGCAGATATGGCAGTAGGAGGGCAGGGGGCACCGCTCGTTCCTTATGCTGACTTAAAACTATTTGGTAATCTTTTTCCAGAAGACACTATTGTTTTAAATATAGGTGGAATGGCAAATATAACAGTGATTCATAAATCAAATAATAAGCCAGAGGTTCTTTGTGCTTTTGATACGGGTCCAGGAAATGTACTTATGGATTCTTTCATGATGAGTAAAACCCTTGGCAAATACGATAAGAGTGGCGAGATGGCTGCTAAAGGTACTACTATAAAATCAATTCTAGATGAAATAATGAAGGATCCTTATTTCAAGCTACCTTACCCTAAAAGCACAGGTAGAGAGCATTTCAACTATAGCCTTTTAGAAAATTTAAATAAAAAATACAAAGCAGAAGATGTTCTTTCCACTCTTCTAGATGTTACTGTTTTATCAATTGCTGAATCTATTGATTTATTAAGAGGGAAAATCAATTTGCCTTGCAAAATGATTATAGCAGGAGGGGGTGCAAAAAATGTAGAATTGCTAAGAAGATTGAAGAATGTTTTAAAGAAAAAAAGTGATATTCATATAAGTGATGAATTTGGAATTCCAATTATGGCTAGAGAAGCAATGGCATTTGCTGTTTTAGGTTATGCATTTGTTAAACATCAGACCAGTAATGTGCCGTTGGCTACGGGAGCCAAAAAAAATGTGGTTCTAGGTTCCCTTACTCCTGCTTGACTTTTAAGAGTTTATAGAATTAAAAGTTAAATTATCTTCTGGCAAATTCTAGTTTAGTAACCCTATATTTTATATCGACTAAATTAGATAAACTTATTTCAGAAGGGCACTTTACTATAATTTTTTTTTCATTTTTTGATAGTAATGAACTTTGACTAAATAAAGAAACATTAAAACCTTTTGTGTGACCAATATTATTAGTAAAGTTTAAGTCTAACTGAACTTGTTTTATATCGAAATCAGTAAGGTTTTTGCAGTAAACATTAATTTCCTTTAAATTAACCAGAGGATCGATTTCTATGGCTACACTTTCTGCAACGGCATTGTCTAGTATTTCATTCCATTTTGAATAGTATTTTGATTCAGCATCGAATTCAGATTTGTAGTCTGCTATTAAGTCTAAGACTTCTGGGAAAAAGCCTCTGTCTTGCATTACAATAGCTACAGGTATTAGCCATTCTGCGTTTCTTGTTCTAAAAAACTCATTAAGACCTATAGATAAAGTTTTGCATTGCTGACTTTCATTGGAAGCCTGTTCTATTAAATCGTCCAGTAAATATAAACTTTCTTTTTCTCTTAAATCTTGTATATTTACCAATGTCAAATCTGACATTTTAATTCTTTTTGCTAAATTAATATAATCTTGAAATTTTACTGATCTAATACTGTCTGAAACAACAAATTCAACAGTTCCTCCGTTAATATTATCCATTCTAAAAATTCTTGCATAATAACCTTCGTTATCAAGAGTAGGGAAAATATAGCCCGTATGATTTTTATCCCAATTTGCTTTAAAAATTTTAGAAGTTATACCTTCATTAGCAAAAAGCTGAGCCTTAAACATTAGCCTTATAGGGTGAATGGTTGAGTTTAGAACCATGGGGAAGAAGTATCTCATTTCTTTTGGTAAAAACCATTTGTAAATACCTTTTAAATTTATTGTTGCCGTTTTGGGTTCTGCACATAAATAAATGTATTTGCTTCCTAATTTTGATTTTTCACGGAATTCGGCAGAACTAAAATCTATTTTTGATGGTGTGAATTTTTCAGGAATAGAGAAAGTATAGCCGTTTATATTAAAAGAATAACATATGCCCAAAGGATTAGGGTCATTGTTTGATGCATTTGAAACAGGATTTTCAAGGGAAATAAGTTGTGGCTGACTTAAAAAAACTTCTTCTGATATTTTTAAAGAATTAACAAAATGTTTCTGATAACCTCTTATTGTAAAATATACAATTAATAAAAAGAGAATTATCGATAGAATTATAGTTAAATTTCTTACAGTTTTATTGGCAAAAATACTTTTTTTATTCTTTTGCTGATCATTTTCCTTTTTTCTGACACCAGCCATCTTTTAAAGACCTTCGATATCTTCTGGTTTACTTTCTAGATTTTCTAACATTTCTTCAACTATTTCAATCAGGTTTGAATTAGGATATTTGACTTTAATATCAGTAAAGACAGACATGGCTTCATCTATTTGATTTTCTGAAACAAATAATTCGGCTTTTGTAAAAAGAAGGAAATCCATAAAATTACAATTAGGATTATTGCTTATTAACGTATCTAGATGCTTCATCGCTTCATCTGTATGGTCGTTTAGAATTTCAAACTGTATATTGAAATACTGTTCTAATAATTTTGTGTTGTTGCTGTCTTTACTATTTGCCACTAAAAACTCAAGCTCTTTTTGAGCTAATTCCGTGAAATTACTATCTGTATGTTCTAAAACTATTTTTTCAAAAAGTTTTATAGCTTCAGCATACTTTCCTGAATATTTTAATGCTTCAGCATTGTAAAACAAAGCTTCACAGAATGCTTTCTGATTCATTTCGCCAGTAGAAGAGGCTAAGGCTTCATTGTAATAATTTGCAGCTTCTAAAGTTTGCCCCTTATGCAAAGACTCAGCACCCATATTCATTAATAGATTATAATGTGTTCCAATATTGTAACCAACAGAACAAACTTCTAACTTCCCATCTTTTAATCCATACATTTCAAGTCTGAATAATTCTGGTGGAGCATAGTCATGATAATTAACCAGATATTTTAGGCAAAGAACAGGATATTCATGCCTGTAAGTCATAAAAACTTCTTTGCATGACATAAATTGAGATTCTGTTCCTTCATTGGGGAATATTTTTTCTAAACCATCTTTTTTGATAATATAAACGTAAGGTATAACATTATCGCTTTCAGGGTAGCGTAAAGTAGCTACTATTTCAGTAACTCCATCTTTATCCATATCTAGTTTAGCTAATTCATATGGGTCTAAACCTTCGTAATTATCAACTATAATACTAATATTTTTGGCTTTTTTTAGAATTAGCATACTATTTGCACTGTATTTATCTTTAGATTTTTCTAAAGATAAGGTTCCTAACCCGTTTATCTCTGTAGAAGTTGGTAAAGTTAATACCTTGCTGTTTCTTTTTGGGGTAACAGCAGCAAAAAGGCTGGAACTACAAAGCAAAGCAATTATTAAAGCAATTGTTGAATAATAAGACAATATTTTGGATTTCATTTTATTTTTTATAGAATTCATTTACCTGTTTTCTCATTAAATTTATAGCTTTATTTGCCATTTCTTCTATCGGAATTTGCTGACTACAGCCAGAAGCTGGAAGATGTCCTCCACCACCCAGTGCCACAGCAACTTCTTTTACATTAATTCCACCACGAGAACGAAATTCACATGCAGAAAAACCATCTTCTCTTTCAAAGATTACTACAGATGCAGTAACACTTTCAATAGTCAAAGGAATATTAAATATGCCACTTGCAAAAATATTACCAACATTGGCATTGAATTTAGCCAGATCTTCCTTGGTTATTACTAGAGTTGCTAAATGATTATCACATTCTATTTTAAAGTTGGATAAGCCAAAGCCTTGAATTCTTAGATCAACTTCTTTACGACCGCAATTTAAGGTATTTAGAATTCTTGAAACAGACAAACCTGTTCTTAAAAGAGTTGCTGCTGCTTCATGAGTTGTGTATCTTATGTTTTCATTGGAAAAAGTTCTTGAATCGGTCATTAGACCGAGCATAAGACTTTCGGCAATATCTATATCAAGAGGGAAACCGCCCTTTTCTATAAGAGCAGTTACTATTTCGCAAGTTGCCTGTGCTCCAACGTCTACATAGTTTATATCGCCAAAATTAACATTGCTAGCGTGATGGTCGATGTTAATCAAAGTTGTTTTAGATTTATCATATTTAAAAGTAATACCGTGTCTTTCGGCATCACCACAATCTAGAACAATAATCAAATCATGGTTGGATTCTATTTCTGGCTGTTGAAGCAGAGGGTGCCCTTCCGGCCAAAGGAAAGGGAAGCGTGTTGGCACACCATCTAACAAGTCTACGTCTATACTCTTGCCCATCTTTTCTAATGATTTCATTAGTCCGGAAACAGAGCCTATTGCATCTCCATCAGGTCTAAGATGAGCTGTCAGAAGAATCTTCTGACTAGAATTAATTAAGTCGATTATTTTTTGTGCGTTGTTTTGTAGTTCTTTTGGTATCATCATTTTCTTAAGGAGTTAGGGGGTAGGGATTAAGGGAGGAGAGAGAATCTGTAACCAATAATCACACTACTCATCACCTAACACCAATCACATTGAAAAAAGGGAGAAATCCTTTTTGCTAATTAAGCTTTACTTGATTTGGTCTACATTGCCAAGTTCTTCATTATCGTCTTTGTCTGTAACGTGTTTCAACATGCCGTTGATGTCTCTTTCCATTTCCTGACAATAAGATTCGGCTTCTTTATGTTCAAGAGTAAATCTTTCAAGGTAATCCGATATTAAGTCTCGAATTTCAAACCAGGCTGTAATTCTAGGTTCAAAAGCTAGATTATCAAGATAACCATATATAGCATTTAGATTAGGATCTTTTTCTATTGCTTCTTTCATTGAAGCCGAATTGACAGATGAATTTCTTACTGGCATATAAGTAGTGTTCAAACTCCACTTAACACCATTTTCTGTATTTGTAAACCATTTAATAAAGTCCCAAGCCCCTTCGATCTTCTTTTTATCAACATTTTTAAAAATACAGATATTGGTTCCAGAAAGAATAGTGCTTCTGAATACTCCATCTGGCTGACTTGGGTCTTCAATTCCTGGCAAAGGAGCCATACCAAGTTCAAAATCATTAATATTCATGAATTTTTTACTTGTAACACTTGATTCTATTATTCCGCAAAGACCAGCAGTAAAATCATTCTGATGGTCAAATCCACGGCCTTCTTTTGCTAATGGGTATCCTTTTTTCTTCGGATCTGTTTCCGTTTCAGGAACGGTATCTTTTAGCATATCCTGCAAGAATTTCAAAGATTCTATTGAAGCTGGCTCATTAAAACCACATTTTAATAGACCATCTGCATCTCTTTTTACAATATAACCTTTATTTGCTTTAATTCTATTCAAGTAACTCCAGTTGTTAGGACCAGCACATCCATAACCATAAATATGAAGCTTTCTTTCTTTACCATCGTTTTTGTAGTGATCAACGATTTTCTGACAGTATTCTTTGAGTTCATTAAATGTTCTCGGTGGTTTTTCAGGATCTAAACCAACTTCATTGAACATAGTCTTGTTATAATAAAGAACTTGAACACTTTTATTGAATGGGAAAGAATAGAGTCTAGGTTTATTTGTTTCATCTTTAAAAGTATTATTAATTCTTAAAGCTGGTATAATATCTTTTCTGATGTCTTCATTTGTTTTCCCATCTTTAATGTCAGCTTCTATCAAATCTTCAATGCAGACTATTTTATTGTGCTTTATGAATTTCTTGGTTAATGTTTCAAAGCATTGAGCTATATCAGGAGCTTCATCAGCAATTAAGGAGGCAAGAAGCTTCTTCTGGAGAGTATCGTAACTACCCATATTAATAGTTTTTACATAACACTTGCTATTTGGGTCTTTGTTATACTCATCGATCAGATTATCCATAGCTTCGCCAAGAGGGCCACCCATTGCATGCCAGAAAACTATTTCTGTTTTCCCACTCTTATTTGCCTGAGATTTTGACTTTTCATCACCAGTATCTGCCCAGAAAATCTGGTAGGTTATCAAAATCCATACGATAAATACTATAACAAGAAAAGCATCCATTCCTGTAAATCTATGATTGCCAATTTTAAATTCCATTTTCTTACTCCTTCATACCAGAGGTTGCAGAAGATTCTACAAACTGTTTCTGGGCAAAGAAATACATAATAACCAATGGAAGTATGGTCATAGTAGAGGCAGCCATGAGCTGACCCCATTCATTTCCTGCATCAGAAGAGAAATAACTCAAGCCAACCTGAATAACTCTTAAGTTTGTATCGTTCGTAACGATTAACGGCCATACAAAAGCATTCCAGTTAGAAAGGAAAGAGAAAACGCCCATTGTAACTAATGATGGTTTACAGAGTGGTAATGCAACTCGCCAGTAGAAACCGAATCTAGAACAGCCATCTATAATTGCTGCTTCAAATAAATCTTTAGGAAGCTGCATAAAGAACTGTCTTAAGAAAAATACAGCATAGGCAGAAGCCAACCATGGCACAGTTAAGGCCAGATATGTATTTATCCAGTGTATTTTTGATAGCATAATATAGTTTGGTATTAATAATGCCTGTTGAGGTAGCATCATAGTTCCTAAAATCATCAAAAATACAATATTTTTACCTGGGAAATTAAAGAAAGCAAATGCATATGCGGCTAATGAAGCAAAAAACAATGAAACAGCAGTAACTGTTATACTTACAAATAAAGTATTTAAGAAGAATCTATAGAATGGTTGTGCTTTTAATGCATTCTTATAGTTATCCCACCATTCAAAAGGTTTCTTATTTTCATGAGAGTCTATTTTTCTTCTAATCTCATTAATTTTTAGACCAGAGTTGGCGTCTTCAATATTGCAAATATCTTTGTTAAATTCATCAATAGTTAAGCCAGTAGTATTTTTTAATGCTTCTTGAATGGCTAGAATTTCTGCTTCTTTTTCCTTCCAGGCATCATTTCTTTCATCTTTTACAATTAAATAATGATTATTTATTTCTTTGTTTAATTCATCAATAGATAAACCACCACTAAGTTTTTTTACTTCATTATTAATATTTGTTTTTATATCAATAATTATTTGGCTTGATATCTTTTTTATTTTTTCTTGAGTATCTTGAATTTCTTTGTCTTTTTTAAACCAAGCTTCATTTCTTTCAAGTTCTCTAACTTTATTGTGGTCATCTATTTCTTTGGATAACTCTTCTAAAGTCTTACCAGTTTCTAATTTTGTCTTTTCTTGAAGAGGTTTTAGAAATTTATCTTCTACAACTTGCCATGCTTTATCTTTCCCTTCCTGATCATGAATACGGTCAGTATCATCTTTGTCGTTCAGAAATCGAGGTCTTATAGAGTCTGGCAACACTACTATTTTTTCGGTAGAACTTTTTATTATTTCCTGATTGCTTTTAAATGATGCACAAATCATCCAAACAAATGGGAATAGCATAAAGAAAGCACCGAGTATTAATAAAATGTGAACGGGTATATATTCTGGATGTTTTATTTCATTCATAGTTTTTTAACCTCAAGAATAGTGTACTTTCTTTTCAACATAGAGTTTGTTAAACAAAGTGCAGGCAAAGATAATCAAGAATAATACAAATGCCATGGCTAATGCATAGCCAAATTCAAACTGATCGAAAGCTTTGCGGTAGAGGTAGTAAACAACAACCATAGTGCTCTTTAAAGGACCACCACGAGGAGTCATCATATAAACTTGAGAGAATACTTGGAAAGAGCCTATTACTGACATTGTAAAAATAAAGAAAGTTGTTGGTGAAAGCATTGGCCAAGTAATATGTCTGAACTGCTGCCAACGGTTAGCACCATCAATTCTTGCAGCTTCGTATAGGTGTTTTGGTATATTCTGCAAACCTGTTAAGAAAATAATAATGTTGTTGCCCAAACCTTTCCAGACACTCATTAAAATGATTGCAGGCATTGCCCAGTTTGGATCTTGCAACCAAGCTATAGGACTTATTCCAAAAAGACCTAAAATTTTATTTAACAAACCGAAATCAGGATGGTAAATAAAATTCCATACGATTGCTACAGCGTTTATAGAAGTAACAACAGGAATAAAATATGCGGTTCGATAGAACCCCAAGCCTTTAATCGGGTTGTTAAGCAATATAGCAATACCCATAGACAAGAAAATTGTTAGAGGTATACTTACTGCTGCGTAATAAATAGTGTTCCAGATTGATTTCCAAAACATTGGGTCATCGAATAATCTTGTATAATTCCCTGCCCCAACAAATTCAGGCTTTCCTATAAGGTCCCATTCATAAAAGCTAACGCCTAATGCCATAAAGATAGGAAAGACGTGGAAGACAAATAGTATAACTATTACAGGCAATAGATAGAGGTATGCACCCCAATCGTTTTTTTTGTTTAGCATATGCTTATTTCCTGTTATTAGATTTTTTTATTATGGGAAAAAGTATATTAAAAATTTATTACTATGGCAAATTATTTATGAAAAAGATATAAGATAAAAGACCAAAAATGGAGATTGAAGATTGGAGATTGAAGATGGAAGACTGAAGATGGAAGACTGAAGTTTAAAGGAAAAATATCTATTGTATATTCAATATTATATATTAAAAGTTTTTATAGTAAATGGTAGTTGTTTAGTTATTGTTTAATCGAAAGCTAGCAAACTATAACTAATATCTCTAATAATTATTACTTTGCTAGCCATCTAATAACAATAATTACAACAAAAACTAACTACAATAATAACCTTCTAGTATGAATGGACTTCGTTTTGCTTTCAGCAACGCCAGCGATTCAACTCACCCACCACCAATCACCAACCACCAACCACGCCAAGCTTTGCTTGGCTTCTATCTCCCAGCTAAATATTTCATCAAATTATCATACATTTCTGGAGTTTCGTGTTCAAAGGGTGGGGGACCTGGCATAGCCATATTTATGTCGCTATCAGGATATTGATAATCGGTAAAATTGCAGCAGCCAATTAAAACAGCTCTACCCTTGCCGACATTTTCCATGCCCATCATAGGAATTCCTGAGCCTTTTTCATACATTACAGCAGGTTTTTGGGGAAAACCATCAACGTTAAAAGTGTCGTCATCACCTTTTACCAATATTTTGACTTCATCATTATTTGTTAAACAGCGTCTATCACGATGAATTAAAGAGCATGACCCCCAGAAAATAAGCTGTTTTACACCTTTCATTATAGGGCTTTCGTTATTTACAACATGAGCGATAACCCCCCAGGGCTTGTTGGTTTTGTTGGTCTGGTCGTGTATCTGGTCGTCATTAAAACGCATTACTGCACCAGATAAATCAAGTACATGATTTAGGGTTTCTGTTCCTCTAAGTTTAGATGAGTCCCATGCACAACCCATTACTAGATTTCCGCCATTTACACACCAATCGCTAATGCTTTCTGCTTCTGTTTCTAAGTATTTAAGACTTGGGTCAGGAAGAATAACTGTTCCAAATTTCTTTAGCATACTTGGTTTAAGAAGATTAAGGGTATAGTAAACTTTTAAACCGCACTTAGTCATGTGTTTTTCAAAGGTTTTCATCTTGTCGCTTGAAGCATTACCGTGAGCAGCATCAATCAATACATTTAGGTTCTTTTCTGATTCTAAAGCTTCATAATGCATTGGCACTTTTTTAGATGGAATACGCTTGACTGGATTCTTGCCAGTTACCCAGCACATTGCATTATAAGCTATCTGAGGATGAGAATAACAGAAAGAATCGTAACTGTCGTGAAGCTTTTTCCCTTTTGCGCCTTTGGTTCTTTCGCTGCCGGTACCGTCATCAAATGGTGAACTATCTGCGATAGCAAAGACTCTGCCTTTTCCGTATTCAGAAACAACTATATAAGGGGATTTGGTTATAGCACTATAAACTAAGCCTTCTGCTTTAGCATCTGGAGCTTCAAAAACATCATAGGTTCCTCCAGCCCAAACACCTACAGCTCTGAAACCATACATAGCCGGATGCTGCTTATTGACTTTTCCTGCTAATGGAGCTTCATAAAGAATGACATCTTTCTGAATCTTAAAGCCGAAATTAGGAGTGAAAGTATTGAAAATTCTTACGGAATCCCATCCATTTCTGTTTCTGTCTGAATGGTCATGGTCGCCGATGATAAAGAGACCGCCGCCGTTTTTTACAAAGTCAACAAAAAGCTGAGTTTCTTCATCTGTATAAGGGTTATTAGGTTCTGCCAATATTATTGCTTCGTATTTATTTAACAAATCGGCTGTAAAAAGTCCATTTTCTGATTTGGCACTGAGGTCATCTATTTCAAAACCTTCTGATTTGAGCATATCTGCCATTTCTGAATAGGCTCCATCTGTTACCCAATCTGCATTTTCAGCTGTTTGTCCGTGAGTGTCATCATAGATTGCTCTTACAGCAAAAGCTTCATTGCATAGTAAAATAAGTGTTAGAACGAAACAAAATAATAGTTTTTTGTTCATTAGTTTTCCTTTATTGAAGAGATAATTAAATATAACATCTAAAAAATAAATCATTTTTTATATTTGTTTATCTTATTTGTTATATTTTAAAGTCTAAAAGGGTATTATAATTATTGAGTTACAGCTCGAGCTACTTCAAGATCTAACTCCGCTCGTTTTATCATTTCTCTTGTCATAGGGGAGTTTGGAAGTTTCGCTAAGGATGATTTTATTTTTAAAAGATTTGTACTGGCTTCCTGAGTTGTCGTAAATTGCGTTAAAACGTATTCGGGTACTAATTCTTTTATTGAATTTTCGTATTTTCGTTGCATTCTAATTTGTCTGATTTTATTTTGAACATAGCCATCTTCGTTTTCTAATTTTAAATAGCATTCGGCAAGCAGGGAATAAATATAGTAACGTCTTTTGGTTTCTGTTGGTTCAAGTTTTTCTAATGCTTCATTCAACTTTGAAATAGCATCTTCATACTCATTTTTTTGAAATAAAACAACAGCTAAGTCCAACTCTGGCAATGGTGTTTGCGAGGCTCTAAATATTTCTTGTAAACGATCGTTTTTGTTTGAGTTATCATTTTTCTTCCCATTAACCCTTTTCATATAATCGTTATAAGAAGCATTGGTAACATTAGAAAGATTTGAGAAAAGTGTTCTTTTAATTTTTCTAGCATTTGTTGAAGACGCATAAATTCTATTTTCAGAGTAATAATCACTGTCATCATAAGAAGATTTCTTTTTGTAGCTGGTGTAATCTCTGTAGACTCTTCCGCGTGTGTTTCTCTTTTTGTCTGATTTAAGAACCATGCTTAAAAAACTATAAATCAATAAAACCATTATCAGGGTTACTATAGCTAACGTCCAACGTTTATCCATGTTAAAAACTTCCATCACGATCTGTTGAACAGAAATAGCCAGGATTTGCTTCTTCTGCTAATCTTATACTACTATAAAATTTTGTTACTACATCAATTTCTTCGTCTCGTCTGCTACCTACTTCATCTTTTAACGCATGAATTCGTAAAACTATAAAAGTAGTAGATCTAGCCGTTTCTGTAGTAACTGGGGTAATGTCGAATCCTGTATCAGACTCATTGTTTTTCTTTTGATAATAACCTTTTACTTCAAATTCGCTGATTTCTTTGAGAGGAACAGTTGTAGCTTCTTTTTCGTCATCAGTAAAAGCATTCGATGTTGGATCAGCTTGGAACACCATGGGGCTACGTAAAAAATATAACCATCCTGGAGTTCTTTTTTTGGTAACTTTTCCATCTTCCCATGAATATTCTATTCTTAAAACTTTTATTGACTGTTGGCTGTCGGAGCCAGTTCCATATGGCTTCCCTTCTCTATCATAATAAATATCATCTAATGATTTTTTTCCATAGGTAAATGTATAAAAAGAGAACTTTTTATTTTCAGTGTCTACTGTTTCAAAGATATAACACGCCATCATTTCTGCTTCTAATTTATCAAGAAATAATCTTATGTCAGCTTGTATCTGGCTTTGAGTTACAGTGTGACGCATAGTTTCGCTGCCACTAAAATATATCCTCCATGCATAAATCGCAAGAAAGGACAATATAGCGAAAGCTATTATCATTTCTACGAGTGTGAATGCTTTTTTATTGTTTTTTTCTAATTTATGTATCATATTTAACAACTAAGGTCCCGAATCCCAAATCGAATTCTCTTGTAGATTCTTTCCATTTAACAGTTAATTGAATTGATATTATTTTACCGTTATCTTCATCAATAGGTGGAATTTCTAGAATAGTTTTAAATCTTTTATAATATTCTGGATATTCTATTGATTCTGAATCTTCTGCAACAAGAGTTTCGGGAAGATCACCTGTATGTTTCTGCTCTAATTCTGCTCTGTTTTTGGCAATATAATCAAAACCAAGTGAGCGTATTTCAGCAATAATAGTCCTTCCGATGCTTTGTGCAATCATTAGATTTTTTGCTTGAGCTGTTTGTTTATGACTGTTTTGAAAGAGCACAATCAATGGCAATATGCCAAAAGAAAAAATCATTATAGTAACAAGCACTTCAGCTGTTGAAAATGCTCTTTTTGAATGAAACAACATTTTACTTCCCTATTCCTATGTGTTGAATTTTTGGACTCATAAAAAATTCATGACACATTTTTTCATATTCAAGTGCGGCATCACTAAAACCGCCGGCTTTAGTATTTTCTTCATCCAAATAATCCTGGACTAACCGAACTTTGTTTTCATCGTCTTTTATGAAGAAATATGGATCATCGAAATTATGAATAACCCATAGATCGTCTTCCTGTTTGCTTGAAAACATATAATAGTTTATATAATTTCCAAAAATACAGTTAGCTTTTTCCATTATCCCATTCATATAATCAGCTTTGTTTGTATTTGGATTAATCCATAGGTCTGTTGGTAATTTTGGACTCATGTAATAATCACTTACCAATTCTTCTTTGGTAATATTACAATCACCAATTGATCTTACACCAAGATAAGAATAAACAGAAGCTTCAATTGTAATCCCGCTGCCTCTTATCGTTAATAATCTGTTCTCTAAATCGTTTATTCCTCCAGGACCATTATCTCTTAATGCTTTATCCACTGGGTGGTAAATTATATTTAAGTGTCCTTGAGGCGGATCACCTGGTTTTTCACGATATGCTACAACATCACCAAGTATTTCTACAGGCGTGTTTTTACCCACTATTATGGTTCCAGTTCCAACATAACATACTGGTTGAGTTATAGTAAGAGAATCTAGTGCATAAATTCCGTTTAGAATCCAATTTCCTTTTTCATCTGTTGGAATTTCATTTTCATCTTTAAATCTTTTTGTTACCACACTCATAAGATTAAATTTGAAATTTGTTGGAAATAGATTATTAAATACTTTTTCTTCTTCTGTTTCCGGAACTTTTTCAGGCTTTTTTAAGTATTTATTATAAGCTGAAGCTAAAGTGGTTCCTATAGCATCAAAAGGAGAAGTAACGAAATTCCATAAGGGTGAAAAAATATTACCAAATGATTCTGCTAGTTTGCCAAGAAATGTTTCTGAACCCTTATCGTTGTGATAACTTAAAGAGAATTCCTTTAATTGTGCTTGTCGGTCATCATCATCCCAGCCTATATTTCTAACAACAAATGGAATTACAGATGAACAAATCTTATAACTTTCGGAAAGTTTTTCATCAGAAGGATTCCACCTGTGTTCAAGTCTTATTTCTGGGTCAGTTTTAGGGAATTCATATACTTCTTGGTTATTTGTTTGATTTAATTTACTGTTAGGTAGATATCTGAATCCAGTAGAAGAAGAGCCCGATTTTGATACATAACGCCAAGGAGTTCTACAAAATGGACCAGCAGGTAGAAATATTTGATTCTGGTTTGTTCCAACTAGATATTTATCGCTGACATTATTATCAAAAAAGCTTTTTAATCTTTCAAATATACCTCTATCTTTGTGTTGATAGTATCCACCAATTACAGTAGCGTCATTAACTGTTGAAAAAGAAATTGATGAAAGATAGTCTGAATCATTTTTTGTAGGTATATTATCTTCACTTCCCCATATTTGTTTAAAAGAACGTTTAGGGTATAAACATCTGTTTTCTGGTTCAAAATATGAGAATCCGTAAAAAGTGTCAGAATATTGATATGCCATGCTTGGCCCCATACCACAATCTTCTTTTCCTTCTTGTGGAAGGTAACCGTAAACCCCATGAGGGTCATTTTGGAAATCTTTGCCTATATTGGGATTTTCTAGATTTATTATTGCTGGTCCATGGAGGAAAACTCTAGATAAAAAAGGTTGATTCCAAAGTATTAATCGTCCTTTTTCATTAACTAACCCTCCACCCCTGTTTAAAGCGTTTTTCATATCGGCTTGAAATGCTGCATCGCTGCTATAGTCACTAACATATACTCCAACTACACTATAATAAGTATAGTTTCTTGCAATTGGCCCAACATTAACCAATTTTAAATCTTTGGAGAGCGAATAATTAATTTTCATACTTGGTTGTTTCTTTAATGAAACTTTAACTACAATATGGAGTGTACCATACCAGTCTTTTGAATACTGAGTGTCGAAAGGATAAAACTTATTGTTTGCATAGCGGTCAGTAGGAGTATAGTAGTTAGATTCTTCCGTGTTATTAGTATAGCAATAATCCTTATCTAGCGGACCCTGGGGAATTGGTCTGATATCTTCAATAGTTGCAGTAACGCTATCTATATTGAAACCAGCTCTTGGAATATGCGTTAAAAGCATTTTAGATTCAGAAAGCTTGCTACTTAAATCCATAACACCATCTAAAAAATCAGGAGATAAACCAGTTGGCCATTTTCCACCAGTTCCTGGTTTGTCTATTCTTGCTGGACCAGATTCTCCTGCTTTCTTTAAAAGCTGTTCAAAACCAGATTGGGATTTGTCTTTTAACTGTTCTTCAATATAAACTGCAGCTTCTTCGGCTGCTGCTTCTGCTAACTGTCTGCCCATGGTTCTGTATAAAGACAAAGAAGTTTGAGAATATTCAGCACTGCTACTTTGCATCAGGAAAATCCCCATGAAAGCAAGAAGCCCTAACATAGCTATCGCAACAACATATGTAAAACCGCTCTTGTTACGTTTTCTCAAACTTATCATGATATACTCCTAAAATTAACCATGGTTATTTATAAGTATACAATTGATTGATTAAGTAGTCAAAATATTTACATAATAATTAACAAATTATTATGTTTTGTGGAAATAAAACTAAAAATTATGGTAAATTAAATTGGATTTAATATTAAAAAAAATTTTAATTATTATTTTTAATTACAGATTTTGTTAATTTGGTCGATAGGTGGTTGAACTATAGTTTGTGTGAAACTATAACAAAACAATTAATAAAGGAGTTTATCGTGAGGATAAAGATCTCTAAATTGTTGTATATAGCAATGATGGCTTCAATTGTTTCCGCAATTCCTAAGACTCAGCCAGCTTTTGCAGATTTCCAGGAAATTAAAGAAACTCGTTTAATCAGCTGTTACATGGAAGATAACTTTAAATCGATAAAAAGTATTTATCGTTATGCTAACGAAATGAAAAAACAGGCTTTGCCTTTCAATAGTCAAAAGCATCGTGAAAGATACCGATTTCAACCAAGAGATACTTATGTACGAAATATTTTGTCAATTTCTAGAGAATTGACTAATCGATTTAAAGTATTAAAAGGTATTCTTTATCATTCTTCTGTACATAACAGGGATATAATATTTAAAGAAACTTTTGAAACATTAGACAGTATTAGTGTATATTCAAAACGTTCTATAAGAGCAATTAAAGACAATAATTATGCTTTATATCTAGCTTCTGCTGAAGGAATAGAAAAAGAAGCTGTTGCCTTGAACAATCTGTTTGACGAGTTGGAAGAAAGTATTAACGAAAATATTGATGCATATGATTCTGCGAAGGAATCTCTATAGTTTAATGAATTGAGGGAATTATGAAGCTTTTTCACCATACCGCTAATAAGGCAATACTTCTGCTGGCACTAGCCTGTGGTTGTTCTATACCCATTATTGCCTCAGAAGTAGACAGAGAAATTGTTGATGCTAAGAAGCAATCTTCTCAGATGGTCCAAGAAGGACTGAATTATCTTATACTTGAACAGAACAAGAAGGCAGAAGAGCTTTTCATAAAAGCAAAATCTGTTGATCCTTATTCTGAACAGGCATATAACTTCTTGGGGTTGTTGTATTTGCAGGAAGGGCTAAATGAAAAAGCTGAAGAAATGCTCAAACAAGCTATTTCTATAGAACCAATGTATCCAGAAGCTTTAAGAAATCTTGGTAAGCTTTGTTTAAAAGAAGACAGGTTTAAAGACGCCTGTGGCTATTTAAAGAAAACTCTTTCCATAGACGAAAAACAGCCTTATACATGGTATCTTTTAGGAATGGCACAATATTTTAGTGGTCAAAACGAAGAAGCTATCCAATCTTACGAAACTGCCTTTGCAATGGAACCTAATTTGCCTGTTGAAGCTAAATACAATCTTGGTGTGGCATACCATGAAAGCTCAAGATATTTAGAAGCTGTCAGATGTTATGAAGATGTTCTTAAACAAGAACCTCAGCATATTAATGCGCTAAATAATCTTGGGCTTGTGTATTCGATTCTTGGTGAAAGAAATCGGGCTATAGATTCTTTCGAACAGGTTCTAAAAATAGACAAAGATAATGTTAAAGCAAGAATTAATCTTGGTAATGTTTATTTAAGTACAAAAGATCTGGTTGAAGCTGAGAAGATTTATCGTAGTGCTATTTCTCTTGATGAGTCAGATGTTAGTCCTAGATTAAATTTAGGCGTTGTGTTTTATGAAAAGGGAGAGTTCGATAAAGCTCGTTTAGAATGGGAAAAACTATTAAAGGAAGATCCTAATAATGTTCGAGTTTTATCTGTAATGGGTTCTGCCTACCTAGAACGGAAAGAATATCTTGAAGCTATAAAGGTATTTAGAAAAATGAACGAGTTAATGCCTGATAATGGAAGTGTTGCAAATACTTTAGGCTATTTGTTGGCAGAACAGAATAAAGAGCTTGATTTTGCTGGAAATTTAATAGAAAGTGCAATTAAGCTTGATAAACCTAATAGAGCAACCTATTATGATTCATTAGCTTGGGTTTATTTTAAACAGGGTAATTATAAACAGGCTTTAAAGATTCAGGACAAAGCGATTAAGATTCTAAAATTAGCTCATGAGCCTATTTCTAGTGATATATACTATCATATGGGAAAAATTCAGTTTGAATTAAAAGATTCTGCTAATGCTAAAAAGAATTTTGAAGATGCTATAAGAAGCAATACCGATGCAGATATTGTTAAACTTGCGTCTGAAAGTCTGTCGTTAATAAAGTATTAGGAATTATATTCGGAATGAAAAATAAAAAAGGCTTGTCTTTTTAAAGACAAGCCTTTTTTATATATAAATAGTTTTACATTTCACCGTTGTTATAAGCAGCTAGTAAGGTTGCAACTTCACGTGGGTCAACGATGTAGCCTAAGAATTCCCCACGAATCTGACCAACTAATGGGTCACCAAGTACATCAGAACGAGTATACTCGCTTTCTGCCATAATCCTGAATTTAGCAAAACCTATAATCTGAACAGAATTCTTCAAATCTGTCATACCAACATCACTTGGGGTGAAATTTGAATTAAGATTATCATAGCCTTCTGCTCCAGCATTCTGTGCCCCAACTTTGAGGTCATATATAGTATAATCACCATTTTCAATTTCCTGATCACCTACTCTGGTAACAGTAGACTGATAATTCTGAACAGAATCAGGAACGCCAACAATAGGAACTATAACAATCTGATTCGGAGTATAACTGGCTAATTCTACTTTCCCAGTAATAATATCAAGACCATTAGTTGTTTCACTTGAATATTTGCCGTTATCAGAAGAAATTATGTCTGCAAAATTTATTGGCTGATCATAACCATATAATAAACGATTTGAATAATCAGAATTATTCCTATTTCCATCATTGTCAGGGTCGATACAACCATATTGATATTTGGTTCTGCCGGTAAGATGTGTACCTATGCTAGTTTCTTTATCAGAAGTAGAACCGAATAGAATGTTATTCAAAACAAAACGTTTTGCATCAATATTTTGAGCATAGTGACCGCCCATCAAAGCAAACTGCCCTTTTCTTTCTCCTGCTTCGTTTGTTAATTGACCTCCAACATATTGCCAGGCACTAGAATTTAGAGCAGACATTTTGTCTATATTGCTTTTTACTGTATTGCTAGTAAAAGAACAGGTTGCACCAGCACCAGTATTAGGTTTATCTACGACCTGGCAAAGAGGATTAAATTTATAACTGCCCTGAACGGTTCCGGTTCCGTAACTGTTCGTAAATATGCTAGAATAACCTGTTGAACTATAAGCATTTCCTTTTTTGGGTAACTGCTTATAAGTGAAGTTTTCAAAAATCATACAATTATCATAAGACTGCTGAAGGTTATGAGTTTTATAAAATGCCCCTTGTTGCAACGACAAGTCAATTGTTTCTGCAGCGAAACACTGAGTATACATGAAACCACCTTTAAGAATATGCTGTTTGATTGTTTCTGCCACATCCCATTTCATTTTCTGGTAAGATGTAGCCTCTGAAAACCATTTTGTACAAAGGTCATAAGCAGAAAGATTCAAATCTGACTGTTGGAATACGTATGGAAAAGGCGTATCGTCTGTATAGCCATACTGTTCATGCAGATAATTATAGAATTTGCAACCAGAAAAGTTTGTTTGATTGCCTAAATTGTTTATGTCAAACACGCCGCAGGTTCCACATCTTTCTGTTATAGCAGTTAAACAGTTTGCGTTGAGTTCCGAATCGTTTATATTCCAACCTGTTAATTTTGCGTAATAATAGGTTACATTATACCAGCCCTGTTTTACTTGCTTAGTTGTCACTTCATAGGTCATATGTTCCCTACAGTTTGCACAGGCAAGATTTTTTAATGTATTTATAGCAGTGTTGTAATTTGTACTGCTTTTTTGAGTTCCTATGGCAATGTTCTTTATGCAGCCTGGTTTGATTTTTTGACATGCGGTTGGGAAAGCACCGTTACAGTATTTTGCAGCATCGTTAACCGTTTGTCCTGTAAAATCTTCATGGTGCAAGTGAATCCAGTCAAACTTATTTAATTCGCCGTTTAGTATTTCTAAGTCGAAAATTTTAGTGTTGTAATTAGCGTTATAATTAGAGTTTCTATCCCAACCACCAGGGTTGGAATCAGTTTTAGGCAATGCATAGTTACCATAAGGTATTTTTGCGGCTATAAGAATATCTTCAACAGGGTCTGTTGCATCTTGAGACGAGTAAATAGCTATTTGTGGTCTCCAGGTTAATGGAATAATCAAATTATTTGTATATTCTCCTCTGGTCAGCCCTGTTAAATAGTCATTGATTTGGTCTACAGTAATATTAGCTCCAACATAACTTAATAACAGTTTGATTCTATCTGGTCCTGCCTGTTCATAATAAACTCCAGAGTAGTCACCAAAATTTAGTTTTTGCTCTAATGTTTTGCTGGCACGCATCAAAAAACCTCCGCCATTATTGCTTAATAGCCAATAAGCTGGGGTTAAAGATTCTTTATCCCTTTCGTCGATTTGTAATGCCCAATAAATAGCCCCATAAGCGAGCATCATTTTACTATCGCTTGATTGTGTTCCATCTAAACCTGTTGGAATATAAATCATATATTCTTCATCGCCTAAAGGGTCGTTACCTTCTGCTTCACCTAGTTTAATTATATATTCTGTTCCTGTGGCAAAACCTTCATCACCTTCAAACTTAATAAAATCGTAGGTTTTCCAGGAAAGGTCATGAACTTCACCGTGTGGAATAGCAATAGGCATAATGGCGGAAGCATCAACTCCACCTTCTCTTGCTGCTGCTACATCGGCTTTCTTTATATCAAAAATCTTCATGAAGAATAAGTCTACTTCATCTCTAGAGTCTATTTTAAGATTTGTCTGATTTGAAGTTAAAATAATTTTAAGCTGTTCGTCTGATAAATCACCAAAACCATTTGCAGCCATAACTTCTTTCATGTGATTCTTGATTGTTAATTCATCATCGGCGGTTAACCTTGTCTTTATTTTTCTAATTTCAGCAAGTTTATCGTAGCCAGCTTTCCAAGCAGCATTTGTGGCAGTCTGAAGTTTTGCATGATCTAAATAGACATATCCAACGTCAGTTACCAAAGCAACTATTCCAACCAACAACACAGAAATAGCCGCTGTCAGAAGAGTTATATTCCCCCGGCGAAATTTATTGAAAATTGTCATTTGGAAGGCCTCCCAAAATTAAAAGATAAGAGATTAGAGGGCGTGGATTTGCAAAGAGACAATATACTTTTGAAAAAGAGAATAAAACAAAACAATTCTCTTTTTCCTATACTTTCCTCTAAACTCTATATTTGCAAAGCTTAGCTTTGCATATTATTCCTTTTTTTCTGTAGCGCTGGCTGAAATTTTGATACAGCCATCTTTGTCGCCTTCTTTAGAAATCATTTTTGCAATAAATGGAGTCATCAACGTAAGATTAAAACTGGCTGAAACGGTAACAGTATCAGTATTTGCTCCGATTCCGGTGTTGCTCCAGTTTATTGTGTCGTAATCGTTTTGATTCATTATTGGAGATCTAGACTTCCAAAATATTTTTTGAACTTCATCTAGGGAAGTATGGGTTGTTGAAAGAAATAAATTTCGCGCAATTAACTGGTTGCTTCGCTTACTTGCTGCACGGGCAGCTTGTACACACTGATGGTTTAGAGAAGACCAGCAATGCAGTGCTCTACCAAAATCAAAAATACCTATAACAACGAGTAAGAAAATTGGTAACACTAATGATAATTCTACGACGGCTTGACCTTTTCTGTTTTTTCTCATTTTATTTCCTTTTATTCTATGATTTTGGTTTATTGATAATCAATTAAAAATGTTCTCTGTTTCTGACCGTATTAGGAACTTTGTAGACAGCAAATGTCCGCAAAGAAATAGAGTCTTTCCCATTAACAGTATTTAAAGCAGTCTGATAAAAAGGCGTGTAAGTCTTTGATTCGTAAGAGAGTTCAACGCGTTTCATACGACTACCATCTTGCATTTGAATAGTGGATATTGTTGCATTGTAAATACCTGGTTTATTCCAGCTAACAGGAGGAGAATTATAATTGGCTATAAAGGTTCTAATTTGATCATCGGTCATGTTTTTTTCTGCGCCAGTAAGTGCGGCATCATTTGCAAGTTGTTGTAACGCAAGGACATTATAAAATGCAAAGCCGAAATCAACTATTCCGCCAACTATTACTAGCAAGAAAAGAGGAAACAGCAATGACATTTCAACAATAGACTGACCTTTTTTTCTATTTAATCTATGCATTAACTTCTCCTAAAATAATAACCCATTTTTTTCTCAAGCAAGAATTGTACCTATTTTATATGATTCGGATTAACTAAGTAACCGAGGAATCTTCCTCTGATTTGGCCAGAAGCAATTTTCCCTAAAGTTCCTTCGTCTCCGTTTTTATAGTCAGAACCTATTCTTTGATATTCTGATTCTTTTAAAAGTTCAAATTCTGCAAATCCTGTTATCTTAGCAGCATTAACTATTGTATTACTGTTAGAATCTGAATTCTTTAAGTTATAAATAGGAAAAACATCAGCACTATAGCCGCAAACTGAAGCCATTTCATCTGAAATTTCACCAATAGGAACTATGACTTTAGTGTATTGAGTTCCGCTAGCAATCCTTTGTTTTATAGCTTCCTCGGTTTCTTTTGCAAAACCAATGCTTCCAAGGTTTACTTTATCGTTTATGTCTAACGATTTCGTATAACCATAAGTCATATTTCTCTGATACTCGCTATTTATAAGTGTTCCTGTTGCAGTAAAGTTGGTTATTCCTTGGCAAAGCAAAGAAGAATCAGAAATCTGTCCTGGTTTTATAATATATTCATTTCCTTCTACAAATCCACCGTTTTTAGAGAAAAACTGAAATGAAAGCGTGTTGTCATTATTCCATTTTGTAATGCCATGAGGCACTACTATGGGTAATATATCTGCTGTTCCTGCTAAGGTTGAATCTGTATTACGACTGGCCGCAACTGTAGTGGAATCAACTTCGATAATCTTTGCAAAGAAAAGTCCTACATGGCAATTTGCGGAAATCTGTAAATCTTTATCGTCTTTAATTATACAATTGATTCTGTTTTGACCATTTGCTTCGAAACCATTGAATTTCATTACTTCAACAATATGTTCTTTTATGGATTCTTTGTTCTTTTCACTTAACACAGGATTTTCCGTTTTTATTTTCATTAAACGGTCATTCCCTGCCAACCAAGCGGCATTTACTGCTGTTTGAAGTTCATTTTTTTTAAAGTAAAGGTATCCTATATCTACAACTAAAGCAGTCATTGCCAGAATTGCTGTTGACAACAGAGCAGTCATTACTAGAACAGCTCCAGCTCTATTGTTTTTTGAGTTAAAGCTTTTCATTTCTTTGCTCCGGCTAAGTGTGATTCAAGATGCTCAGGTGCTTTGTAAGCTGCTTGAGCATAGAGTTTTATATATTGGGTTCCATTGGTGACTTTATACATTGTTTTATAAAAGGGTGTATAAGCAGGACAATCATAAGAAATTGTAACTTTATATATTTTCCCGCCAGTTTTCATATTTTGTGGTTCTGCAGGATATACAGAAAAATTCCCATCCCACCATTTAGGCTTTTGGGAATTGGCATATTCTGAAGTTCTTATCGTGTTTGATCTGTTATAGGCAGCATATTTGGCAGTATTATTGGCTATTTGTTGCAGAGTAAGATGGTTATAGAAGGCAAAACCAAAATCAATTATACCACCTATAACTATTAGTAAGAAAAAAGGGAAAACAAGTGCCATTTCTACCAAGGCTTGCCCTCTGCGTTTCTTCATTTAATATGCTCCTTAGAGTTTACTGCTTCTTATTTTAAAACTAATAATATAATTTAATAGTGTACATCAAAACCTATAAAAGTATCAACTTTTCTATATTAAAAAAATATAGGAAAATTTTCTTGGGCTATAGGGAAAATTTCCTTTAATAAAAAAATATTGACTTATATTTAAAATTAGATTACTCTAATTTTAAAGTTAGAGTAATCTAAATTTCATAGATAAGTCTAATTCTTTATGAATATCAAGGATAAAAACTATGCAAAGTATAAGTTTAGCAGAACTCCCAGAAGGGAAAACAGGCGTAATCACATCTATAGATACTACATCAGCTACCTCACAAAGACTCCTTGATTTAGGCTTTGTTCCTGGTACACCTATAAAGGCTATAAAAAGAGCACCTATGGGCGACCCAACGACCTTTGAAATTCGTGGTTATCAACTAGGTTTAAGACGTAGTGAATCAGAAATAGTAGAGGTTGAAATCTGATAAAATGCCACAAGAACAGAAGAAACCAATAACTCCTCAAAGTATTTTTCTCATAGGTAATCCGAATAGCGGTAAGACAAGTTTGTTTAATGCAATAACTGGTGAACGTCACCATGTTGGTAACTGGCCAGGTGTTACTGTAGAAAGATTAGAAGGGGTTACTCATACTAAAAATGGTGATATTTTTATTACCGATCTTCCAGGAACCTATTCTCTTTCACCTGCAACCCCTGAAGAAGGGGTTGTTTTGACAGCTATTGATGAAGCAGCTCATGGAACTGTATTAAATGTTGTTGACTCAACTAATATGGTTAGAAATATGTTTTTGACAACACAGCTTATCGAAATAGGCATTAATCCAGTAATAAGCTTTAACTGCTACGACTCTTTTACCGAACAGGGAGGTCATATAGATCTTCAAAAGTTCACCAGGCTGACAGGCTGTGAAATTTATCCAACTGTAGGCAGAACAGGTAAGGGTGTTCCGGCTTTAGTTGAATATTTAGGAAAGCGTGAACTCTCTGAAATTACCGCTAAACCTTCATCTGCTCTTTCCCTACCAGAAAAATGGCTGAATGCAGCAAAAGAAGTCATCAAATTAGATAATTTAAGATGGGAATCTGCAACAGCTACTCAACGTTATAATGCTATTAATTCACTTTGCAAAGCTTCAAAAGACAATCCCAAACAGGAAGAAATAAGAAACAATCTTTGTCAGGAACTATCTAAAGAAAAGGGCAAAACAGTAAAGCCCACAACTTTAGCTTGCGATTTAGCAGAAGACCGTTACCATAGAATAGAAAAAATGGTAAAGCTTTGTGCTACTGTTCCAGAAAAGAGTATTCCAGAAGGTCAGCAGAAAATTGATAAATTTCTCGTCCATAAATATTTAGGAATTCCTATATTTGCCGTTTTGATGTATTTTGTTTTCTGGACAACATTCACAATCGGACAATACCCTATGGATTGGCTTGAAGCCTTTGTTGATTGGTTAGCCAAATGGGTTGGCGGTTATATGAGTGATGGAATACTTAAAGATATGGTAGTGGAAGGTGTTATAAAGAGTGTTGGTCAAGTTATAGTTTTCTTACCAAATATATTAATTTTGTTTTTCTGGATAGTTCTTTTAGAAGATTCAGGTTATATGTCTAGAGCTGCTTTCATTGTTGATAGAACCATGAAAAGTATGGGGCTTCAGGGCAGAGCATTTATTCCTATGGTTATGGGTATTGGCTGTAATGTTCCTGCGATTATGGCCACAAGAATTATTGATAGTAAGTTCCAACGAATGCTTACTATGTTTCTCGTTCCCTTGGTAAGCTGTAGTGCAAGATTGCCAGTATTTGTACTTCTTTGCGGAACATTCTTCCCTGAAAATCCAACCAAGTGGATGTTTATTCTTTATGTAATAGACCTTGTGGTTTTGATGTTCCTGGGTCACTTTATTAGTATCTTATCTAACAGGGTGGAAGATAGCCCATTCTTGCTGGAAATGCCTCCTTATCGTATTCCAACTGCTAAAAGTGTATGGAATATGTTAAAAGAAAAGGCCATGCACTTTATTGAAAAGGCTGGAACAGTTGTTCTTGCTGGTTCAATATTGGTTTGGGCTTTGCAGTCTTTCCCAAGAATAAAAGATGAAGATTTGAGTTTCAATTATCTTGAACAAAAAGCAGTTATAGAAGCTCCATTCTTAGCTCAAAAAGCAGTAATAGAAAAGACTGTAACTAATGAAGAAGAAAAAGAAAAGAAAATTGCTGAAATAGATTCTAAAATCGAAGAAGCGACTTCAGATATAGAATTTAGAAAGAATGAAGAAAAGACAGAAAGAAGTTATCTTGGTCGCATAGGTAAATTTATGCACCCTGTTTTTGCTCCATTAGGTTTTACTTGGAAAGAAACAGTAACATTGATTCCTGGCTTTTTCGCAAAAGAAACTTTGGTTTCCACTCTTGCAGTTCTTTATCAAACTGAAGGAGACAGTGATGAAGAAGGTGACGAAGAAAAGAACGTTGAAAACCGTAAAAAGCTTGCTGTTGCAATGACTAAGAATGGTATTTCTCCACTTATTGCTTTCGTATATATGCTTTTTACTTTGCTTTACGTTCCTTGTATTGCCACTGTTGGTATACTTTGGAAAGAAAGCGGTTCAACCAAGTTTACTATTTTCTCACTACTTTCTTATTTCGGTCTGGCATATGCAACAAGTTTTATAACCTTAAAGTTAGGTGAAGCTATCGCTGCAAGAGGTAGCAGCGGTAAACAGGAAGCAGTTGTGGTTATAATAGCACTTATGGCGGCCTGGATTCTTCTTTCTAGACTAATAAACGGTCTAAGAGGTAAAGCTAGTGCCGTTGGCTGTGGTTGCGGTTGCGAAGGCTGCAACAAATGCCAAGATAGAAAGGGTAAATAAATTGAAATAATTATTACAATACTTTAAGATATTTGAATAGTTAGAAGATAAAAAGAAGCTTCCGTCAAATTTTGACGGAAGCTTCTTTATAAACTTATATTATATATTAAAGTAATACATTTTAATTAAGTAATAGTCTTATAAAATAAAAAGCAGAATCTTTTCGAGTTTATAAAGGTTCTGTTTTTTTATTACTTACTAATTTTGATTATTGCTCTAATTTATAATAAATTATGTTTCAATACACTTTTTTTTATTTATAGTTTGTTAAGTGAATTAATTTTAAGGTGAAAAAAAGAACAATGCGATTTATAGCGTGGTTTTATTATTTATATAAAAAAATAAGTCCCCAATAGATTTTTATCTATTGGGGACTTATAGAACTTACATTTAGTTACCAGCAGGTGGTTGATCCTGTGGTTGTTCAGCAGCGGGTTGTTCAGCTGGAGCAACTGGTGCTGGAGCTTCTTCTCCTACAGATTTGAAGAAGAAGAAAACGATAGGGATAAAAGGTGGTATACAGCACATTACACCAGGGAAAATACACCATACGAAATGTGGGGATTTACCAGCATCACGAAGTCTGCGCATACATGGGCCAACCTGAATAACAAAAGATGCTACACCTATTACAAATCCAAGAATATTACCTATCATACTGCCTCTAAAAATAATTCCAACTAAGGAATTAACTAGAAAGCATACAACACTGATACCTAATGTATAAGTCCAAAACTTAGTTCTGTTAAGTGTTCCATCAAATTTAAAACAGTCTTTGGCAACTTCTATAAAGTTGGTTTTGACCAAATCAAAATCTGTAATATATTCTTTAATATAGTTAAAATCCATTTTCGTTCCCTCCACTTTTATTAAGGAAAAATTATAATATTTTTATCGGAATAAATATTTAATACTTTATAGTATTTTTATTTATTCTTTTGATTCCAGACAGAGCAATACAAATACCACTAAAGAAAGCTGGCAAAAATGGAGTAAAAAAAGCCATGGACTGAATCCCCCATCTCTAAGCCTGCAAATTTGTGGTCCAATAGTAGTAATTCCAATACCAAACTGAAACAGTATAGTAAGAAGTATTATAGCAAAAAATAAAAAACCTATAGCTGGAGGAGCTTGATTTAAGTTTTCTCCATAATTTGATACGATTATACCTACTCCAGCAAATGTTATTAAGAAACTCATTATCTGTATTAAGATATTTATAACGATAAAAGTCCAAAATGGCTTTCTTTTTAGTTTTTTATCAAAAGAAAAACAAGAAAAAAGAACACTTCTATAATCGTTAAATATTTCATCCATAAAAAAATTAACCTTTAATACTTATATATACTGCCGCCAATATATTCTCTCAGTAATACGTTGTTAGGAATTATGTCATAGGATGTATCTGTCCATTCTTCTAGAGAATCAAATATATCTTGAATTCTCTTGGCTCTTATATAGGCATCTTGTCGTTTAGGATTATCTTTGTAATCTTTTACAAAATCTGGGAAATATTTTCCTAGAATGTGTTTGTAAATTGGCAGTTCATATGGAAGAGAACCGTCTATTATATGATCTACTGTTCCAACAAATGGGATAATATGTTGGATTTCAGAGCGTCTTACATAATGCCAGTGTTCCAGAGTCTGACGTGGATTATAGCCTCTATGCCAAGAATCACGAACCATACGGCGTAGTATTCTTATATCAGTCCAGCGGATAAATTCACCTTCTTTATCACGAATCTGACAAAGAGTTTCGATATAAAGTTTGAACTTCTTTTCGTCTTCAACGCTGCTGGTCATTGGAGCATAAAGCCCATGCAAAGAGTCGAGAAGAAGAATCTGGTTATCTTCCAGCTTCATCGGAGTTGTTTCACCTGTTCTTTTTTTGCCTGATTTGAAATCATAATGAGGCATTTGAATGGTTTTACCTGCGATTAGGTCAGCTAGGTGCTGATTTATAAGTTCTAAATCAAGTGCTTCTGGAACTTCAAAGTCGTAGTCTCCAAATTCATCTTTGGGATGATGTTCTAAATCAAAGAAATAGTTATCTAATTCCATGGAAACCAGTTCGTAACCATGAGCTTTGAGGTGTTCGCCAATTTTAATAGTAGTAGTTGTTTTCCCTGAGCTGGAAGGTCCTGCAACTATAACAATACGAACTTTGCCTTCTCTGGCAATTATTTTGCGGGCTGCTTCTTCAACGTCAGCATCATACTTTTCTGTAACTTCTTTGACAAGCTGCGGATAAGTGCCATTTTTTATTCTTTCATTGATTTTTTCGATACTGTAGCAATTGTGATCTACTGACCAATTAAGAACCTGCCATATTTTTTTATAGGGAATATTGCCATCAAAGTTTAGTTTTTGATGTTCGCTTTCTTCTCTGCGTTTGTTTCTATCGTGTCTATAAAGAATAAAAGCTTTAGCAGTTCTAGCATGACCTGCTTCAATCAGTTCTTTTTCGATAATATCTTGAACATCTTCAACAGTATGATAAGCTGAATTTCCTTGGCTCAGCTCTAACTGGTGCACTACTTTATCGGCTAATATTTCAGCCAGACGACGGTCTTCCCCTCCAACTTCTACTGCTGCTTTAAATATAGCATTTACTATTTTGTCTTTATCGAAATCAACTATTTTACCATTACGTTTTGCAACCTTTTCTAAAACTGCCATCAGTTGGTCTTCTCCTTGATTTTTAGCATCTACAAACAATTCTAGTACGGAATAAGCTAACTGTCAATACTTTGAGGATATTATTTTTTAAAACAAACTTTTATTAGATTAAATAATAACTTCTATTACTTTCTTGCTTTTTACAGTGGCAAACTAAGTGTTTTGATGATAATATATCTTCTATGGAAGATAACAACAATTTAGAGCAAAAATCTGAAGAAAAAAACATAAATCAAGTAATCTCAACTAATGAAGAAGATTCTTTAGAAAATTCGTCTGTTTCTAATAATGAAAAACTAGATTTGCTCAATGTTAAAGATATTAATCTTATGAATACTGATGTTGCTATGAAAGAAGAAGAAACTGATACAAATAAAACAGATGAAAAAAGAGCTATTCTTTCAAAACCACAGGCTGTGTTAGATGAGTTAGATAAATTGAAAAACGCTAGTCATGAATCAGAAGGATTAGATGATTCAAAAGAGGTTAAAGAACAATCTAATGAAAATGAATCAAAAGAAGTTGTCCTTGAAAATACTAATTCATCTGAAGAAGATAATTCTGAGAAAGAAAAAGAGATAAATGAGGATGAAAGCTTAAAAGAAGAAGTTCATCCATTTACCGAAGTAGCAGAATCTAATGCTTTAAATGAAAATAAAGATGTTTCAAATTTAGAAGTTATAGATGGGGAAGCAGCTACTCAAAGTGAATTAACGAATAGTTCTGATGAGAAAAATGTTCTTTCTGTTGTTCCAGCAGTAGTAGCAGAGTCAGAAACAATAGCATCAGATGTTAATGTAGCTGAGTTAGTAGATGCTAAAACAGAAGGTAATAATGAATCGGAATTAAAGATAGAATCAGAAACAGAGCCAGAAACAAAAGCAGAAACAGAAACTGTAGCTGTAGCGGAAGCGGGAGAAAGCATTTCCACTGCTAAAAAGCTAAAACAATACTTTAATTTTGATTTTTGGAAAACATTTTGTTTTGATGTTGTATTTATAGCTTTTTGCTTATTTTTTACTTTTGTTCTTGTTAAAAAATGGTTTTTATCACAAGAAGTTAAAATTTCAGGAACAAATCAGATTCATGCTTCTTTAGACTCAGGTGCTAAGACAACTATCGGCAATACAAATATTTTGGTAATGGGTATAGATTCCGTAGAAGGAACTCATAGGTCGGACACTATTTTTGTTTTAGGTGTAAATCCTTCAAAAGGGAAAATAACGATGCTTTCTATCCCTAGAGATACTAGAGTAATTATAGAAGATAAAGGAAGAAAAATTAACGAAATATTGCCAAGATACGGAGAACCTACTTTGCGTAAAATATTAGAAGACCTTTTAAAAATAACTATTAGCCGTAAAGTAGAAGTGGGTTTTGAAAGCTTTATCGAAGTTGTAGATGCAATTGGTGGAGTTGATATAAATATTGAAAAGCCAATGCATTACGATGACAACTGGGGAAATCTTCATATACACTTTAATCCTGGCATGAATCATCTCAATGGACAGGATGCCCTTAGATACGTTAGATTCAGAAAAGATGCAATGGCAGATTTAGGCAGAATCAAGCGTCAGCAAGAGTTTATCAAGGCAGTAGTAAAAAAGATTATGAGTCCTTCTTCTATTGTTAAACTGCCAAGTATTATAGAAAAAGCATTTAAATATATAAAAACTGATTTTACTTTACCAGAAGTTCTTACATTGGGCAAAGGTTTTAATTCTACGGATGTTAAGGTCAGGACTATGTCTTTACCTGGTGAAGCAAGGTATATAGATAAAATAAGTTATTTTATGCCATATGCTGAAGAAGCTGTTGCTATTGGTAATAATTACTTCTCTGATTTGGCAATATTTGAATTAGAAAAAAACTATGAATCAGACAAAATAATGCCTGTTCAAAGTAAATCAGGTAGGAAAAACTAATGAAAACTGATTTGTTTGATTATTATTTACCTCCAGAACTTATTGCGCAGACACCTGCAAAAGAACGTTCTGGTTCTAGGCTTTTAGTATATAATCGTTTTACTGATAAAGTTGAACATCGCCATTTTTCAGATATTTCAGAATATTTTGAAACTGGCGATTTGCTTATCTTAAACAGTTCTAGAGTTATTCCAGCAAGAATACATTCAATTAAAAGCGAATATAGCACTGCTGGAAGTGAAATCTTTTTTATAAAAACATTAGGTGATGGTAAGTTTGAGGCTATGGTTCATCCTGGAAAGAAGTTTAAACCAGGTAAGAAACATATGCTTCCAAATGGTTCTATAGTAGTAACAGAAGAAGTTCTAGAAACAGGTCTAAGAGTTTTACGAGTAGAAGATGGTAGCGACCCAGTTGCTATTTTTAGAGAAAACGGCGAAATGCCTCTTCCACCTTATATTACTTCCAGAGAAAGCTCTCCAGAACGCTATCAAACTGTTTATTCAAAAGAAGAGGGCTCAGTGGCTGCTCCTACTGCTGGTTTACATTTTGATGAAAAAGTTTTTGCTGATTTAAAAGCAAAGGGTGTTAAAGTAGCAGAAGTAATTTTACATGTTGGATTAGGCACTTTTAAGCCAGTTGAAGTAGAGGACTTAGAAAACCATCATATGCATGAAGAAACATTTTTTGTTTCTGAGGAAACAGCAAAGTTATTTAAAGAAACAAGAGCTGCTGGTAAAAAAATCTGGGCTTGTGGCACTACAAGCGTTAGAACTTTGGAATCTGCGATAGGAGATAATGGGGAATTAAAAACTGGTTGGCAGTCCACAGCCTGTTTTATAAAACCTGGTTACGAATTTAAAGCAGTTGACCACCTAATAACTAATTTTCACTTGCCAAAATCAACTTTGATTGTTTTAGTTTCAGCTTTTGCAGGAAGAGAGAAAACTTTAGAATTATATAATGAAGCAGTAAAAAACAAATACAGATTTTATTCATTTGGAGACTCAATGCTTTTAATATGACAAATACAGAATTTTCTTTTACTTTAGAATCGAAATCAGAAGAATGTTGGGGACGTGTTGGTACTATCAGGACCAGGCGCGGTGAAATACAGACTCCAATATTCATGCCTGTTGGCACTGTAGGAAGCGTGAAAACACTTTCCCCGGATGAAATAACAGCAACAGGTGCACAAATTATACTTGGCAATACCTACCATCTTTTGTTAAGACCAGGAACAGACGTTCTAGACCATTTTGGAGGCTTACATAAAATGATGGCCTGGGATAAGCCAATGTTGACAGATTCTGGTGGTTTTCAGGTCTTTTCATTAAATAAGCTTAACAAAATTACTGATGATGGAGTTGAATTTGCTTCTCATATAGATGGCAGGCGATATTGGATAAATCCAGAAGAATCCATGCGGATTCAGCGGTCTATAGGTTCAGAAATCATGATGGTATTTGATGAATGCAGTCCATATCCTTGTGATGAAAAAAGAGCAAAAGCAGCATTAGACCGTTCTGTTGCCTGGGCAAAACGTTGCCGTGCTGATCATCCTAAAATGCGTAATGGTCAGGCTTTGTTTGGAATTGTTCAGGGTTCTATGTATATGCCTCTAAGACTTGAATCTATAAAAAGAACAGAAGAGATTGGATTCGAGGGAATGGCTATAGGAGGTTTGTCGGTTGGTGAACCAAAAGAGCTTATGTTAAAAATAATGGACGGAATGATGCCGAGCATGCCTGAAAACTTGCCAAGATATCTTATGGGGGTAGGAACACCCGAAGATTTGTTTTACGGTGTAGAACGTGGAATAGATATGTTTGACTGTGTTCATCCGACTAGAATAGCTCGCCATGCAACGGTTTTTACCAGAGATGGTCGAATTAGTCTAATGAATGCAAAATATACTCTGGATGAAAGTCCGATTGACTCATCTTGTCAATGTTATGCTTGTCGAACTTTTTCCAAAGGATATTTAAGACATTTATTTAAAGCAAAAGAAATTTTAGGATTAAGAATGGCGAGCTTGCATAATGTTACATTTATGGTTAATCTTATAAAAGAGATAAGACAATCTCTTATTGAAAATAGATTCAGCTCTTTTAAAGCTGAATTTTTAGGAAGATATTTATCTGAGAAGGAGAAAATATACTAATGTTTGAAGAAGAAAAGAAACTGATGGATCAGGCAATTGCTACTTATCGTAAAGGTGATGTAGATGGTGCAGAAAAAATGTTCCGAGATTTTATCAAACAATATCCTACTAGTAGTCTAGCCGATAATGCTTGCTATAATCTTGCGAAAATAGCCTATGCAAAAGGTGAAAAATCATCATCTTTAAGCTGGTATGAATATTTACTTGAAAATTACCCTGATAGCGATGCCGCTTATTTCGGAAAAGATGAATATGTTGAACTTGGTCGAGAACTAGGGCAGGGTATTTCTGAAATTTCAGACGAATGTTATTTCAATGGTCTGTCTTTACTCAAGAGATGTAAATATGAAGAAGCAGAAAAGGAATTCAAACGTTTGATAGAAGAATATCCTAAATGTGAATATGTTGACAATGCTTATTATCAATTGGGTGTAATTTGTAAAAAACGTGGTGACAAAGAAGGAGCTAGACGTTATGCTGAGATTATCATGACTCAGTATGCTGATACAGATGCCGCTTTACAGTGTCATACTCTGATGGAATAAATAATTTAAATATAAAAAAAACCTCAGACAAGGTTTGTCTGAGGTTTTTTATAGAGATTAATTTTAATCGCCAAAACTTACTATTACAGGATATACGTCAACACCTTCTGGAATTGTTATTTCAAGACCACCGCCATCAGATCCGTTATTGTTAAACATTCTAGTCATATTAACTCCTAATATGTTTATTTTATAACCTGTTATAACGCCTGATATGATTACTTCTCCACCCAAACCAGAATGTGCTATACATTCTGCATATGGAACAATATCTACTCCTCCAGCCTGTATATAAGCTCTAAGAGTGTCACCTGGTGCAATTGATCCAGGTTTATTATCTTCTGGTTCAGACCCAGTAAATATGATTCTTACATCTGTTTTAATAGGTTCTATAGTTGAAAAGTCTACGTCAACACCAGATATAATTCCACCAGGATTTGAACTAGGAATACTTACTGCTGAACTTATAGTAACTATATCATAACCTCTGAGTTTGCATTTTACAGCAACACTACCGGCAGTTACGGGGACATTAAGGAAAAAGTTTATATTCCCTAATTTCGTTCCTTTATCCTCACCACTTAAATCAGTATAAGTTGCTACAACTTTGCCACCAGATTCTGCCCAGACTGTTAAGCCACTATCATCACCAGCAGCTATTACATATCCTGGCAGATTACGCAAAGTTCCACCTATTTGAATGGTAAGAGGAGTCATTTTTATTGTTCCCATATCGAAAGGTGATTTACCAATTTCTATTCCATCTTTGAAAGCATCTTGATCAGATGTTTTATATGGTTCATAATTGTTAGCTGTAATTGTGTAATGATGATATCCGCCTTCTAAGTTTGTCCAACCTGTATCTCTAAATGTAGCAGCGGAATCAAAGGTTTTTGATTTCCTTTCGTTATAAGGTTCTGTCTGGCTTATTGTAAAGTTAGTCAGAGCACGACCTGTGATAGCATCTATCGGGTAACCTTTTAAAACTCCTTTAGTTCCAGAAGCTAATTTGGTCATTCTTATTGGAGACATAACAAAAGTTTCTCCATTATTAACTTCACATTGCATTTCATCAGCAGTTGTAAACAATGAATATCCATATTTTTCAACTGATAGTTGCCAGGAAGCTTTACAGGCATCACCAATAACAAAAGAACCGTCACCGTCAGTATATGTAGTTTTATTTACGGTTCCTCCACCTTGATCTTTTGTTCCTTTTGCTCTAACTAAAACCTCAGAAATAGGAGCGTTTGTTTCACTATCAAGAACATAACCTGAAATTGCTCCTGATTTTGTTCCGAGAGAGCCATTGTCGCAACCGGTAAAAATAATACTAGCTAATGCTAGAACCAAAAGCATTAATATTCTTTGCTTTTGTTTTAATATGGTAAGTATTTTAACCATAGATGCCTCCGATAAAATTAATCTCAAACATCTATCGGCAAATAATTAAAATAATCGAAGAATATTTTTTTCTATAACAACTTATCGTTGATGACACAATTATTTACAAAAATAATTATAATTATAGTTAGAAGAAACTGAAAAACTGAAAATAGATAACTGAGTGTTCAGAAGTAAAGTAACAAATAGATTAACTTCTATAATTAAGAGCGATTAGTGAAGTATTCCAATAAAACCAATAAACTTTTCTTATATATATAGTAGTATTCCAGAAAAATTAAGTTAGCTTGTAGAATTAAATTTTAATATTAAAAATGTTTACTAAAATTTTTTTTTTTCACTGTTAATTATTTCAAGTTCTTAGCCGATTTATAAATGAAGCCGACTCTTTAGATTTCTTGCTGGAGGCGAAACTATGATAAAAGAAAGGCGAGACCCGAAATCCTTTGGGTTTCTGATGGCACTGTTCTTGGTGCTTGTTGGTTGCTTAGTGGGTTGTGACCACGGCAGTCTTGGATTAAGGGGTGGATCTGTCGAAGGTTATGTAGTAGACAGCCGAACTTTAGTTGGGATAGCATCTGTATATGTTACTGCTACTTCTGAAGAAGATGGAGAAGACACTGCGGTTGCAACTAAGTATACAACAACTGATTCTAATGGAAAATATTCTTTTTCCAGTTTGAGATCTAATGTTTGGAAATTAACCTTTTCTAAGACAGGTTATACTCCAATAGATTCAAAAGCTAGTGATTCTATTAGTGTTGCAGTTGTAAATGGTGAAAATATCTTTTTACCCCGTGTGGAAATGGTTCAGAATTTTACCAATCAGTATGTAAGAGTAAAAGGAGTTCTTAGAGATAGCATAAATGGAAATACCATTACTTATGGTAATACTAATATTGCTTTCGGAAACACTTCTTTTTCAAATAGATTACCAACTGAACTGGCTAGTGGTTTTGATGTTCCTTCTTCTGTTGGGGCGATCAAGGTCATTATTTCAGTAGAAGGTTATAAGACTTTAACCATAGCATTGGATAATTTAGTAAATGACTATGATTTAGGAACAATAAGTCTTACTCCTGAAACTTATCAGATAGTAGGAAGATGGACAAATGCTCCAGGCTGGGTTGTTAGTGCAGCTCCGACAGCAACAATCATTGCTCGTTCTGGCAGCAATGTGGTATCTAGAACTACTTCTGTTGTGGGAGACGGAGATCAGGCATTTGCATTAGAAAATATTCCTAGAGGAACTTCGGTTTCTATTGAAGTAGAATTATTAGGTTATCGTATGAATTCGCCGATAACAGTTTATCCTAATTCAGATTTTCAAGGAACTATTTATCAGAATTTTGACCTTAAAAACAATTTTTCCGCTATTACTCGCGATGTTAGAATTATTTATATGTCATCAACTATTAGTAGTGGAGATAGGGTTGGAGCTTACTGTGAACAAACAGGAACAAGATGGCCTGAAGTTACGGTTACCAATCCTTCTGGTTTAACTCTTGGAACACCTGAAGTTGTAGATTTGGGTACTCAGGCATTACCGACAGGTTTTGATTTTGTTGGATATATGCTTGAAGATTCTAGTGGGACTCACACCGCAACAGGTGTAAAGATAAATGATGATGGTTCTGAAGCACAAATTGTTACTATAAAATAAGGAATAATTAATATGAATAATAATACTCAATATTCTTCCAATTTAACCAGGAGGTTAAAAATTATGAATCTTAGGTTCTGGGGCGGATGGTTTCTTGCGATAGCTTGCGTATGCATTTTCCTTACAATGGGTTGCGAAAAAGGATCGCTTGGGGCAAAGTATGCTACTGTTTCTGGTAGGGTTGTTAATAAAGACAATGTTGCTATGGGTATTCCAAATGTTACAGTACGTTTGGTTTCAAAAGAAACAATTAGTGGTGGTGGAGATCTTGAACAGGGTTACAATTTCCGTTCTACTGTTACAGATGCAGATGGCTATTTCTTGTTTGAAAAAGTTCAGCCAGATAACGTTTTGTTTGAATTCACAGCTTCTGGTTATAAAAAATTAATTTTCCCATCAACTGATGACGAAACACAAGAAGATGGTTCGACATCCGAATCATTAGATATCGAGTCAGTAACTATTTCTAACGGAGCATTTGTAGAAGTTGGAAATGTTCTTATGGAAAAAATATCTGTCTCTGTTCCAGAACAAATTAATATTAAGTTTGAATTTATTGATTCTGCTACTAAAAAGAAAGTTGATGACAATGCATTTTTTGCAGTAAGCTTCGATGGAGTTACTTACACAAAGAGAGCTCAAGCTTGGCGTGAAAGTGGTCAAGATATAGTTGGAGCTAGCTCAATTGCAGTAACTTACAGAGATGTTTCTGAACCGGTTATTTATAATCCAGCTTCTTTAACTGTATCAGGAATAAGCGATCAATATTTGACTGTTGAAGCACAACCAGTTACTTATAATTTGACTTTCCAATTCTTACATTTGCCACAATACCTGGTTTCTTCAGAAAAATATGCTCCGATTTTAACATTCTTAGTTGAAGATACATCAACAACCCCACCTCAGAATATTTCTATTACAGAAGTTACAGACTTCAATCAGTTAGCAACATTAAACGTTCCTGCTATGAGAAATCCACAGCAGATTCGTATAAGAATGCATGGTTATGAAGACGAAGTTATTGATTTAACTAGTGCTTTAACAAGAGGCGAAAAGGGCTCTTACCGTGTAGATATTGACTTCCAGAAAGACGACTTATGCAAGGGTGATACTCCTGTATTACTTGAAAATGTTGAATCTATTATTGGTATGCAAGACAATGTAATTACTACAAATGTAGCAATGAATTTAACTGGCTTGAATGTAAATGATAGAGTTCAGGTTTATATCAATGCACCATACGAAGAATTAAGCTGGACAACCAGTACTTCTGGTAATATAGGCCTTGTTCCTGCTAATAGAACATTGACTGCTAGATTTAATAAAACTCCATCTTACTTCGACCTGTATTATACTGTAGTCGTAACTCCAAATGACGGAAGTAGTTCATATTCTATTTCAAATAAAGATGCTGAACCTATAGGTTATCCTGATTTTGGAAATGGTACTTCAATAACTGTAGATTGCACTCTTACAACATCTAGCGGTGGAGAATCAGGTGGTGGACTATAATATAAAGGTTATTTAAATTATATAGACCATTAATAGTTTCGTTATTGCAAGAATAAAAAAATCATGCTTCGAAAGAAGCGTGATTTTTTTATTTTAAAATTAGTAATAAAAAAGAGTAATTACTTATTTAGTAATTACTCTTTTTTATCAAATGTAAGTTAAAGTATTAAATAAAAGCTTCGCCTTTATCATATTTAACGCCAAGGTGCTTAGCAACTGTTGCTGCTATATCCCAGAAACCAATACGGATTCCAAGGTCTCTGCCAGGTTTCCCTTTCTGATATACCAATAAAGGAACAGCCTCTCTTGTGTGGTCAGTACCTTTGTAAGTTGGATCACAACCATGGTCGGCAGTAATAATCAAAATATCATCTTCGTTAAGTTTAGTCATAAATCCACCTAGCCATTTATCGAAATCTTCCAAAGCTTTCTTATAGCCAGGAACATCTCTTCTGTGACCATATTTCATATCTGTATCAACAAGATTTGTGAAGATAAATCCGTCTTTTACTTTATCTAAGGCTTCAAGAGTCTTTTGCATACCATCATCGTTGCCCTTTGTGGTAACGTGTGGTTCAACACCCTTACCAGCAAAAATATCATAAATCTTACCAACACCATAAGTTGGAATACCTTTGCTCTTGAGTAAATCAAGAACTGTATCGTCTGGAGTAAGACTGAAATCATGACGATTAGCAGTTCTAGTATATTCTCCACTCTTACCAATAAATGGACGAGCTATTACACGAGCTGCACCAAGAGTTGGCGGCTGTAATAAATCACGAGCGATCTGACATATTCTATAAAGTTCCTGTAAAGGAATAACTTCTTCATGAGCAGCAATCTGGAAAACTGAGTCTGCTGATGTGTACACTATTGGCTTACCTGTTTTAACATGTTCATCACCAAGTTCTTTGATGATTTCAGTACCGGAAGCAGCATAGTTACCAAGACATTTGCGACCAATTGCAGCTTCGAACTTATCCATAAATTCTTTTGGAAAACCATCGGGGAAAACTGGAAGAGGATTTTCCAACTTATAGCCCATCATTTCCCAGTGACCAGTTGTAGTATCTTTACCAGGAGACAGTTCTATCATTACCCCATAAGAGCCGATTGTTTCTTTTTCTTTGGGGCAACCAACTATATCGTTCAAGTTGCCAAGACCCATTTTCTGCATATTTGGCAGATTGATGCCATTTGAAGCCTTAGCGATGTTGGGTATAGTGCAGGCTCCAACATCTCCATATTTTGCCTGATCTGGCATTGGTGCAACACCAGCACTGTCTAATACAATACAAATTGCTCTACTCATTCATTCTTTCCTTTTCTTCGTTTGTTGAAAATAGTAAAAAGTTGTAACTTGGTTACAACTTTTTACTATTATATACTATTTACTTAATCACTTCAACCATGTCGCCATTGTTAAGACCAGCACAGTTTGCGTCATCCATATCAATATGGAAATCCATAGCGTGTTTTTCACCAGCTCTAACAAGAACATTGCTGAAAGTTACGCCTTTTGGACCACCAGCTTTTATGGAAACTATATCTTTGTCTTTAAGACCAAAATTCTTAGCTTCTTCAGCAGTGAGATGTAAGTGACGAGCAGCTATAATACAACCTTCTTTGGGTTCAATAGAGTTGCCGTTAGGTGCAACAATTTTAATGCCAGGAGTGCCTGCTAAATCGCCGGAATTTCTTAATGGAATATCTTTGAAACCTAGAGTGAACATATCTGTTCTAGAAATTTCAATCTGAGTTTGTGGGCGAAGAGGACCAAGTATTCTAACTTTTTCAATACTTCTCTTAGGACCAACTAAAGTAACACATTCATCAGCAGCAAATTGACCTGGCTGAGAAAGTTTCTTTTTTTCTGTAAGTTTGTAACCAGCACCAAAAAGCTTTTCCAAGTCTTCTTGAGTGAGATGAACGTGACGATTGCTTATTCCAACTGGAACTTTCATTTCTGCCATAATTATAACTTCCTTTTGTTGTAAAATTTAAAGCTTTTAAGCAATTATAGCACAGCAGAATGAATAAACAAGTTTTTTCTGTATATTAATAATTTTGTTAAAATCTTTAATTAATTTTTTTATATTCTTCTTCTGAACAATACTCGTCTTGCCAATTGATAATTGTAAAACCGGCAATCGGGTAGGGTGGAAAATAGTCCCCGCCACCAGTCGCATATGTCTGATCAAAAGACATATGGCGTATTATAGGTTGGTCATCGCGGAATGTCCCTTTTAAGAATTCTTTAACAGGTCTGTTTCTTAAATGAATCATAGAACCATGATGTCTTAAAATCAATCTTGTGTTCTTGTCTTTTGCCCAGGGGAAAGAACGCATAGCATCATTTTGAACGTTTCCTAGCTCATTATTTACTTTATTTACATCATTACCAAAGTTCCACTTTGCATTTAATTCGGCAGAATCAATAAGCATAGCGTTTACTGTCATTTCTGGGAATCTAAGACCAGTATCTTTGTGATGAACTTGTAAGTCAAAAATTCTATCAGCAATATTCCATGCACCTAATTCTCCGTCGGGATCTTCTTCCTTAATGTCTTTTTCTGCTTGATTTAAGATTTTATCTATAAGCTTATCTCTTGTTAGAGCTGGAACTACTCCAGTAAAATAGGCTTCTAATCCTATGGTTTCATAAACTGAGTTTCTCGTTAACCAGTTTTTTATTGGAAAATGAACTTTTTGTTTGTCGCCATCATCTTCAATTATTGCTACATCACCACCTGAAGAATCATCTACCTGTCGGCTTATCATTTCTGAGCCTGATTCAGAAGAGTTAGAATTATTGTTTGTATTTGTGTTAGTATTTGCATCGGGGTTATTTGAGGAATTATTTTTTTCTTTTTCTTTTTCACCTGGTTTATTTAAATAAGCTTTAAGTTTTGCAAATCCTGGGTGTAAAGTAATAAGTGCAGCAATAGCGGCAGTTGTCTTGCCTTCTTCTTTAGGCATATTATACATTGAATTAATATGAGTGAAATTGAGTGCTAAATATGGTACTCTAAGAGGTAAAGGACCTGTTTTATTGCGTTGTGGCCAGACAACTTTTTTTAATATAGCGTTACTAGGTTCTTCCGTGGTAAGAGCACAGGCCATATCGTAATCTATTACTACTTCCATCTCATTTCTTAAAAAATTCATAGGATTAGAATAGTCAAACCATATCCTTCCCATTGACATAATTTGACAGCCATTTTTATCTGTTCCATTTCGAACAGGTTTATCATATGCACGGTATCCTGGACCATAAGATTGAGGTGAGTCAGGATTGGCATTTAAATCACCAGCTATATATACGTCTTTTTCACAGAATATAGTTAATGCTTTCCATTTTGGGCATCCCCAAACTCTTAAAGGAACTTCTGAGTAAATAAGAAAATCTTTATCCTCTTTTTCATATTTCCAACCGAAAAATAAGTCATAAACTGCTTCTCCAGGCTTTTCTGGATTTCTCCATTTTGATTCTGAAAAACCAGGAAAACTGCTGTTTGCTCTCAAAATCTCAGGATGAGGCTTTTTAGCTTCTCTATAATAAGATGGGTTCAAAGGAGGTAGTAATTGAGGCTTTGCACCATGATTACCATCAAGGACGAATCTATCTGAAACTTTACCTCCTTGTTTGACCGAAAAAGTATCAAATTTTTCAGGATCAGAAGAGTCGTTACGAGGCGATATAGTTCCTTTTTTCCCTCCTAAAAATTCGACTTCTACTGGAATTTCAGATTTTATGTAGCCAGGTGACGAAATCTTTTCTGTTTTTATATCTGCGGTTGCATCACTTCCGCCCCTTTTACTGAAAACTATCATTTCATGTCCATATAATCTACCGGAATTCATTAACCCTCGGGTTACTCGATAAGGGCCATAGCCACCAACATCTAAGACTTGTCCATCATAAAGTAGAAAATTACCAGGAACAAACTTTTCTATAACAGTAGATACCTTACGATAAGAATCACCAACTTTTCCGTAGCTTTCAAGCAAAAAATATCGATGTGCTTCATCAACAGATTTTGAGGCTGTGCTGTTCAAGGATTTAATGAGTTTCATTCTCACTTTAAACTCACCTTTAAGTCTCATTGATGGAAATTCAATAGACCCTTCGTAAACTCCATTGCTATTGCCTTTTGTTTTTAAAAGTTTGCTACTGCCAACATAATTGTATTTTCTTGCTACAGGTGAGGGCCATTCCCCATCTTTCGCTGGAATATATGGATTCCCATGGGTAACAAACTGATAATCTGCTTTCATTTCTGCTAATACACAATGTAAACCGCTTTCAGCGACACTTAATGCAATATAATCACGTGCTGATTTTGATAATAAATTTATCTGGCTGCTTTGAAAATTAAGTATGGCGCAAGATATTATTCCTAAAAAAAGGCAGATAACTAAAATAACAAGCATTGCTTGTCCTGTTTTATTATTATTGTGCTTAATCATGGGTGAATTCCATTTAGCTTCCCTCTGACAGAAAAGCATGTATTTAGTTTAATAATAGCGTTTTCAGATTTAATTTGATTTAATTCCTGTCCTTTTCGAACAAATGACGCATAAATATGAACCAGATATGGTCCTGTTCCATCCAATTCATATGGTTCATAATTCATAAGCTTTTTTAAATCTCCGTTGATGGCTGATTTCCCTATTGTGATTGGTTTTCGATTTGTTGTGAAAACCATCATATCGACAATTCCATCACATATTTTTTTCTCATAGTTCTGTGATGGCTGCCCAGGAAGCTCAGATATAACATGTCGATATAGGTCACTCGTTCCATCTTCTGCTTTTTTTAGAGTATAAGTAACTATCTCTTCGCAAATAAAATCTGCTTGAGGCGGCTTAACTTCAAAATTCATGACCTGTTTAACTAGAACACATACTTTCCCTTCGCTTATAGGTTTAAGTCTACTCGTAACTTGTCTGTTAATCATTTTAGGATACTCAACCCAATTTGAATTACGAATGTCATTGCCTAAAAAAAGGAAGAATTTTCGTGCACTTTCGTTTACCCCAATGTGTTCTAGAGCTTTTTTCATTGTTTTTATTTCCGCAAAAAACAATCTATAAGCTGCAATCATTAGAATCACAAATAATCCTGTAACAATCATAACTTCTACTAAAGTTATAGCTCTTTTTCCCTTTTTATTTGTGAATCTAATAAAAGTTGTCATCATATCACCACAAATCACAATGAGCTGTTACAATTTCTAATTGTACAGGAGCGTTATCTTCACTTGCTTTCCAGCTTACATTTACATGAATCATCTTCAGACAGGACGGCATATTTTTATTGGTTGACGGAACTTCTTCTATACTAACTTTGCGAATATATTTTATCCCACCTATTTCTACTTCGGGTAAAAAACCGCCCGGATCTTTATCGTAAGGGTTTCCTGCTGTATTGAAATCTGATAAAAGGGTATTTCTTCCTTTATCTTTATCTGTACCTAACTCATTAGAACGAGCAGCTCTAACTGCTTCAACTGCTTGATTTGCCAAAAACATAGCATTCTCGTAGTTTCTAACTTTTTTTACACCTGTAAAGCTGCTGGATATCAACCAACCTATGGTAAAAACAACTACCATATAAAAACCAGCAATGAGTATTTCTACAAAAGTCATTGCTAATCTTGAATGTCTATTTTTCAAAATTGTTTTCATTCTTATTTTTAATTTATTATACAAAAAAAAGAACCCGATTTCCATAAAATCGAGTTCTTTTTTGCAAGAACTACTTATTAGAACAATTCATCAGGATCCAATCCAGCTTCAATAAGAAGCTGATCTGGATTTCTAGACATTGGTGCGGCAGCTCTTCCTGTAGTTTTATTAGCTGGTCCTTCACAAATGTCTTTTACAAATTTTGGATCCAGACAGGGATTTTCTAAGGTAGAATTAGCGGGAACTCTAGCATCTCCAGTAGGTATCCAAACAAAATCTGGATGATTCTTTTTGGAGTTCCCCGTCCATTCGCCAGAAATGACATTTCCTTTATCGTCTACAAACAGATTGTAGGTATATTCAACAGCAAACCATTTGGTTCCTAAATATTCAGGTTTAACATCATCATTTACAAAATAACAGGTTGTTTTAACTTTTAGCTTATGGTCATCAAACCAGCCAGTCGACCACGAGGATTCGAATTTATAAAGAGGATAATTCCAAACCATGCGGTCTGCTTCTATATCGCATACCATAGCGGTTTTACCTGAAGCTATGTTTTCGACAAGTAAGCGATGGAACTGATCAGGGTAAATGTCGTTTATATCATCTTTTGCATTGCCCCAATAACGATTTCCATAAAAATTACAGTAGCAATTCATGTATTGTTCTGATAGAAGGGCTTTTTGATCAGCAGTATCAAAAGCAATACCGCCACGATTACGTGTAATTTTAGGTTCTGGAGCTAATATTGAGGCACCGGACCATCCGTTGCAGTGACCTTCCCAGGCTTCTGCATTAGGATTATAATGATGATTTTTAGGATTAGCTTCCCAAGCATGGGCTCCAGGATTTTTACCTGTTACAGCAGTAACATAAGAGTCATATTTTTCAAATGGAGATGGACTATGACCTTGCCAACCTTTTACTAGAAAACCTTTTTTCCTTGACCACCAGTCACCAGACCATGGAGAAGGTTTTATTTCTCCTTTGATAGAATCTGCAAAAATAGCAACAGGTGTAGTTGAAAGTAATAAAGCCAGGATAAATGAAAGTTTTCTCATTATCTTTCACCTCCATTTTTCTGCAAATATTCTGATTCTGGAACCAGGCGAACTTTTTTATCTTGATTTCCACCAGATATAGCCCAGGGTGCTCCCTGTTGCCAAAGCTGTATCAATCGATTGTTTGATCTGTCTTCTGTCATTTCTACCTGAAAACTTTGTCCGCCATTTCTTGTTTGGTTTGAATAACCAGCAAAAGTATCTGCAAATTGTTTATCGGGGGTTTTACTTTTTTGGGAAACATTGCGTTTAAAAGAAATTCCACCTATTTTTCTTACTCTAGAAAACTTCTTAGCTTCGGTATTGGAGGATTTGTTATATGCTCCGAATACATCAGCAGATTGAGCTCTTTTATCTGATTTTGTCAAAGGGAAAGAAGGAAGGTCGTATGGAATAGGAGTTCCTTCAGCCATCAGAGGTTCAGAAGAATATTTATTTATATCTCTTTCTTGATATTTCATTCCAGAAGAAGTTGGATAAACATCTATGACTTTTAATGGTCTTAAATCATTAACAGATAACCAGAGAATAGCTTGATTTTTTTGGCTGCTTCTGCGTCCGTAAATATGAAGAACGTAACATTCTTCTCCATCTATGACCTTTTTAGCTCTGACATTGAATATCCATTGCATTGGAAGCATCCAAACATCACCTTCAACTCTTAGGTCACGGTATGATGCTTCAAGAATCCAGCGCTGACCAACTTTCCAGGATGGAACAAAACCATCAGGATTACCTGCCTCAACTGAATTAGATAAAAATATAGAAATTAGTAGTATTAAGCTTATTATCAGATTTTTTTTCATCATTTTTACGAAGCGTACAATAATTTTAATGAAAAATACCGCTTTAGTCAAGCTGTTAGAATTTGAAAAATGATTTCAATAAAGCAAAACTAACTATTACTAAAACTATAGTAATAACAGTAGTCATAATAGGATTTGTATTATACTGATATTTGAAAAATTCTTTAGGAGTTAAAGTGTATTCTGTCCAAGTTAACATTTCCTTAGTGTGTTTTTCATATTCCTTGATGGATTTATATCTGTCACATGTTTTCCCTTGAAGTTGGTATTCATGATATTTTAAAGAAAGAGTATGGTTACCATCTAAGACTCCATGAAGGTTACACAACCATTGATAATCATCTTTGCTTAAGTAGACAAGGTAATATTCGCAACTTGGAGTAGGTCCAACTATTTTTTTTATGTCTAAAAATTTATTGAAATCTAAGAACATTTTGTTGAACTGGGTCATACTAGTCCAGGAATGGATTTCCTGACCTTTCTCTTTTAACATTTCTGCAGTTGCTGAATTTAGCAATTTAAGATTCTGTCTACATTTATTATTTATTTCTTTGCTAGGATTATCAGCAAATAGAATCGAGGTTATGAACATACTCATCAATAACAGTATAAATCCAATCTTTTTCATAATCTTATCCTTCGTATCTCATTTTTTATTTTCCAACACTTATTAAGGCTTTCTTTAATTTATTGCCATGGTTTTATCACAAATTTACGCCAAAGACAATCACCTATCACTCATCATTATATATTAGCAAAGCCAATTTTATCTCTTAAATCTTAAATCTTAAATATAGTTGATTTTAAATAAAAAAACTAGTAGAATACCGCTATATAAAAATGTGTCTATAGCTCAGATGGATAGAGCACAGGATTCCTAATCCTGCGGTCGCGTGTTCGAATCACGCTAGACACGTTTAAAAACTTTTCTAATGATTATTAGAAAAGTTTTTTTATTTTTCTAGCTTTATTCTTAATTTCTTAGATATCTGTTCTCGCATTTTATTGACCCAGTAGCCTTTATAACCAAGTTGTTCTGCTTTTAAAATAGCTAAAAGAGCTTTACCGTTCATTTCTTTTTGAGAATATGCCATAGCAAGAAGAATCTGATTCCAGCCATTATTTTCTTTTAAACTGCTTAAATAATCTATTGTTTTATCTGGCTGATGCAGAGCTAAATGTAAAGAAGCCATATCGCAGATTACCATGTCATTTGTCGGATTTAACTTGAGTGCCAAAGATAATTCCTGAAAAGCATCCATATATTCACCGTGACCTGCAAATATTAGACCTAAAGCTCTATGGGCATCAGAATCTTCAGGCATATTATTAATTATTTTTTTTGCATAGCCTTCAGCTTTAAAGAAATCTTCATCCGTAGAAGTTCCTAACAGAGAGAGATAAAAAAAAATTTTGCCGAGTTCAAGATAAGAAGAAGCCGCTAAATTGTCATCATTATCAAATTTAATAGCTTTTTCATAGTGATTCCATGCTTTTCTTAATAATTCAGTATTTCCTAATCTTAAACCTTCTTCGATCATAGTTTCATAATTAGCTAAAGGAATCCCTTCAACTACACGAACTGACAATGCATGGGCATCAACAGATGTTATACAAAAAATAATAAAAATAATAATAAAATTGATGTTATTGTTAATAGACATTCATATCCTCCTAATGTTATAACTACATATTATCTATCATGATATAATTAATAAAATCTACAAAAATTGATAAAATATGAAAAATAACAATAAAAAAGCAGGCCGATTATTCTTTGAACCTATAAAGTTCATAAATAAACAAGGATTTACATTTATAGAAATCCTTACAGTTGTTTTTATAATAGGTATCATTGCTTTACCTTTTACCAATATGTTTATTTTTGGAGTAAAAGGCAGTAACCAGAATACTGATTCTGTCATAGCTTCAAATCTTGCAAGAGATAAAATAGAAGAAATTAAAGCTTTACCATTTTTTATTATAAAATCTGATTATGAAAATTTCAGGGATGTTTTTCAGGACAGAGCAAAATATGATGATGCTTATTATAATGAAGATAATTTTATAAACTATTTTTCTGATGTTTTTTCAGAAGAATCTTTAAAAAATTCTGAATCATCGACTACTTTTAAAAAGCTTAAGGAATTATATCCTAAATGTTATTTAAAAGAATTAGAACTATACCCAAATGAATATTCGAAATATAGACGAGTGACTCAGGTTAAAGAAATTAGCGAATCGGCAATGCCACCTAAAATAAAAAAAATAACTGTATCTGTTTTTGATGATAGAAATAAGAAAATCGCAGAGTTAAGCACTCTTATAGGTAAGCATAAATGAAAATAGAAAAAACTAGAAAAGCTTTTACATTAGTAGAACTATTAATGGGAATGGCCTTAACTGTTTTAATTGCAGGAATTCTCTATTTGATGCAATCTACAGGTGTTTCAACCGTTAATAAAGGAACAACACAAATTCTTTTAACTTCTGAAGTTAGAAATAAGATGGAAATAATCATAAGGGATTTGAGGAATGCAAAAGAAGTTCTCGAAATAAAACCTGATTATATTAAATTACGAACTTATAAATACACCATAGACATACAGGATCCTGGTGAAGATGCTCTTGTGACAGTAGAATACGAAGTCGAAAGGAGTCCTAAAAGAAATGTTCTTTGGAGAAGTGAAAACAGAGAAAATCCTGCTAAACTCCTTTCTTTTGATGAAATTGATGAGAATATTTTCAAGCCATATTTTGAGTTAAAAGATGAAGAATCTGTAACGGGTTGGAAATATTATCCTTATGATTTGGTTTCTAACGATACATGGCAAAGATCTAGAATTACTTTTATGCGTGTTGTTTTAAAATTCAAACAGGGGAAAGAAGAAGCTGCTCTTGCTACATCTGTAACTTTAAAACCTGCAATGACCAGGATTAGACAACCAAACTGGAAATTACGTTAAACTCCATTTTTTAGGTGTGAATATATGATAGACAGAAGGAAAAGCAAAAAAATATTTATAGGAAAAGTTGCTGTTGGCGGTGATGCTCCAATTACTGTTCAGACGATGACAAAAACAGATACTAGAGATGCTAAGGCAACAGTAAATGAGATTAAGCGTCTGCATATAGCAGGATGTGATATTATTCGATTGGCTGTTCCAGATATGGAAGCTGCAAAAGCTCTGAAGGAAATATGTCTAAATAGTCCTATTCCTGTAATGGCTGACATACATTTTGACCATCGTCTTGCTTTGCAATCAATAGAAAGTGGAGTCCATGGTTTAAGGTTAAATCCAGGGAATATAAGAAGTGAAGAAAAGATTAAAGAGGTTATTGCCGCTGCAAAAGACCATAAGATTCCTGTTAGAGTAGGTGTAAATGCAGGTTCTTTGGATCCTGAACTTAAAGCCAAATACGGTGGGGTTACAGGGAAAGCTTTGGCTGAATCTGCTTTAAAAGAAGTTGCTTTGTTAGAAAAATGTGGCTTTGATTTGATTAAAATAGCTGTCAAGTCCTTTGATTTAGCGACAATGACAGAAGCTGTTAAAATCGTTGCTTCTTCTTGCGACTATCCTTTGCATCTTGGAGTAACTGAATCAGGATTGCCAGAAGAAGGAATAGTAAGGTCTTCTATAGGAATAGGCAGTCTCTTGATGCAGGGTATTGGAGATACGATAAGGGTTTCTCTTACAGGCGATTCGGCAGAAGAAGTTAAAACTGGTATTAGAATATTAAAATCCTTAGGTCTTAGATCTACTGGTCCAACTATTGTTTCCTGTCCAACTTGCGGAAGAACCGAAATACCTCTTCAAAAGATTGCTAACCAAGTCAGAGATCGTCTTGAAGGGATTACTGCTCCTATCCATGTTGCTGTTATGGGTTGTGTTGTAAATGGTCCTGGGGAAGCAGAACAAGCTGATTTCGGTATTGCAGGCGGTAAAGATAGCGGTCTGGTTTTCAGATACGGCAAAGTAATAAAAACTTTGCCTTCCAATCAGTTGGTTGATGGTTTAATGGAAGAGATACATAAGCATTTAGCCCAGAAGAAAGATTGATGGTGCTTTTTATGAGTTATAAACATATTAGTAGAAAGTTTTCTTTAATATTATTGTTTTGCTTATTTATTTCTGTTCTTTCAAATGTTCAATTAAATGCTCAGGAAGATAAATCAGCTATTGTCCTATATACAAGCAATGTAGAGTTTTCTTATCATCAGCCATTCAGAAATAGCTATAAATCTAAACATCCTAGCTATATTGATGTTCCTCGTATGAACCATTTTATTAATCTTTTTCAAAGTTATATTCTATATTTAAAAAAATTGGGAAGATTAAATGGAAATCCTTTTGTTAGAATAAGTTATGCTCCAGATGCTGTTATAGAAAATGATGAACCTCAGACAAGAATCATTAAGATTAATGATTTAGGTGTTGGTAATCTTTTGAATAAAGTTAATAAGTATCTTACCGAATATGGTTTCGTAAAAACGGAGCACATAATCGATTCTTCAGAATCTTTGTATAGCTTGCCAGAACAGGATATAAGCAAAGAAAACAGTTTTACTAATTCAGCATATTTTAAGAATATATCTCTTGCTGTTCCAAGTAATGAACCAGATACCTCTTATGTTGTTTTAAAAGACAGAGTTTTAACGACAAGATTAAGTTCTAAAACAAATACAATATTTTCTTTGTCTTTAAATGAAAAACCTGAAGATAACGGTGTCTTCATGGGAGAAGCAAAGATTTGGTATCAATACATGACTGTTTCAACAGATGAAAAGTTTCTTTTTCTAACAGATGGTTTGTTCCCTTTAATTGTTAATCTTGAAACAAAGGAAATAATAGAGCCTTTCCATGATAATCCAAATATTACTGCTCTCGGTGGAGAATGGTCTCCAACAAAAAATATATTTGCTGGTGTCGTTTTAGATGAAAAAACTTTTGAAAGACAAGCTTATATTTTTGATGCTGAAAAAAAGGAAATGATGGATGTTGGTGGCTTTACAAAAGTATTTAAGTCCAATTATCTATATGCAACGCCAGTTTGGGCTCCTAATGGTGAAAAAATTGTTTTTGTTTCTGCTAAATCAATTCATTTAATAGATTTTAAGAACAATAGTATTAAGCCTAATCTAGTTAATGTTGATGGTGAGATTGGTGAATTCATATGGTCAGAAGATGCTAACTCATTTGCTTTTGTTGAAATAAAAGGGCAGACTAGAAATCAATATCATTTTGATGACTATGATTTTAGAGGATGTAATTTACATAGATACAGGTTTGGTGATTCTTTTGGCAGTGTACTTGAAGATTATGCTCAATGTATAGAGTCTAGAAATACAATAAAGTTGATTTCTTTTACTGATAAAGACCAGATTCTTTATTTAGAAGGGAAACTGGTTGCTCCTGATGTGCCAGGTTCTTTCTGGGATTTAAGTAAAACTTTTAATGCTTATCTTACTCCATTGCCTACAAAAGAAATTAATAAACAAAGCAAGGTTGATAAAGAAAAAGTTAAGCCTCAACAATTGCCTTTACAATACTTATATGTGTATAGAAGTCTAGATAGTAAAAATACTAATATATATGATTCTGGTAATGGTCATAGTAATTTGCTGTTTACTAATGAATTTTATAGTAACTGGTTTATTGGCTTATATAGACAAAGCGGAATAGATTACAAAGGTCAGGTTTATTCTTATAGATCTTCACCTTATCCTTTCCAATGCTATAATTATTCGTATTTCTTGAATAAGACTCAAGGGCAAGCTAGACTTCTTCTGAAATTTTTTCAAGATTACAATATTCGTTCTACAGAGTCAGATAATCAGCAGACTAGGGTTTATATGCATGCCAATTTCTCTGGAATACTGAATATATGGTCATTAACCTCTGATGATTTATTTAATTATCTTGTTAACGGCGATAAAGCAAAAGGACCCGAAAAAGAAGAAGTTTCGGGAACAGAAGAAGTTGAAAATTCTTTGATAAAAACAAGTTTTGATGAAGAAAACAATATTAATGAAATCGGTCAGACGGAACAGCAATAGTTGAACATTTGTCATGTTTTGTTTTTCGTTATGATTTAATTAAATATAACTAATGGCTATGATAGAGAAAAATTAATATGAAAAATAAGCAAACAAAAACCGCATTCATGCCTGTGTTATTTATGTGCTTCTGTCTTGCTTTGTTAGGCTATGGCTGCCTTGGCTTAGGCGGCGGAGGAGGAAATAGTAGTAGTTCTATAATTAATCCTAATTCACCATTATCAATATCAGGAAAAGTTTTTTTTAAAGATAGACAAATTTATGGAAATATACCTGTAACAGTGACAAATATTCAAGGTGAGCAGATTGCTGTTACTACTACTGATTCAAGTGGAAAATACTCTTTTAGTGGTATAGAACCAGGCGTTTATAATCTTTCGGCTATCTCTGGTGAAAGCGAGGTTATTTTTGCAAAACTGATTCAGGTTACTGGTCAGGGGGCTACTGAAGTTAGCTCTGTTTCCCTTTTATCCATAAACAACGTAGTAATAGACGAAATAGGCACAAATTCTTTTCATCTTGAATTTACAACAAACCAGTCTTGTATTGCTTCTGTAGATTATAATTCTGTGGGTGGATATGTTTATTCTAAAACTATAGATACATCTGCAAGAACAAAACATGAAACAACAATATCCAATCTTAATTTTTTAACAGAATATGAGATAATTATTCATTTAAACGGAGACGATGGTCAGCAATTTATTATGAAAGGTCTGACGGCTCATACTCTTGGTCTTGCTGGTTGCTCTGATATTTCTGTAAATATTAATAATGGAGCTTATGAAACAAAAAATCGTTCTGTAACACTATATTTAAACGCAGAAGATTGTGAACAGATGAGAATAAGTGAGGATTACTCATTAGAAGATGCTAATTGGATAGCTTACTCAACAACCTATTCACATACTTTCAGTAATACTTCTTCTGGAATAAAGCGATTGTATGTTCAATTTAAAAGCAAAAACGGGACTTTATCACCTGTAGAATCCGACTCTATTATATATTCATCATCGGGTTATTTAGGAATATGGATAAACGATGGTGAATCCCTTACAAATAAAAGTAATGTAAAACTAACTCTTGTATTATACCCTGGTGCGAGCCAGATGATTATTTCAGATAATGAAAATTTTTCTAATGCTTTTTGGGAAATGTATACAAGTTCTAGAAGTTGGAACCTTACAGGAGAAGAAGGCTTAAAATATCTATATTGTAAATTTAAAGGTGGGAAGGCTGATCCAGAAGAGGTTTTTACGGCTTCAATCCGTTATAGTACTACTCCACCTACGGTGGAAGTAGTGATTAATAATGGTGCAAATGCTGTAGCAACTGCAGCTGTAGAATTAAAATTTTTATATTCTTTTTCGCCTTCTCATATGAAAGTTGCCAATGACTCCGCTCCTGATGCTAATCAAGATTGGACTGTCTTTAAAACTCCTTTGAAATGGACTTTATCATCTGGAGATGGCGAAAAAACTGTTTATGCTTTATTCAAAGATTCTGCTGGTAATGAATTCGGTCCTGTTTCTGCTGGTATAACAGTAGATACTGTTGCTCCTACTGGCAATACTATAACGGTCAGAGAATCAGACAGTGCAACTTCTGGTGAAGTAACTTCTGTTCTTATTGAGAATTTACCTGTATATTTGCATTTTGATATTACCGATACTTCCACCTATAAAGCTTATTATTGTTTTACTATAGCGACTCTTACTCCTCCTGATTCTTCTGAATACTCTGAAATTTATTCTCCTTTTTCTCCAATAGAATTAACTACAAGCAATGTTCATCAAGGTGATAATAAAGTATGGGCACTGTTTGCAGATGAAGCAGGCAATATCAGCTATGCTCAGACTACAGAGTTAACTGTTGAAGGACCTGAATTGATTGCTACTCCGACACGAGTTATTTTAACTGCAGGACAGGAACAGATTTTTAAAACTATATTAAACAATGTTGAACCAACAGAAGTTGGTGCTGTGAGATGGTCGGTTGCGAGCGGTTCAGGTAATATAGACTCCGATGGGGTATATAGAGCTCCAGATATAGTTTATGGCGGAGAAACAGTTACTATTAGAGCATCATCACCTTTGATTCCTTCTTTGAAGTCTGATTCTATTGTAGTATTGGAGCCATCTATACAACTTGCATATTTACAGACTAATGGTAATTACACTATAGAGCCTTTAGCAAAACAGATAGCTCCTGGTAGCAGTATTAGTTTCAATATTTATACATTTCATTCAAATAATGGTATAAAACTAACTTCGACTCCATCTGTAGGTACGGTAAGCTTAAGTAAAGCGGAAGTAGCTCAGTACGGCAGTATAGCTACAATTACATATACTGTGCCACGAAGTTTTAAAGATGTTACTACTGTAGACATAGGTTTTTGTGCAAATGATAGTTCGTCGGTTACAGGAAAAATAAAATGCACTATTTCTGATGGAGCCAATATAAGTCTCACTCCTTCCTCTTATATTGCTCAAAGAAATTTTCCTGTTACTATTACTGCTGATGTTTCTAATACTTCTCTCAATACTATAAATTGGTCAATTAGTCCAAATACAGCAGGCTTCTACAAGTAATCTATTAAATACTACTACTACTTCTAAGCACTCTGTAACTTTTTATGCATCAACTCCAACTAAGATTACACAAGCTTCTGTTACAGCAGAAATTGATGGAGCAAGCAAATCTGTGAACATTTCTGTCTACCCTCCAATAGGTATTGTAATAAATCCAATAGTAGCTGATGCAATGCCTATAGCAGAAGATATGCTGTTTACTATAGACAGTTTCGATTATCTGATTTCTGGAACAGATGAATCGTTAGTATGGGAATTTAAAAACGCTAATAGTTCTGATTTTATGTCAGCAGATGGAAAAACTTATTCTGATAGAGGAACTCTAACTGTTTTAAACAATAATCAGGTTCAATATAGACGACCTGGCAAATTACCAAGTTCTTTAGATGATTCTGCGTCAGACACTATTATTATAAGGGCTACCTCTGTGGCAGATCCTCTAGCTTCAAGTACTGCAACAATAAGATTGGCAGAAAAAGTTGTTGTTAAAATATTTGATAATATAGAAAAAACTAACGAAATAGCCTCGGCTGCAACAGTTATTGAAGTAGGTTCACTGCAGTTTTATGCAACTGTTACGCCAGAAGTAATAGGCAATACTTCTGTAACCTGGACAGTAAATGGAGTCTCGGAGTCCGATATTTATGGAAGCGTAGATAGTAATGGTAAATATACTGCTCCAAATACTTTTGATGCAAATAAAGCTACCGTAAGAGCTACTTCTAATTATGATAGTTCCGCCTATGCAGAAGTAGAAATTAGTTTAAGCGAATTTTGGGTTCCAAAACGTCAAGGTATGGTTGATACAAATACTGGTGAACCAATGCCTATAAGTAAAGTTTTTGTTGACCCGACAACAGCTTCTGGAAGCCCATTTGTTGTTTATGCTGGTACTGGTGCAGAAAGTCAGTTTGGTTATTATGGTCTTTGGGTTGCGACTTTCTCTGATGAAATTGGAAATACCTCAGGCGGTAATTGGAAAGGAGTTCCCAATTTATCCTCTAAAACAAGATCAGATTCAGCAAGTTATCTTATATACGACATCGTTATGGATTCAAAAGGTAATATATATTGCAGTACTGGTGGTGGTATTTATTATGTTCCTCCTTTTAACAGTGAAACAGGAACCCAAAATAATGCTACACCATTGGTAAAAAATAGTGATGATATAATTTTACCGTCATCTCCTTTAACTTCTATTGTCACAGCAGTAGATTCATCTGATAGAACTTTGATTCTTGCAGGTTGTAATGAGGGAGTTTACGAAATTACCTTATCTAAATCAAATATAACGACTATTATCGATTGTAAATTACTTATCTATACACAGCAAAAATACAGAGTTGAGGAAACTAGAACGGAAGATGTCGTTATAGGTCATAATCCTGAGACTGGTGATCCAATAACAGAAGCTAGATCAAAAACGGCATATAGTAATGTGTTGCAAAATAATCCTATTTCTTCTGTTGTTCGCTCGGTCAGATACGATAATATGAACAAATCTTTGTATTTTGGAACAACATCGGGTAATGTTTATTATTGCCCAAGTCTTGCATCAAACATGACTAAGCATATTAGTGCAGATATATTCACAGGTTCAACTGGAATTGATTTAGTGAGTGGTACTGTATTTACTTATGATGATTTGTCTTATCCGAATTACGGTCCTGTTCCAGGTGTTCCTTTAGCTATTGCACTTGATGTTATTAACACAAACACTATATGGGCAGCAACAACAAATGGTGTGGCACGTTCTATCAATTATGGCGGTACTTGGAATTCTTTTTCTTTTGGTGGAGTAGACACTAACTGTCGTTGTATAATTGTTGACCCTAATAATACAATAAATGTTATGGCTGGAAGTGAAGATGGGCTTTATAGATCAATTAATGGAGGTTCTAGCTGGACTAGAATCAGAAGTGGATTAGGCAATTACAAAACAATAACGTCTCTTACACAGGCTCCAGGGGCAGCAGGTGAAAGACGTAAAGTCTGGGTTGGCACTTCTGGAGGCGTGTTTGTTGGTAAACAGTCACTGTCGCTAGAATAATTAAGGAGTTATCATTATGTATATGGACTATACTTATGTATTAGTGCTCATTGGTGCAGTTATAAGCATGATTGCATCCTGGAATGTTCAAAGAACATTTAAAAATTATAGCAATGTTGCTAATTCACAAGGATTTACCTCACAAGATATAGCACAGAGAATTTTAAATAGTGCTGGTATTTTTGATGTGAGAATTGAACGTATAAGTGGAAATTTGACCGATCATTATTCTCCAACCGAAAAAGTTTTAAGATTGTCTGATTCTGTTTACGGTCAGACTTCTGTAGCAGCTTTAGGAGTTGCAGCCCATGAATGTGGTCATGCTATCCAGCATAAAGTTGGGTATACTGCTTTAAAGTTACGTTCTATTTCTGTTCCAGCAGCTAATTTTGGCTCTATGGTTTCAATTCCTTTGATTGTAGCAGGTCTTGCTATGAGTTGGGCGGGATTAGCTCAATTAGGAGTTTTTTTATTTTGTTTTGTTGTGTTCTTTCAGTTAATAACTTTGCCAGTTGAATTTAACGCTTCCAGCAGAGCCTTAGAAATATTAGAAAAGGATTCAATATTAGTAGGTGGCGAATTGCAGGCGGCCAAAAAGGTCCTTTCCGCCGCTGCCATGACTTATGTAGCAGCTTTAATTTCTAGCGTTTTACAGCTTCTCAGACTTATTCTGATTGCAAAAGGTTCTAGAAGAAGATGATGAGTTAAGTAAATTAAACAGTCATTTATATAACTAAAAAAATACCCTTTTTAAAAGGGTATTTTTTGCTTAAGACTTATTTTTATCTTTTATTACTCATTATTCATTGTTAATTACTAATTATTTTCATATCCATTAGGATTCATAGACTGCCATTTCCATGAATCCTTGCACATTTCTTCTATTCCGTTTTCTGCTTTCCAATCTAAATCTTTGTTCGCCTTAGATGGATCACAATAACATTCAGCAATATCACCTGGCCTTCTAGGGGCTATTTTATATTTTATTTTAATTCCACTGGCTTTTTCAAAAGCTTTGACAACATCTAATACAGAATAACCTTTACCAGTACCAAGATTCCAAATACCAATACCAATTTTATTATTAAGTTTTTCTATTGCTTTAACATGACCTTTTGCCAAATCAACAACGTGAATGTAATCTCTTACACCAGTTCCGTCATGAGTTGGATAATCGTTGCCAAAAATGCTTAGCTCAGCTCTTTTTCCAATAGCAACTTGGGTTATAAAAGGCATTAAATTATTTGGAATACCATTTGGGTCTTCTCCTATTAAACCGCTTTTATGAGCACCAACTGGATTAAAATAACGTAATAATGCAATATTCTGTTCTGGATAGGCTTTTTGCCAATCTTTTAGAATGAGTTCAATGACATATTTTGAGGTTCCGTAAGGATTAGTGGTTCCTCCGGTAGGAAAGGTTTCTTTTATAGGAACTTCAGCTGGATCTCCATAAACAGTAGAAGAAGAACTGAATACTAAGTTTCTTACTTTGCTTTCAATCATTGCTTCGCAAAGACTAATTGTTCCTGCTATATTGTTTTTATAATAAAATAAAGGTTTTGCAACGGATTCACCAACTGCTTTAAGGCCTGCAAAGTGAATTACTGCTTCTATTTTTTCATCAGTAAGAATTTGGGTTAGGAGTTTAGTATTCAAAATATCGCCTTGATGAAATTTGGGGCGTTTTCCCGTTATTTTTTCGATTCTGTCTAAAACAGATATTTTACTATTATACAGATTATCAATAATAACAACTTCATGTCCAGTCTGAAGAAGTTCTACAGCAGTATGACTACCAATATAACCAGTTCCACCAGTAAGAAGGATACGCATTTTTATTTCTCCAATTTTGGGGTTGCATGATTATATAATAAAGTTTTTTTCTAATCAAGCAACTGTGCTAAGCTTTCTTTGAATAATCAGGAACTAGTCTCCTATGATAAAAGCATCCTGTATATGTTCTATTTGAGGCTCTCCATTATCAGAAAGAACTATACCTACTACATCGAATCTACAATAGGTATCATTCAAAATACTAGATATAGAATCTTTGGGCAAGCATCAACCACTACTACCATCACTTTGGAATCTTATTTTGAATTGTTCTCTGCATTAATTTATGATATAATTTAATAGGGAAATTTTATCTATAACCATTTGTTTTTTTATCTTCTTCTAGCTGATATTTGGAGTAAAACAATGAAAAAATTATTTTACCTTCTAATATTGTTTTTTTTATTTTCTTTACCTAACTATTTACTGGCAGGATATGTTCCTACTAAAGGATTTGTAATAAAAAAGGTAAATGTTAGAAGAAAGCCTAAGAAAAAATCAAAGGTTAATTATGTCTTTAAAAAAAATACAAAGCTTAAAATAAAAAAGGTATCCAAAAAAAAGAAATGGTATAAAGTTTCCAATGGAAAAAAGGTAGGTTGGGTCACTTCAAAAAAGGTACAGGTTACAGATGGCTACTATGATAATGTTAACCTTACAAAGGAACAGTCAAGAGAACTTGATAGAGATTTAGACGAGAGTCTCGGTCGGCTAATGTTAACTTTCCCAACCAATAAGAATATTATAAATTCTTCTGATAAGTCTATTATTATAGATGAATCTATTATTTCAAGTGTTGAGTCTTCTCCAGATGATTTCGAACCCGTTGATGTGATAGAAGGCTTTGATGCTCTTTCCATGCCACTTGCAAATGAAAATGACAATGAAGATGAAAGTGAAAATGGTTCAGGCACTAACTCTGATGGAACCTCTGATTCTAATAATATGGACTCATCTAGTTCTGATGAATCTGGTGAAACTAACCTTGATTAAATCTGTCTTTCAGCAAAACATAAAGTCTTATGACAATATATAATTACGAGTAGCAGTGATTGAATAGTATTTAGATGTCGAAAATAGAAAGTATTATTTACAAAATGAAGAATAAAAGAGGAAATTCTATCGTTATTGTTATTGGAATATTTATTGCTCTGATGGTTATGATGGCTTCATTCTTTCAATCTAGCGTAAAAAGTACATATACCGCTAATCTCGTCGGGGAAAAATTGCTTGCTCAGAAATTTGCTTCATCGGTAGCCTTTGTAACCTCTCAATATATTAAATCCATATTACCTCAAAGAAATGGGGAAAATCCCCTCAGCATGGAACTCCATGATATACTCTCTGTTCCATTCAGTATGATGAAATCGGAGTCACGGGTTCCAAGCACTGGCGAAAGCTTGTATGAAATTATAAATGAGAAACTTAAAGTCGAGTCAGAAGGGATTTTGGATTATCTCATTAAAGAATACACAGAAACAGAAGACAATAAATTAGGTCTTAGAGGATTAGAAATAAAAGATTTGCACATTGAGCTTCGAAAGAGTGAATTTCATCCTAAGCCTTTAACAATTAATGGGGAACATTTTTTTCCTAGAGAAAAAGAAGGCTATCTTCACATCTGTTTTGATGTACATTATATGATTCCTGGGAAAAAAGCTTCTGAGTTAGCAAAAGAAAGCTATAGATTTTCTTCTAAGGTTAAGGTTTGTTCTAATATTGTTCCTGTTTTATCTAAGTTTAATCTTTATATTGGTTCTGCATTAGGAATGAATAACGAAGCCAGCAATCAAAGGTTTAATGTAATAAAAACAAATTGCAATGGTTTGCTTAAAGAAGGGGAACTAACCAGACCCTGGGTTTTAGATAATGGTCCGTTAAACAAGTCCGCAAGAGATTTTAACACTTTTGTTAACTATCAGACAGGTTTTGTTTATCTTGGTGGTGGTACTCCTTCAAAGCCAATTATATTAGGATTGGGTCTAGTTGGTGATGTTACATACTCAAACAGGTATTATGGTGAAGGTTTTCATCTTTATAAGAATCAAACCAATGGTGCAGGCTATTGGAAGATATTTAAAAAATTAGGCGAAAATGGTTTTGTAATGCAAGCCGACATGGGCTTGTGGGATAATGATGATAATGCTGAGGATAACAAGAAATTTAAGCATTATCGTGACCGTTTTTCTCAAGCTTGCCAGAAACAGACAAAAAGAAATTCCATTTTTAAGCTTTATGGAATCGATGACTTAGAATCACCAACTGTTGTATTAGGCTATGTGAATTCTATGGTTGGTTCTATAAGAGAATTTATATTATTTGATAGCCCTATTTCCTCAGGGATTTATGAAAGAGATGAACTTGAGTATATAGAAGATAGTAGAGAATTTGAATTGGCAATAGAAGATGCTAATGAAGACGATGATAATGACAGTGGTGCAGGTGAAGGCAACTACGAAATAGACCATCTATATGCCTGTTACAAGGAAAACGTAGGCGTTCCACTCACTCAGGACAAATATAACAAAGAATTTGCCACCCAATTAACAATGTACAACTATAACTTAGGTCTGCTAAATTACTGCACTGGAAACGCAGTGGTGAACCCTCTTAAACAACACTTTACAGAACAAAAAATAACAGAACTCTGCACTGTCCCAAATGGGTTAAGTAGCAACTCGAACAATGGGTCTGTGTTTAACAGCATACCTGGAATTTATAGCAGGATTTATCCTGACAAAAGCTTGGAAGATATTGATGTATTTTTAGAAAAAAAAGCAATAAAGGAAAGATGTTCCTGGTTTTATGAACTTAATGAAAACGAAAATATTTCAGATTTTTTAAAAAAATATGGATATCTTAAGGAAAATGGAAGCTTAGTATTGGAGGGTTGGGGTTATATAAAGAACAAGGGTGCTAATCCAGTAGAAATACCTGCTATTTCTTCTGTTGATGGACAGGGTGGTTTGGTTATTGAACCCATGAATGAAGGAAATGCCAATATAATAATTAAAGACGATATAGTGGAAAGAACTGGTCATCTTACATTACTGGCTCTTAAAGGAAGTATAATTATTGCTCCAAATGTTCATCATGTAGATGCTTCTTTAATTGCAGGAGGTGGGCAACTCATACTTGAAGGTAGTGAACCCAATCTAGAGATTAAAGGTAATGTGGCAATGAAAGAAATAGATGGGAAAGAAAGCGGTTTGAGTAAAATAGGACGTGGACTTAAGCTTGTGTATAATCCTAATCTTGCAGCTCTGCCTTTTTGTAATGACAATACAGACAGTAGCCGATCTGAACGTGATATGCTTATGTATTCATTAGAAGATGAACCGAGGTTATCGGATTGATGAGCATTTTTTTTAAAAAAGATATAAAAAGAAAAGGTTTATCGCTTGTAGAAGTAATGATAGCCTGTGTATTAATCGTTATTTTTCTGATACCTGTTTTCACATTACAGAAAAAAGGGAACAGAACTACAATGCTGAATAAATACGAAATTCTGGCTCAAACATATGCTTCTAACTATATAGCTTATTGTAATGCTCTCCCTTTTACTCACCCAATTCTAAAAGAGTCTCTCACAGAAATTGATACAGAATCAGATACTGGAAAAACATTTTTAGAAGCAGTTAAAACTGATTTGGGATTGAGCCAGATTGACGTTAAAATGAACGAGAAAATCTTTAAAAGAACTTTAACTGTAAAAGATATTGCTATAAAAGATAGTAGTTGGCCTTACAGGTATAAACTGGTTACAGTTAAAGTTTCTTGGCAACAGCCAGGAGAAAGAGAAAAGAGTATTTCAATGAAAAGCTTGATTAGTAGTTTTATCAAATGAAAAAAATGAAAGAAATTCATAGAAAAGCCTTTACAGTTGTTGAAATTATCATTGCCCTTGCCATTTTTGGAATTATCGTTGCTGGCTTGATGAATCTTTTGGCTAGTGGGTTTAAAGATTCCATCAAAGGTATGAGTCATCAGGCAAATATGGATTCGGGCATGATTTTGTTATCCCAGATAGAATATGATTTTCAAAGATCAACCAAGATTATTTCACCTATTAATAAACAAAAAGCCTTAGAAGGTCATTGGGAACTGTATTACGAACGCTCCCCATCAAGAAGTGCAACTGTTAATTATCAACCAGGAAGTGATGGAACTGGAATAGAAAGAAAAGTTGTTTACAATGGAAAAATCCAGGAATCTCAAGTTTTTGCAAAAGGACACAAGGTAAAACTATTCTTTACTCACTTAGAGAGACCTGGTGACGATCATACAGATAATAACAAATATGAATTTAATAAAGATATTATGTTCATTGAAATAGAAGTGAATGCAGATAATGCTAATAAAACCGTTGCCAGTTTCAGCATGCAAAAACTAATGGTTTCGCAAACACGAACGGACGAAAGAATAACATTCTAACTCAAAAAAAACTTTTTGAGTTAGAATATTATTTGGGTTTATTTTAAATAAAAAACCACGCGAATATCGCGTGGTTTTCTTATCCAAAACAACAAATTACTATCACATCAAACTATGATTGTATCATCGTTTGATGTGACAGCAGATTGATTCTAGTGTAAAATAACCCTTGTATGAAGAGGAATCTTTTCCCAGATGTAGTCTCTTATTTTAGTATCGAATCTGACACATCCATGTGAAAGAGGTTTACCAGTGCCGGTAGTGCCATGCAATCCATTTCCCCCTGGTGAAGAATAGTGCATATATCTTTTTATACCTTGGAAACCATCGTCATGGTTAAATATTTCACAATGGTTAATAGAATAGCCAGTATCACATCTTGTTGAATTCTTATAGCTGCCTGTGCTAACCTTGACTCCTTTCTTAAAAGGACTATCTTCGTAAAGAACCCATTTCCCGCCTTTCTTTTTAAAGTAGAAAGCATGCTGTATATGTTTATTAATCCAGATTGCATAATTAGTTTTGCTTGTTACTTTATGATCATTCATGAACTTTTCAACTGTTTCTTTAGAGTAAACTACTCTGCAGTTTGTAATTTGTTGACAGAGATCGTAATCTTTTTTAGAAAGTTTAATTACTTTCCCTTTGTCATTCCCTTTCTGGATTATACATAAGCCTTTACTCTTTCTAATAACCAGTATTTTATCACCTTTGGATAAACCTTTAACACTCTTTTTCAGTTTTGCTGCATACCACATCTGTTCAACATGAGTTTTTGATGCAACATATTTAGCTGGCACTGTCAAGGATTTAAAGAATGGTTTAGAATACCCTTTCTTACCAGTCGTATCAAACTTTGTAAGTGTTACAAGTTTGTTACCATCAGTAGAATTATCTTCTTTTTCCTTGCTGGAATCATCATCATCATCGTCTTTTTCTTCTTTAAGATAAACCCTATCAACAATAAATTTACCATTTCCATTTGAGGCTATGTAGTATTCGCCATCAGAGTAAATCATATGCTGCATTACTTTCTTCTTGTTTGAAGGTTTGTTCTTGAGGACAATAATCTGACCTACTCTGTTTCCTTCCATATCAAATGGAATTATATAGTTAACTCTTGTTGATGATATCTTATCGTTGCATAAACTGAAAATATTAGTCCCATCTGTTGTTATACTTTGAGCAACAAATTCTTTTTTTATCTTGAAATCCAAATTATTAATTATATTTGCCTTTTTAAGTTTGAAATCAGCATCAAAATACCCTAAGTAACACAATCTGCCAGTGGTAGAAGCTACACTGATTTTTGCTATATATTGGTCATTTTTGGAGTCATAAACAATAGATTGATATTTTGTATCAGGACTTCTAACTTCAGTTAGCCCATCTTCTATCTTCAGGAATATGGCTTTCCCCTTTGAAGATGTTTTTAATTTCTTTTCATTAAAAAATGTTTTAACATCAATCTGACGTAATGGCATAGTCATTCCATCTTTTATGCAAGATGGTGCTATTAATATAGTTTTTGTCTTGTCATTATAAGTCATAGAATTACAATGACCGATTTTCCCCATTTTCCTTTTTGCAATAAGTTTTGGAGCCTTTGATTTCTGCTCATTTCTTTTAAATTTTAAAAGAAGGGTTTTCTGATTAGCAAAATCATGTTTATTATTTGCAAGTAATTTAGATTTTGTTGTAAAAGCAACATACCAATATTTACCATCAGTACAGAAACTCTGACATATATAATAGTTTTTGTTTATTTTCTTTCTGATTCTTGAAGCAATAGAATTTAATTCTATATCTTCAGCAGTTAATAACTTACCTAATTCAACATTTGTTGAACTTGCTATTTGTTCTAAAGTATCGGTTTTATTGTCGTCTGTGGTTTTTCCATCAGCAATTTCCTGAATATCTGATTCTTCTTCAGGTATAGAAATATCAATTTCACCATGACGTTCGCAGTAAATCTTACCGCCTTCATTTAAATCTCCAAAGCTTGTATAGGAACAGTTTTTCCCGATACTTGGCTGTTCAGCAAGGCATTTAGAGCTAATAAGCTTGCCGATATCCGAATCGTCAAATTCAGACAATCTGTCATTGGCATCGTGGGAGGCATTGTAGTCATTTACGGCCTTGGTAAGAATTCTCAAGGTTTCCAAACATTTGTCTCGTCCTTCACAACCATGATATTTACAGTAAACATAGCCACCATTTGTAACGTCACCTTCGGTAGCATATTCACATTTTTCTGTAGGTAGATCAATGGGGCTCATATAAGCATTTTTATTTTTCAGAACCTTCAGATCAAGAGAGGTCATTTTAGTTTTATTATTCTTATTGTATTTTCGTATTCCTTCTATGATTTTAAACTGATTGGAAAAACAAACATCCTTAGTATTAAGTGATTTATCAATAATAGTAGGCTGGAACTTATAATAATAAGAAAAATCGCTTGTTGCATCTACTCCTAGAGTTGTATCTGAATCTGCTTCGATTCCGCTAATCTGAACAACATCGTTGTCTTCAGCTTCATAAATACTGTCATCTGAATTATCAGCAATTTCTTCTTGATTATCAGTTGATTCTTCTTGATTATCAGCAATTTCTTCTTGATTATCAGCTGATTCTTCTTGATCCTCAGCTTCTATTAAAGCTTCTTCAATTTTGGAGTCTTCTTCACTTGCTTCATCATCACCATCATCATCATCGTCGTCATCGTCATTGTTGTCTTGTTCATCTGGAACTTGAACTATATCTGCATTATTATCTGTAACTTCATCGACAGAAGTATATACCTGAGAATCCATTATTTCATCTTCTATTTCTTCTGACGAACCGTCTCCAATTGCTGAGAAAGAATCACCTAACAATGAATTAGCCTGGAGTTTGTTTGTTGAGAATAAAGTGAAAAAAAGAAAAATAACTAAAAAAGACTTAGTAAAAACTTTCATTCAGAACTCCTTTCATATATTTACCTTTTATTATAATAAATTAATAAAAAAATGAAAAGGAGAAAATGGGGGGAAGAGGTAAAGGCTAAAATTAATGCTTTTGATCTGAGCCAAGCTTTGCTTGAATAATCAGGAACTAGTCTCCTATGATAAAAGCATCCTGTATATGTTCTATTTGAGGCTCTCCATTACCAGAAAGAACTATACCTACGACATCGAATCGACAATAAGTATCTTCTGGAACCTTTTCTTTAGTGATATAAAGTCTAGCCATCTTCTCTATCTGTCGGCGTTTTGCATAATCAACAGTTTCGACAGGTGTACCGTGAATAGTATTTTTCTTGGTTCTAACTTCCACAAAAACAAGATATTTGCCATCACGCATCACCAGATCTAATTCACCAAAGTTATGACATCTATAATTTCTTGCAACTAATTCATAGCTTTTTTCTTTTAAAAACTGTAAAGCTATTTCTTCCCCTTTATGTCCCAATTCCTTCTTTTGTTTATCAACTTCTCCCATATTCGCCTCTATTCTTGTCTAAGGAATAAACCTGAGCCAATATTTCAGCCATAGCTCCCCAAAGTTCATCTGGAATTTCAACCCCTACAGGCACTTTTGACAAAGATTCTGCAAGAGGTTTATTCTCTTTTAAGGGTACATCGTTTTCTTTTGCAATATCAATAATCTTCTTAGCCATCAAACCACGACCAGAAGCTACAACTTTAGGAACCTCGCCTTTTTTGCCAAAAGCATATTTTATGGCTACAGCCACATCATCATATTTTACTTGGGGTTTGTTCTTTTCGTCAGCCATAAATCAAGCCTATAATTTTCTTGTTTGAATAATTATAACTTATAATCAATATTGCTGACAATAAAAACAACAATTACCAACAACATGTAATAAAAAGGGCTTTGGATTTCCCAAAGCCTTTTTTATTTTACTGTTGTGGGTTGCCAGGTATATTCTTTAATATCGGTAAGCCAGACGAACCTATTTCCCAAATAGTGTCAAAAGTTTCACCGTCATCGTATCCATCTTTAAAAATTTGATTCTTCCAGTTGGGATTGTCTGGTAAGTTTGCACCATCTTTACCGTCTAAAGCGACTGTTTCTGGCAGTGGGTTTTCTAACCCAGGCTGATTAGACCATTTATCAAGATTTAGAGTCATATCTTTGCTTGCATAACAGTTAGTGATAGTAGGTTGTTTAGAATCAGGATGAATATTTATTATTCTTGCTATATTATATTCAGATTGAATAGTATTAGCAATTGAGAAGCAATTTGTTAAACTTCCAGCATAAATACTACTATCATTACTACCTTTATTAGTATAATAATAACCTATAAAACCACTAATATTAGATTTCCCAGAAACATTTCCGAAAGAATAACAATTCAAAATATTAGTATTATCTGATTTTCCAATAAAACCACCCACACTATTTCCATCATCTCCTATGACTTCATTTTTAGCATAACAGTTTTTTAAATAAATTTTACCAATACTTCCACTGCTATAACCAATTAATCCTCCAACAGCTCCAGTTCCATTTACATTACCAGTTGAAAAACATGATTTTATTAAAGCTCCTGATAGTTCTCCTATTAATCCGCCGATGTAGCTATTTCCGTTGACTTTACCCTTAGAATAACAATTAATAAAAGTTAAATCATATTCTCCATAAGTTGAACTAGAACTATTGCTTTGCCCAATTAAACCTCCCACATAGTCCCCGTTCGATGTTATATTTCCTGTTGAATAACTATTATTAACATAAGAAGGAGGCCCTGAATAATGCCCAACATCTAATTTTCCAAACAAACCGCCTACATAACTTCCACTTGCTAATATATTACCTGTTGTATAACAAGTATCAATACTAAAATCATAATAACTCATATATCCAATTAACCCTCCAATATAGCTACCACTTGCTATTATATTAGCAGTTGAATAACTATTACTAACAGGTCCGCTATGGATACCTGCAAGACCACCACAGTATTCATAACCAGTGATTGAACCTGTAAAATAGCAGTTTTCAATGATTCCTTGACCGTTACCGACCAAGCCTCCACATCTTGAGCCGATTATTCTGGCATTTGAGTATGAATTTGAGATGATTCCAGCTTCACTATCAGCTATCAATCCACCTGTTAATCTCCCTTTTATAATGCCAAGAGAATAACAATCTGAAATGTGCGCGTTGCGTTTTCTCATCGCAATTATGCCGCCAGCATAATCACTACCTTCTAGGTTAACATTTGCGTAGCAATCTTTTAAACTAGTATCAAGAATACAGAATAGACCTGCACAATAATTTCCATTACAAATTATTTTACTATTTCCGCTAACCCAACAATTGTTAATTGTTATATTATAATTATTATAATTGGAAATGCTATAAGCGATACCCGCTCCGTTTTCTCCTTTTATTCCATAATCAGATATTTCTACTCCTAAATTCTTTACACTCCCTTTAATACAATTAAATAAACCAACATTTTTGCAATCTCTATTAATATATAGATTTTTAATCCTCTTATTGTTTCCATCATAGAAACCATTCCAAGTATAATCGTTTTCGTTTTCACATTCGCTTTCTTTTTGAGCTGAAGGAATAGGCAACCAACCTTTCCCATTATCATAGGATTTTCCATAAGCACTTAAATCAATATCATTTATTTGTTTAAAATAGCTTCCATTATTTACATATCTTAAATTATTCAAATCTTCTGCAGTTGCGACAATAAATGGGTCATTTGAGGTTCCACTACCTTCATGTAAAGTTGTTGTCCAATTAGCTGTATATGTTTTGTTACCAGTAGAGCCTTTTGCAATAGTAACCTTAGTTTGTGGAGTATTGCCATTACTGCCTGTCCAACCTAAAAATTTATAAGCTTCCTTTGTTGGTGTATTTAAAGTTATAGTAGCAGAAGATGTGTCGTATTTAGTTGGATTTGTCTTAGAAAGAGTTCCGCCATCTAAATTGTATGAAATTGTATAGCTCTTATATACTGGTGTTTCTTCAGACTTTGCTTGAACTGTAAGTTTTATGGCTCCTTCTGAAGTAAACTCTGTTTCGTTGGAGTCTTTTAAAATAGTTTTAATTCTGAAATTGTCTGGGAAATTTTTTGTAGAAATTCCTTTAAGATTAAGATCAAAAGTATAGGTTGCAGTATTCCCACTAACAGAAATATTGTTTTTCTTATAAGATTTTATATAGATAGTATGAGAAAACTTGTTATTGGAAGAGTCTTTTGTTGTTGAAGATGTT
>CAJOND010000022.1 GCA_905236675.1 Candidatus Rifleibacteriota bacterium | reverse complement strand
CATGTTCTCCATAGAAAGGAGGTGATCCAACCGCTGGTTCTCCAACGGTTACCTTGTTACGACTTCACCCCAGTCATCAATCCCACCTTCGACAGCTGCCTCGTTAAGTTAGCTCACCGGCTTCGGGTGTTACTGACTTCCATGGTGTGACGGGCGGTGTGTACAAGGCCCGAGAACGTATTCAACGCATCATGCTGATATGCGTTTACTAGCGATTCCAGCTTCACGGAGACGAATTGCAGTCTCCGATCTGAACTTGGCCCGGATTTGAGAGATTTGCTTCACTTCGCAGTGTTGCAGCTCGTTGTGCCGGGCATTGTAGTACGTGTGTCGCCCTGGTCGTAAGGGGCGTGATGATTTGACGTCATCCCCACCTTCCTCCGGTTTGTCACCGGCAGTATCGCTAGAGTGCCCACCATAACGTGCTGGTAACTAGCAATAAGGGTTGCGCTCGTTGCGGGACTTAACCCAACATCTCACGACACGAGCTGACGACAACCATGCACCACCTGTCTTCTGGCTCCTGCAAGCAGGCACTCTCTAATCTCTTAAAGCTTCCAGAGATGTCAAGACCAGGTAAGGTTTCTCGCGTATCATCGAATTAAACCACATACTCCACCGCTTGTGCGGGCCCCCGTCAATTTCTTTGAGTTTTAATCTTGCGACCGTACTCCCCAGGCGGAGAGCTTAATGCGTTGGCTGCGCCACAGACGGAGTCGATACCGCCTACAGCTAGCTCTCATCGTTTACGGCGTGGACTACCAGGGTATCTAATCCTGTTTGCTACCCACGCTTTCGCGTCTCAGCGTCAGTCATTGTCCAGCAGCCCGCTTTCGCCACAGGTGTTCCTCCTGATATCTACACATTTCACCGTTACACCAGGAATTCCGGCTGCCCCTCCAAGACTCCAGTTATTCAGTTTCAGGCGCAGTTCCAAGGTTGAGCCTTAGCATTTCACACCTGACTTAAACAACCGCCTACACGCGCTTTACGCCCAGTAACTCCGGACAACGCTCGCCCCCTACGTATTACCGCGGCTGCTGGCACGTAGTTAGCCGGGGCTTATTCATCAAGTACTATCAAACATCTATGTTGTTCGCATAGATGCCTTTCTCCTTAGTAAAAGAGGTTTACGATCCGAAAACCTTCATCCCTCACGCGGCGTCGCTCCGTCAGGCTTGCGCCCATTGCGGAAAATTCCTCACTGCTGCCTCCCGTAGGAGTCTGGACCGTGTCTCAGTTCCAGTGTGGCCGTTCACCCTCTCAGGCCGGCTACCCGTCTTCGCCTTGGTAGGCCCTTACCCCACCAACTAGCTGATAGGACATAGACTCATCTTCCAGCGGGAGATTGCTCCCCCCTTTGATCACGTGAATCCCTTCATGGGGTCTTATCCGGTATTAGCTCAAGTTTCCCTGAGTTGTCCCTGTCTGAAAGGCAGATCGTCTATGTGTTACTCACCCGTGCGCCACTAATCTTTCTCTATATTGCTACAAAGAAAAATTCGTCCGACTTGCATGTGTTAGGCACGCCGCCAGCGTTAGTCCTGAGCCAGAATCAAACTCTCCATAAAAATTATTATTATCTCTTTTTCAAGAGCTAATTACTTTATGAAGCGTCTGACCTTTTTCAAAATCAAACGTTCTTCGATGCTGTCATTAACAGGTATCATTACTTCGCTTCCGCTTCGTAATGACCCGCTTGGCGTCATATTCAAAGTCTTTTGATCTTATTCTCAAATAACTCGGGTTCCTTTTTGAAACCCTCTCGCCTTAGCGAGGTGATTATATTACCAAATTAGTAATTTATTGTCAAATATTTTTTTTATTTTTCTTAAAAAAATATTAAATATTTATTATAATTTGTCATTTATTTCTTAATGTTGTAAACTGATAAGTATTAACTTGAATAAAATTTAAAAAAGACTATTATTCTGGAGCGATCGAAATGAAATTTAGATTGTTATTTGCAATCGCATTGTTTGTTACCTTTTTGGCTGGGGCTGTTCAGGCAGCACCTCTTACTATTGGTATTGTTTTGTCTACTGGTGGATTAGGAGATCAATCCTTTAACGATGCAGCATATGAAGGTGTTACTCTTCTTAGAAAAGAAGGAGCATTAGTAGAAGTAGTTGATCCAGGTTCAATAAGTGGTATAGAACCTGCTTTAAGATATTTTTGCAAAAGAAAACTGGATATGGTTTGTGCTGTTGGTGTTTTTGCAAATGAAGCAGTTAGACATGTTGCTAACGAATATCCTGATTCAAAAATAGTTTTAATAGATTCTGTGGTTTCAGAACCAAATGTTCTTTCAATTTTATTTGATGAAGAACAGGGTTCTTTTTTCGCAGGAGCTTTTGCTTCAATGATAAGTAAAAATGGTTGTGTCGGTTTCATGGGTGGTATGTATTCTCCTGTTATTGCAGGATTTGAAAAAGGTTTTAGAAGTGGAGCGACATTTGTTAATCCAAATGTTAAATTTGTTTCTAAATACTTGGGTAAGACTCCAGAAGCCTTTGATATGGTAAATGAAGCTGAAAAAGTAGGAACAGAACTTCATCAGTCCGGCGCAGATGTTATTTATCACGCTGCAGGTAAGAGTGGCCTTGGTCTTATAGCAGCTGCTCGCCATAGTGATTTTTATGTTATTGGTGTTGATTCCGATCAAAGTAGAATTGCACCTGGTAAGGTTTGTGCTAGTGTTGTTAAGAGAATTGATATAGCTTTAGTAAAAGCAGTAGAAGTTATGAAAAAAGGTACTTTCAATGGTGGAGTTTGGACTTTAGGACTTCAAGATCATGGTATAGAACTTGCCTATTCAAGATTTAACAGAGATCTTATTACTCATGATGTTAGTTTGAAGTTAGATGAAATTGAAGATTTTCTAATCAACAAATAATTATAAAGGTTTAATAATTAGCCACATCGTAAGAGTGTACAAAAAAAGTTAATATAAACACTTGCGGTGTGGCTTATTTATTAATATAATAATATTAATAATTGTATAAGTTATTTTTCATAAGTTTATAAGCAGGAGGTCTGATTATGTTTTCTATGGCCTATAACAGACGACAGAGTTTATCTATCCTTTTGATACTCTCAATGATTTTCTCTATGTGGATGGCTGTTGCTCCACAAAAAAATGTTGCTAATGCTGGCATACTTAGTAGTGTGGGTAATATAGCAAAGTCACTATTTATAAGTGTCGGTGGTTTAGCTGGTGGTGCAATGGGTGCTGTTCTTGGAGCTGCAGTAGGCGGTGGACCTCTTGGAATGGCTATAGGCGGAGTTGCCGGATATTTTATATCAAAAAAAGTTCTTAAATGGACAACTTCAAGTGTTGCTAATTTTGCTACTGTAGCAGGTGCTGTAGCAGGCGGTTTCTTGTGTGCTGGAATGGGACTCCCAATGCTAGCAATAGGTATTCTTGGTGGCGGTATTGTTTCCAGATTACTTGTTAAGGGTATTGATGCTCTAATAAAAAAGATTAAAGGTTCTTCGGTTTTTGTAAAGAAAAGTGATTTAGATGAAGAAACTGCAAAAGCTGAAAATGCTGAAATAACTGCATATATTGATAGTATTAACGAAAAATACTCAAACACCACAACAACAACTACTTCTACAACCAAAAAACAAATAGATTCTCAGACTGCTTATAATAATTACATGGAAGCTTATAACGAATATGTTGCATGCACTTCAAAAGGTGATGCACAAGGTGCAAAAGCTGCTTTTAAGAAGTATGAAGAAAACATGGAACTTTATCAGTCTCTTCTAAAAGCTGGTTTATAATTTATCGTTAAATAACTTATAAAGATATAAAAAACCTGGTTCGCAAAAATGCGAACCAGGTTTTTTATATAGATTTTATTATAAAAAAATAGTGTCTACTTTGCTTTGGCACTTCTTTTTTTATTGAATAATAAAATCTAGACAAATAAAAAAGCACCGTGAAAACACAGTGCCTTTTTTATTTGGTCTAGAAAGAAAGTTAAGATAATTAGTCTTCAGCTTCGTCAGCAGTTTTATATTCTTTAGCAACCTGTTCGGTTACGTTAGCTGGAACTTCTTCATAAGAAGAGAATTTCATTGTAAATTCACCCTTAGATTGAGTCATAGACTTCAAATCTGTAGCATATTTATACATTTCAGCCTGTGGAACAGTTGCTCTAATAACTTGTTTTCCACCTTCTATTGGATCCATACCAAGAACTTTACCACGACGTTTGTTCATGTCACCCATAATATCGCCCATGTATTTCAGGAACTGTTACAGCGACTTCATAAACTGGTTCAAGTAATACAGGTTTAGCTTCTGCTATACCTTTCTTAAAAGCAAGACCAGCTGCAAGCTTGAATGACATTTCGTTAGAGTCAACATCATGGTAAGAACCGAAATCTAATGTTGCTTTAAAGTCAATAGTTGGGAATCCAGCAATAACACCACGCTGGCTATATTCCTGCAAACCTTTGTCAACTGCTGGTATGAAGTTCTTAGGAACAACACCACCAACGATTGCATCTATAAATTCGTAGCCATTACCCTTATTGGGTTCAAATTTAACCCAAACATCACCATACTGACCTTTACCACCAGACTGTTTTTTGTGTTTACCTTGAACTCTTGAAGTACCTTTGATTGTTTCACGATAAGCAATCTTGGGCTTAGAAATATCAACTTCAACATTCCATCTGGTTTTAAGTCTGCTAATAGCAACATCGATATGAGTGTCACCAATACCAGAAATAATACCTTGGCCAAGTTCAGGTTCGAATTTGTAAGTAAGAACGCCGTCATCAGCACAGAGTGTATTAAGACCGATACCCATTTTTTCCTGGTCAGCTTTTGTTTTTGGAGAAACAGCATATTGAAGCATTGGCTGTGGAAGTGCAGGAACTTTTATCTGTATTGGGTTGCTTTCAGAGCAGAGAGTCTGACCGAATGTAGTGCATTTTGGTTTAACCAAAGCTACTATATCGCCAGCTACAGCTTTTTCTACATCAATTTTGGTTTTACCACGAAGAGTAGAGAAACTGCTGAATCTTTCAGAGCTTTCGGCTTGTGGATTATAAATATCAACACCTGTAGAGAAAGTGCCACTTAAAACACGCATTAAAAGCATATCGCCAGTTTGTTCATTGATTTTCTTGAAAATGAAACCGGCTTGTGGCCCGTTTGGATCATTCTTTAATTCAACAGCTTCGTCTGTGCCATATTTTACAGCAGGAAGAACTCTGCTTGTTACTGGAGATGGGCAGCTATCAACGATGAAGTTAAGAAGATTTTCAGTGCCAAGACTCTTTAAAGACATACCGCTAAGCATTGGTTTTATCTGATTAGTAGCAATACCTTTTGCAAGAGCTGCTTTAAGTTCATCTGCAGTGATTTCTTCACCTTCAAAATATTTATTCATAAGGTCATCATCACATTCAACAACTGATTCAATCATCTGATCATGAAGTTTTTGAGCTTCGTCTTTCATATCAGCAGGAATATCTTGAGCTTTAACAGCTTTACCCTTATCGTCAGTATATTCGTAAGCTTTCATTTCTATTAAATCAATAACGCCTTTAAGCTTGTCGAATGTTCCCCAAGGAATAACTATTGGTGTAATCTTGCTATCTAATGCTTTGAGTGATTCGTAAGTCTTTTCAAGATTAATGTTTTCTTTATCAAGCTTAGTTAAGAAAACTATTCTAGGCGTATTAGTCTTTTCCATTATAGCCCAGTTCTTTTCTGTACCGACTTCAACACCAGACTGTGCATTAACAGTAACAATTGCCATATCAACAGCACCAGCTACTTTATAAACTTCACCTAAGAAATCATCAAAACCAGGAGCATCAAGAACGTTAATTTTGCAATCTCTATATTCTAGAGCTGCCAAAGAAGCGTTAACAGTTGCTTTTCTTTTAATTTCTTCAGGATCATAGTTCATTATAGAGCTATCATCATCAACTTTACCAAGACGGCTGTTTGCACCAGTATGGAATAACATTGCTTCAGCAAGTGTGGTTTTCCCTGTTCCACCATGGCCTACTATAGCAACGTTGCGAATTTTTTCGGTAGTATAGAGTTTCATGCTTTTCTCCTACAGTACTTCGTTGAAATTATTTGGTATAATGTTATACCGTATTTTTAAAGGTTTTGCAACAAGTTTAAAAGTCAGATTACAAAAACTATTTTTTAATAACAAAAAAAGACTTGGATAAATCTCCAAGTCTTTTTTGTTTGCGAATCTTTATGGGATTATTTTGCCCAGACGATATGACCAGTAAGTAATGGGTGAATCAAATCTTTATGATTCGGCAATACTCTTACAGCAAGACCCATTTTACCACTAGTAGCGAGACCGATGCCACCGCTAAATACAGCAATATCGCCTTCCTGTTTTACTAACTGAAGATCGACTATATCGCCCTGTGGTAAGTCTTCAGCACTTACAATCTGACCATAGAAAGCTTGGACGATGACATCTTGTGCTTGTAATCCAGTAAGTTTTACTTTAACAGTTACATCAAGAATATCACCGACTTTTTGTTCTTCATCGCCATTTGCTGAAACTTCTGTGATTTGAACATTATGCCATTCTGTTCCAATCTTGTCTAGCCATGCAGCAAGTTCTCTTGCACGCTGTCTATTGTTTTCAGAAAGTTCTTTGTAGTGCTTATCGCAAGGAACATAGAATCTGTTGGTATATTCTGAAACCATGCGATTAGTATTGAATACCGCGTTAACCTCTCTCATGCTGTTCTTCATCATGCCAATCCAGCGGCGTGGAATACCATCGCTAGAAAGATCATAGAAAGTTCTAGAAACTTCTTTTTCTAGAAGTTCATAGAGAGAATTAGCTTCGACTTCATCTTGATAATCACTGTTTTCATATTCTTCACGAGTTCCGATTGCCCAGCCGATTTCTGGATTATATGCTTCATCCCACCAACCATCAAGGATAGAGAGATTAAGAACGCCGTTTACAGCAGCTTTCATGCCAGAAGTACCAGATGCTTCCTGGGGCCTTCTTGGATTGTTCAGCCATACATCAACGCCCTGAACCATATAACGGGCAACTACAACATCATAATCTTCGATGAAAACAATGTGTTTGCGTAGGCGTTCGTCATTGCTTTGTTTAACGATTTCTTTGATGAAATTCTTGCCTGGTTCATCCTTGGGGTGAGCCTTACCAGCAACAACAAGCTGTATTGGTCTTTCTGGATTGCAAAGAATCTTGATGAGTCTTTCTTTGTCTTTGAAGAGAAGAGTTGCACGTTTGTAAGTTGCAAAACGTCTAGCAAAACCAATGGTTAGATAATTTGGATTCAATACTTCTCTTGCACGAGCTAATTCTGAAGGAGGAGCATTGCGAGCTTTGAGTTGAGCTTCGATTCTGCTGCGAACAAAAGCTACAAGGCGTTCTTTTCTGCGTTCATGAGTTCTCCAAAGTTCTTCCATAGGAATCATGTCGATCTTTTCCCAAACAGTCTGGTCACCTGGATTGTTTGTCCAGCGAGGGCCAAGATATCTGTCAAAGAGTAAAGACATTTCCTGAGAAGCATAAGAGCGAGTGTGAACACCATTAGTAATAGATTTAATCGGAATTTCCTGAAATGGTACATCTGGATACAATCCACCCCACATTTTGCGGGAAACAGCTCCGTGAAGTTTGCTGACGCCATTTGCTTCACCGCAAAGATTCAAAGCGCATACTGCCATTGAGAAACCATCACCCTTTGGAGTATTGTTCTGCCAGCCAATCTTAAGGAAATCTTCCCAACTGATACCTAGTTTAGAGTAGTAGCTAGTGAAGTATTTTTCCATTAAATCTCTTGGAAAAATATCGATACCAGCAGGAACTGGAGTGTGAGTTGTGAAAACATTACCGGCACGAGTAAGTTCCAAAGCTTCACGATAGTTCATATTGTGTCTTTCCATAGAAACAGCGATCCTTTCGAGAGCTAGGAAAGCTGAGTGACCCTCATTCATGTGGTATACACATGGATGAACTTCTATTGCGTGAAGTGCTCTCAAACCACCGATGCCGAGAACGATTTCCTGCATAATACGAGTTTCAGTATCTCCACCGTAAAGTTCGCGAGTGATCCAGCGATCGCCATCGCTGTTCATTGGAGTATCTGTGTCAAGTAAGTAAAGAGGAACACGACCTACTTGTAACTTCCAAAGCAAGCATTTTACAACACGACCAGGCAACTGACATTCAATTACAATCTGGTTCTTGTCTTTGTTCAATACTGGAGTAATTGGCATATTGTGGAAGTCGTTTTCTGGATAAACTTCTAACTGATAACCGCCAGCATTGAGTTTCTGTTTAAAATAACCTACTCTGTAGAGAAGACCAACAGCTACTAATGGAACACCTAAATCTGAAGCAGATTTCAAATGGTCGCCTGCTAACATGCCAAGACCACCAGAATAAAGTCTGACGCTTTCGGTTAAACCAAATTCAGCAGAGAAATAGGCTACTTCTGGCTTTGCTCTTGAACCATGATTAGTGTCAAACCATGTTTGGTTATCATTCATATAACTGGTAAAACTTTCATAAACTCTTTGTAAGTTAGCTAAGAAAGCTTCGTCTCTAGCTTTTGCTTCAAGACGTTCTTGGGAAATGGAGCCAAGCATTTTAACTGGATTATGGTATGTTTCTTCCCATTGTATTGGATCTAAGCGACGCCACAATGCAATAGCTTCTGGATTCCAGCACCACCAAAGGTTATATGCTAAATCTTTAAGATGTGTTAATGGTTCTGGTAGGCTTGGAACTACGATAAAAGTTCTAATAGGCTTCATTAATTTGTAAGTCTCCTATTTTTTGAGTTAAAAATTAGTATGCGAAATTTATATCATTATTAGACTAAACTACGCAAGAGGGTATTTTAATAAATTAGGAATTAGGAATTAGAGGAAATGAAATGAGGAAAAAGAAGATGTAATAAAGAAAGACATCATCAGTTGCTATTTTCAGAAATGGAGAATTAGAAGTAGTTCTCCTCAAATATATTAAGTGAAAATAGTTTGATTTAGTTTCTTTTTCCATTTTTTCTCATAAATATTGTTTATACTGTCTATTGTCTCTTTTTTGGAGATTTGCATTTTTTCTGCAAGTTTAATAATAAGATTAGCTTCAGATTTGGCTACGTCTTTATCAGAGACTGCGATTTTAATTAATAATTTAAGCAAATCTTTGTCTAATTCTATTGCTGATGTTTCTAAAACATGTTCAATAGGATTATCTGTGCTTTGCATTTCTCTTATATTCATTTGAAGAACTTCTTCGGGAATATAGCCTATTTCACAGATTTTTCTGATTATTTGTAATTCATTTTTGTCTATGACGCCATCTGCAAGCATTACAGCTATGCACATTCTAAGCAGATCTTTTACTGAGTATTTTCCTAAGAGACTCCAGAAGTTGATGTCTAAATCGTCATTTTCATAACTTTCTTCAGTAGAATCATTGAAATCTGAAGTATTTGTAATTTTTTGATTTTCGTCTGATTTTGTATTTTTCTGTTCATTTTCCTGGTTAATTATAACTTCTTCTTTTTCGTAACGGTGGGCAAGATTTAAGTATTTTGCAACTAATACATCTTGTCTATTAACAATATCAATAAGAATCCAATCTTTTGTGTCATCATTAACGGCAGTATTACAATATTCGCATAAATTGCTACTGTTGTAGGTTTCAGGAGCTCCGCAATTTAAACAATGTGAACTGCAGAAACATTTTCTTGAATCTGTCTTGGCATTAATATCTCTTTTTAATATAAATATAGATTTTTTATGAATGTTTTTTTCTTCGTTGTTAACTATAATACAACTATTCCAAATAACCTGACCCAATAAAAAGTGTTTGTTTCCTTCTTTTGCAATTCCTATAATTTCAATAGAATCTGTACCCGCCTTATAATATTTTGATATTTCAGGATGTATACAAGATGCATTTTCAAAATTCCTAGTAAATTCATCTGATGAAATTTTACGGATAGAGTCAGATTTTCTTTCTCTAATAGCTTCTATCATACGCCAGAAAATTGCTGAGAGCTTATCTTCAATATTTTGTATATTAAAAAATGGATCATATTTATATAAATTATTTAAGCCGGGAATATGCGAATTATGGGTGTCTCTCCACTCAGATAACTGATAAATGCCAGCTAGAATCCAGTCGTGTTGTCCTGATTTAAGCAAAGCACTACAGGATGGACATTGTATTAATCTAGATCCTTCTATATGAGTTCCGCAATTAGGACAATATCCTTCTATTAAACCTTTAGTATTTAACTCTTTTGCACCTTTTCTGCGTAAGAAGCACCATACTTCAGCAAATAATTCCGGTTCATATTTACTTCCTCTTAAAACTTCTTTAGTTCTTTGATTCATCAGATAATTAATTGCTTTTGCTTGTATTGCTACATATATTGAATCATAATCATTAGAGCTTTCTGTTCCTATAGCATATACATTCAGTATATTAAGTTCTTTCATTATATCAACGGTATTATCTTTTATCATACCATTAATCTGTATTTGAAACTGTTCATAAGTTCCATCAGCTAAGAACATTTCCGCATTTGATAAATCTCGATTCATCCAGGAATCTTGAATTATTCTGAAAGCATTTTTTATTCTGGATTTAAAACTATCTAATGAAAAGTTAGGATTGTTCTTTTTTATTTTTATTAAGATAGGTTTCTCTTTGGAAAAATTGTCCTTTGAAAATTCAAAAGCTTTTTCTTCGTTATAGTTAATAAAACGACCGTGTTTAATTCTTAAACTTATTATATTTTTTAAGATACTAAATTCTATCGGTATGACAATAAAAGAAGTTAAACAACAAGAAGAATATGCGATGCCACCAATAAAGAAAGCAAACATAAAGAAGGAAAATCTTGATGAGGTTTTTTCTTGAAAATAAAACGAAGCAGCAAAACAACTTATTAGATGAAATAATATTAATGGAGAGAAAAATAGTAGGGTAGTTGGAAGACCGTATTGCTTAGTGCTGCTAATAAAGCAATCTAATATAAGTGTTTCTCCTTTACCTCCGCGACCACCGTGACTTCCGCCTCCGCCGCCTCCGCCACCTCCTCCTCCGCCACCGCCACCGGCACGTGCAAAGGCTTCGTCGGTCATAATTAATAGGAAGCTAAAGAGGAATAATAATATTGTTAATAATAAAAAAGCGTGTTTTTTTCTTATTTTTTTCATTAAACTACCTTATTTATTTTAGATTACAAATATATTCTACTATATTTAGAAATCCTTTTGTTAATTTTTTAATTTCTTAATCCATTAATCCCTAATCCCCTCTAACAAAATAATTGTTTCTATTTGTTTTCCACTATATAATATAGGGGATAAAACTCAAGGAGAATGAAATGACTGAAGTATATATATTAGGTGCAGCAAGAACTGCAATTGGCACTGTTATGGGGACATTAAAAAATACACCTGCTCATAAATTAGGTTCTATAGTTATAAAAGAAGCTTTAAAAAGAGCAAAAGTTGAACCAGAAATGATAGATGAAGTTATTATGGGCAATGTGCTTACAGCGGGACAAGGACAGGGGCCTGGCAGACAGGCAGCAATAAATGCAGGTATTCCAAATTCAGTTCCAGCATGGACAGTCAATCAGATTTGTGGTTCTGGTCTTAAAACAATTACTTTAGCTGCAGATATGATTAAAGCTGGAAGTGCTGATTGTATTATTGCTGGTGGAATGGAAAGCATGAGCATGGCTCCACATGTTGCTACTATACGAGGAGGTATAAAGCTAGGTGCCATGACTTTTGCAGATTCAGCCGTATTAGACGGTTTGACAGATGCTTTTTCTGGTGAACATATGGGGCTTACTGCCGAAAGGGTGGCTGAAATATATAAGCTTACTCGTGAAGATATAGACAAATTTTCTTATGAAAGTCATAAAAAAGCAGCAAAAGCATGGGAAGATGGTAAATTTGACGAAGAAGTTGTTCCTGTAGAAATACCTCAAAGAAAAGGCGAACCTGTTGTTTTCAAAAAAGATGAACATTTCAGAGCTGATACAAGTCTTGAAGCTTTGGCAAAACTAAAGCCGGCATTTAAAAAAGATGGAATAGTCACCGCAGGTAATGCTTCTGGTGTAAACGATGGAGCTGCTGCTGTAGTGCTTGCTTCAGGAGAATTTATAAAAAAGAATAATCTTACTCCTATTGCTAAGATAGTTTCCTATGCAACTACTGGGTTAGATCCTGCTGTAATGGGATTAGGTCCGATAACTTCAAGTAAAAAGGCTTTAGAAAAAGCGAATTGGCAGGTTAAAGACTTGGAAAGAGTTGAAGCAAACGAAGCCTTTGCTACTCAATCTTTAGCAGTAATCAAAGATTTAGGATTAGACCCTGCAATAGTAAATGTTAATGGTGGAGCTGTAGCATTAGGTCACCCCATTGGCTGTTCTGGAGCTAGAATACTAGTCACTTTGCTTTACGAACTTAAACATTCTGGTTTGCGCAAAGGCTTAGCAACACTCTGCGTTGGTGGCGGTATGGGTGTAGCAATGTGTGTGGAATTAGTTGAAAACTGAATGTTGAAAGTTAGAAAATAAGGTAAAAAAAATGAAATTAATAATTGTATCCGATATTCATGGCTCCGAAACTGCAGCAAAAAAAGCCATTGAATTATATAAAAAAGAAAATTGCGAATATATGCTCTTACTAGGCGATGTTTTGTATCACGGTCCTCGCAATCCTCTTCCTGAAGGACATAACCCTAAAGGAGTAGCAGAAGCACTTAACTCAATAAAAGATAAGATTATAGCCGTCAGAGGTAACTGTGATGCAGAAATAGACCAGATGTTACTGGAATTTCCTTGCATGGGTGAATACATAATGTTGGTGGATGGCGACAAAAAGCTTTTCATCACACATGGTCATATCTACAGTCCCGAAAACTTACCAAAACTTTATGGGATCAGCTATTTCTTCTCTGGGCACACCCATGTATCAGGAATTAGCAAAATAGATAATCTTACAATATGCAATCCTGGTTCCTGTGCACTACCTAAAGATGGCAAACCGCCGTCAGTTGCGATTTACGACAACGGGAAGCTAAGTATTGTTGAGATATAAGATATAAGATTGAAGATTGAAGAGCCAAGCGGAGCTTGGCGTAATACTTTAGACTTTATCGGACAGCAGCTTGCTCAATCTATTTGTTTGCAGTCTACCCATTGTCATAAACGTATAGCTTTCAGGGCTAATGCCCATACGCTATACTTATTATGACAAATGTGTAGACTTCTCTTATCTCTAAAAGAGGCTTTGCCTAGTAATTACCAATTACAATAATTACCTTTCTTAAATCTCCATTTATGGTCTTATATTTTAAATTTCACATCTCAATTCTCTCTATATCCTAATCAATAAAAATATTGTTATATTATAAAGTTTATTGTAAACTGTATTCAATTAAGAATTTATAAAATTCATAGGAGATAAGTAATGACTCAGATTGTTGGTCAGAACGAAATTGATTTGATTATCGGTACAAATCATCATGATCCCTATCAGGTTTTAGGTGCTCATGAATGTGAACAAGAAGGCAAGAAGGTTGTTGCCGTAAGAGCCTTTTTACCAGATGCAGTTAAAGCTGAAGTTATCGATTTAAATACTGGCACTGCTTTTAAAATGGAAAAGCTTCATGACGCAGGATTTTTTGAAGCTGTAATCACTGAAAGAACTCAGGTTTTCCCATATCGTATTAAAAGTTATTACGAAAATGGCGCAAGTGCTGAATTTTATGATTCTTATGCTTTTATGCCAACAATTGGTGAAATGGACCAATATTATTTCAGCCAGGGCAATCACCATGAACTTTATGAAAAACTTGGTGCTCACATAAGATACTTTGATTATTTCAAAGACAAACTGGGCGGTGTTTCTTTTGCAGTTTGGGCTCCAAATGCGCGCCGTGTCAGCGTAATAGGTGACTTCAACAGATGGGACGGTCGCCGTCACGTAATGAGAAGCTTAGGCACTTCTGGCGTTTGGGAAATATTTATTCCTGGTTTGCAGACAGGTCAGAATTACAAGTTTGAAATAAAGACCAAAGACGGTGCTCTGTTAGAAAAATGTGACCCATTTGCTTTCTATGCAGAAGTTAGACCAAAAACTGCCAGTAAGATTTATGATTTAAGCGGTTATCAGTGGAACGATAACGAATGGATGACTTCAAGAGCCGAAAAGGATTGGCATAAAGAACCGGTTTCTATTTATGAATGTCATCTTGGTTCTTTTATGCGTAATGCTGAAGAAGGTAACCGTTTCCTTACCTATCGTGAATTAGCTCCAATAATAGCTGATTACGTTAAGGAACAGGGCTATACTCACGTTGAACTGCTTCCTGTAACAGAACACCCATTAGATATTTCCTGGGGTTATCAGGTAACTGGTTATTTTGCACCAACAAGCCGTTTCGGTAATCCAAAAGAATTTATGTATTTCGTAGACTATATGCATAAAGAAGGAATCGGCGTAATATTAGACTGGGTTCCAGCTCACTTCCCCAAAGATTCTCACGGTCTTGCAAAATTCGACGGAACTGCTCTTTTTGAACATGCTGACCCAAGACAGGGTGAACACAAAGACTGGGGCACTTTAATATTCAACTTTGGTAGAAATGAAGTTAGAAATTTCCTGATCAGCAGTGCATTGTTCTGGTTAGATAAATATCATGCAGATGGTTTGAGAGTTGATGCTGTTGCTTCAATGCTTTACTTAGACTATTCAAGAAAAGCTAATGAATGGGTTCCCAACAAGTTTGGTGGACGTGAAAATTTAGAAGCAATCGACTTCTTAAGACAGATGAACACTGTTTGCCAGGAATTGCATCCAGGCACTATGAATATTGCAGAAGAATCTACTGCATTCCCAATGGTTTCAAGACCAGCAGCAGAAGGTGGTCTAGGTTTTACTTTCAAGTGGAACATGGGCTGGATGAACGATACTCTCAGCTATTTCCAGAAAGACCCAATCTACAGAAAATATCATCACAACAATCTTACCTTCCCGTTGATTTATGCTTTCAACGAAAACTTCATTTATGTTCTTTCTCACGATGAAGTTGTTCATGGAAAAGGCAACCTTATTAACAAGATGCCTGGTGATTTCTGGCAGAAGTTTGCTAACTTGAGACTTTTGTTTAGTATGATGTGGACAATGCCTGGTAAGAAACTTGTATTCATGGGTTCTGACTTCGGTCAGTGGAATGAATGGAATTCTAACCAAAGCCTTGATTGGCACCTTTTAGAATTTGATTCTAACCGTGGTGTAAAGAGCCTTATTGGTCATCTCAACTATTTGTATAGAACAGAACCTTCTCTTTATAGAAAAGACTGTGACGGTTCAGGCTTTGAATGGATAAGCTTCGACAACGTAGACGAAAGCGTAATTAGCTGGATAAGAAAAGGTGAAAGTGATGACGATATAACTCTTTATGTTGCCAACTTTACTCCAGTTCCTCACAGCAATTATCGTGTAGGTGTTCCAAGAGATGGCTTCTATCAGGAAATATTAAATTCTGATTCAGAAATGTATTTCGGTTCTAACATAGGTAACTATGGTGGAAGATGGAGTGAACTCTATGGTTGCAATGGTCGTGAACATTCAATTTGTATCGAAGTTCCACCGCTTGCTGTAGTAGGTTTCAAACTCACTAAATAAAGTTTTATTTCTAAGATGAGAATTTCTGTGTTCTAGTTCGTCATTGCGAGGCTCTGAAAGAGCCGTGGCAATCCAGTATTTTTCATCTTAAACAGCCGAAGTAATAAAAAAACAGAAACCGCCTCAAATTTGATTTTGAGGCGGTTCTTTTATGACTAGAAAAGGCTTTTCAATAAATCTATCGTTAACCTTCTTTTATTTTACAAAATCTGTTTAAAAACGGAATAAGCGACTTTTCATACTGATTCATAGAAATAAACCACATTGATAGACAATATATAAGCGTATAGACTGATACTCCTGCAACAAAACCAGTTTTTGTATAATAATCAAAATAATTAGGCAGTAAAAAGCTTATTGAAACTGGCAAAATCAAACCAAGCGACATGCGAATTATGTTTTTCCAAAAATCTATAACATCAATGCCGCATTTTAAGTGGTAATAAATGTTCATTATCAAACCATTTGCTAAAATTAAAGACACAGCTGTTCCTATAGCACATCCTATTGCTCCATAAAGTTGGCAAAGATAAATAGACATGCTTAAATTAACAAAAGCCATAATTATGTATGCTATACTTCTAAACTGGTGTTTGTTTTGGGCTCTCTGAATTTCTATACCTAGGTTTTGAATCAGGCTTATAGAAGCAGAAACTATTAAAACAATTGCAACATAATAGGAGTCTTCATATCCTTTTCCAACCCAAAATTCAATAAAGGGTTTTCCAAAAATTATGACTCCACTGGCTATTAAAGCTACTATAAGAAATTGTATTCTACCTATTTTTACAAACAAAGAATTAAGTTCAAAATTACATTTTTCTTCATCGTCTTTATATGAGTTTATAATATTATGAACTCGTGGAGTAAAAACATCAGAAACGGAAGAAGACAGTGTGGCGTAGAAATTATAAAGACCGAATCCTACAGAGTAGATTGCTACAATAACAGTTCCTTTAAATCTTCCTAATAGAAGTTTGTCTACATTCCAGTTAATCTGGTCAACAATTATATTTATTGCAATAAAAAGAGTATAAGTAAACAAGCCTACTATAATACTTTTATCAATATTATAAAAAGAAAACTTAACATTTAAATCTTTCCTACAATAATAAAAATAAGTAATATTAAAAAGAATTGATAAGGTTAGAGATACTGTAGTCATAGCTATAGATTTATAGCCATAAAAAAGTAGTGGCAACATAATAGCAGGAAATAAGACTATTCTTGTTAGGGTAAGTATTTTGAGAAAAACAAATTTTTCATAAGCAGTTATTATAGTAGGGAAAATGCTAGCAGGGAATGAAATTGCTAAATTTAATGTCGTTAAAACTGCTAATACTTTAGCTATTTCATATTCTTCTTTAGTCAAACCTTTGTTGAAGATTTGTTCAAGATTAAAACTTAACGTAAGTCCACATACCAAGACAAATAACCCAAGAATTGAAAATATTAAAATATATAAGCCATTTAATTTACTAATAGCTTCGTCATTCTGGTTGGTCTTATAGTTGGCATAATATCTTATGTAGCCGGAGTGTAAGCCTAGGTTTAAAATAGAAAGTGTCATTATTGTTGATGACACTGTGTTGTACAAGCCATATTCACTTTGCCCTAACATTCTAATCAAATATGGTGTAAATAACAAACTAAAAACTAAGTTCAACCCCATCTGAACATAAGACAGAATGGCACCATACTTAAGCTGATTATTAGATATATTATTTTTTAAATTTTTGAACATAGTTTATACTATTAATGTAATTATTAAGCTGGCATTTAATTATCAAAAAACTTAGTTTGTATATTCGTCATTGCAGGACAATCTGAGGTTATAACAGGTATTCCAAGAGCCATAGCTTCCATCAGAGTATTAGGCATACCCTCATATAGAGAAGGTAAAACAAATAATCTTGCTCCATAAATACAATCTAAAACATCTGGTCTTGATTGTTTCAAAAAGACTCTATTAGTTAATTTCAAATTATTAATATAAGTCTGTAATTCATCTCGTAAAGCACCATCCCCGTAAATTTCCAAAAGAGTTTCAGGATACAAATCTTTTATCTGATTAAAAGCTTTAATCAATAATTTATGATTTTTTTGAGGTGCTAGTCTTCCAACAGTTACAATATGGTTATCTGTTTTTGCAGGAAAAGGATAATTGTTATTATCTACACTTACGGAATTATGTATTACAACTGATTTTTTCTTTAAATATTCTGGGAAATAATTCATTGCATCTTTTGTTTGAAAAACGATGCCATTGGCTCTTCTCAAAACAAACCAACGAATTAATCTTGCAATAATACCGTATTCTAATCTAGGGTCATTTCTTTCAGAATAGAAGAATCGATTTTTTTTAAATATACTTGTTATTTGTGCATAAAAAATAGGATAAATATTGAAACTTATTATAATATCTGGCTTATACTTATTTAATGCGTTTATGGTATTTTTTAAAATTTGAAGATGTATTTTTAATTTGTTAGTTTTTTTATTTAAAGAAAAAGAATCATAAATAACATCTTTACTTACTGGGTAAGGTTTACCATGCCCTTCTACTGATACTAATATGATTTTATTATCAGTATTTTCAGATAACCAATTAGCTAAATTGGTTATTACTTTTTCAGCACCACCATATTTATTCTCATTACTTTTATCTGAAAAAGCTGCTAATAGTAAAATATTCATAGTTTTATGCCTAGTATTGTTAATTCCTTATTATATTTTTATATGCTAATTTTTGATAAATATTAATAGTTTCTCTTGTCACTTTATTCCAAGTGAAGTTTTCTTCTATTAGTTTTCTTGCGTTTTGCCCTTTAACATTAAATAGTTCCTTTTCGTTAATACATCTAATAATAGATTCTGCTATGCTGTCAGCATTTGTTTCACAAACCCAACCAGCATCGTATTTTTCTATTAATTCACCTAATGAAGTTCCTCTAGTTACTAAACAAGGCAAGCCGTAACTCAAAGCCTCTAATATCCCCATTGGCATACCTTCAAATCTAGAAGTCTGAATAAATACATCTGCCTCTAGCAATATTTCTTCTTTTTCTTTACTCAAAACTTCATGATTAATTCTCACTATCTTTTGTATATTTTTACTATTGATAAGTTGCTCTATTTCTATGTATTGCCCTTGATAATCAGGACCATATAAATATATTTTAATACTATTGTTTTTTAAATAATCATATTTATTTTTTATAGCTTCAAGCAATAAATCTAAGCCTTTATGATAAATGTCTAATCTACCTATGAAAACAATTTTTATTATTTTTTCATTAAATATTTTTTTATATTTAAAAGGTAAATTTATTCCATTTGTTGAAATATATTTTTTATAACCAAAAAGAGTAGAATTCATTTCTTTTTCTGATAAACACTGTATAGCTAAAGCATGGTTGATAAAATGATTAAATAATAAAAAATTAGCAATTTTCTTTTTGAAACTTTTTTTATTATTTTGTGCTTCTACTGTTAATTCACAATGAGGAACAATAATATATGGTATATGATTCTTCCTCAATACTAGACTAATTAACAAATATTTTGATCTATAACATTCATGAAAAACAACTAAATCAGGTTTACCAAATTTTAAAAAAATTTTATGCAAATCAAAAATATTATGATAGAAATACTGATTTTCAATACCAACATATTTACCTTCACGCAGATTCAATAAAACTACATCAGCCAATTTTTGTTGTGCTATTATATGCTGTGGCACGACTACTGCGACACCACAACAGGGATTATTTTCCATTGAAGCTATATGTAAAATATTCATAATTCAGATCTCATTTTATATATAAAACAGTATAAGCTAATTCTAGCCATCTATGATAATTTCTGTAAATTCAAATAATTACCCCATAAAAAGTCATAATAAAGAGGTATACAGTTAAAGCCTCCCGCAGGGGTAAAAGTTAGTTCTGCAAAATAATATTTATTATTTGCAAAAAAGAAATCTACCCTAACGAAAGGAAAATCTTTAGAAAGTGTTTCTGCATCTTTAACCATATCTTTAAAAAAAGATGGAAAGTCAACTTCACCCAAAGTTGCTTGATCTTCTCTATCAAAAGGCATTTTTGAACCATCTAAATAAAAAAAGCTGACTTTAGCATTTCTATAATTAATCCAATCGCTAGAAACATATAAAAATATAGGCTTTCCATGAAAACAGAAAAACTTATAGTCTGTTATCACATCACCAAGAAACTCTTCGCAAATAATCTTATGCTCTTTAATATTAGAATAATGTAATTCTAAATTGAATCTTCCAAAATCTTCTTTTAACCAATTATTTAGCTGTTTTACTGTTTTTACTTTATCTAGTTTGTTTTGTCTGAACATAAAATATTGTATGCACAACCATGATTGCATTTTAAAACAAATTTTTCAGGCAGAGAAGCCCAATCAATTTCATTAGCATTGTCCCAACTTCCATATAAAGTTGTAAGCAAATCAGATAACCCTTTTTCTTTTATGTATTCCCTTACAGTAAACTTATCACTGCATTTTGCAACCAAGTCATTTTTTACTAAGTAGTTTCTAGTTAACCAATGTATTTTTTCATTGAAGGTTAGAGGTTTCTTTAAATGTAATTTCCTTTTAAGGATTATCCAATAATAGATTTTTCTCAAGTATTCGTCAGGAATAAAGTAACTGGCGAAAACTTGTATTTTTCTTCTAATCTTATATAGTATACTGTCTCTTTCCATTTTACTGCCTTTTAACGTGAGAGATTACAAACTATTGTTTTATTCTTTGATAATAATTTGATAGCTCCATTTATAAATCCAATCCCATAAGAGAAATGAGCAGTAACAAAAGACCAGATTAAATAATGAAATAATTTGAAATTCTTTCTTTTTTTACATTCTTTAAAAGATACATAAAAATTGCATATTAAATAGGTTAAAGCAGAAAAATAAGTTATATATCTTGCTTTCCTTATTTTTAAACTGAGAATTGAGGGTATTAATAAGGATAATACAAACAGACTTGGAATATATTTTCTTATTCTAGGTATTTCTCCTAATTTTTTATCAACCAAGGGTCCAAACAAAGCATAATGATAATTCATTTTCCAAAGCTTTATAAAATTTTCTCGTGCAAAATAATCAATTTTTAAATCTGGAATTAATAGTATTTTGCCACCAGCTTTTAATAATCTTTCATTAAACTCGTTGTCTTGATTTCTAACAAGTTCTTCGTCAAAATAACCTATTTTTTCAAAAACTGAACGTCTGTAACAGCCGAAAGGAACAGTATCTACTTCCAAAGGTTCTTTTTTGTTAGTTGTTGTTCTGTAAGATGAATTACCAACACCAAATGGACAGGACATCGCTAATGCAATAGCTTCAGCTTTAATAGAATTATTCCCTGGCTTGGTAATCCCCATTCCTCCAACATTGTCGGCTCCTGTTTCCTCAATGACTTCTATAATTCTGGATAAATAATTACTTGGGTAAATAGAATGAGCGTCAAGACGAACAATGTAGTCTCCTTTGCTGATTTTTATTGCTTTATTTAATGCTGTTGGAACTATTTTCTTGTCATTATCTATTATTGTTAAATATTTATATTTAGAAATAAATTTTGATAAAACTTCTCTAGTTCCATCATCACTCATACCATCTGCAATAATAACTTCAAGTCTATTTTGTGGATAATCCTGCCAATCTATATTATTCAGCAAGCTATTTATATATTTCTTTTCATTTCTGCATGGAACGATTACAGAAATAAATGGGAGTTCAGGCATGGTGAGCCTCCGATGAAGATTCTACTTGCTTCTTATCTCTAATCATTTTATGATCAATACCAAGAACTGCTAACATTGTATCAATAGTAACCTTTAGCTCACTAAGAAGACTAAAATTTTTTATTGATTCAAGATTTATTTTCATCTTCTGAGGAAGGACTTTATTAATATATGTTTCATCTGCATTTGAAGTATTAGTTAAAAGCTTTTCTTCGTCTTTGTATTCAATACTGCATTTTGAAGTGACACCCGCGGGAAGGAGTAAAGTTGCATACATTTCAGGAGTATATTTTTCAACATACATAGGAACTTCTGGTCGAGTGCCTACAAAGGACATATCACCTGTAATTATGTTTAAAAGTTGAGGGATTTCATCCAGATGGTATTTGCGTAAAAAAGCTCCTATTCTGGTTACACGCTTATCATTATGAGTAGTTACTTGAGGTCCGTTTTTTTCAGCATTTTCATACATAGTACGGAATTTGATTATTTTAAATAGTTTATAGTTGGCAGTTACTCTTGTTTGGGTAAAAAAAATGGGACCTTTACTGTCTAGTTTTATTGCAACAGCTATTACTAAAATCAAAGGAGATAAGATTATCAGCATTAAACTGGCAACAAAAAAGTCAAAAAGGCGTTTTGCTAGAAGTTGGATTTTCTTTGTCACTAATATGTCGTAATAAGGCTTTACTGCCAAGTTACGCATTTGGAGAGGAAGTTTGTGCCAAGGGCAAAGCAACATCTAGAAGATACCTCCTGCTACTGTGATGGTAAGAGGTAAAACCTTAGAGATAAGAGAAAAGAGATTAGAGATGAGAGGATTGTTAAAATCCCCCTGTCTACTTCGTAGACATCCCCCTTTGCGACTCGCTGACCTCCTGTCGCTCGCTTGCACGCCGCCCTCCTTGGCGACAGTAAAAAAGGGGGTATTTTTAGTATTTGCTTGTGACAGTGTTTGCTCCACAGAAGAAGGTTTACTACGAATTACGTCACCCTCTGCGACTAGCTTGCCATCCTTATACTCGCCTGTTGCTAATCTTTTATTCTTTTTCTCAAAGGAGAGCTTTCGGGTATCTTCTTCTGTGGTATTAATCATATCTTTCAACTTTCCGTTTTCAGTTTTCAGATTTCCACTTTCCCTATTTCCTATACCCTGCGCCCTATACCCTAAAATCATAGATCAAGCACTTTTTTGATAGAGGTGATGACATAGTCTACTTGTTCATCTGACAATCTTGTATGAAGTGGTAGAGTTACTTCGTTTTTGTAAAAGTTATAAGCATTGGGGAAATCTTTTATATCAAAACCAAGTTTTTTATAAGCAGAGAACATAGGAAGAGGTTTAAAATGAACATTTGTAGGAACACCTAATTCTGACAGTTTTGCCATGAAGTCATCTCTGCTTATTTGTAATTTTTCAGGAAGCCTTGTAATATAAAGATGACCGGAAGATTTTGAATGACTTGAAGAATGTTTCAAGGTTAAAAAGCCAAGAGGAATCAAAGCATCATCATATTTTTTTATAATTTCATGACGGCGATTAACTAGTCTGTTATAACGTCTTAACTGAGACAGACCAAGTGCTGCTTGAATATCTGTCAAATTGCATTTAAAATAAGGTTCTACTATGTCGTATTCCCATGAACCTGATTTATGTTTTGTTAATGCGTCTTTTGACTGCCCATGAAATGAAAGAAGCTGGTAATGATTATATATTTGCTGATTATCTAAGCCTTTTAGATCTCTCCAGGTAACAGCTCCTCCCTCTGCTGTAGTTAGATTTTTGACTGCATGAAAAGAGAAATTTGTGAAATCAGCAATAGCTCCTGATTTTATGCCTTTAAATTCGGCACCAAAAGAATGTGCCCCATCAGCCATAATTATTATTCTGCCAAAAGCTTTTTGAATATCATTAGATGCCTTGAAAAGAGTTTTTTTATCTTCAATAATTTCATAAATTCTATCATAATCACATACTACCCCGCCTAAATCAACTGGTATAATAACTTTTGTTTTGTCTGTGATAGCATCTTTCATTTTGTTATAATCCATTTCAATGGAATCTGAATCTGAATCAACCATCACTATTTTTGCTCCAACATGTGTCACAACACTTGCTGTAGCGGTATATGTATAGGCAGGAACAATAACCTCATCACCAGGTCCAACTCCTAGTAATCGTAAAGTCATTTCTGAACAGGCTGTATTGGAGTTCAGACAAACTGCTTTTGAAGTTCCACAGTAAGAAGCTATTTCTTTTTCAAATTCCTTGGTTTTGGGCCCTGTGGTAATCCATCCAGATTTTAAAACAGAAACAACTTCTGCAATATCCTCGTCACTTATATCTGGAGGATTAAATCCGCCAGATATAAAAGTTGTATTTTTATTGTTCACAATTATTGTTTTCACTCAGGCTTTTTATTTTAATTAGTTTTAAGCACTCAATTTTTTATATTATAACAATAAAAATAACAAAAACCAACAAAAACCAACAAAAACCAACTACAACAATTACTAATCAATTGATTGCTATTTCTATTTCAGAGGCTCGCTATTGAGAAACGAGCATGTTTTTTAACCTTAGAATAATTCTAACAACAAAAGGGCTAAATAAATAAATCAAGGCGTAGAGTTCTGCTTTAGTTAGTATTCTATTTCTCAGACTATATTTTAAGCTATTTTTAAATTTATGTTTCATAAAAAAATATCGCTATCTTTAGTATAATCTGAGAATAAACTTAAACTAGCATAAGTCTTTATTTTTTCAATAAGTAGTTTGTTCAAGTATAGTTCAACCTTTTTACTTTTGTATTTTTTATTTTCATCTAGTATTTTCTCATAAGCAATAATTCCAGATAACATGGAAGAATCAAATGCTTTATGTGTTACAGATTTGGGGTTATCTAATATATTCCATAAAGGTTTTGAAAGATACAATAATTGGTCAATATGTTGTAAATATCGAAAAACAAAAAGTCCATCTTCACCATGAGTTAAGTTTGGTGGAAAAAGAATATTATTTGTTTTTATTATTCCAAGATTAAATAATTTATAACAAGCTGTTTTCAAATTATACTTAGAAAAATTGATTATTGCTTCTGATGTTTCTATTATTTCATCAGAAAAGGATATTCTCAAATCTTTTTTATAAATACTATTGTTTTCAAATTTAACAGAAAATGCATCACAAATGGTAAAAATACCATTATTTTGTTTACAAGATGATAATAATAACTCAACACAGTCTTCTTCAATCCAGTCATCAGCATCTAAGAACAGACAATATTCGCCAGATGCATTTTTAATCCCTGTATTCCTGGCAATAGAAACACCAGAATTTATTTGTTTGAACAATTTAATTTTGTTATTTGTATATTTATTTAATATTAAATTGCTTGTATTATCTGTTGAACCATCATCAACAATTATCATCTCAACATTATTATAGGTTTGATTTAAAACAGAATTTATCGCTTGTTCAATAAAAGCTTCTGCGTTATATGCAGGAATGATAACAGATATGAGGGGACTGTTTTTCATATACTACCAACTGGAATATTTGTATATATATTTATAGCACTTCAACATAGAACTTTGCTTTTGTCAAAGATTCTTTTATTAATACAGTATTATTAGATTAATTTATATACTGTTTTTTCAATTTACACCTACTTGATTATATGTTATTATTCGCAAATTTAATTTCTTAGCTATAAGCCGTAAACTAATAAAATGGTCTTCTCAAGTTCAATCTTTCTATTCTTATTTTTGCCAATAGTTTTCTTTTTCTACTGGTTACCGGATGATTTTGTGAAAATAAAGCAAATCATTTTTGGGATGAGAGAAAAGGGCATAGGGAGTAAGGATAATAAATCAAACACTGAGGTTGATACCGATTGTAATGAAAGAGGTTATTCAGAACCAAGTTCGCGGCACAGTTGTCATTGCCAAAAAGGTAATAATAGCGAATCAATTAGCAGTAATAGCAGATGCAGCTTTTGAAACACCAATTAATGAACTTTCAACGGCTTTTGCTTGGCTTGGAGCAATAGCTTATACATTACAAATTTATTTCGATTTTTCAGGTTATTCAGATATGGCGATAGGCCTAGGAAGAATGTTTGGTTTTCATTTCTTGGAAAACTTCAACTACCCATATACAGCAAGTTCTATAACAGATTTCTGGAGAAGATGGCACATTTCTTTAAGCAGTTGGTTCAGAGATTATGTTTATTTCCCATTAGGTGGCAGTAGAGTTGATTCTAAGACCCGTCACATATTCAATATTTTTGTCGTCTGGCTTTTAACTGGAATTTGGCATGGTGCCAACTGGACATTTATCGCCTGGGGTCTTTTTTATTTTGTTCTGCTTATAATTGAAAAACAAACTGGTCTAGACAAGAAAAAAAATTGGTGGGGACATATTTATACTGTATTTTTTGTTATTATTGGCTGGGTTTTATTTAGATCTACAAATATAAGCTCAGCTTATGAATACTTAAAAGTGATGTTTATTTCCAATGGTTCTTCTTCAGATTGCTTTTGGCTCTATTGGAGTAACTATAGGTTCTACCTAATACTTGGAATAATTCTAAGTTTTAAGTGGAAATCATTGTTTATAACTAAAAATGAAGAAGCTTCCCCACATAGTGGGGAAGCTGTCACGAAAGTGACTGAAGGGGCTGCAATGCGTAGCATTGCGGTAGAGGGGGCTGGCTGCCGAATGCAGTCGGGAACTGAAGGAGTCTTTAATGGAGAAAGCAGTCACACCAATCAAACCAATCTTGCTCTTAACCAACCACATCTAATAGCAGATTTCCTAGACATTCTTTGTTTTATTGCTCTGTTTTTTTTAGTTATCAGTTACGTAATTCGTGGTGGGTATAACCCATTTATATATTTTAATTTTTAAAGGTTATATCTATGATAAAAAATAAGATTATTTCAAGTGTATTTATTCTAGTATTATTTTATTTTCCTATTCACGCAACTTATCTTTTTATAAATACACATTTAAATCTTGAATTTAGAGAAAAATTTGATTGGGAAAATTTATACCCTTTTTCAAATAATCACCAAAAAGAGATAAATAAAAATATCAATATATTTGAAACAATAAACAAAAAAATAAAAAGTAAGATTAATTATGCAGAAAAATCTTTCAATTCTCATATTCCTTATAGGTATAAAATATGTGAAATACAAATGGTTATAAGCAAATATCTAGGGATTAAACTGTTCCTGGATTATGAAGGACTAGTTGTCTTTCTTGGCACTTGGAATAAAGGATTTGACTATGGTAGATACAAGATACTTTTCTGGCAGTTTAAGAACAATTATAGAAAAAGAGAAATATGATTTGATAATGATTGCTTATAATGCTTCTATTATTTCAGATAAAAGCAAATTGCTAGATTTTGATTAATTTAATAATTACATTTGTTAGCAGGAATAAGGAAAAAGTATTATTTCATCAAGAAGAATTTCCTTTCTTTAGAATATATTGAAAAGATGGCAGAAGTTTTGAAAGAAGAGAGTAATAAACTCTTTCTTCCTTCAGATAAAGAAATAAATGATCTAGCTAATGTTGTTCTTTCTTACAAAATAAAAGAAAGTATTCATATAACAATAGATTTTGTTTTTAACATAGAACAAACAGAAATATAAAAATATAAAAAAATAGTTAAAAAAATATCAACTTGTTCCGAAAAGGTTGATGGATTTGTTTGCCTCCTTATTTTTCGGGCCGAGTAAAAAGTTACTCGGCTTTTTTGTTGTACATAAAGAAAAAGTTTAAATATATTTATTTTCTGTTAAAATATATAAATAATTATATTTATGGAGTTTATATAAAATGAACGGTACAAGAATTTTTGCTTATGGTTTCCCAAATGAAGCATTATTTACATCAATACTTGAAGATGAAAACATTAAAGCAGAAACTCTAGACAAAGAAAAGATTTTTGCTATTGAAAACATAGATGATCGGTCTGTTTTTTTTATTTATTGTGGTGCTTTTGAAAAAGTTATTAATGAATTATTGTCACTTTTTTCAAATAAAATTGTTTCAAACCCAATAGTAATGGTTGGTGAGAATTTCAGTCAATCTTATTTGGAAAATTTATTTGAAAGTCATCCATTCACTTATATAAAACTCCCTGCAGATAAAGATATAATAATAAAAGAACTGATGAATGCTAAAGAAGGAAAATGTTCTTTTATTCCTAACCCAAATTACAAGGAACAGTTAGATAAGGCAAGAGCAAATCTTGTTGCATTTCATGAAATTTCAACAGCTTTAACGGCAGAAAAAGATATTGAAAAGTTATTAAATCTAATACTTACCCAGAGTAGACATTTAGCAAAAGCAGATGCAGGCAGCCTTTACTTAAAAGAAGGAGACAACCACCTGAGATTTGTATTAACTCAAAATATTTCATCTGATTGGAATGCCAAAAAAGATGTTTTAATAGAAATAAAAGAAAATTCAATAAGTGGTTATACTGCAAAAATTTCAAAGTCTTTTAATTTGTTAGATGTTTATTCTATTCCAGAAAGTTATCCATTTACCTATAATAAAACATTTGATCAAACGAGCGGTTACAGAAATAAATCCATGTTAACTATGCCAATGTACAATAACAATGGAGAAGTTCTTGGAGTTATACAACTGATTAATAAACGTAAAGATTATGATTCAAGAGTACCGGGCAAAAAACTAGATGAAAGCCAGATAATACCTTTTGATAATAAAGATGTTGAATTTGTAGATGATTTAGCTTCTCAAGCTGCTATTGCTTTGGAAAATGCCAGATTATACCAGGAAATAAGAGAAATGTTTGAAGGATTTGTTAAAGCTTCCATTGTTGCAATAGAAGCAAAAGACCCTGTTACTCATGGTCATTCTGAAAGGGTTGCTAATCTAACAGTTGCAATGGCAAAAACAATTAACTCCATAAATGAAGGTCCTTTTGCCAAAGTACATTTTACAGATAAAGATTTGTTGCAAATAAGATATGCTTCACTATTGCATGATTTTGGTAAAGTAAGCATAAGCGAAGAAGTTCTCACGAAAAGTAAAAAACTTTTTCCTTTTGAACTAGAAAATCTTAAATCACGTTACAAATTTATAAGGAAATCTGTAGAAAATGATTATTATAAAAATTGTCTTAATCTGATTAATACAAAAGGCATAGAAAATTACAATCAATCTAAAGCAAAATTAGAAGAAGATTTCCAAAATAAATTAAATGAATTAGATAAAACAGTTGAATTACTGGTTAAATCAAATGAACCCAGCGTTTTAGAAGAAAGCTGCTCTAACCAAATTTCAGAACTTTCTCATTCAATATACAAAGATATAGATGGTAATGAAACACCATATCTGACAGAAAGAGAGGCAACAGCTCTTTCTGTAAAAAGAGGCTCATTAAGTGAATCTGAACGTTTAGAAATAGAATCTCATGTAAAATATTCCTATGATTTTCTCGTTCGTATACCTTGGACAAAGGATTTGTCTAGAGTTCCGGAAATAGCTTATGCTCACCACGAAAAAATGAATGGCAGAGGCTATCCAAATCATAAAAAAGCCGAAGAAATACCAATTGAATCACAAATAATGGGTATTACAGATATTTTTGATGCTCTTACTGCTCAGGATAGACCTTATAAACCAGCTTTACCTCTAAAAAAGGCATTGGACATACTTCGTATGGATGCTGAAAATAATGCTTTGAATAAGGATTTAGTTAATTTATTTGAAAGCAAAGAAGTTTATAAATGTTTGGAAGGAAAGCTGAAGGAATAAACCAGCTTTTATTGTCGATAGCAGTGAAGTAGTTACAGAAATGTATTTAATCACTGTTATCGACGAGTAAAAACTTTAGCATACCCGACAATATAATTTAAAAAGTTTGAAAATAGTCGGTATCGTTTATATAGCCATTTGCAGAAAAGATTATTTGTTTATTATTTTAAATACAACTGCATGGTTGGATCTGTTTTAAATTTGCCACGCAATTCAGCAGTGAATGTTTTGACGTTTGCTTTTTTTATGCTTCTGGCAGTTACACAGCTATGGCAGCCTTCTATTAAAACTGCAACATCTTTACTCCCCGTGATTTCTGTCATAATATCAGCAACGTCCTGTCCAATCTTTTCCTGAAGCTGCAATCTTTTTGAAACCATATCAACAATTTTGGCTATTTTGGAAAGACCTATAACTTTGCCGTTGGGAACATAGGCAACTGTGGCTTTCATATCATACATAAGAGCAAGATGATGTTCGCAATGAGAGAAAAAGTCTATATCTTTCATAACAACAACTTTGCTGGTGTTTTCTGTATCAATGCCTTCATCAAAGCATTTGTTAAACATTTCAGCTATCTGATGGTTGGAATAATTCATTCCTTCAAAGATTTCTTCATACATCTTTGCTACTCTGGCAGGAGTGTCTTTAAGTCCTTCTCTGTCAGGGTCATCACCAAGTGCGATTAAAATTCCACGAACATGATTTGCTATAGCTTCTTTATCTATCATAATCAGACTCCTCTCGTATCCGGATGCCAGATTACTTTATGCAGCTGAATCTGCATACGAACATCATTCATGTTGTTTTCTTTCATAAAATCAACAATTGAAGTGAGTTCTATCTTTCCAAATACGGGACTTATAAAAATACTTATTCCTCTTTTTATCAAATCATATTTATTAATAATGAATTTTGCTTTATTAAGGTCTTCGAGACTTCCAGAAACGAATTTAACAGAATCGTTTTTTATCAGATATTGAAAATTATCTAATTTCATAGAATTTTCAAAATTGCTAGATGGAAGTTTGTAATCCATAGTAAAAGAAAGTCTAGAAGAATCTTCAACTCTGAAATCTTTTAATAAAACAGCACCGTTGGTTTCTATTTCTACTCTGATTTCGTCATTTGCCTTCAGCAACAATTCGATTAATCGTTTGATTTCTGGTTGAATCAATGGCTCACCGCCAGTAAGAGTAACATCTTTTATTTTTGAATTTAAAATGTATTGAGTTATTTCTTCTGGGGTTTCTTCTTTGAATGGGCAATCTTGTTCTAATGCCCAAAGCGTGTCACAATAAGAGCAGCGTAAATTACAGCCTTTAAATCTTATAAAGACTGCAAGTTCACCGGCTCTTTTCCCTTCGCCATTAATGCTTATAAACTTTTCTACGACTTTCATTTGCTTTTTAAACTCCATAGGTTGCTGAGTTGTTCGGGGTTTCAAAGACTTCGACTTTGTTTACGTTAAAACCCTTATTGGTCAGCAAATCAAAGAAGTGTTTCGCAAAATTTTCTGCTGTAGGTCTGAATGGAACAGATATAAACTTAAAATTTTCGTCTTTTAAGGCTTCTATGGTTTTTGCTTTCAGACTGCCTTCTTCATAAATCAGGCAATGGTCTAAATTATCGCAAATATCTTTTAAAGCGGATTTTAAATCACTAAAATCTATGACCATTCCTCTGTTTTGTTTGTTACTGCTTAGATTTTCACTTTTTATTTCAGCGACAACTCTCCAGCGGTGACCATGCAGATTTTTGCATTTTCCATCGTAGCCTGACAGAAAATGAGCCGAATCAAAAGCCGCTTCAGATTTTAAGTAATACATATTTTATTCCTGATGACCTAAAACAAAAAATCCTGTCACCATCGACAGGACTTATACTTTTTTATTGACAAAGAGACAATAAAAAATAGCCCTAGTTTTATTTAACGACAGGATGGTACAAATGAACTGTCGGTAAGTTTTTCTAGTCAAACTTACGAAAAGTTATTCTACCTCAAAAACAATTATTGTCAATCTTTTTATTGGAACAATGATGATTTTATATACAAATCATCATTGTTCTCACAAAAAACAACAAAAACTAATTACAAAGAGAATTAATTTGCTTCTTTCTTTTCAGGGTCGGGCAGAATAGCGTTTGTCACAACACCAACAATTGAAGCCAAAGCTAAGGCTGTCAAAGTTATATTAGTACCACAAATTTGGAATGTAATCCCATCTTGAGCACTCCAGAATTTAAAGCCAAGACCTGTAACCAATATCAGAGCGGCAATAATGAGATTTCGGCTATTAGTAAAATCAACTTTGTTTTCAACTAGATTTCTAATACCTATGGCAGAAATCATACCATAAAGAATAAAAGAAACCCCGCCAATAATTGATGATGGCACAGAACCTATAAGTTGAGCCACCACAGGGCTAAAGCTTAGAATTATAGCGTAGCAGGCAGCAATACGAACAACTTTTGTGTCATAGACTTTGCTTAATTCCAAAACACTTGTATTTTCACCGTAAGTAGTGCAGGGCGGACCTCCAAAGAAACCCGAAATAGACGAAGCTAGACCGTCGCCCATAAGTTCTCTTTCTAACCCAGGGTCTTCAAAGAGATTTTCACCAATAGTAGCAGAAATAGAAGATATATTTCCTATAAGTTCAATAATAGTTGCTATAGCTATTGGAGCCATAATCATTATAGCTTGCATATCAAACTTGGCCATAGCAAATTTTGGAAGACTAACAAAACCAGAAACGCCTTGTGATGCATACTCAATAGCTTTTTGAAAGTTTAGAATTGCTGTTCCATCAGGATTAGTCATACCACAAAAATGACAAATTAAAGCTACAATATATGAACCTACCACACCTAAAAGAATTGGTAGAATCTTTATCATGCCTTTTCCCCAAATATTGCAGACTATAATAATAGCAAGAGCTGTGGCGGCAAGATACCAGTTAGAAGAAGCATTTACTACTGCCGATGGAGCAAGAGAAAGACCAATCAAAATGATAATAGGTCCAGTAACAACAGGTGGCAAGTAGCGAACAACTCGTTTCATTCCAACTGCTTTTACCAATAAGGCTAAAATCAAATAAAATAAACCAGCAACAACTACTCCTCCACATGCATAAGTGAGTTTTTCTTCTCCTGAAAGACCAGCATATATACCAGTATTTAATTTTGCTACAGTTGAAAAACCGCCAAGAAAAGCAAAAGAAGAACCAAGAAAAGCAGGAACTTTAAACTTAGTAAACAAATGAAATAGTAAAGTGTTAATACCCGCAAAGAATAAAGTAACTTGGACAGGAACTTCTTTTAAATTAAAATAGTTATCTCCAGACAAAAGTATGGGAACTAATATTGTGGCTCCAAACATTGCAAACATGTGCTGGAAACCCATTAGCAAGGTTTTAGGCCAACCAAGTTCTTTAACTGAATCACGAATACCAACTTTTGTGGGTTCGCTCATAAACAAAATTACCTTTCAAAATTAATATGTCATATCATATATTATAGCTTAAAAAGAAATAATCAAAAGAATTTTTTAGGTAAGCACAAACAAAACAATAAAAACCAATTATAACAAAATACTAAAATTATATAGATAAAGCTATTTCTATTCTTGAAAAGAAATAATCAATAATATCCTTTATATTTTTTATAGTTTTTGGAACTAACGAAACTCTGTATCTAATAGAACGATAATCGTTGTCTGGATAGACAATAGGTTTTTCGTTACTGTCATTTTCTTCGTTAAACTCAGTATTGCCTGTAATTGTTGGCATAAGTATTAATCTTCTGAGAAAAGCTTCAGGATAAGCTTTGTAATATTCAAATATTTCAAAATGATTTAAGACTTCACGCCAAAAATCTGATATTTCGATTTCATAAGAATCTACAATCGAATAAAGAAACCTTTTTTTTGTTTTTAATTCATTTATTAAATAATTCTTTGTTTTTTTATAAATAGACAGTTGTGAGTCTTTGTTCAATGTTTTCGGTAAATCTATAGGGGGCTTTACAACAAAAATTTCCACATCTTTTTGTGGTGTTTTGGAATTCTGTTCAGAAGCAGTTATTAGAAATGCTAATATAAGTGAGATTCCTAATATTATAAATGCTGCAATTGTTGGTTTATTATTCATTTTTTCATTATACATCTATAAAACAAATCGAGGTAGAAAAAAAATACTAAATAAATATGTAAAACCTGCCGATAAGCTAACTGGTAAAATTCTTCACTAAAAAAGAGAGTTACAATCAGGAGATAAAGAGATTATGTTATGCCCACAATGTAATGCACCAATGTCTAAACATTCCCATAATGGTTTACAAACACCTTATTTCACTCTTAATTGCAGTCATTGTAAATTTGTAGTTTTTTATAGAGGTCAGTTGAACTTTAAGGAATAAATATATTATTTTTTTGAGGTTAGTTGCTAATTTTTATCTTTTATTTCGAGTTTTCGCTGTTCAACTTCCGAAGTATCGAATCTGATTTCGTCTTCAAGTTTAGCAAATCCCTGACCTAGAACTTGTCTTGCATCAGCAACAATTAAAAAAGCCTTTGGGTCAAACTCATAGACTATAGTTCTTAAAAGGGGTAATTCTCCACGTTTAATAGCAGTCATTAAAATATTTGTTTTTTTGCCTGAATAAACTCCTGTTCCTTCTAAAACAGTTGCTCCTCTACGAAGATCTTCTATTATAGCCCAGCCGATTACATCTGGTTCAGAAGTAAATATAAAGACCGTTCTAAAACTAGAAACTCCTTCTAGAACCATATCTATTACTTTACTTGAAATATATACAAAAAGAATACTGTACATCGCCAGGTGCATGCCTTTAAAGAATGCACAAGCAGAAAGAACAGCTATATTTAAGCACAAAGATACATGGGCGATTGGTAGTTTATAGGCAAAATGAATTATTTGGGTAATAATATCTGTTCCGCCTGTTGTTCCACCTGTCTTGAAAATAAGTCCCATTGCGACTCCAGAAGAAATACCACCATATAATGTAGCCAAGAATAAATCATTTGTAAGTGGAGATACTACGAAATGACTTTCTATAGAGTCTAGAAAAGCTAAATATGGCGAAATACTAGCAAAGTGATAGACTCCCATCATTATATCTGTTGCTATGGAAGAAACTACTGTAACATAAATGGTTTTCCAGGCTGTTTTCTTTCCTACCATTTTAATTTGCATAGCAACAAGAAAAATATTGCCAATTAAAATAGTCAGTCCTATAGGAACTTGTTTGATACCATATAAAATAGTCGCAATACCAGTCAACCCAACTGGGACAATATTATTGGGGGCTGTAAAAGCTGCAACACAATAACCTAGCAGCCATGAGCCAAATGTTAAATATATAAAATCAAGAAAACGTATGGAATCTTTTGATTTAGCCATAATTCAGTGAATAAAAGTTTGATTATTGTTTTAACTATATTTAATGCTGTTCTGCTTGTATGATTGATTTTTATTATTCGTGGAACCAAACGTCTATAGCGATAGTTGCAGCTAAAGTAACCATTGCTAAGCTTGAATCTGGAGTTTCAGCAAGCATTTCGACATCGTAATCATCAGCAGTAGTAAAAACTTCTCTCAAAAATCCGCCATAGCAGTGTTTTATTTTGGCTATATCTTTACCACCAACATCTTTAAATTCAAATTCATTAAAGTGCCAGTTACCAGAAATAGCTCCAATAACTTGATTTCTTTCATCAAAAACTTCGATAAAGGGTTTTAAAAAACAGGAATTAGATTTTAAAACACAAAGGATACGACCTTCGCTACTTTTTACAGTGAAAGTAGGTTTTACTATAGATACTGGTTGATACATTTCTAGTATAAAACTACCTTCACTGGAAACCATTTCTAGTGAGACGGGCAACAAAGTTTTATCTAAAAATGCTTTACCTATCTTTGTTCCAATTCCTGTTTTTTCTTCAACAGCGGCCAAACCACAGCCAGATTCAGGGTCTGAAATCATATAAGATTCGTTGATACTGGTAGCACCAATTTCTTCGTGAATGTGATACCTTCTTCTGTAAGCTATAGTGGCCATCTTGTTTTCTCCTTACCAAATATATGCAGTGGTCTTGGGAGACCATTCTATTGCTTCAATACCTTTTTTTGTCGCAAAATCAAGCATATCTGCATAAATATCTGTATCTAATGCGGCTCTAATATTGTCTGAAGTTACGTCAGCACCAGGTTTAAGACCTATTCTGTTAAAGTTTTTCTGCCAAACTTCTTTTTGTTTAGCATCAGCAGTCTGCCAAGCTGCTCTTATTAAATACCATGTCAACTGGAAGTCTTCTAGAGCTTCTCTTTCGTCTTCTGTGTATTTTGCAAAATTGGTTCTAACGCGCATTGCTGTTGCATTAGTAGATAATTCGTTTGGCCATATAGGATTTTTTGTATTGGCAATAAATGCAAGATATTCTGCAAAAGCTTCGATTGATTGTCTAGAAACAATTGTATCGCCAAAACTTACGATTCTTTTACCTAAGTTTTCTCTCATTTTAAGAAATTGAGTTGCAGCAAGGTCTTTTTGTTTTTCCAAAGCTTTTGCTGTCATTAAAAAATCTTTTTCTAAAAGTTCTCTAACTGGTTCGGCATCTTGTCGGTTAAGTTTATTTAACGAATCTACCAATTCATTTACTTCAAGAAAATCTTCAATTTGACTGGAAGTCATTGTTTTACTTTCTTCAATAATAGCTTTAACAAAAACCTGTTTTTGAGCAAGAGTCATTCTTGAACCTAGAACAAATTCTAAAACTCTTATTTGTCCATCAACTGCTTTACCTGTAATTGCTGGAGTTGTCTGGCTTACGATCTGATCGTTCAAACCATTATTTACATCAGCAGCGTTAACGGGCATAACAAAGCTCAATACGAGAGCTATGCAAAGAAATATAGTGCAAAGGTTTTTCTTACCCCTCCATCATCTGTTTTATATAATATAGATTTTATAAAAAAATAGCAAGAAAGATTGTAAAATAAACAGTATAACGGATTAAAAATTATTGTATGAAAAGTTCAGGTCTAAGTGAAAAATCGTCGGCATTCAGACTGTAAATTGTCACAAAGCCTTGAGGTGCTAGCGGATTATCTGGATCAGACATAATAATAAAACCAGGAGCTACCCAATCTCCTTTTTTCTTTGATTTGTTATAGAAATATTTAACAACTTCGGTAACATCAATAGCATTTCTTTCGCCACTTTTTATAATACCCTTACTGACACAATTTTTTTCGTATTCTCCACCTTCTACAAGCCATGGCATGGCTGTAGTCGCATTATACCAGGTACAGCCAGCGGCATTTCTATTTCTTGTCCTGAATTCATCATTTCCAGGAGTGAAACTTCTAGTTAAAGGATAAATTGCTATGGGCATTTCTATTTTTGATTTCTTAGGAAGAGCAGAGATATAGAGCAAAGCCTTTTTAGGGATAAAGCTCAGATAATCTACTTCATAATAATTCATGGCGGTATCTATATCGAATTTTATCAGGTATCTCAAAGCAGTAGGTCCGCCCCAGACTCCAATTTCTCCGGTTTTGTCGCCGCCTGCATTTCTATCTGCTTTATAAGCTCTATTATTAGCTTGTGGATGGCGTATAAAGGTGTCGTAGCCTTTTCTTACAGTAATTGTTGATTTTACAGGTTTGTATTGTGACCATCCAGCATCTAGAATTAAAAGGCATTTAGGACATTTGAAATCATTAGAACCTACTTTATAATTGCATCTTGGACAATTATATAAAGCAAAAGAAGGAACTGGCAAAACAACCATTAAAATAAACAATAAGATTGGTGCTAACATGAGATTAAATAGTTACTGTTTTGGTTTGGTATTTGCAGCAAGCTTTGCAGCCTTAGCTGCTTCAGCTTCTTTCTTTATTTTATTAAGCATTTTTAAAGAATAAGCTCCTTGCTGACTTGTAGTTCCAAGAGTTTTGGCAATGTTACCAAATATAGTAACAGCATCTTTATACGCTCTACGTCGATAGTAAACCATGCCGAGATTCAATTTCAAAGTTATATCTTCAGGTGTAATATTGGTAGCCATTACATAGGCTTTTGTAGCATCTATAAGTTTCCCTAATTTATAGTAAAGGTTTCCTAATGCAGAATAAACATAAGCGGCTCTTGGATTAATCCCTGCGGCTTCTTTAAGTAACTCTTCTGCTTTTTTCAGATTTCCAAGTCTCATTTGATTCATTCCTTCATCAAATTTATTCTTGAATAAATCTTGTTTCTTTCTTATTGTGGTAACTACCACTTCGGTTTTCTTATAATCTTCAGGTGAAAGTATTAAATGTAAAGCTGCTAAGGCATCACGACTCACTGTTGAATCGCTATCTTTCAGCGTCTGTATCAAAACACTTTTTGCTTGAACTGCGTGCATAGCACCCAACGCTCTTATTGCACCTCTGCGCTCATCGATATTATCATTTTGTTGACAAAGTTTGATGAGATCAGGAATGATAGCTGGATCTCCTATTACAGAAAAAGCTTCTATGTAAGCAAGTCTTGAATCAATATCTTTTTCTTTATCAAATCTTTTCTTTAACTCTTCGTAGCATCTTATGTGAGGTATTTGCGATAAAGCTTTAATTATATGATTTTTGAGATCTAATGTATCCTCATCAAGCAATTTCAGCAAATCAATGAATGCTCTCTTAACATGCATTTCACCTAATATTCTAATGGCATGGAATTTTAAGGTCCAGGCTTCTCGTTGAAGAGTTGAAATTAAAGCTGGCACAGCTCTTTCATCATTTAGTTTTCCCAGAGAAATTACAGCTGCAGAAGCTAAGTCTTCGTCGTCATCTTCTAAGATTTCTGCTAATGATGGAACAGAAGAAAAGTCTCCCAGATCACCAAGGACTTCAGCAGCCGCTATTCTAGCTGGCCAATATTCATCTTTTAAATGAGTTTCTATAACAGAAGCATCTTTTTTGTTTCCAATTTGACCTATACAAAGGATAGCTTGTCTTCTTACTTCATCTTCGCTATGTTCCAAAAGATTTAATACTTCCTGGTGCGATTCATTTTTAAAGGAAACAAGAACACGTCTAATCCAGTAATTCATGTGCTCATCATATTTGCCTAATGCATCACAAAGAATAGGAACCATTGTTTTGGGACCAATGTGTTGGAATATAGCACTTATGCTTTCTAATACTTTACGTTTGTCTGTTTTTAGAAGAGCAAAAAGATCTTCTACTATAACAGTTCCGTAATTAGATAAAGCTTTTTGAGTTGCATCTCTGATAGATTCGGAAGGATCTTCCAAAAGTCCATAAAGTAGCATTAGAGAACTATATGAATGAATTTTGCCTATAGTTCTTATTATCCAATATCTGATTTCTAGGTCATCTGATTCTTTGACTAAAGTTGTCAAATCTAATAGAACTTCTTCTCCATACTGGCTTAAAACTTCGGCCGTAGTATTTCTTATGGTCCAGGAACTATCTTTAAATCTCTGAATTAATACAGGAGTTATTCCTTTAGGTTTTATTTCTCCCAAGGCTCTTAATGCCCAGTATTTCATATCTTCGTTTTCAGAGGTTAATACTTTTAATAAAGGCTGAACTGCAAGTTGTTCAAAAACCACAATAGCTTTTGATGCGCTTTTTCTGACGACCCAGGCAGGATCAATAAATTTATCTATTATTTTAGGAATAGCTATAGGATCGCCAAAATCACTTAATGCACCTAGGGCTGCCATTCTGATTTCTGAGTCTGTATCATTTAAAAATTTTACAATTTCATCAAATGCAGTTTTTTCATGCATTTTGCCGAGGATTTTTATAGACCAGAAACGTCTTTCTTTGTCATCTGACTGGAGGGCAGATACCAAAGGCGAAACAGCATCTGAACCCATATCTGTTAGAGCTTGTGCTGCCAGAGTTCTACCCATCCAAAATTCATTGGAAAGAGAATCCATAAGATATGGTATAGAATGAGTTCCAAAATCTTTTAATATTTCATAAACCAGGTCTCTTACTTGTTCTGATGGTTGGGAAAGAGCTTCAAAAAGTTTAGGAGCAATATTAGGGTCTCCAATTTCTCTTAGGGCTCTTAAAGCAGCTACTCGAACTCCAGTATCACTGTCTTGAAGGCGGCTTATTAAAAGATTGGTGTTGTTTCTATCTCTAAGATGCCCTAAACATGTAATCGCCCAAAATCTAATATTAGAATCTTCATCGTCTACTGCATTCTTTAAAGCTTCTACAGCTTGCCGTCCCATTTTTGTAATGGCCATAGCTGCTCTGCTTCGAATTTTCCAGGAATTATCAGAGAAGAGTTTGATTAAATCTGAAAGTCTGCTTGTTGGCTGCTTAGACAAACTTTTTGCAGCCATATTAGCAACTTCGTCTTTAACATCATAAAGTAATACAACAAGTGCTTCAAAAGCTTCTTCATTTGAGCAAACACACAATGCTCTTGCTGCTCTTAATCTAACATCGGCAGATTTATCTCTTGTCATTGGTATTACCAATTCCGACAAGTTTTTAGGAGATATTTGAAACAATGCTTCAATAGCTGCACATCTAATGTCTCTTGATCTGTCATTTAAAACAAAGCTTAATGGTTCAACGGCTTGCTGACATTTGGCTTTTCCTAATTCTCTAACAGCTCTAAGACGTTTAGTAATCAAGGTGGATCTTAAATCTGTTATTAAGTCTTCGAATTCGTTTTCAATGGTTATACTAGTTCTGCGTTCTGACATCGTATTTACCGCCTTGATTTTTAAATAATAGAAGAGAGAGAATTATATGTCTCTTTGAGAAGTAATTAATTCAGAAATATCGAAGCAAACATTTTCACCTGCTCTTGATTTCAGACCAGAATCATAATCTATTAAAACTCTTTTTGGCATAATCAGTTCCCCGTCTTCGCCATTTTGTCTTTTAAGTTCATTTACAACAAGGTTGCCGAATATTTTTATTTGTTCTCCGCCAGTAATAGAGTTCTTTGCGTATATTGCGGATTCGACTTTTGCATCGGAAAGAGTTTTGTCTAGCTTAACACCACCGTTTAAAGCTACAAGAGAAAGGAAAGATTCACCACTGTCATGAATAACATTGTCGGTTATATATATATTTCCAGTGCATACAATCATTCCTTTTCCAGAGATTCTGCCACCTATTTTAACATTCCCGTCCACATAAATTATTCCCCATACCGAAACAGGTTTTGAATAACTGCCTTGAAGCACTAAATCGTGTTCATAAAACTGATGGCAATAATCTTTGGCATTCTTTTTTATTCGTTCAAGCTGCATTGGTTGGAAAACATCTTTATTTTTAACTACGTAATCAAATTTTGTAGTAACCGTATAAGGTTCTGAGCTAGGGTAGGGGGTTTCAGTGATTCCTAATACATATGGTTTGAGTTTTTGATAATACTTAATTATTTCACCTTCGAAAGTAGTATATTTACTTAGATATGGGTCGTGGAGCTGGTTGCTGCAAAACAAATAGCCAATTTCAGGTCTGTGATAGGATTGAGTTGAATTATCTTCAAAATAGTTAATAATATCATCAGCTGCAAAAAATGGCATATGAACGTGAAGTCTGCCATTTGTTCTAACCTTTCCCCATAAATAGGGATGAAGTTTGCTTACAGAAAAATCAACATAATCTTTAACTTTTTCATCAGAAACAGACATGCTCAAATCTCTGATTACTTTCAAAGTTTGAACTCTAATGTTGCCTTCAAAACTAACATTGCTTCCTACATTTGGTTCCCAGAAAAAATCACTGCTGCTGGTATTACCCATAGTATTTTGGAATGCCTGTTTTGTCTTTTTTGCTATATCAAGAACTAATTCATTTAGCTCTCTTATAACACTCCAGTTTCTTAAACGGAATTCACCTTCTTTTAAATATTCGTCTTTCTTTCCAGTGATAAAAAGTGTATAGTGCTCTGCAGGAGGAGTTAGATCAGAAACCTTCAAGTCTCTCATTACTTCAATTTTTCTTTGAGCAGAACGATATGTTCCTGTAGATTCAAATCTTAGGTTTGCTTGCCATCCCCCTAAGGATTTATCTGCATATGTTTCTCTGTTTTCTTTTCTATAACAGTTCAAACTTTGTGGAACATCAACATATTCATCTATATAAGTTTTAAAAGCAGTACTTCTGACATTTCCAACTTGAACTAATACTTCTGCCGTTCCACCTTCACAAACTTCTCCATCGTTTATCTTAACCCTCATTGAGAAATTCTCAGCTCTGTCAATATCTAACAGAGATAAAACGGTATCATCAATTTTATTTTCATCATCTATAAGTTTTTTTGAAAAAACTTCATGGATTTTTACCATGGCTTTTTCAATAGCAGCTTCAGCAAGATAGACTGCTTGAAGGTCTTCACTAAGTTTCGTTGTAAGAGTTCTTTCTTGAGACAAATAATTAAGAAGCATGACTCCTAGAATATAGAGTACAGATACAATACCCACGAGCATCAAAATAGCACTACCATTTTTTTTGTGTAATCTATTTTTATACTTCATTATTTATCCCTCTTTTTTATAGATTGCCACGCTATATAAAATATAGATGGTTTGCTATGAAGGTATACCTAAAATAATTATATTGTTTCAATACTAATTTAGTCAATTCTTATCTCACCAAGTTTAGCTTGGCTAGAGATTATTCTTCGTCAACTACATTACGAGGTTTTTCCCCATTTGCATGCCAGTTCAAATATGATTTTATAAAGGGTTCAAGTCCTCCATCCATAACTTTTTGAACATCAGAAGTGTAATGACCGGTTCTTAAATCTTTTACCATTGTGTAGGGACAAAATACATAAGAGCGAATCTGACTTCCCCAAGCGATAACACGCTGATCGCCCTGAATGTTTTTAATTTCTTTCTTTTTTGCTTCTTGTTCAAGTTCATAAAGTTTTGCTTTTAACATTCCTAAAGCAACTTCACGGTTTTGATGCTGACTACGTTCAATTTGGCATGAAACAACTATCCCTGTCGGAATATGTGTTATGCGGACTGCTGAACTTGTTTTGTTTACATGTTGTCCACCAGCACCAGAACTTCTGAAGAAATCTAGTTTAAGATCATCTTCTTTTATTTCAACGTTAATATCTGTTGGAAGAATAGGCAGAACATCAACAGCACAGAAGCTGGTATGACGTCTTTTGTTAGCATCGAAAGGTGAAATTCTTACCAATCTGTGAACACCTTTTTCACCTTTGAAATAACCATAGGCATAAAGTCCTCTTATTCTAAGAGTTGCAGAAGTAATGCCGTTTTCTTCTTCTTGTAAATCCATTACATCACACTGAAAACCAGCTTGTTCTGAGTATCGTATATACATTCTATACAACATAGAAGCCCAATCTGTAGCTTCAGTGCCGCCAGCTCCAGGTTTTATTGAAAGATATACATCGGATTGGTCATATGGCTCATTTAAGAATGTGCCTAATTCTAAATCATCGATGGTTTTATTTATGTTATCTAACTGGGAAACCAGTTCGTTAAACATCTCAGGGTCTTCTGTTTCATACATTTCCATCAAGTCAACATTGTCTTTAAATTCTTTTTCTACTGATTCAAAAGTATCGCAGCACTTTTTTAGCTCTGCAATTTTTTGATTTATAGATAGAGCTTTTGTTCTGTCATTCCAAAAATTTGGATCCAATGTTGATGCTTCTAATTCCCTGATTTGCTCACGTTTTTCTGGCAGGTCAAAGATGGCTCCCAATGCCAGAGAGACGTTCTTGAATACCTTTGATTTTTTCCGTTATTTCGTATTCCATTGTCTTTCTCCTGAATTTTATTAGCGACTTATGCTAACAAGACGCTTAATACTGCTTTCAAACCCACTATATTTACCAGTAACTTTTATTTCGAAAGTTAATGTCGAATTTTTAGTATCTATATAAAATATATTAAACTCATTTATAGAATATTCCAACTTTTCATTTTTTTTATAGTCATCATGAGGGGGTATGATAATATCTTCCACAAAAACAGAAAATAAATAATTTCTCTCACTGACAGGCGCTTTTTCAAGATTTAAAATAGCTTCGTGACAATACTTTTTCATTGTATCTAATTTTAATATTATCTGTTCCATGCCAGAACGAGCCATATAATAAGCTTTTGCATTGTATAAAGTATTTTCATAGCGGGTTCTGGAAAGCGACATAGCCCAGGATTGAGAAACAATGAAATAAATTACAAAAAGCAAACCAATAATAATTATAATTACTGATAATACAAATCCATTTTTATTATTATATTTCATTATAATTTAAGCCTTTTGTAATTTGTTGTCTTTTATTATCTAGTAACCCCTATTTTAACATTAATTTTTATTCAATTAAAAGTAATTCATTCTATATTAGCCTTAAAAGATACCAGCTGTAAATTTTCTCCATTTCCCCATTTGGCATTAATAGTAATTCTTTTTAAGGCATTTTTAACAGATATTCTGTTGACAAGATGAGAAGAAACACTTTTAACCGCTGAGAAATTAGAAGGAAACTCTTCTACTATACATTCAAAGTCAACTTTTTTGTTAGATAAAGTTATACTTTTTAAATCAAGTTTACTCCCATTTTTGGCTTCAATAATAATATTCTGGCTTTTCCCCTCAGGAATATCTTTAAAAGGCATAGCTAGAATAATATCAAGCTTTTCTTCTAATGAAGCTAAAATCTCAAGATTACTTTTAATCTTTGTTCCACCTTTAACATATTCAGATATAAGAAAAAAACAAGGTAATAACAAAGTAGACAGAACAGCAAGAACAATCATTGCTTCTATTAAATAAATAGAACTTTTTTCTTTTTTTCCGCTATTTTCTGTCATTGATAAGACATATAGGCTTCATTAATATGTTTTTTACTTTGCGCCACAGCAATTTTTGTATTTTTTACCGCTACCGCATGGGCATGGATCATTTCTAGAAGGTTCTATTTGCTTTACTGCTGGAGTATTTGGCAATTCTTCTTCGGAACGGTTATACTGCATTTCTGCTTCATGTCGTTCCTGAGCTTCTCTTTCTTCAGAATGCGAATAAGTTACTCTGAACATATAGTAAAGAACATCTTCTCGAATAGTTTCTATCATGTCCTGGAACATATCAAAACCTTCGATTTTGTATTCTACCAAAGGATCTCTCTGACCCCAGCTTCTCAAATGTATACCATCTTGAAGAGTATCCATATTGTGCAGATGGTCTTTCCACTTAGCATCAACAATTTGTAGAAGTAAGAACTTTTCCATTTGATAAAAATCTTTTTCACCGATTTCATCAATTTTTTCCTGAAGTTTATTAAGAACACGTCTTTGTAATTCTTCAAATAGCTCTCTTTTCTGGTAGGTACAGAGCTGTCCAGGTTCACCTTTTGATTTGCCTCTGACTATTCTACCGCCAACTGCTTCAATTGGGAAAATCTTCTTAACTTGTTCTGCTAGAGCTTCGTAATCTATATCGTCTGGATCAACATTTTCTATTGCCTGACCGACCATTCTTTCAAGAACAGAATCAATCATACCAAGAACGTAATCATGAACAGAATCTTCTTCTAAGGCCTTACGTCGTTGATCATAAATGATCTTTCTTTGTTCATTCATGACATCATCGTATTTAAGAACATGTTTACGCATATCGAAATGGTATGATTCAACTCTGCGTTGAGCATTTTCTATAGAATGGGTAATCATACTGTGTTCTATAGGTTCTCCTTCTTCCCAACCGAGAGTTTCCATTACACCAACAATTCGAGCGGAACCAAACAGACGCATCAAGTCATCTTCCATAGACAGATAGAACTGACTGCATCCAGGGTCTCCCTGACGACCAGAACGACCACGAAGCTGGTTATCAATACGTCTGGATTCATGTCTTTCAGTTCCTAATATAAAGAGACCACCAGCTGCAATTACATGCTGTTTTTCTGTTTCGCAGATTTCTTTATATTTTGCGAGAGCTTCTTCGTATGCAGGACCTTCAGTTTGTCTAGTTTCCTTTTTGGCAAGCATTTCTGGATTCCCACCTAAAAGGATGTCGGTTCCACGGCCTGCCATATTTGTTGCGATTGTTATAGCTGATTCTCGACCTGCCTGTGCAACTATTTCTGCTTCCATTTCATGATATTTTGCATTTAAAACCTGACATGAAAAACCACGTTTTCTTAACATAGCAGCAATCAATTCTGATTTTTCAATAGAAATAGTACCTACTAAAACAGGTTGGCCTGTTTTGTGTATTTCTATTATATGATCAACGATTGCGTTAAACTTTTCTTTAACGGTTTTATAGATAACATCAGGAAGGTCTTTTCTAATACAGGGTTTATTTGGTGGAATAACAACAACTTCGCATTTATAAATTTCTTTAAATTCTTTTGCTTCTGTTTCAGCTGTACCTGTCATACCAGCCAATTTTCGATACAATCTAAAGTAATTCTGGAAAGTAATGGAAGCCAAAGTCTGGTTTTCCTGCTGTATAGGAACACCTTCTTTTGCTTCAATAGCTTGGTGTAAACCATCGGAATATCTACGTCCGAACATTAAACGGCCCGTAAATTCATCAACGATTACAACTTCTTGACCTCGTCCATCTTCTCTTGGTCTGACAATATATTCTTTATCTTTGTGGAAGAAATGTTTAGCTCTTAAAGCATTTTGTAAGTGATGAACCGAATCCATGTTGTTATCGGCATATAGATTTTCTATGCCTAGAGCTTTTTCAACTTTGGTAATACCTTGTTCAGTAATGGAAATACCATGATTCTTTTCATCAACGGTATAATCGCCTTTCAGCCCCTTTTCCTGCATTTCTTCGGTTTCTTCTTTTAAAATATCTCTAGCGACTTTAGCAAAAATATAATAAAGAGAAGTTGCTTTTTCGGCAGGTCCTGAAATAATTAAGGGGGTTCTGGCTTCATCAATAAGAATAGAGTCAACTTCATCTACTATTGCATAGTTGAATTCAGGACGTTGAACACATTCTGCAACTGAAAGTGCCATATTGTCACGAAGATAGTCAAATCCAAATTCGTTATTAGTGCCGTATGTTATATCTGCAGCATATGCAGCACGCTTTTCTTCCGCATCCAGACCATGAATATTTAATCCTACGGTCATTCCTAGGAATTTGAATATTTTTCCCATCCATTCAGAGTCACGTTTTGCAAGGTAATCATTGACTGTTACCAGTAAAGCTCCACGACCAACAGGAATCCAAACACCGTTCTTTTCATCATATATTGGTTTAAATTCTTTTTGTCCAATTTCTTTGGCTAGTTTTAACCATTGAGGATTTAATTCCAAAGCATTTAAGTATAAGGGAAGGGTTGCTACAAGGGTTTTACCTTCACCTGTTTTCATTTCAACTATTCTGCCATCATGTAGAGCTAGTCCACCAATAATCTGGACATCATAATGACGCATATTCAATACACGTCTACTTGCTTCTCTTACTGCGGCAAATGCTTCTTCTTTTATTTCTTCAAGTGGGAGTCCATCGTAAAGTTCCTTACGAAACTCTTCTGTTTTGCCTGCTAATTGTTCATCTGTTAGATTTTTGTATTTTTCTTCCAAATCATTGACATTTAAAGCAATTTTTTCTAGTTTATCCAATTGCATTTTGTTGAAATCTGGAATTATCAACCTTAAAAGCTTATAAAACCAACCAAACATTACGAAAAGAACCCCTTTCAAAATTACAAGCGCGAGATTAAAGAAATCCCGCGCTTATAAATTCAGAATTTCATTATTTTAATGAATTTTATTTTTCTTCGGAAGAAATAATATTAATTATTTCTTCAACTTTTTCTGCTCCCATAAGCTCGTTTCTAAACTCTTGATAACGAAGCAGTCTAGATAATCTGGCAAGAGCTTTCAGATAAAGACCTCCAGATTCTATAGGTGCAGCTATAAGAAAAATCAAATGCACAGGCCGATTGTCAAGTGCATCAAACTCTATTCCTGCTGTAGAACGACCAATAGCTACAACAACTTCTTTAACAGTAACCGCCCTTGAATGTGGTATAGCAATACCTTTACCTATACCGGTAGAGCCAACTTTTTCTCTTTCAAGAACAGATTTCAAGAATTCATCTGCATCTGTCAGATAACCACCAGCATTAAGCATATCAATAAGTTCTTTTATTGCATCAAGCTTGCTAGTAGAGGTTAATTCTAGTTTTGTTAACTGAGGTGATATAAATTCACTAAGTTCCAAGGACTACTTCCTCCCGTTAGCTGTTAAGGAGCTGACTGACTATTAGTATTCTGGTTCAATCAAACCGAAATTACCATCGCCACGGCGATAGATTACATTAACCTTATTTGTTTCTGCATTATAAAATACAAAGAAATCTTGACCAAAAAGTTCAAGCTGTTCAGCGGCTTCATCAGAATACATTGGACGCATTGGGAATGTTCCACTGCGTATGATTTTGGGACTAGCTTCAGCAGGAGCATCTTGTTCTGCTCTTTCGGCAAAGTCTTCACCAAAAGAAAGAATAGTATGGGTTGCCTGTTTGTCAACGCCTTTGTTGTTTCTTCTTCTAGAAGTTATTTTCCCTTTGTATTTCTTTGCTTGGCTTTCGATTTTTTCTACGACCATATCTATTGAAGCATAAAGATCTTCTGAAACAGCACGAGCGTGTATTGGATTGCCGATAGCTTTGGCCCATACAGTAACTTCACATACTTTACTGCGGCTTGTATCTTTGGAATCTTTTACTGCAAGAGTTACATCTACTTCAACATCATCATCGAAGTATTTTTTTGTTACGGAAAGCTTCTTTTCGGAATAGTCTTTAAGAGCTTCAGTTAGTTGAAGATTCTTACCCTTGACTACAAATTGCATAAAATCCTCCATGTAATAAATGGATATAGACGGTACCTCAAATTTTGTCACTAGTTCGATACTAACATAGTAAAAAGTTAGTGTCAAGAGAGATATTATAATCAGAGAAAACCAACTTACAACTAATATATTTTCTATAACTTGAAATATGATGAAATAAGATTTAAGATTAGTTATTCATGAATGAAGTAAGTAATCTTATTTGATTAAGAATTTGCTGGAAGGGAACTTCTTTTTATATGAGTCCTGAAGAATATAAAACAATTGTTTTTATTTCTTTTGTTGTTGTCGTTTTAGTAGTTTATTTTATACGAAAAGAATTAGAAAATAAAAGGAAAAAGCAAATAGAATACTATAGTAAAAGGAACGGAATAGAATATTCTGAGCTTAAATTAGATTTTTTACCAGAGATAACGAAAGAAGGCTCTATTCTGTTAAGTAAAAATGGTGAAAACAACGCAATTGCTTTGATGTCTGGAGAAAAAAACGGTTTTAAATATTATCTATTTGATTTTTCTAACAGTACTAAATCGGGTAGAGTTAATAATGTTACTGTAAAAACAATTTGTATAATAAGTAAGGAAAACATAAAGTTCCCTCATTTTTACATTAGAGATGAAAGCATATTGTTTGACCACATAATTGATAGCAAAGCAGGGGAAGATATTAATTTCACTGAAGATTCTGAATTTTCTAATAAATTTATCCTTTTTGGTGCATCGGAAGAAAAAGTTCGGGATTTTTTTGATAGAGGAAGAAGAAATACTTTTGTGAAAAAACACGTTAAAGGCTATATTTACGAGGGTTTTAAAAACTGTTTTATTGTTTCTAATGATAAATTATTAAATATCAATGAAAGACTTGGCTTTTTAGATAAGTGTTTGGATATATTTAGAGGAATAGTCCCCGATGATAATATCATAGATGATGCTCATCAGAAGAATTAAGTTGTTTTAATACATGGTTATGACTTATCTGATTTTATGATTAAAGTTTAGCCATATAATTTTAGTAATGTTGATAATTGAGTAATAAGGTTACAAAGTCCTATAAACAAAAGAGTTAGCAAAGGTTTTTGTTAAGCTTAATAGTTAAAAGGTTGACAAAAAACAAAGTTAAGGTTATATACTTACAGTTAAATTTGTAAAGTTAAAGACCTAAGGAGAAAATAATAATGGGAACGGATGTTGCCTCTTTTGCAAAACAACTCAGAGAAGATGGCATAGAAGCCGCAAAGGAAGAAGCAGCCAAAATTCTCGCTGATGCCCGCAAAGAAGCAGAAAAGATTATCGGTTCTGCCAAATCAGAAGCTTCAAAGGTAGAAAAGGAAGCTCAGAACAGGATTGCTCAAAACAAGGCATCTTCTGAATCAGAAATGAGGATGGTTGCAAGAGATATAGTTATTGGTCTTAAAAAGAAGATTGAAGAAATAGGTACAACTCTTCTTAATGGTAAAGTTGCAGAATCATTAAACGAAAAAGAAGTCCTTAGAGTTGCTATTACTGAATTATTAAAGAGCCAACAAGTAGGAAGCAATTGGGAAGTTGCTTTAAGTGAAAAGATTGCTAAACCTCTTGCAGATGTAGTATTAGCATCGTTTAAAGATAGTGGTGCTACAGCAAAACTGACTTCTGGTTTAAAGAAAGCTGGTTTTGAAGCACATATTGTTGGCGAAAATGAAGTATTTGAAGTTACTGATGAATCTTTAACTGAAACTTTCAGAAAACTTCTTTCTCCAGAACTCAAAAAGTTACTTGAAGCCTGAAGAAAAGGCGGTTTTATATAGTGGCAAGTTTTGAATATTTATTGACCTTGTTGCCATCGCTACCTGCAAATTTAGGCGATAAGGTTTCTATAGATGAAGCATATAGACTTCTAAAATCAGAAAATAACACTAAGTTAGATTATTTAGTCGATATTCTAAGTGTTGAAGATGTAATTAAAGATTTTTCCCTGGAATATTATGTGCAGGGTAATAAATCTTTTAAGATTGAGCTACCAAAGAGTCTTCCTGATAATTTTCAGAATGATTTTTATACTTTTAATGAAAAATCTGAATCTGACTGGATTACAGATATTTATTCATCCTGGTTTAATTTGCTGATTAATACAGGTAAACAGGTAGGTTCTTCAATATTGGCTGAATGGGCAAAGTGGGAATATTCATTAAGAATTAATCTCATGATAGACCGTTTGAAAAGAGCTGGCTTAGAATACGATGAAGATGAACTAAAACCAGATTTTATGCGTTATGATAACAGCTATGATACTTCTAGTCTGGTTGATTCGTATAGAAAAAGCTCTGAGCCGATGAAAGCAGAAAGAGCTCTTGATGCTTCCAGATTAGATTTTATTAGAAGTCTTGCAACCAGTTATTCATTTTCTGCTGATGAATTGGTCGCTTATATGCTTGAATTGCGCATTTTCCAACGCTATGCGCGCCTAGATCCTGAAAAGGGTCGCAAAATCCTACAGGAGGTAACGGCACTGTGAGCTTAACAGGTAGAATTGTTACAGTTTATGGCAATATGGTTACAGCAGAAGTTAATGGTTCTGTAGCCCAAAATGCAGTTGCTTATTGTCACAGATCTGACGGAGTAAAACTCATGTCAGAAATAATTAGAATTAGAGGAAACCTGATTGATATGCAGGTTTTTGAATTGACTCGTGGACTTATGGTCGGCGATTTAGTCGAAGTAACAGATGATTTGCTCTCTGTTGAATTAGGTCCTGGTCTTATAGGTATGGTTTATGATGGCCTTCAAAACCCATTGGTAGAAATGGCCCAGAAAGTTGGAAATTTTCTCGAACCAGGTCATTATTTAAAGGCTTTAGATCGTAATAAAGAATGGGATTTTACCCCGGTAGCTAATGTGGGTGATGTTCTAACTTGTGCTGAAGTTCTTGGTTTTGTAAAAGAAAATATTTTCGATCATAACATTATGGTTCCATTCACTCTTCGTGGTGAATGGACCGTAAAAAGCATTGCTCCCGCTGGTAAATATACTGTTGAGCATGAAATAGCAACATTAGAAAAAGATGGTGAAACCATTTCTGTTAATATGATTCAGAAGTGGCCTGTTCGTATGCCTCTCGGTATATATAAAGAACGCTTGCTTCCGACAACTCCTATGGTTACCAAACAGAGAATTATTGATACTTTCTTCCCTGTAATGCTAGGCGGAACCTATTGTATTCCTGGACCTTTCGGTGCTGGTAAGACAGTTTTGCAGTCTAATACAAGCCGTTATGCAGATGTTGACCTCGTTATTATAGCAGCTTGCGGTGAACGCGCCGGTGAAGTTGTTGAAACACTTCGTGAATTTCCACATTTGTCAGACCCAAGAACTGGTCGAACATTGATTGAAAGAACAATCATCATCTGTAATACTTCCAGTATGCCTGTTGCAGCCCGTGAATCTTCTGTTTACACAGCAGTTACACTTGGCGAATATTATAGACAGGTTGGTTTAAATGTTCTTCTGCTTGCTGACTCTACTTCTCGCTGGGCTCAGGCTCTTCGTGAAATGTCAGGTCGTTTGGAAGAAATACCTGGTGAAGAAGCATTCCCTGCTTATCTCGAAAGTTCAATCGCCCGTTTCTACGAACGTGGCGGTATAGTTGAATTGAAGAACGGTAAAAAAGCCTCTCTAACAATAGGCGGAACAGTCAGCCCTGCTGGTGGTAACTTTGAAGAACCTGTTACACAAGGTACAATTAAAGTTGTTGGTGCTTTCTTAGGTTTGTCTTATGCAAGATCATACGCAAGACGTTTCCCGGCTATCGACCCATTAGAATCCTGGTCTAAATATGATGGTATTATTGATACTGCAAAAGTTGCCTGGGCTCACGACTTTTTAAAACGTGGTAAGACTGTAAATGAAATGATGCAGGTTGTAGGTGAAGAAGGTACTTCTATAGAAGACTTTATCATATATCTAAAATCTGAATTTCTTGATAATGTTTATTTGCAGCAGAACTCTTTTGACGAAGTTGATGCCGCTTGTCCTGTAGAAAGACAAAAATACCTGTTTAATATGGTAACAGAAGTATTGGCTTATAACTTTGTTTTTGCTAGCAAAGCCGATGCCCGTGATACATTCTTTACTCTGACAGAACAATTCAGAAACTGGAATTATACTCCATGGGGCAGTGAAAAACTTGCTGAAATCGAAAGTAAAGTTAAAGAAACTCTTGCAGCTAAGGGGGCAGCTAAATGAATAAGTATTACACCAAAATAGATAACTTAGCTGGTAACGTAGCTACTCTTAAAGCAAAGGGTGTAGGTTACGATGAACTCGCAGTAGTTGAAGGTAAATGGGGAAAATCACTTGCTCAGGTCATCAGAGTTAATGGTGATTCTGCTACAATACAAATTTTTGCTGGAACACGTGGTGTTTCAACAGGTGATAAAGTAACTTTCCTAGGTTCTTCGATGAGATTCAGTTTTTCAGAAGACCTGTTTGGACGTGTTTTTTCAGGCAGCGGTCAACCTAGAGACGGCAGAGGTGAATTAACTGACAATTTAGTTGAAGTTGGCGGACCTGCTGTTAATCCAGCGATAAGACTTATGCCTAACAGGATGATTCCGACAAATATTCCAATGATTGATATTTTCAATACATTGGTTGAAGGTCAGAAATTGCCAATATTCTCTATTCCTGGCGAACCATATAATGAACTTCTTGCAAGAATAGCATTACAGGCTGAAGCAGATGTTATTATTATAGGTGGAATGGGATTAAAATATGATGAATACTTGTTCTTTAAAAACAGATTAGAACAAGGCGGCGCAATGGATCACAGCATTATGTTTATTCATACTGCTTCAGACCCTGTTGTTGAATGTCTACAAACTCCAGATATAGCATTAACAGTTGCAGAACAATTTGCACTAGAAGGCAAAAAAGTTCTCTGTCTGTTAACAGATATGACTAACTTTGCAAATGCTTTGAAGGAAATTTCTATTACAATGGAACAGATTCCTTCTAACCGTGGTTATCCTGGCGATTTGTATTCTCAGCTTGCTTCTCGTTATGAAAAAGCAGTTGTTTTTGAAGATGGTGGTTCAATCACTTTGATTGCTGTTACAACAATGCCAGGTGATGATGTTACACATCCAGTTCCAGATAACACAGGCTATATTACAGAAGGTCAGTTCTATCTTAAGGGTGGTGTTATCGACCCATTCGGTTCTCTTTCTCGTTTGAAACAGCAAGTTAACGGTAAGACAAGAGACGATCATCGTGCTATTATGGACGGTTGTATACAGCTTTATTCAAAATGCCGTGAAACACGTGAAAAACGTGCTATGGGTTTTGAAATGTCTGAATGGGATAATAAGCTTTTATCTTACGGCGATGATTTTGAAAAGAAAATAATGAGTTTTTCAAATAATGTAGGTTTATTTGATGCATTAGATTCTTGCTGGCAGCTATTATCTGACCATTTTGAACCAAGAGAAACTGGTATACGTTCAAATCTTTGCGAAAAATACTGGAAAAAGAAACAGGCGTGATAGATTATGGCTGATAAAATCAAAAAAACTCGGCCAGAGTTATTAAAACAAAGACAGCAGCTTAACCGCTTTGAGCGATTTTTGCCGACTTTAACTCTAAAAAAGCAGCAGATTCAGTCTGAAATATTGAAAGTTCGGAATGAAGTTCGCAAATTAGACGAAAAGATGGCTGAAATAATTGCTCATAGTGATGAATGGTTGTTATTGTTCAGCGAATCTATGCCTGGTCCTGTTACAAGATTTGTTAAAGTAAAAAGTATTCAGCGTGGCTATCGTAATGTTGCAGGTATAGACTTACCTGTAGTTTCTTCTGTAGAATATGAAATCTGCGATTTTTCCAGACTCGCTACTCCACCTTGGCTTGATGAAGGTTTGGAATTCGTTAAGAGTCTGATGGAACTTCGCGAACAGGTTAAGATTCTTCATGAACAAGAAACTTTATTGCAACAGGAATTACGAAAAGTTACACAGCGTGTCAATTTATTTGAAAAGGTTATGATCCCGAATTCTAAGAATAATATCAAATTGATTCGCATTGCTTTGGCTGAAGAGCAGACTTCCGCAGTTTGCCGTTCTAAGATTGCCAAAGGAAAAGGCTAAGGAGAATAAATCATGATTACACCAATGAAAAAAATTCTTCTAGCAGGCAAGATAGAAGACAGGGAAAAAGTATTAACAGTATTAAGATCGGCAGAATTAGTGCATGTTGATGCCGCTGTACCTGAAAAAATAAAAATTCCAGAAGCCTTAAGTTCTGAATATGAAGACTGTGCTCAAGCTCTTTCTATTCTTTCCCAATTAAACAAAAGTAGTGATGATGATTTGTTGGAAACGCCTGGAACTCCTACAAGACTTGTAGAAGAAACTTTGTTGCATAATAAAAATATTAATGAACTTAAAAACAGGCTTAATCTCGTAAATCATGAATTAGAAGAAGTTAATAAGTGGGGTAGCTTCGGTCTCAAAGATTTGGAATATTTAAAGAATGAAGGTATTAACTTTGCATTCTTAAAAGGTTCTTTTAAGAATGCTGAAGAAATAGAAGCCGAATGTACTGCTCAATTTTTCTTATCAAATAAAACAGAAGCTGTTGCCTGTTTTTCTAGAAAAGAAATCAAATTCTCAGAGAAGTTCGTAGAATTGTCTCTACCTAAACGTGAATTTGCAAAAGTATCAGACGAAATTCAGACAATAAATAAATCTATTCAAGATAATGAACACGCTTTACATTGCTTGAAACAGAGATATGCAGATATCGAAGCTCATTTGAAAAAACTCGACAATAAAAAACGCTTTAAAGAAGTTGAAACAGGAGTTTTCTGCGAAGACAAACTTTTTGTTCTGACTGGTTGGTGTCCAGAAGATAAGACTCAAGATTTGCAGAATAAATTTGAAGAAGCAGGTATTTCTGTAGGTATAGATTTTCTAGAACCAGAAGAAGGAGATATGCCCCCTACAAAGCTTAAAAACAATGCATATGCTTCTTGTCTTGGTCCTTTGTTGAAGTTTATGGGAATAATTCCAGCTTACAATGAACCTGATACCAGCTTCCTATTTTTAACCTCTTTTATAATTTTTGCTTCTTTTATATTAGCTGATTTTGGATACGGACTATTGTTATTAATTCCATTATTGGTTTTTTATAAGAAACTATTAAGTAAAGGGTATGAACCTAATTTACTTAAATTGCTTATATTTATAACCGCAGGAACTACAGTATATGGAATTATTACTAACTCATTTTTTGGTAAAAGGTTACTGAGTTTCGGTTATGACCCAACCAAAAATCCAGATATGATATTATGGCAGAATTTATGTTTCTTTATAGGAGCTATTCATTTGTCATTAGCTCATATACTGAAAATAATTAAATCTCCAAAAAATACAGCTATTGTTGGTGAAATAGGATGGTTAATATTCTTATGGGCAATGTATGGGTTAATTTGTAATTTAGTAACGAAAAGTGACTTTGGTTTTTTAGAATTTTCAAAACCAATAACATTGTTTGGTGTAGAACAAGCTGTTTATTTATGGTTATTTGAAATTTCTATTGTTATAATTTTGTTCTTTACCAAACCTTCTAAGAATATTTTTAATACCATAAGTGCAGGCTTTGCTGCTATAGCTTCTAATGCTTCTAATATGTTCTCTGATATTCTTAGTTATATAAGACTTTGGGCGGTTGGACTTGCAGGTAGTAAAGTTGCAGAAGCTTCTAATAGTATAGGAGAAATAGTAGCTGCACTTCCGTTTGTTGGTGTTATTTTTCAAGCGGTAATATTTGTGTTTGGACACTTATTAAACATAATTCTTGGTTGTATTTCTATTCTTGCACATGCTGTTCGTCTTAATTTACTGGAATTTTCCAGTCATTTAGGATTAGAGTGGTCCGGAAGAGAGTATAATCCTTTTAAGGAAAACAATTAAAATTAACTTTTTTATCAATTAAGGTAAATAAAAAATAGGAGAAAAAAAATGGAACCTTCTACAATGTTATTTTTTGGTAAACTTTCATTGGGTCTTATTATGGGTTTTGGTGGCTTAGGTAGTGCTCTTGGAGCTTTAGCCGCAGGTAATGCTGCTGCTGGTGCATGGGCAAAACAAGGAAAAGAAGGAAAGCCACTAAGTAATTACACCCTTTTTGTTGGTATGCCTATAAGTCAGACACTTTATTGTTTGGTTTTATTTTTAACTATGATGAAATATGTGAAAGAACCAGAAAATGGTCCTCTTCTTTTGGGTATTTCTTTGGGTGTTGGTTTTTGTCAATTTATTTCAGCTTATGCACAGGGCAAAATTGGTGGCGCTGGGATTAGATGTATGTCAGAAGGTGGGGAAGGTGCAAAAACTAATATAATTGTAGCAATGGGTATTGCAGAAACAGTTGCTCTTATTGCTTTAGCTGTAGGAATGTTACTTCTCTTTTCTAATACAATGGTATCTGGAGAAGCTGCTGAAGCCGCTGAAAATGCTATAAAAGCTACTACCAAAGCTATTGGTGGTTGATTAGTTCTAGTTTTGTTATACAAAAGAATACCTACTCTAAATAAGGGTAGGTATTTTTTTTGTATAGCTGAAAAAATTTTTTTGACTAATATTTTAAAGCCAATAGCTTAGGGCTTATATTATAAATTGATTAATTCGCAAATATTTTTTATTTATGATATACTTTAAAAACAAAGTTTGAAAAATAGGAGTGACAAACCCTATGGGTCGCTTTTTTGGTACAGATGGTGTCCGTGGTCTTGCTAACCGTTTTCCATTAGATGGAAACACTGCTTTCAGAATTGCTCAACTTGCTGCAAAACATCTGCTGGCAAACCACAAGAAACAGGGTCGACCATTTTTTGTTGCAAAAGATACAAGGCGTTCTGGTGATTTGCTGGAACATGCAGTTGCTGCTGGTGCAGCATCTATGGGTGCTGAAGTTAGACTTTTGGGTGTTATACCAACACCGGCTTTAGCTTTTATTACCAAAGAACTTCAAGGTATGGGGGCTATTATGATTAGTGCTCCCATAATCCTTTTCAAGATAACGGCATAAAAGTATTCGGACCAGATGGTTACAAAATCAGCGATTATATTGAAGAAGCTATTGAAAAAGATCTTATAGGCAATGTTAGATGTGAAATGCCGACTGGTGGAGGTGTTGGAATTATAAATACCGATACTTCATCTGTAAAATTCTGGTTGAATCATCTTTCTAAAGTTGCTGGTGAAAACACTTCTCAACGAAGAATGAAAATAGCCCTTGACTGTGCAAATGGTGCTCTTTCAAATTGGGCTCCTAAGTTTTTTGCTGAATTAGGTTATTCTGTTGATGCTATCGGAGTAAACCCTGATGGAATCAACATAAATAAAGGGGTTGGCTCAACCTGTATTAATTCATTGGTTTCAATGATGAAAAAAGAAAGGTTTGATATTGGCTTTGCTTTTGACGGTGATGCTGATAGACTTATTGCTGTTTCTACTGATGGTGAGGTAGTTGATGGCGATTTCATCCTTGCAATAACAGCTAAATTTTTAAAAGACAGAGGTAAATTGCCTGGTAATACTCTTGTTACTACAGTTATGGCTAATTTAGGTCTTGATTTAGCTATGAGAAAGCATGATATAAAAATTCTTAAGACAAAAGTTGGTGACAGATTCGTTTTGGAAGAAATGTTAAAAGGCGGCTATGTTGTCGGTGGGGAACAAAGTGGGCATATTATTCTTACTGATTATTCTACCACAGGTGATGGTTTGCTTACCGCTTGCAATCTCTTAAGAATAATGAAAGAAACTGGTTCAACTCTTAAAGAGTTAAGCACGATTATGTACAAGCTTCCTCAGGTATTAGTAAATATTAAAGTTAAAAATAAAGACTTTGCTTCTGTCCCAGAAATAAATGAAAGTATTAAAGAAGCAGATTCAAAGCTTTCTGGCCGTGGTCGTATTCTTGTCAGACCTTCAGGAACCGAAAACCTTATCAGGGTTATGGCAGAGGGTCCAGATGAAAGCGAAATTAAAAATCTTGTGGAGGGTATAGCTAAGAAAGTGGCTAGTCATCTTTGCTAATTTTTATCTATGAAACTATTAGGTACAGAAAAATTAGTAATAATATTATTCTGCTCTATTATCTTGTTCCAGTCATTAGGCTGTTGCAAGAAAAAGGAGCAACCTAAAAATAATGAGAAAATAACAAAAATAGAAAAAGAAGATGATGATACCGAAATACCAGATTTGTCTGTACCTGATGAAGCTTCTAAAATTCTTGATAAAACAGGCTTAAGCTATTCTATAGATAGAAAACCAGCTCTAGTAAATTCTTTCAACCATTATTCTGATTTTGAAAGAAAATATCTTGAAGGAATTAAGTATCTTGAATCAGGCGGAAATAGTGATTTTGACGCAGCCCTAAGGATTTTTCAAGAGATACTTAAGGAATATCCAAGAGGTGAAGAAGCAAGTATAGCTACTCTTTGCATTGCAGAAATATATTTTAGAACATTAAATAACGAAGCTGCTTTAAAACTATATAAAGAGATAATTGAAAAATATCCAGGAACTCAAGCTGCTCAGAATGCTGCCGAAGCAATTAAGTATCTGGAAAACTTCGAAAAGTATGAAAAGAACTTTGTTCCACCGGATATAGAAGACAAAAGAAGGAGAGGGCGATGAAAGTAAAATTGGGTAGAGCTTTTTCCTCTAAAAAAGGTGTAACTTTTGTTGAAATATTGATTGCTATCTTTATTATTGCAGTAGGGGTTATTCCTGTTTTGACTTTGTTTTTAACAGGAACAAGAACAGTTGAGAGTGGTGGAAATATTTTTCAAGCTGCTGTAGCGGCACAAAACATTATGGATACCGCAAGAAGTGATTCTTTTATATGGGAACATAATATTCCTTTCGAAATGTTAATAAACTCAAATAAAGATAGAGGAGTTTATTTACCTGAAGAGTTGGTTAAGAAATATAAAGCAATGGCAAGGTTAAAAATTGACCAGGCTCAAGGGCATACTATTCTTGATACCGGTGAACCCGAATATTTTCTTTATCAAATTGATGTCGTAGTAACTTGGGTTGAAAATGGCGTAAAAAAAGAATATAGCTTGAGGAACTATCGAGCAAATTTAAATTCACAAACACAAAAGACTTCAACGAGGTTTAATTAATATGAAAAAGTCAGGCTTTACCCTTGTTGAACTCGCTGTATCAATGCTTATTATTTCTATTATTGCAACTACTTTGATTATCGTATTAAGAGGGAATTTAAATACTTTAAAAACAGGTCAAAGGCATATGGATTTTAACCAAAGGGTTCTTTTGGCAATGAGAAGGATTTTTTATGATTTAAAGCATGTAAATCCTATTTTGGTTAAAAGTGAAACTGCAGGTTATATGATAAAAGGCGAGCATATAGGTGAACCAAAACCACGTAAAGTTTTTATTAGAAAATCAAAAGAACCTTTGCCTGACAGAGATGAGTTAGAATTTGTAATAGATTCTAATCAGGATATTGATGATATTTATAATATTAAATATTTCTTGAAAGACTCAAATTTGTTAAGAGAAGTAAGAGATGTTACGGCTACTACAAAAGTCGAAACAATTCTGGAAAACGTGGCATCTTTTTCTGTTGATAATGATCAAATAGATATAAAACAAATATATGTTAAATTTTATGCAAAAGACAGTGCCAACACTATTAGCCGAGAAGTTGACTTTGCCGTAAGGCTTGAATCAGATTTTGTATATGTGGACAAGCAGGAATTATGAAAATTATATATAATAATAAGAGAAAAGGTTTTATTGCCTTTGTTGTAATGTTCTTGCTTGTAATCTTTGGTTTATTAGGCATAGCTTACTGGTCAAGCTCTAGAATGAATACTGATACTCTTTATATAGAGTCACAGCGACTTAAAGCAAGGAACTATGCTCAGGCTGGTATAGAAAAAGTTAAATTACATATGTGTAATAAGTGCCAACGAACTAAGGATTACGATATGACCGAGTCTAGTTCAAGCAGATTGGCTAAATTGTCTAAAGATTTCGAAGATGGTGGTTATAGAGTGGTTTCTATTCAACCATTTAAAGTAGATGGTAATACATTTAAAAACGTCAAACATTACGTAAAAGGTAGATTGATTGGCGAATACGATGTTTGGGAAGTAACGGTGGAAGGCTATACAAAGAATGTTAAGACCACTGTTGAAATCAAACATATAATCAGAATTTACCGTGACAATATAGTTTACTAATTTAGGAGGAATTATGAAACAGCATTTGGAAATTATAGGCTTATTTTTAGTTTTATCTATTTTTTGTTGTAACAAAGTAGTAAATGCTGAAGTTAATGAGTTCTCTCAAAAAGTAAATGGTGATATATACGGTCAGGTGAAAGTTATAGATGATGTGGATGGTGATGGAAACAAAGACCTGATTTTTGGTGCTACAGATGGAAAAATACATCTTTTCTCTTCAAAAGGCGATGAAATATTCAGACCCCCTTATTGGCCAAAGCAGGTTGATAGCCCTATAACTGCAGGAATAGAAGTTTCAGATCTTGATGGGCAAGGGAATATAAACATTTTAGCTTCAACTATGAGTGGAACTGTATATTGCTTAAATGCTAAAGGTAAGGAATTATGGAAATATAATACAGGTGGAAGTATTTTAGTTTCTACTCCTCTTGTAGTTGATATGGAAGGAAATGGTAAACAGGAAATTATTTTAAATTCCAGTTCAGGACGAGTTGTTTTACTAGCTTCTAATGGTGAAGAAATGATGGCTACTAACTTTGACCATGCGGTTCAAAGTTCTCCTGTTGCTGTAGATGTAGATGGAGATGGAGAAAAAGATATCATAGTGAAAGATAGTGGTGGAAAAATCACTATTGTTGGAAAAGATACAGAATGGTTTGCTAGTAATTATAATACAGGGATGTGGTCTTTTGGTTTTGACGCTGCAGATATTGACGGTGATGGTATTCCTGAAATTTTTTCCACTGACCCTGAAGGTGGTGCTGGAATTTTCCAGATGTGGGACCCGGAAGGCAATCTTCTTACAAAGTTTCCTTTAACAGATGCTGCTCATGGGGCACCAAAGGTAGCAGATATTGATTGTGATGGAATAGATGATTTTATTATTGCTCAAGCAGATGGGAATCTAGTAGTCTGTGAAAAAAATGGCTCAATAAAAAAGGGATTTCCTTATTCAATGCCTGGTTATTCAATATATAGCACTCCAACTATTATAGATATAGATGGTGACGGATTCCCTGAAATAGTATATACTGCAAATAATAGTTCTTGTACTGATGAACGTGCAGGTTGCATAATAGCATTAGACGCAACAGGGAAACTAGTTAAAGATTATCCGAAATATATTGGGAGAACTATGGCTCCATTAACTTTTGCTGATCTTGATGGCGATGGCAATCTTGAAATAATTGCTGCTGGAGGGATTGGTTACACTGCTCCTCAGCTTCATGTTATCAAAACAGAAACTAAACGCAAATTTAAAATTGTTACTTTGAGACAACAAACTACTGTCAAATGATTAAATTTTCTAAATCCTTATTTATCTATTGTTTATTATTTAATTCTTTAGCTTTTTCATTATTGGCTCAAACGGACGATGACATAGAAGGATTTCTTGAAAGTGGTAAAAATTGTTATAAGAAAGGGTTGCTTAATGAAGCGGCTCTTGAATTTGAAAACGTTTTAATTATTGATAAAACAAACTTTTTAGCTAGATTATGGCTTGCACAAATATATATAGATAAAAAAGATACTGTGAATGCAAGAAAACTATTAACAGAAGCTTCTATTCAGGCACCAGATCATCCGAGAGTTAAAGAGTTACAAAAGCTATTAGGTGAATCAGACAGATATGTAAAACAGGATTTAATAGACCCTGTAATAGCAGAAACAATCGGAGGTATTGCTTCGACTACCGCAAGCCATAGAAAATATGGATTGGTTATTCCTGAAAATAAAATTATTGAGGAAAAATTAGAAAAAAAACTTCTGATTTCTACACGTGAAGCTTTTAATGAAAAGAAAGAAATAATAGATAAAGTTGAAAAAAGACATTCTGAAAATGCAGAATTAAATAAAAAGTATTTCTCAGATAGTGCAGGACCATTAGAACCAGTGTTTCAAGCTTATAACACTCAGGGTTTAAATCAAGCCTTAGATATTTATTTTGAGCTTTTGATCAAGGATCCTACTATAGCTTCAAAGGATGATAAAGGAATTGTTGAAGAAGGAACAAAGATTTATTCTGCAAGATTTTTAGAAGACTCCAAAAATATAGAAACCAGGTATTATCACGGCATATTGTTATATGTCAATGGTTTTTATGGCGAGTCAAATGAAGTGTTAACTCCCCTTCGTTCCAATCCTGGAAAATATAAATATAAGCTTCAGCCTTATTTTCAAGCTTTAGACAAATGGGTAGAACAGGAAAATCTTCGTATAGCTGCTGAAAAGCGTGAAGAAGAAATGAGAATTGCTAGAGAAGCCCGTGCAAAAGCAAAAGCGGCAGCAGAAAAAGACGATGTTTGGGCTAATGTTAAGAAAAGAGGTCAGGAAAAAAATGGGGATTTAGCTGAAATTTCTAGAAAAGAAGCAGAAATAATTCATGAAGATGGTTATAAATTATATAAAAAAGGGAAACTTGATGACGCTATAGCTAAATATAACGAAGCATTAAAAAAAGACCCAAATAATATGGAATATAATTATCATTTAGCCCTTGCCTGGATGGATAAAGGATTGGCTGGGGATACAACCGCTTATGATAAAGCTATAAGTTCATATCAAAAAGTTATAGCAGTTGATCCAGATAGTAAACTCGCAAAAGATGCCGCTTCTATGATTAAAGATATTAGAAATGCAAAGCGTTCGTTAGGTGAAAAATAAATAAGATATAAAAAGGGTGTAATTAATATATGCTTCCAACAGATGCAAAAATATATTGTGGACATACTATGCTAGAAATAAAAGATGTACGTGAAAATAGCCACATTGTTGCATCTTCAGGTTGGGGTGAAACTAATGATACATATGTAAAGGATGTTTTTGTAAACAATGTAAATAATACCCCTCTGCTTCAGATAACTACCAGCAGAGGAGCGGTTTTAAGATGCACTCCGGATCAGCTTTGTTTTGGAAGATTCAATCCTTCTTTGAGAATGTATTCTCTTTATTTGCATGAGCGTTCTTCATTAGGATTTAGAATAGGTTTAACGTCTGATATTATTCACGAAGCTTTAGGTATGATGATTCCTAATCCCGGTATAGACGGTAAACGCACGGCTACAGATAGAATCTGGGTAATTGAAAATAATCCGAATCTGACAAACTCTACCTTTATGCATAAGCTGGTGATGGCAAAATATGGTTTGCCAGATATACCTTTTAATTCCAAACATAAAGATTCCATGCTTACTGATGAACATATAAAAACACTTTTTGACAGTATTGACACTCCTGTAGGTGCAAAAGAACTGCTTAGAGATTCGAATATGTTCATAGAACATCCTCATATGACTTTAAAGCTTTCTGAAAGTGATAATCCTAATAGTAATTCTGTTCAGTTTGTTATTTTTGGTGGAAAAGAAAAAGGAGCTAGTGGTCATTACCCTCATCTAATACAAATTCAAGGTATTAGTGATCCTAATAGTGCTGAGCAGTTTAAAATTGCTAGAAAGCAACGTTCAAATCATGGTCTTTGGTATTTGGAAGTTACAAGAGAAGATCTAGAAGAAGCAGAACTTTTTGTTAAAACTGTATCAAACTTAGATAATTTAGAAGTTGTAAAAAAAATACAATTGACTAAAAAAGCAGCTTTTTATGTTTTGCCAGCTTCTCATTTAAAAAGAGGGATGTTGGTTCCTATTTTAAATTCCCGTGGAATAATAGAAGAAGATGCTGTTAATAAGATAGAAATATATGATTATGATGGTCCTTTGTATGACCTTCAGGTTAATGATTTGCATAATTTTATTACAGGTCAATGGGTCGTTATGTGTTATACACCGTCTAGCAAACCTAAACCTAGTTATATTTAGAGGGAAAAAATTGGATAGTTCTATAAGTAGTACACTTAATAATCTCAATGATAAACAGCGTGAAGCAGTTCAAATAACTGAGGGTCCATTGCTTGTTGTAGCTGGGGCAGGGTCTGGAAAAACCCGTATGTTAACAGTTAGGATTGCTTATTTAATCGAATGTTGTCATGTCGATCCATCTCAGATTCTTGCTGTAACTTTTACTAATAAGGCTGCAAAAGAAATGAAAGAACGTGTTTTAAGCCTTGTAGTAGGTGCTTCTGCAGTTACTCTGACTACTTTTCATGCTTTTTGTTGCCGACTTTTAAGACGTTGGAGTAAATACGCTGGCTTTGAGGAAGCTTTTACTATTTATGACCAGTCTGACAGCGAAAAATTATTGAAAAATACTTTAAAAGAATTGAAGTATGATACAAAGACTTTTCCTGTAGCTCTTTGTGCAGATGCAATTTCTAAAGCTAAAAATGAACTTGTGGGGTCTGAAAATTATTTTGAAATATGTAGTAATGGGGTAGGGCCACAAGATATAGCAATACAGAAAGTTTATGAAGCTTACCAGGCTGCTTTAAAGAAAAATAATGCAGTTGATTTTGATGATCTTATTTTTAAAGCTTTTTACATTCTTAACCAGAATCCTGAACTGCTTGAACGTATTCAGAACGAGTATAGTTATTTTCTTGTAGATGAATACCAGGATACAAATCAAGCTCAATACAGGCTTATTAGACTCCTTTCGTCTAAGACTAGAAATCTTTGCGTAGTAGGTGACGAAGATCAATCAATATATAGCTGGCGTGGAGCGACTATCCGAAATATTCAGGAATTTGCCAATGATTTTTCTGGAGCAAAAGTTGTTAAGCTAGAACAGAACTATCGTTCAACTCAGGTTATTCTTGATGCAGCAAGCGATGTTATTTCCCATAATAATAGTGTGCACCCCAAAAGACTTTGGACAGACAAAAGCGGTGGAGAGCTTATAAAATATTATAGGGCTTATGATGACAGGGAAGAATCTAACTGGATTGTTGAACAAATTGAAAAGCTTCATAATAAAGGAAGAGACTATGGCGATATTGCTTTACTCTATAGAATGAACAGCTTGACAAGAACTACTGAACAGGCTTTGCAACGGTTGAGGATTCCTTATGAAATAACAGGCGGAACTAAATTTTTTGAACGTCGAGAAGTAAAAGATATTCTTGCCTATTTGCATGTTATTGATAATCCTGCTGATTCTATTTCATTGGAACGTATTATTAATACACCAAAAAGAGGTATTGGTAATTCTACTATTGAAAAACTATATATAAAAGGGGATGGCAGTCTCTGGGATGGTGTAACTTTAGAAGCGGATCAACAACCAAACTCAAAAATTGGAACTTTTTTCAAAAAAATGATTGACTTTATGGATAAAGCAAATCAGATGTCTGTCCATGAACTTTGTAAAGAAATAATAGATGAAATAGATTATTTTGATTATTTGAAAAAAGATGACTCGGAAACTTGCGAAGACCGCAAAAACAATGTCGAATCTCTTGTTTCCGATATTAGGTATCAGGAAATAGATAATCCTGAATTAAATTTACATGATTATCTAGCAAATGTGGCTCTTCATGCTGATGCTGACGATATAAACGAGAAATCTCAAAAGGTCCATCTTATGACTTTCCACAATGCTAAAGGTTTGGAATTTCCAATTGTCTTTATGGTTGCAATGGAAGATGGCATTTTCCCACATATGCGTTCAGATAGTTCATCAGAAGATTTAGAAGAAGAACGTCGTCTAGCTTATGTTGGTATTACTAGAGCAAAAGAATTGCTTTATATGACTAATGCTACAAGACGAATGAGATTTGGGCAATGGGAATCCTGTTTGACTTCAAGATTCGTTGGTGAAATACCTATAGATTTGCGAGAAAACCTTGAGACTGGTTATGCTTTTGGTGGCATGGCAAATAGATATGGAGCTAATAAATATAGTAGCAACAGTGGTTCTTCAAAAAATTATCAAGTTCCTACAAAAAATTCTTTTGGGAAAAGACCGGCTGGTTCTAGTGGAAATCCTTTTACATTCAGTGCTAAAACTAAGTGGATAGATAAACCTAAAGTTTCTGAAACGATAAAAGATGACACAGAACAGGGAACTATGGTAAATTTAAAAAAAGAAGTTTCTGTAATTCATAATGTTTTTGGTCATGGAAAGGTGATAGATGTATCCGGAACCACAATAGACGATTTCAAAGTAACTATAAATTTTGAAAGAGTCGGTACAAAAACTTTACTCTTGCAGTATGCTTCAATTAGGGTTATAAAATAACAGTTAGATATTTTTTTTCGGAGGTAAAATTAATGAAATTTTTACGCTTTGTGTGGAAGCTATTTATTATGGCGGCAGTATTTGGTGTTGGTTATATAGTAGGTCGCGAACATAGCTTTGAAGAAGAAGAACAGTGGGAAGCTGAAAACAGAAAAAATAATGACAAACCAGAATGTAACGGTTGTGCCGAAAATACTTGTGATGGCTGCAAAGAAGAAAAGAAGCCTGAACCAGTAGAAGAAAACAAAGAATGTGCTTCTTGCACTGATAAAAACTGTGCTGAATGTAAAGAAGAAAAAAAAGTAGCTGATGGTGTAACTTTTGTTTATGAAAATGAAAAAGCTACAAAAGTTGCATTAGTAGGTTCTTTTAATAACTGGAATAAAGATGCTGATTTAATGACTAGAGATGGAAATACTTGGAAATGCACCAAGGCTCTAGAACCAGGAACTTATGAGTATCAGTATGTTGTTGACGATACCGACTGGGTTGTTGATTCAAAAACTGAAACAACTAAAAATAAATACGAAGGTTTGAATTCTGTTATAGTTGTTAAATAATATTCTGTAGTTAAAATGCCTATTGGCATAAGCAGGAAGTCATTTTATGGTCAAAAAAATATTTTTAGAAGAAGTCTGTGACAGGGAACGGTTGAGAAACTTTATCAACCGTATGTATAAGCTAAGTAGGCTTCATATCACACCGTTCAATGAACGAGGCGATGTAGTTATTGGTGATATTGAAAAGATTTTGCCTGGGCTGACAGATGCAACCGAAATAGTTGATTATCCTACTTCTGAACTTCTTGAAAGACCAGATGGTTCTTTCTTGAAAGTTTTGAAGCTTAAGCATAAAGGCACAGCTTTTGGAGCCGTTTTAATAGGACCTTTCTTTAAGATTAACTCTAAACATGAATCTAATTCTGATATTCCAGAAATTACAGACTCCATTCTTGAAGGAACAGAAGAATCTGTTCAGTCATTTTTTGACCAGATGGCTGATTTAGCTGTTGAAAAGAATACTCTAGCTAGAAAGGAAAAAATTCTTTCTGTTCTAGAACATGCTTCAACTGTTATGAATTCCAGTTTGGAATTCCAGAATCTACTAGAATTTGTTATTGATATAGCTATTGAAATTACTGGTGCAACAAGTGGTTCTTTGCTTCTTCGCAGAGATGAAAGCGATTGTCTTGAAGTTGCTGCAGCTAGAGGTAGATACCCTCACGAAGTTAAAAAGCTGAGAATTCAATTTGGACAAGGTATATCCGGTTGGGTTGCAGAACATAAAGAAGCATTAAATGTTCCAAATGTTCTTCTTGATAGCCGATATGTTGAAAGTCCTGAACCTATCTATTCCGAAATGGCTATGCCATTACTTATAGGTGACAATCTTGTTGGAGTAATTGTTGTTGACTCCAAGGAAATCAGTGCTTTTTCAAATAGTGATGAAGTATCCTTAAATACATTAGCATCAATGGTTTCTAGAGTTTTGGAAAACTCCAGACTTCTTTCTGATTCCAATCAAAAACTAAGAGAACTTACTAAAGTTTTCAGCATATCTGAAAAGCTTTCTGTCAGGAGCCTTGATATAGATGGTTATAATCAAATGCTTAGAGAAGCTTGTGAGGCAACAGATAGCAGTGCTGCTTCACTTATGCTTTTCAATAGCGATTTGGAAGAATTGACCATGTTTGCTTCCTATGGCTTACCTGAAGAGCTAGGAACTTTAAATGTTCCTATGGGAAAAGGATATCATGGTTGGGTAGCCGCTAACAAAAAGACTCTATTAATAACAGATGCTGCTAATGATGGAACAATTGCTCATGTTAATTTCTTAGACCAGTTTGCAAAATCTATGCTAATTGTTCCATTGATTACAGCTGATAATCGTTTTGTTGGAACTCTTGCAATATATCATTGTGATAATCCAAAGTTGATTACAGAATCTGATCAGGATTTGCTGAACACTATCGGTCGTATAATCACTTCTCATTTTGAAAATGAAAGACTTTTCAACGATTCGAGACGAAAATTAGATTATTTATCAACTTTGTATAAAGTAGGTTCATCAGTTTCAAGAACTTTGAATATATCTACTTTGTTCGATACCATCTTGCAACAAGTTCAAGAGGTTATGGATGTTGAAAACTGTTCTTTGATGGCTTATAACCCTAATAAGAAGGTTTTAACTCTTGACGCTGCTATTGGTTTACCAAGCAATATGGTTGGTCGTATTGAGGTTAAATCAGGCGAAGGTATAGCTGGCTGGGTTGCTCAGAATCGTAAGCCTGTTCTTCTTAAAGATATTTCTAAAGACAATCGTTTCTCAAAACATCAAGGCAGATTAGACTATAAGACTCGTTCTGTTCTTTCTGTTCCAATATTGCTTCATGACGACAAACTTCTTGGCGTTTTAAATGTCAATAACAAACGCAACGGCGATGCCTTTCTTGAAGATGATCTGAATTTACTTCTCGGTATTTCTGGACAAATTTCTCAAGCTATTGCAAATGCAAGTTTACATGAAAAAACAGACTGAATTAAGCCTTATTCAGGAATTAGGTAAAGCAATAAACTCTTCATTAGATCTTGATTCTGTTCTGAATTACTTTATTGATATGACAACAAGAATCACTGAAGCAGATTGTGCAAGCCTTATGTTATATGATGATGCTTCAAATGAGTTATATGTTGAAGTATATCGAGGCTTCGATAATGATTCCATTAAGGATTTCAGAATGAGAGTTGGAGAAGGTATTGCAGGTAAGGCTGCTGCAACTCATAAACCTATTAGACTTGACGATACTGGTGCTAGCAAAGAATACCAGGATTTTGGGCAATTCTCTGCTAGAAACCTCACTCTTATGTCGGCTCCGTTGGTTAATAAAGATAATCTTATTGGAGTAATCAACTGCGAAAGAAGAAGCGATAAGAAAGGTCCTTTTACTGCTGAAAATCTTGACCTGTTAGAAACCCTGGCTTCTCAAGCTTCTATTGCTATTGAAAATGCTAGACTTTATCATAATCTTTTGAACGTTTATCTTGAAACTATTCGTTCATTAGCTGCGGCAATAGATGCAAAAGATAGTTATACACATGGACATTCCAGACGTGTTACAGATTTAAGCGTTGGTATTGCTCTTGAAATGCAGCTTCCTAAATCAGAAGTGGATACTATCCGTCATGCTTCATTGCTTCATGATGTAGGTAAGATTGGTATTTCTGAAAAAATTCTTCTAAAACCTGGTCGTTTAACTGATGATGAATTTGAAACAATTAAATCTCACCCATATATTGGTGCTGGTATTCTAAATTCTATTGAATTCCTGCACTCTGTTTGTGAAATAATTAAACATCATCATGAACGTTATGATGGAAAAGGATATCCAGACAAGCTTTCTGGAGAAGAAATACCTTTAGGTGCTAGAATAATATGTGTTGCAGACTCTTTTGATGCTATTACTTCCTGCAGACCTTATCGTAAGCCTCTTACCTTTGATGAAGCGACTGAAGAAGTTAAGCGATGTTCAGGAACTCAGTTCGACCCAGAAATTGTTAAAGCTTTCGTAAGTTTGAGAACTTCTAAAAACTGTCCACCATGGTTTAGAGGTGATCTGTTAGATCAAAGCTTGGCTGATCAGTTCCCATTACAGCTTTAATAGAGAGTTTTAATTTCAAGAAACAAAAACAGCTTGCAAAAAGCAAGCTGTTTTTGTTTCTTAAAATAGAATTAATATATAAAAAGTAAATATTAAAATACTAATATTTTATTCGTTTTCTAATATTTTTAATATAGCATTACAAGCTAATTCTGATACTGTATGATTTTTGAATTTTATTCCTGATTTTTCGAAGGCCTTGTTTTGTTTTTCTGTAACAAAAGCATAAGGGTAAATTCCAATCATAAAAGGCATGAAAACATAAATAAACTTTTCGCATTGAAGTTTTGTATAATTTGGAAAAGCACGTTTTAAAGCATTTGCCAGAGCTTCCATTGAAGAACCATATGCAATTTTAAATTCTATTAGTCTTTCCAATCTACTATGTTCTTCCATATCGTATTGATTCATTGAGAGAAGTTTCAGTAACATAAATCTGTTTTCTAAGGTTTTTGCAAGCTGTTTTGCAAATTGATTGTTAGTAAGTTTTTCCTTCTTTTTAGCGATTTTATCTAGGTCTAATTTCCAAAGTTCATATTCTTTTTGAAATATGCTTAGGAATATTTCTTCCTTCGTTTCAAAATAGTTATAAATCGATGGTCTAGAAAAGGTTGTGTATTCTGCAATGTCTTTTATAGTAATGTCTTTAAAGCTTAAAGTTTTATATAATTCTATACAGGCATTGATTATTTCTTCTTTTCTTATTTCTTGATGCGATTTTGTGCTTTTTTTCATATTATATATTCCCCTTAACCTTTAATAGTCTTATTATATCTTAATTATAGTTTTATAACAATGATTGTTTTTATGGTTTTTATAATACTAGCTTGAAATAAAGCTATAGTAAACAATAGTGTTAATATTATATTGAAAAAAAGAAAAGTCAAAATGTATTGATAATACTTTGCCTAGATGATATTAATTAATATCATTGTTTAATAAAATCTTTAAAACGGAGATAATTCTAATGACAGGAGAACACATTAAAATAGCTGTTCCTTATGATAATGGAACTATTTTTCAACATTTTGGTCATACTTCAAAATTTAAGTTTTACGACACAAAAGACAACAAAGTTATTTCTTCTGAAATTGTTCCAACAAATGGAAGTGGGCATGGGGCACTATCTGCTTTCCTCGGGAATCATAAAAAAAAAACTGATTTGTGGAGGTATAGGGGCAGGAGCAAAGACGGCTCTTGTTGAAAAACAGATAGAAATATTTGGCGGAGTTTCTGGCGATGCAGATCAGAGAGTAAATGAACTATTAGCTGGAAAATTAGAATTCGATCCCAATAAAGTTTGTAGCCATCATCATGATGGTGGACATGATTGTGGAGAAGACCATCAGGGTTGTTCTGGAAATTGTGATTCACAACCTCATAAAACTAGTATTTCTACTTTGAAGCCCGGTTCTTTACTTAAGAAAAACTAAATTTACTTTGTTGTTTCTTTCTTTTCATCTAAAATCTTTTGAGAAACAAGATCAGGACGGAGAAATTCTGTGATTTTTTCTCGATGGACTACATAACTCCCAAGTCCTTCTCCGTCTATTATTTTTAGACTTGCATTAGTAATTTGTGAAGCTATGTGTTTTACATGTTCTTCTAAAACAAGATCATGATTGCCAATTAATACTAAAGTTTTGCTTTTTATTTTCTGTAATTCTTCGTCTGTAATATTGGGTTGTTCTAGTAACATTTTGAATCTAGCTGTTGGATGAAAGAAATTAACCATTTTAAAAGCATAATAAGTCCAGGGTTTTATTCCTCTCGGATTTGTATTTACTCCGCTGATAATCAGGTTTTTTAAAAGGTTTGGATATTTTGAGGCAACAATTAATCCTATTATGCCCCCATCGGCTAATCCATAATAAGAGCAGCCTTCTATTTTCAAGGCTTTAACAAAAGAATATATATCTTCGGCCATTATGCGATAGTCTAAATTATTAGTTTTAGTACTATTACCATGACCTCTACTATCTATAAGATACAAAGTAAAATACTTTGAAAGAACTTCTGATGCGGTATCAAATATAGTATGGTCTTCACTATTGCCATGAACCATAATCAATGGTTCACCTTCTCCTAAGACTTCATAATAAAGTTCTATATCGTTTACTTTTATGAGCATATTTTAGTTGCCTTTATTCTTTTGCCATTTATAAATAATATAACACTCAACAGACACTCTATTGTAGCACTTTAATGCTTAATATGGTATAAGATTTATAATATTTTGTTCAGTATGAGTTGGAAAGATTAAAAGAGAAAATCAAAGAGTTAGAAAAGGAGATTTAGAAAATGGAAACAAGAGTTGCCGTTATGAGTATAATAGTTGAAAAAACAGCATCTGTTGAAAAAATAAACAATCTTTTGCATGATTATTCAGATTATATAATTGGGCGTATGGGTATTCCTCATAAAGTTAAAAATATAAACATTATAAGCGTTGCTATAGATGGTCCCCAGGATAAAATTGCTGCTTTATCTGGAAAAATTGGCAATTTGGAAGGGGTGAATGTTAAGACAGCATACTCAAATTTTTAAAAAGCACGAGACTATAGGGTACGGTGCACAAACAATCTCCTCTTTTGGAGTGATTTGAGTTTGTGTATAATTGTTAAAAGTGGCTTAAACAGGTAAAATTAGTAAAAGAAATATCCTGAAAGCTGTTATTGTCTAGGTTATAAAATTTTTAAAAATAAATAAAGTGCCCTTTGCTTTTTGTTCGAAAAAAGGTATATAATTATCCCTGTTGAGAAACGAAAAATATGTTGGGTGTTCTCAATAAAAATTTTACAGAATGAACTTCGGAACGAATAAATAAGGATGGAACAAATGAGCGACTACAAAGAGCTTGCAGACAAGAAAAGCAAGAAGAATTCAGAAGTGGAATATATAGCTTCAAGATTAACTTCAGTTATGGAAACCTACAAGAAACTTCTTGGTAAAAAGTGTGCATGATAATGCACATAAGTATGTTCTAGCAGTGCTCAATTACAAGGGTATATAGTGCCTTGTGTAAGTGTAGGGACTTATAAGTTCCATTTATTGCTATAACATATGTAAAATCAAGCTAAACGAGCTAATAAAATAGCCCTTTTATGAAAAGGGCTATTTTATTTTTAAAAATTTACATGTTTGTTTTGGGTAAAACAAAAAAGTATTTTGTTTTTATTCTTTTGGGAAATCAGGAAGATTATTTAATTCTTTAGATTCGTTATCTTTGGCAAGTTCGTGTTCTTCAGGACTTCTAAAAAACTTTGCGTAGGCAGCACTAATATGACCGCCAATTAATATTATGCATGACGATAGATATATCCAGAGCATAAAAGCAACCACTGTTCCCAAAGAACCATAAACAAGGCTATAACTATTGGGTCCTTGAGTGATATACCACACAAATGCAGATTTTGTAACTAACATAGCTATTCCTGAAAAAGAACTGGCTACAATAGCTTCACGCCAAAAAACTTTGCAGTTAGGTATGTATTTATAGAAAAGAATAAGAATAGCAAAGATAGTTATTACAGGCATAAACTGAACTACTAAATGTTGGAATCTATTAGCTCTTACGATAAAGGTGGTGAAAAAACCAGGGAAAAGTCTAGGAACGGCATCAATTGTTGCTGTTGTAACCATTACAACTATAAGAAAAATAATTATTACGCTAATAGTAAGTAATCCGATAAATCTATCTACTAAAAAATGACGGCTGTTAGCTGCTGTCCAGGCCATATTGATATTTTGAGCAAATCCTGCAAAAACAAGAGTGGCGGACCAAATAAGAATAGCTGTGCCTACGTAGCCTACTGTTTCACTAGCTTTAATCAAATGCTGTATGTTTGCCATTACTATTTGTTCTGAACTTGGCAGAAAATCTTTTGCCCATTGAAGAATCTGGTTTTGAGCTTCAACACTTTGAATAAAGGCAGAATTTAAAGCTATAAGCAGTAGAATCAATGGAAAAAATGAAAGAATAGCATAAAAAGCTATTGCAGCAGCGGCTTCGGTTACTTTGGTAGTAGCGGCTCGATTTACTATATGGCAAATAAATTCATAGAAATGTTTTAACAAAATATGCCTCTTAGAAATTTACTAGTTCATAACCGTCTTTAAGTATAGAAGCAAGTTTTTCTTTAAACATTATCTCAATTTTGACACTTTCGAAGGTAGTATTATTGGAATAACTTTTAAATTCTTCTAGAATCTCAATATTTTCATTTAATCCATAAATTTCTTCTTCTAGTTTTCTTCTTCCTTCGATGTCGTTAGGAGAAAGTTTGGCAGCTTTTTTTGCGAATTCTTTATCGCATCTTTCTTTATCGGCAAGTCGTTTTGCATCTTCTAAATAGTCTATACAGTCTTCATAGTTATTGAAACCTATATCTTCACTATCATGATTTATATAACCATTTGCAATAACAGTTGCTTGTAGCAATATATCGTTTGGATCTATCTGATTATTGTGATGTTTGCTAATGGCAGGGAACAAATATTCGGGTAGGTTCATTGCTTTTGCTAAGAGCAATCCTGCTTCCTGATGGTTGTAACCGAAATATAAGTTTTCAGCATCGCAGGTAGTTACTTTTTTGGCTTTTGAAACAATTCTGCAGCGTTCAGATTCTTTTGGGTTATAATAAGCCATGACAAGAGAGCCAATGTCATGCATAAGGGCAGCAGAACGCATTCGCCAGAATATATGCGGATTTGTTCCAAATAAATGTCCTAACATTCCTGCTAATATTGAAGAACGTCTCAAGTGACAAAGTTTATCTCTCTGGTTTCTAAAAACACTGGAAAGAATTGTAAAAACTTCTTCTATAAGTATTTGCCTAACTCCTTCTATCCCAACAAATGAAATTGCTCTGGAAAGATTTTCAAAAGGATGACTTATTGCCTTTTCCATGGAATTACAAATGGCTATTATTCTATTTGTTAAGGTAGGGTTTTGTTCTAGTTCTTTAACTATATCTTGAAAATCTAATGCATCATCTTGTAAAAATTTAAGATAATCGAATACGGGAGAATGCATTTCTGGAAATAAAGAAATTTGCTTGACCGCTTCTTCTATGCTTGGTTTATGTTTTAAGCGGAGTAGGGCAGACTGCAAATTTGGCAAAACAGGTATAGGAGACATATCAAATTCAACCTGATTTGCATTTTCTATGATTACTGTTAATTTTTCAGGAGTTTCAAGATTTCGAAAAAATTCTTGAGTTTCAGCAGTTAATTTCCCTGGATATTGCAATTCCAAAAATACTATTGGAAATTTTAGCATTAAAGTTTGCAAAGAAGGTAAAAGCTTGCTGTCAGCTAAAACAGTTTTATTGATAATAACTTCAGGTACTTTATTCTGATATAGCTTAAGTTGGAAAGGAAAAGTATTATTACTGTTATTTTCAGCCATATTTTAATATTTCTCCTTTCTCAGAATGCTATCTACCCTCTTTTCTCTCTATTTACAGATAAACACTAAATCCATATTCTGGATTCGGATTATTATCAGTAATTAATTCGGGTACCACTTCTATTAAATCTCTCTGAAGCAAAAATGTCAAATCATCTGCAAGACCTATTTCAATAACATTTTTCCCTGCGCCAGACATTTCAAGAAGTTTTCTATCATCTCTATAATAGCCAAAAATTCCTAACGCAGCCTGTGCTCCATCGCCTAGAACAAATTCTTTATCTGATGGAATTGAAGAAACAAGTCTAGAAACTAAATATCCCGCACAATATGCGTCATCAATAGCAAATTTTTCTTCACGACCAGCACAAACAAAAGAAATATCTTTGTTGTGGGTAACAGCGTAATCTAGGGCTTTTTTAGCAACTGAACCAGCATTCAAAAAGCAACCCAAATAAACTTTAGAAGCTACAATTACGTCAGCAATAGCTCTTGTTCCATTGCTGGATGTAAAAATGATAGTTTTTCCAGCTAAATCTGCTCTATAATATTCTGCTGGGCTGTTCCCAAAATCAAAGCCTTCAGGGGGCAAGCCTTTTCTTTCTCCGCAAAGCAAAGGGTGAACCGTTAGCTGAGAAGCTATTTTATTGGTTTTCATAATTGTTGTAGTGAGAATAAGGCTTTCAGGTTTCTTGGAACAGATTACTGTTAGACTTGATGAAGCTCTAATTACATCCACTACAACACATACTTTGGTATCTATTGCTTGAACTTCAGATGGAGTAAAAGCTACATCAATCAGCATACTGGTCTCCCTTGAAAGAACGATATGCAGGAGCAATATTATGAGCTTTAAAGTAACTGTCTATACGGTCGTAATATTCTTGATTTGTACGTTGGTTAAGAATAAAATCAAAAGTTCCTACAGAACGACAGACCTGAATGAAGTCACTTAAGAAAGTAAATACTGCATTTGCATGGGCTTCTTTCGCAATTCTGTATGCATTCTGTGCATCAATTAAGTCCAAAATGTTGATTGCGCCTCTTGAGTAAGCGTTTCTTACTGTTTCAAGAGCTTTTTCTGCAAATTCGACTCTTTGCTTTGACATCTTTATAGAGATAAATGAAGTTTTGGCATTTTCTAATGCTACTCTTGTCTGCAATTCATGTTTCTGCATCAAGTCATCACGTCTTGTTCTCAAAGAATCAAGCATTTTGTCTGCTTCTCTTAATGCTGCACCTGTCTGAGCACCGTCAAACAACGGGAAAGTCAAGCTTAAAGCTACTGACCAGTCGTTGTCGTCCGGGAACTTGAACATTGAGCTTAAAGGAAGATTAATATCTCTAACAGGCATATTAGGATGCAAAACTGTAAGAGGCAGATTAACATCATTAACTGTAGGTTTTCGTTTACCATCGCCAGCTTTTTCAAAAGTTCTATCGAAGTTAGCAGATATATCCACAGTTGGTCTGAATTGTCTTCTTCTTCTGTGAGCTCTTCTCATTCTAGCAGTTGCGTCTAAGTTTTTATTAACAGCAGCTATTTCAGGAGAAAAAGCAAAAGAGTCTTCAACTAAGAAATTGCTGAAACAGTCAAAGCTCTGAATATTATCAATATAAGGAGCGATTCTGTCATAATCAAAGAAGAAAATATTAGAGAAAATATCTTCTTCTAGAGTATTAAATGGTTCGTCTTGTCTATTAGATAAGGCTTCATTTAAAGCAAGTTCAGATTTTCTCTTTGTAGCATCTGCTTCGATAACAGCTTGTCTAGCTGTTGCCATCTGAATTTCCCAACGATAAACTTCTGCAGGTGCCGCAGTTCCAACGTTTTCACGCTGTCTAGCAAGTTCAAGATTGACTCTAGTAACAGCAAGATTATCTTCCTGTATGTTTTTTAAAGTCTTAGCTTTTAAAACATTTAAATAAGAAACTGCGGCCTTTTGAATAATATCTAACATCAAACCACGTTCTTCATCTTTTTTTGCAGCTAAAAAGAATTTTTGAACATCTATGTTTGCTTTTGCATCTTCACTAACAATCAAATATCTAAGATTTGTTCCCAAATGAGTTGCATGTTCTGCAGGAGTAAAAATAGACTGAGCACGGTCGTCATCTATTTCAACTTGTCTGAAATAAATATTTCCTCTTGGAACAAGAGCTGCTCTTGCTTTATCTATAGCATGAATATTAGCTTCTATTTCTAATCTTTTAGCTATTTTAGAAAGATTCTTTAAAAGAGCAGTTTCAATAGCCTGAGTAATAGATATTTTTCTAGCAACTTGTTCTTCTTCATTTACTATATCAGCTGTTGTCATTGCACTGAAATTAGGATAAACCCCTATTTTTCGACAGGTTTCCATATTAATAGTAAGTCTCTGATTATGAGAAAAAGAAGTTGGAAATGTAGAAAGATCTTCTTTATACAAAACTCTAGATAGATTGTTAGCTAAACGTCTAGAAAGTTTTTCAGTATCAATTCCAGTTGCAATAGTGCACAATACACCACATTTTAATGTTTCTTTACCAAACATAGACATCGTAGGTATTTTTAATTCGTTAATACGAGATATCAGCATACACTGATGTTCATCTGGTAAATCAGGAAGTGGAGCTACATAAACAGCTTCTGCATCCTTTAAACTATTAGCAACTTCACTTGCTTTTATATTAGAAAGCAATATTTTTAAATCAACTTCAGCTTTTTTGGTCTGAGTTTTCAGACTGTCAGCGAGTTGTGGAATACCATTGAGCATAAAAGGACTCATTAAAATATGAAGTTTCTTAAAAGTTTTAATTTCTTGATATTTCTCAATGTGCTGGGCTATATCTAGATTCATATCAATATATGAAAGATTTTTAACCCCACTGGTGCCGTTTTTTTGTCTGATTTTCTGCATTGATGCATTATATATGTGGGCAGCTATAACTGGTTTCGGATATTTATCTATAGTTGCTGCTATATGAGAAGCAACTGGACCGATTGCAAGTATTGCATCTACGTTTTTATCTGATATTAGCTGGTTTATTCCATTTTTAATTGTGTTAATGTTAAATTTCCCTGCTACTCTTGCTTCATTTGGAAAAATAACTTTATCATTGGCAAGAAGGGTATTGGGAAGTTCTTCTTCAATATCACGAACAAAATTCAATGTATTATCTGAAGGTCCGTCAAATACGATACCTACTTTTAGCGTCTTTGCCAAACACAAATTGGTAATACCAATAAATAATAGTAAAACTGCTGTAAATCTAAAATTGTGAAACACTCTCATTTTTTAATCCTAGGATAATATTTGCACTGATTCTATCATAACTATATTAAAAGTCAAATTATAACATTGAAATAAGTTATAGGTTCAATTTGATTTGGAATATTTGTTCTTCTTTATATACAAAAAACCTTGCTAATTATTTTTATAGCAAGGTTTCTTGTATAAATTTTATATTTATAAAAAATATATTAATTATTCTTCTTCTTCTTTTTCTTCTTCTTCTTCTTCTTCTTCTTCTTCCTCTTCCTTTTCTTCTTTATCTGCATCATCATCATTTGATTCTTCAGATTCTTCTACTTCTTCGTCATCAGAACTTTCGTCTGAATCTTCAGATTCTTCTTCTTCGTCTTCATCATCAGAAGATTTTTTCTTGGGTTTTCCTTTTTTAGATTTTGATGTTTTTTTCTTGCTTTCACCATCTTCATCATCTTCTTCTACTTCTTCACTGTCAGAATCTTCATAACTTTCTTCACGTTCACGTCTGGGTTCATCTCTATAAGAAGAACTATTATTGTATGAAGTGTCTTTTACTTCTTTCCATTCATTAGCAGTAAGATTTTTCCCTTGAATAGTTCCATCTATTTTTATTTGTTTATTTTCATACTGCTGTGCAATCGATTTGCCATTTTCATCCATAGCAAGAACTAATGCAATATTTTTACCCTGTGAGTCTTTCTTTTCTGTTACCAAATATGCACCTGTAATACTTCGGCTTGCATCTCTTTGAACCATGATGGTTCCTGTAACTGTAGTAGCACCTACTTGAGCTGCCCCAAGCATAATCAAACAACCTGCAACAATATTGGTAAAACTTGTTTTCATTAATAAATCCTTTTATATAAAATTAAAGATTCCTACTTTAACTTATGCCCCTTTTAGCGTTATTTGTCAAGAATATACATTAGACAAATTGTAAATAATTAATAATTTAATTTAAAGCTTAATTAAGTTTTTATGATAGTATGTTAATCTTATGTATAATTTTAGAAATATAGTTTTTCCGAATCCAAGATATGCAGACGATGAAGGTTTAGTTGCTGTCGGTGGAGATATGAAGCCTGATATGCTGATAACTGCATATACTCAAGGAATTTTCCCTTGGACTTCTACTCCATATGTAACTTGGTGGTCACCAAATCCTAGAGCCATATTTATTCCTTCTGATTTCAAATTATCACCAAGAATGGAAAGAGCATATAGAAATACAAAAATGACCTTCACTTTTGATAAAGATTTTGAATCGGTTATAAGAGGATGTGCGAAACCATCGAAGGGTAGGGAAGAATCCTGGATTGACGAAAATTTTATCGAAGCTTACCGCGAAATGCATAGATTAGGTATTGCTCATAGTTGTGAGGCCTGGTTTGAAGGCGAACTTGTAGGCGGGGTTTATGGACTGGCTTTAAAGAAATTTTTTGCTGGTGAATCCATGTATCATACTAAAACCAATGCTTCAACTTTTTCTCTTAAGTTTTTAATGAGTTTTTTAGCCGAAAATGGTTTTATTTTATTTGATTCTCAGGTAATTAATAGTCACACCCGTAGACTTGGGGCAATTGAAATATCTCGTGATGAATATTTAACTCTTTTAAATAAAGCTATTAGTTAAAAATTTTATAAATCACAAGATTGTTTTTTAATCAATTTATGAAGAAATAATACGATAAACAGTAGATGGTTGAGTTTTTCCTTTGAAAAGAACTTCGCCGTATTCTTCTGTTTTAATTTCTTTTTTAATAAGATTTTTTACCTGTTCTGAAACAACAAGTCGATTTGAATCAAGCTTTTCGGCAAATACAGCAATACGGGCAGCAACGTTTACTGGATCACCAATAATTGTAAAATCGCGTTTTTCACCAACTCCTAAGTAACCAGAAATGACCTTACCGTAGTTTACTCCAACAGAAACTTTAAAATATAACTTATCGCAACTTTCTATTAAATAGGCTACCTTAGCAGAATCTACAGCCACTTCTTCGGGAGTTTTATTTCCTGAATGGAAGGCAATAAGCATTTTTTCTCCCATAATTTTATCTATATCGCCACCATTATTAATTGCAATTTCTGAAATAATTGCTATTTGTTTTCGAAGCTTAGTAAATAATTCGAATGGTTGAGTTTCTTTCATGATTTTGTAAAAATCAGGAACTGTAACATAAAGCAGTGCAACATCAACTTTTTTGCTACCTATTTCAGAAAGATTAGAAGTTACTTCAAGAGCTGATTTAGAAATCATTCTATTCATTAGTTGTTTTTCTTCCAGACCTTTCATCATTTGATCAAAAGAGCGACATAAAGCACCAAGTTCGTCTTTTCGTTTAAAATTAGTTCTGAATTTGTATTTCCCTTTAGAAGCTGCTACAGCTCCTTTTACAAGTTGTTTTATTGGTTCTAGCAAATCTGAAATAATACTTTGAGCAATTAGTAAAATCATTAATAGAGAAAAAACTAAAATACTTATAATTGTTTTTATTAACTTAATAGAGTTTTCTTTTATAGGGTATTCTGAAGCTAAGGCAGCATATACAGTGTCTTTTGCGTGATACCCTTGTCTTGCTTCTAAAAAATGACTTCCGTTAATGTCAACTTTTCTTGAAACAGGAACAAAGCTTGTGTTTATCCAAGAAGATATTAATCCCAATTCCTTAACTGTTTTTAAATTTTCTTTCGGATTAAAGAATTTATCTCCATTATAGAAAAAATATTCACCAACACTAATATTGGGTGAGTAAAAAGAATATGTTCCGCTTCCTGTTGCTCCCGAAGCCAAATGTTGTTCATATGGGGGGTTATTATTTTTAAGGCTACAGATGTGTGATTTGAAATCTAGTTCAAAGAATATGAATGAAATCACTATATATTCTGGTTTTTTTCTGTCTGGAAAAGTTCCAATAAAATAACCGGCAGAGGAGAAAGAATTTACAATTACCATCAAAGAGTTTGGAAAATTAGCTAATTTTATAGAAAATTCGTCACCATATGTGGTAGCTAATGTTTTAAGCATTTTATCAATTATTTCTTCACCTTCAAAATTTTTAGTATCAACTTTGTCTATTTCTATATCTGAAGTTTTAAAATATATTGTTTTAAAAACTTTTGATAAAAAGTAAGCAAATTCGCTTATGTCATCCCTTTTGTTTTCTGCCTCTGTGTCTTTTGTTGTCTCAGAAGTATCTTTACTGTTTTTATTTGGCTCTTTTGCCTCAAGTATCCATCCATTTTTACTTATAATAATCATTTCTTTAATGGTACAAAAGGTGTCAAGGTTTTGATACCTTCGATTCATTACTTTTTCTAATAAATAATTCCTGAAATTTTTGCTTATATCTTGTCTTTTTTCATCATCACTGTTATTTAATTCTTGAATATAATTATTGAATTCCTTTTGATGAGGTAAATTTTTTAGTATATTTTCACAAAAAGGTTGATAATAATATTCTTTTGTCTCTATTTCATCCATCAATTTATTTAGGTTTAGGTTTAATTCACCTTTTTTTACATTAGAATCTTCATTAACAAAAAGATAAGACACTAAACAAACAGCTAATAGTGGAAATAAAGCAGAAATAACAATATCTTTTCTTAATTTAGCAACTATTGAATTACTGCCGAAAATAGAACTTTTCCCAGCTATCCAGAATATTAGTCCTAATAAAAGAATTGAAGCAGTAAAACTAAATACATTTAATGTTATTAAAGGACAATAGTTGTTGTATAAGTCTTTAGAAATAATATAAACAGTGCTGTTTTCGTTGTTTATTTCTATTGGTATTATTTTATAACCTTTTTGGGTGAGATAATTTAATTTTGAAGGATTTAAAATATTCTTTTTTTCTTCCTCTGGAAAATCTGGAGAGAAATATACTCCATATTGATTTTTTATAGATAGATAGGATTGTTTGCCAGCTAGAAGAGTATAATAATAAGACAAAAGTTTGGGATTTATATTTTTGGGCATTCCGCAAAAAATATAGGCAATTATTTCTTTTTCGTTTTTACTATGTATTTTATCTGTATCAATTAACAGTTCCTCATTGTTAATTTTTGCCATTGATGATCGTCTATAATGAGACGATACCATATCAAATTTTCTTGTTTCAGGTCCCGTTAAGATTTTAATTGTTTCGTTTGCTTCATTTTCAGAATCATTTTTTAAGGCTATAGCAAATTTTTTGATAATATTACCAACATTATCAAATCCTTTATTTACTTCATTTGTATTGTCCTTATCATCATTACTGTATAATAGACAATAATACTTTGGAATCGGACATTGAAGTCTTTCGTATTTTTTGGCAATCTTCTCAATTTTTTGTTTGAATGTTTCTGATTTATTATCATCGGAATTTAAAGCTTTATATATTTCTTCATAGAAATCGAAACATAGAGTTTCAAAACAGGATTTTAATACTTCATCACATTTTAATTGTTCTATTAAACGTACGGACAGATTTTCAGATTCCAATGCCAAATTGGAATTATAATTGAAATAAATTACATTTATTCCTAATGTAATAAATATAGAAAAAAACAGTATTAAAAAACAGTATGAGTATGAATCTTTACGTTTTTTATAGAAAGAAGTGTTATCTAAAATAGAAAATAGTTTTATATTTTCTTTAGCTTTCTCTTCTTTGACTTCTGGTTCAACAAATTTAAAATCAAAGGTTGGTAAAGATGCATCTTTTGAATTTGTAATTTCATTAAATGTATAAACTGAAAAATCTTGATTCTTGCTGTCTATTTTGCGGAATCCTAATCCATATCTAGCCATTTTTTCTGCTATATTTTCACCGATAACTAATGGAAAATCAGGATTTTGAATCGATAGAGCTTCAAATTTAGCTGCTTTTTCTAAACAATCTCCAATAATAGAGTAGTCTAGTCTTGTCTCTAAACTCCCTACGGAACCTGAATACAATGTTCCGTAACAGAGACCGACACCAATTCGGTAGGTAAACAAATCAATTTTTTTTCTTCTGTTATTAATCTGGGCTAGCTTCATTATCATCATACAGCCAGCTTTAAATGCTCTTTCTGTTGCAGGTTGCTCATATTCGGTTTTTTCTGGGAATACTGCTTCTATTGCATCGCCAATAAATTTATAAATCAAACCGCCATTTAATGAAATAATCTTTGCCATTTCTGCAAAATGATTGTTTAGAAGTTCTGTTATTATTTCTGGATCATATTTCTCACTCATTCCAGTAAAATTACGTATGTCAGATACTAGTGCAACTCCTTTGAAGGTTTCTGTATCGTTTAATAGACCACTGCTATTTTTTTGCAGCGCTTGAACTGCTTGATCTGAAATAAGCTTCGATATTCGCTCTTTTTCTCTGAGTTCTCCAATCATTTTGTCGAATTCTTCAGTCAGATTACCTAATTCATCATTGGTGACGTTTTGAAAGCCAATATTTAAATTACCTGAAGAAACTTCGTCTAAAGCTTTTTTTAAAGTAGATACTGGTCTTAAAAATACTGAAGCAGAACGCAAACTGCATATCCAAAGGGTGAGCAAAGAGATAATAATTAATATTATAAAGATTAGTTCTCTTTCGAAAACATCTTTCGTAATTATTATTTTGTCTATCCAGCCGACAAATACAATTTTACTAAAGTTTAAAGCTGGTTTAACAACAATTATTTTATCATCATGAATAAAAGTATCTGTTTTCTTAAAATAAGATGCTTGTTTTGCAAATTCTCCTGTATTATTTAGTATTATTTCTGGTGAATGTCTTGATTTTTTGCCAACAGAATCTATTTTTTGACCTTTTATTCTAAAAGCTATGAAATTCTGATTTAATTTTTTTGTTGCATAGTTATAAAATGATTTTTGTATTATATCATCATCTAAGGAATCATCGTTCCATGCTACAAGAAGCATGTATTTTGTTTTACCATTGATTTTTATTGTATTAAATATGTGATAACTGCAAAAATCTCCATTTTTTCTTGGTAATGGAGTAGCAAAATGTTTGTTCAAATCTTCCTTAGGGTCTCTTCCAGATATATTTTTATAAGCATTACCTGCAAATGTATTTTCTATATTAGCTTTATACTCTTCTAATTTTGCTTTTGGGTCATCTCTTAGTATTTCTGATCTTAGTATGTCAACCTGCATAGAACTAAAAGAATCAAAAAAGTTTTGAATATCGGAGTGAGTAGTAGCAGATCCTTTAGAAAATGCTCCTTCACCTGCTTCATTGTAAATTTTTGCGCCCAGTATAGGTAAAGGGTTTTGTGGATCAGATTTTTCAAATATTTCTACAACTCTATCTGTAATTTTTTCTTCATTTGGATTATTTGAGGTTAGTAATTCTTTAAGGATTTCATCATTGACGGCTTTTGAAAAAGCTACTCTATACTCTTTTATTTTGGTTAATTTATTCTCATCAAAGGCTTTTATTGACAATTGGAGATCATTACTTGCTTCTTCTGCTTTGGTGTTTTCATATTGAAGCAAATAAGCGTAAGCTGTAACAGATAATAAACTTAAAGGAATAACTGAAGCAAGGATATAGGATAATGTAAATCTGATTTTCAAATTTAACTGTGGCCAGCTTTTTAAGACAAAACCACAGTATAGAATAATAATCAAGCCAGAAAAGGTTAATAAGTTTATTGAAAGTAGCCATTTAGGACAAAATAATTTCGTTATTGATTTTACTAGTATTATTGCAATATGAGTGTCGCTACGATCGAAATGACAAAAAGCAGAATAATTGCCTAATGAAACACTTTGAGGCAATGAATCTATTAACCATTTTTCTAATTCATTGGGATTTTGTATTGTTAATGAATTAGCCCAGTTTTTAAAAGTATCAGATTTGTCTAAAGGTGGTGGAATATTAGCTTCACCGTAGTCTTTATAAATTGGAATAAAAGCTCCTATAGCATTATTCCTGGATTTTAGTCTCTTTAGTGCTAATAATCTCCCATAAAGGGCATAATCATCCATTTCATCACAAACTAGTATGGCTCCGAAAACTGTATTGTCAGCAACTTCTGTATAATCCCAGATAAACCAGGAGTTATTATGTAATCCGTTGGTATTAGTAGTAATTCCTCTTGATTCAAAAGCTACTGTATTTATGTCGGTATAATCACCTAATAAAGCTTTTACTATCTTTGGGTTAATAGGGATATTTTTTGCTTTTTCACCAATACTAAGTCTATAAAGATATTCAAAGTCAAGACATAAAGCTCTTTTACCTTTTAGCTCTTTATTGCAATAAACTAGATTTGTTTGTCTTTTCTCTCCTGATATTTTAAAAACATAGAGGTTATAGTTGGGAAAAGGTTTTTCAAATATTTTATTCGAAATTTGTTCAAAGTTGTTAGCTAGAGAAGAATCATCTAAATTGGAAATATTATCAATATTTTGAATCTTTTTTAAAAAGTCTTGAAAATGCATAGCAAATTCAATACTGAAGTTTCCTTCTACGGCTAAAGTTTCTGCTTCATGTATAGCTTTTTTCTTCTGATTTTTTATAGATAAATCGTAATTGATATTTGAAATAAAATAATAACTTAAATCTATTGCCAATAGAGGAATGACAAATATAAGTATTATGAGAATTATATTGAATATTTCAGAACGTAACCTTGCCATAATAAGTATATTAGAACTTTGAAGAAAATTAGTAAAGATAATTTGATTTGCTTGTTTGGGCTTATTCTTATCTTTTACCTCTACGAGTAAAAAAGGGCAAAGTAGAGTTTTTATAGTAGTTGGTAGTTAAGAAGCTAAAGCCTCTTTGAGGAATTAGAGAGGAGGGAGGAGCCCAATTTAAATAAGATGCTGCCCCACGATAGTGGGGCTGACGCCATGGATGGTGGCGTGCAAGCGAGCCACAGGATGTGAGCGAGTCGCTAAGCTGTCACGGAGTGACTGACTAACAACAGGAGGTTGGGAGTGCATGCGAGCGCTAGGATGGCAAGCGAGTCGTAAGGGGGAGCAATACAAAGCATTGGGTTAATACTTGGAAGATTTACGCAAAGCTATTGGAGGAGCATCTTCAAGAAAATAACTTCTAGAAGAGGCTCTAGGACAATGCCCTAATCTCTACGAATAAAAAAAAACCGGCCTTAAGCCGGCTTTTTTTATTCGTATCTGAACGCTTCGATAGGGTCGAGCTGTGAGGCTTTATATGCAGGGTAGAGACCGAAGAAAGTCCCGACACAAGCAGAGAAAGCGACAGACACAACAATCGAAGTTGAAGAAACAACTGGTGTAAACTGAGTAAACATAGCAATAACTTTTGCAAGTCCAATACCGCCAAGAATTCCTATAATACCACCTGCACAGGTTAAAACTACTGATTCTACCAAAAACTGCCACATAATATCAGAAGTTTTTGCTCCAATAGCCATACGAATACCTATTTCTCTAGTTCTTTCTGTAACAGAAACAAGCATAATATTCATAACGCCTATACCGCCTACTAACAAAGAAACAGAGGCTATTGCTCCAAGAAGCAAAGCGATGATGGTCAAAGTACTACCAGCCATTTCTGCGATGTCATCTTGAGTTACTATATTGAAATCATTATCTTTTCCTTCTGCTAATTTATGTCGTCTGCGTAAAACTTCTTCTATTTCGGTTTTAGCAGAGTCGACAGCATCAGAAGTTGCAGCGGAGATGTTGAGCATATCACAGTGGTTTATTCCACGAATTCTTCTTTGAACAACAGAGAATGGCAAAAGTATTAAATCGTCCTGATCACCACCCATACCGCTTTCACCACGAGATTTTAACACACCGATAATTTCTAAGGGCATTTTACTATATCTAATGGTTTTTCCGATAGGATTTAGATTACCAAAAAGATTTTCTACTACTGTAGAGCCTACTACACAGACTTTTGCTCCAGCAGAAATTTCATTCAAAGTGAAGAACCTACCTTCGCTCACTTCCCTAGAAGCTATTTTAAGATAATCTTCAGTAACACCCATACAACTTGTATTAGAGTTGTTGTTTCCATAAACAGCTTGTCCAGACCCTCTACAAATCGGAGAAATCATGCCAACAGAAGGGCAATCACGAAGAATAGCTTCGGCATCAGCTGGTTTTAGAGTAGTCATAGAACCTCTAGCACCATGAAAGCCACGTCTGTTAGAACTACCTGGCATAACCATAATAAGATTAGTGCCCATTTTAGAAATATTTTCCTGAACAGAATAGTAAGCACCCTGCCCAAGAGCAACCATACCAACTACAGAAGCAACTCCTATAATAATTCCAAGAGCAGTAAGAAAAGAACGCATTTTATTACGGTTAAGACTAATAAAAGCTAGTTTAATAATTCCAAGAAATCCCATATATATAGCCTCCTAGTCTTCGATTTCAGTGCCTGGCTTCTTATGTTTTTTAATTTCTTCGGAAGCAAGCAAAACTTTATCATTACGTTTATCGCTGACTATCTGTCCGTCAACTATTTTGATAACTCTTTGAGTATATTCGGCAATATCAGGTTCGTGAGTAATCAAAACAATTGAGATTCCCTGCTGATTAAGTCTTTGGAAAATGCCCATAATTTCGATACTTGAATAAGAATCTAAGTTGCCTGTTGGTTCGTCAGCTAGAATAACAGAAGGCGTATTGCAAATGGCTCTAGCAATAGCCACACGCTGTTGCTGACCACCCGAAAGCTGATTTGGGTGGTGATTTTCTCTTCCCTTTAAGCCAACAGATTCTAGCGCAGCCATAGCTCTTTTATGACGTTCTGCAGCAGGAACCCCTGCATAAACCATTGGCAATTCAACATTTTCTAATGCACTGGTTCTGGAAAGGAGATTGAAACCCTGAAAAACAAAGCCAATCTTACGATTTCTTACCAATGCCAATTGATCTTTTGAAAAATGAGAAACATCTTCTCCATCAATATAATAATTGCCTGAAGTAGGCTTGTCTAAGCAGCCTAAAATGTTCATCAACGTTGATTTACCAGAGCCAGAGGTTCCCATTATTGAAGTGAATTCATGTTTATAAAATTCAACATTAACGCCTCTTAAAGCATGAACAGAAACACCATCCATTTTATAAATTTTCTTAAGATCTTTAACTTGAAGCAAAACCTCTTTTTTAGATTGTAGCTTATCGTTAACAGATTGAGTTTCTTCCTTTTTAGGAAGCACTACTTCTTTTTTCTTAGTAAGACCACCCATTTCTGACCTCCTTAAATTATATTCTTGGAGGAGGCCCTTGACGACCACTTTGACTCTTTGACGAAGTTTGTATTCCAGAAACTCCTATAACTACTTCATCGCCTTCTTTTAAAACATCATTAGCAACTTCTGTATAATCCTGATTTGAAAACCCCATCTTAACAAGTTTTATAACAGGTTTGGGGTTATGGGGCAATTTAACCCAAACAGGAACTGTATCAGTAGCAGTAATAGTCTTCTGGACTTCTCTTATTTCAGCTTTCATAGCTTCTGAAGTTTTAACAAACATTGCTTTCTGAGGCATACGAAGAACATTCTTCTTTTCACTGACTAATATTTCTGCATTGGCTGTCATACCCGGTTTAAGCAACAATTCTTCATTGTCAACATTTACCATAACGGAATAAGTAATAACACTAGAACTTTCGTTAGGAGAAAGTCTAACCTGATGAACAATACCTTTAAAAGTTTTGTCTTTATAGGCATCAACAGTAAATGTTACTTGCTGACCTTCTTTTACAACCCCGATATCGGTTTCGTCAACTGCTGTATCTATCTGCATTTTTCTAAGATCTTGAGCAATTGTAAAAAGCTTCGGAGCCTGGAAACTTGCTGCAACAGTCTGACCTTCGTCAACATCTCTTGAAATAATGCGACCGTTTATTGGGGAATAAATCTTAGTTCGGTCTAAATCAATCTGAGCAAGGCTTAACTGTGCTTCTGTCTGTGCAATACGTGCTTTCTGGCTTTCTAAATCAGCATTCTGTCCTTCTATTTGAGCATTAATTGCGTCAATTCTAGCTTTTGAACTTTGGAGGTTTGCTTTTGAGGCATCAAGATTAGCTTTTGCAGTATCTCGACTTGTTTCAGCATTATCTAATTCAGATTTTGCAATTAACTTTTTATCAAAAAGTTCTTTAATTCTTTTGTAGTTTCGTTCCGCATCAGTAACATTTATTTCTGCTTTTTTAACATTGGCTTCACTTGCTTGAATATCAGCTTTTGCAGTAATCATAGAAGCCTGAAGATTCTTTAATTGTGCATAGTTTCCAAGCATTCCAGCTTTTGCACTTTCTAGGTTTGCTTTTGCCTGTAAAACTTGTGCTTTAAATGAAGAATCATCTAATTCTGCAATAAGCTGATTTTCTTTTACTTCGTCATTGAAATCAACATAGATTTTAACAATTTTACCACTAACTTGAGAGCCTACTTCTACTGTATTTAAAGCAGCTAATGACCCTGATGAAGAAATAGAGTTAACGATATCACCTTTGGTTATTTTTGCTGTAGTGTAAGTTGTTGCTTTTTTGGTTGAGCTTTTTACGTGCCACCAGACACCAACGCCGATTAGAAGTGCCAGTATTATAAGTATCGCAAAAAATTTTTTCATCTATTTACTCCAGATTTTTTATTGCTTTTATAGTTTTTCAATTTATTTTTTATTTCAGAAGACTTCGTTAGTTTTTAGAGAGAAGAGAGTAGAGAAGAGAGATTAGAGGATTGTTAAAATCCCCCTGTCAGGCTTTGCCTGACATCCCCCTTTACAAAAGGGGGTCTTAATTTACTCTCCCTTATTAAGTGGAGATGTCAGCCTTAAGCTGACAGAGAGGTTTTCTCTTATTTCTTATCTCTTATCTCTCATCTCTTCCTTCTTCTGCTTCCATAGGCTCAATAATAGCCCTAGGTTCGTCAAGTTCCTTGTTATCACCTAATTCTTCGACAGCCTGGTCTAAAGTGTATTCTTTAGGCATTCTACCTAAGGTACTGTCTAACTTGGTTTGAGCAATCAAACAGTCAAAATAAGCAGTAATATAGTTGCCTTTTGCTTTTTCGTAATCAACTCTAGCGTCTGTTATTTCAAGAGGTGAACCCAAACCAGTGTCATAACGACTTTCAGCAAGTTCCAAACTTTCACTGGACTGCTTAACCAATACTTCATTAGCTTTCACTCTTTGAGCAGAATCAATAATATCGTTAATGCAGTTTTCAACTTCCGCATCAATATTAAGTTTAAGATTATCCAATGAAGCTTTGGTTCTTGCATAATTGCTTTTAGCAGAGTCAATAGCGGCTTTTGTGGCTCTTCCGTCATACAAAGACCATGAAAGACCTAGACCAACATTCCAGCCTCTATCTTGAGGTGTGTGAGTTTGACTCCAGGAATAGCCCGCAGAAGTGCTTAAAGATGGTTTTAAAGAAGTTCTGGCTTCACTGATTCTATATTTGGCAGATCTGAGTTTTGCTTCTGAAGACTTAACTTCTGGTCTTTCCAAAGCTATTTTAACGTAATCTTGTTTTACACTTTCGTCTATATTTGGAAGTGCTTCTAATTCATAGGCAGCTACGTGAATCGGGTGATCAACACCAATAGCATTGCCGACATTTACCAATGCTTCTTTAAGAGTGCTTCTTGCACTAATCAAATCAACTCTTGCATTGGCAACATTAACCTGAGCCTTAGTAATATCATAAGGAGCATGAGTTCCGACTTCAACAAAGGTTTCTACTTTCTTCAGATGTTTTTCATAACCATCTAAAGTTTCAAGCTTAACCTGAAGCATTCTCTGAGCCTGCTGAGCCTTAAAGAACATAGTCTTTATATTTGCAGCCATAGAGATAAGAGTTGTTTCTCTGTCTTTCTTAGCTGCTTCTAAAGCTTCTTTAGACTGCTTCTTCTGCAAAGAATATTTACCTGAATCATAAAGTTTTTTGGAAATGCTTACAGATTCACTCTGCCCGCTGTTAGAGTGAAAAGAAGTAACGTTGCCTCTTCTCTGGTCTTTGCTGTTACTCAAATTCATGCTGGCACTAACTTTTGGATCAAAGCTGGCTTTAGTGCTTAATAAGGCTGCTTCTTGGATTTTGACATCCTGATCAGCCATTATTACTTTTGGGTGATTTTTAAGACCGTATTGCAAGCATTCTTCCAAAGACCAAATCTTAGATTCGTTATAAGCAGGTTCTTGTGCGAAAACCGGTGTATACATTGCAGCTACTAACAAAGAAATAGCGCAGATTTTTATTGTTTTTCTCATTTGTTACCTCGTGAGAATTAATATCTCATTTTTTGTGCACTTATATCAATACCCTAAAAGCTTAAGAAAAGTAAAGAGGGCTTAATAAAAAATCGAAGCTTAAATGGCTAAATAAAACAAACTTACCATGTTAACTCAAAAGTTTGGTCTTTATAAGTCTTTACAACAAAAATATTATTGTCACCTTCCATCCATTTAATTTTATTGCCGGATTTACATAAGCATTTACAGTCAAATATTTTTCCAACAGGTAAATCTACTTCTGCTTCAAAAATATTATTGTTTACTGATTTCATTAATACAGCCTTATCTGTATTCCAATTTCCTATTTCTTCTGTATTGCCAATAAGGTAATATTCTGCATTTTTTATTGGATTATTTGCTTTAAGTATAAATTTAACTTTATTGTTACCCCAGCTTTTTTCATCTTTAAATCTATTATTCCATTTATCGTAAGCTTTTTTATAGTAATTCGAATTGTAATTAATAACATAAACAGCAAAATTCTTTGCTGCTAACGTTCCTTTTATTTTCCCTTTTTCAACAATAGCTAAAGCGTTTTTATCACCAAAGCAGGGATTAAGTTTATTAAATTGAGTTTCAAAGGGAAAATCTGTTTCAAAATTTTTCTGGTCATTAGAAATATTAAAAGCCATTATTGCAAGTTCTTCAGACAATAATCTTGCAAAGACATAGATGTCTTTGTCTGCATAAAGATGGCAATGCACTCCCCTTCTTAAAGCTTTTACAGATTTTCTCATACCTATCATCTCTTTAGTAAAAGCAAAGATTTTACTCTTTGTTGTGAACTTCATATCACAACGATTGTAGGGAATAGTTTTATGAGCACCTCTCAAAGCTTGTTCGTCACCATAGCAGAGAGTTGGAATTCCTCTAACAGACATTAAAAAAGCTATTGCAAGTTTATATTTATTAATATCACCTTTACAAGAAGTAATAAATCTGTCTAGATCATGATTATCTAGGATTGTTGCCAACATTCCTGCATCAGGATAATATCTATCAAAATAGAGTCTTGAAGCAAGTTTTCTGCAATCTCCATCTTGAGCAAACACTTCTTTCATTGTGTAATACAGCGGAAAATCAAAAAGGCAGTTAAAATTTGCAGATCGCCATATTTCATTTACTTTAACCGGATCTCCATGTAAATATTCTCCTAAAAGAATAAAGTCTTTTCCTGAGAGATTTCTTACATTTTCATTAAAATCTTTCCAAAATACATCATTAATATGTTTAACAGCATCTAATCGAAATCCATCTGGTTGTAATAAATCTATCCAGTATTTCGACACTTTGCAGAAGAACTCTCTTACTTCTGTTTTTTGGGAAGCAAAATCAGGAAGACCAAAAATACAGCGATTTTTAAGTTCTTCTGAATCTTCCCAATTCTCAATATTAATCATGGGGTTAAACCAATCTTTGTGTTCTTTTACAAAAGGTGCATCATATCCCATATGATTTACAACCATATCTAATAAAAGACGAATATTTTTCTTTTTCATAGATTTTCTTAAGGAAAGTAATTCTTCTTCTTTGCCAAATCTTTCATCTATTCTAAAAAAGTCATATGGCCAATAACCATGATAAGATTCCTGACCAAAAAATGCTGTAGGTCGATTTTTAAGGAATGGGCTAATCCATATTCCGGTTATTCCAAGTTCTTCAAGATAATTTAGTTTTTGTTCTAATCCGGCTATATCACCACCATGAAAAGCTTGTAAGTCTGTTTTATTTGTATTTTTACAATTTTGTTTATTTCCATCATAAAAACGGTCCAATAGAACAAAATATAAAATCTGATCTTTCCACGAATCTACAGATTTTATTGATTCTGCAAAAGAAACAGAATTTATTGTAATTATCATAATTAGAGCTTCATGTTATTCCCTTTTTTATTCAAACAAAATGGTGATAAATTCAAAATTTTAAATAATTTTTAATATTAAATCAACAGTTAAGGGATTTTATCATAGAAAACGTATTATATTTTGATTCCTGTATTCCATTTTGAACCTTCGGCAAGGAAAATCCTGGTTTTATGAAATTAAATCATAGATAAAAGTTTAGTAAGTTTTTAAATATTATTTTAAAATAAATAAAAAATGTTGCTATAATACAGGCAAGTTTATTATTCGGAGAAAATGAATTTGGATTTACAATATTTATTATTTTTACAAAATAATGTTAGAACAGATAATTTAACCCCATTTATGATGGGAGTTTCTAATTTTGCAATAAGCTTTGGGTTGATGGCAGCTATTTTCTGTATTTTTTGGTGTGTTGATAAGAAATCAGGTTATTTTATGATAACAAGTTACTGCATTACTAGCTTGATAAATTCATTGGTGAAATTAAGTTTCTGCATTTACCGTCCTTGGATACGAGATCCACATATTGTTCCTGCAGGAGACGCAATAAAAAGTGCTGGTGGGTATTCATTTCCTAGTGGTCATACTCAGATTATAACGGCTAGTTTTGCAAGCGGTGCAGTGCTAACTTGGATGAAACAAAAATGGTTTTCCATTCTTCTTTTTATAATAATCTTTACTGTGGCTTTTTCACGCAACTATTTGGGTGTACACACTCCGCAAGACGTTATAGTAGGTTTCATTCTCGGTCTTCTTTCTGTAATCTGGGCTTACAAACTTCAAAATAGAGAAAAAAAAGACAAAAAGAGCGATTTTAAACTGTTACTTTATGGAATAATAATAGGAATTGTTTCCATTCTTTATTACACTTATAAAAATTATCCTACTTCTTTTGATTCTGAAGGCAAATTAATTGTTGATCCGATAAGAATGATGAAGGATGGTTTTTTATCTACAGGATTATGGATGGGCTTTTTACTAGGCTGGTTTATTGAAAAATATTATATTAATTTTACGACCAATTGCTCGGTTCCAATAAAGTTGGCAAGGGCTGTGTTTGGTGTGGGGTCGTTGTATTTGGTTTATTTTAAAATAGGAAGACTTTTTTATCAATTAATGTCAAATTGTTGGGCTAATTTTTTTAAATGGTTCCTTATGATATTTTATGTAATGGCTATTTATCCTTTGATATTTAAATTTGTAGAAAATCTTATTTTATCTCAACAAGATGAAACGATGGAACAATTCAAGACAGATGAACAAGGCGAAGCAGAGGGACAAGGAGAATCAGAAGGACAATACGAAACAGACGAACAAGGGGAGACTGATGAACGAGATAAGATAGTACAAAAAGATAAAAAGCTATTAATAAGTCAGGACATCTCCACAAACAAATAATAAGTTTGTTGACTATCTATTTCTCTATTGTTAAAATGGAGACTAAAGGAAGACATAAGACCATAATTTGAGATAGAAGATGAAAGATAGAAGACCAAAATTGAGATAGAAGATAAAGATATATCTTCATTCTTCATTCTTATATCTTAATCTTATATCTTAATCTTATATCTTATAAATCAAGGAGAATGATGATGGCACTTAAAGGTAATAAATATGGCACTCACAGAGTTATAGAACCCAAAGGCGTTCTAACTCAGGCTGCTTATAAAATAGATAACGACATGACTAAGCGTTATTCTAACGAAATTATTTGTGATGTAATTTCATTGAATATCGACTCTGCTTCTTTTACTCAGATTGATGAAGCTTGTGGTCATGATGTTGAAAAAATAGGTCAGATGATTATGAATATTGTTGCTGAACGCGGTAAACAACAGAATCCAGTTACTGGTTCAGGCGGAATGTTCATAGGTAAAGTTGCTTATATCGGGGAAGATTTAGTTGATAAAGTTAAAATCAAAGTTGGTGACAAAATTGCTTCTTTGGTTTCTCTTTCTTTAACTCCTCTCAAAATTAATAAAATCAAAGCTATTCACCCTGAAATCGACAGAGTTGACATCGAAGGTCAGGCTGTTTTATTCGAAAGTGGTATTTATGCTAAGCTTCCAGATGATATGAGTGAAGCTTTGGCTCTTGCTGCTCTTGACGTTGCTGGTGCTCCAGCCCAGGCTCGCCGACTTCCAAAGAAGGGCGATTCTGTTTTAATTCTTGGAGCTAACGGAAAATCAGGCGTTCTCTGCGGTTACGAAGCTCTTAAAGCTGTTGGCCCAGAAGGAAACGTTGTTGGTGTAGTCCGAAATCCTGCTCAGGTTCCTGGTCTTATGGAACTTGGCGTTTATAATAAAGTTATTGTGGCTTCTTGCACAGAACCTGTTAATGTGTTAGAAAATGCTCTTGAAGCAAATGGCGGAAAAGAATACGATGTTTCTATCTGCTGTGTAAATGTAGAAAATTGCGAAATGTCTGCAATATTGCCTGTTAGAGAAAACGGTATTGTTTACTTCTTCTCTATGGCAACAAGCTTTACAAAAGCTGCTCTCGGTGCTGAAGGTGTAGGCAAAGACGTTAATATGATTATTGGTAATGGTTATGCAAAAGACCATGCTGAAATAACTTTGAATGTATTGAGAGAAAACGCTAAGATTCGCAAGCTTTTCGATGAAAAGTATGTTTAATAAGTAAAAGAATTACTTTGTAATTCTTTTACGTTGTTGTTGGTTGGCGTTGGGTGATTGGTGGCAATGACGAATTTATTACAGACTTTCGTTTACTAAAACAATTCCCTTTCTCCCTTATCCCTACCCTCTATACCCTAAGTAAAGGAGTGATTGAATGAATAGATGCAGAAAAAATGGTTTGTTTATCAATGTTCCTGATAAAGATTGGAACGACTGGAAATGGCAGGTCAGAAACAGAATTGAAACTTTAGAAGACCTGAAAAAATACGTTAATTTAAGTTATGAAGAAGAAGAAGGGATAAGAGACTGCTTAGGCACTCTCCGTATGGCAATTACACCATATTATCTGAGTCTGATTGACTTGGATAATCCCAATGACCCTATTAGAAAACAGGCAATACCAACTGCTAACGAACTATATCGTTCTCCAGCAGATTTGTTAGACCCACTTCATGAAGATGGCGATTCACCTGTTCCTGGTCTTACCCACAGATACCCTGACAGAGTTCTTCTTCTTGTAACTGACCAGTGCTCTATGTATTGCCGCCATTGCACAAGAAGACGTTTTGCTGGTCAAAAAGACTGTGCTATGCCGGAAAGAAACGTAGATAGAGCCATTGAATATATCAAAGCTCATAAAGAAGTTCGTGATGTTGTTGTTTCTGGTGGAGACCCACTTCTTCTTGATGATGCCAAATTAGAAAGAATATTAAAGAAACTTCGTGAAATCAAACATGTAGAAATCATCAGAATTGGCACAAGAACTCCTGTTGTTCTTCCACAAAGAATTACGCCTGAATTGTGCAACATGTTGAAAAAATATCATACAATCTGGGTAAATACTCATTTTAATCATCCAAATGAAATAACAAAAGATTCTGAAAGAGCCTGTGAACTTTTAAGCTATGCTGGTATTCCTTTGGGTAATCAGTCAGTTCTTCTTGCTGGTGTTAACGACTGTGTTCATGTAATGGCAAAACTAGTTCATGAATTAGTAAGAATCAGAGTTAGACCTTACTATATCTATCAGTGTGATTTGTCTTTCGGTCTCTCTCATTTCAGAACTCCAGTTGCCAAGGGAATCGAGATTATCGAAGGTTTGAGAGGTCATACTTCTGGGCTTTGTATTCCAACTTTCGTTGTTGATGCACCAGGTGGTGGTGGTAAAGTTCCTGTAATGCCGAATTATCTTATTTCTTCAGGCTATGAAAAGACTGTTCTTAGAAACTACGAAGGTGTTATAACCTGTTATGATGAACCTCACAATTATAAATTCCATTGTGATTGTGAAGACTGCCGAAAACAAAAAGAAATCGACGGTGTTGCAGGTTTACATTATGGCAAGATTTGCCTTGAACCAGAAGGTCTTGAACGTAAAAAGCGCACTGAAGCCAATAAAAAAGCAGCTAAGATTCAAGAATGTGTAAATAAGATTGCTGAAATAGCAAAGAATAAAACAACAGTAAGAAAGCCTTGTGCAAAAAAAGTAACTGTTCCAAAGATGACTGAAAGAAAGAAAAATACAAAAACTAAAACATTAGCTTCTTAAAAGCATGTCTAAAAAAAGCTAGATTGGGTTTACAATCTAGCTTTTTTTTATAAATTGAAAAAAGTGTGATAAAATTTTTGAGTTATGAATAATTTAGAATGCTTTATAGAAAAAGTAAATCAATATAACTGTATTGCCATAACAGGTATGGCTAAAAATACAGGCAAAACCACAGTTTTGAATTGCATTTTATCTGACAATTCAAATAAAATCAGAGGAATAACTTCTATAGGTTATGATGGAGAGTCTACAGACCAGGTAACAGGTACAGAGAAACCTGAAATCTATGTTAAAAAAAATACTTTAATCGCAACAGCAGATGGTTTATTAAATCGCTGTGATTTTACAAAAGAATTGTTGACTTATACTGGTTTTAGTTCCCCTATGGGTGAAGTAATCATTGTAAAAGCTTTAAGTGATGGATATGTTCAGATAGCTGGTCCATCTACACGCTCACAGATGGAAGAAACTGTTAAAAAACTTAGGGAATATGGAGCAGAACAAATATTAATTGATGGTGCTTTAAGTAGAAAATCTACCGCAGCAGTTGCTTTTTCTGATGCATGTATATTAGCAACTGGAGCAGCCTTTTCCCATAATTTAGTTAAGATAGTTGAAGAAACTGAACATTTCGCAAAATTATTGTCTTTGCCTGTATTTCCAGATTTATCTACAGTTAATACTTCCGTAGATACACTCAGTGAAGAAAAGATAAATAAAGCTCTAGAGAATTTGAATAAAGATAAAACAATATTTTTCAAAGGTGCCATAACATCACAGTTGATTAAACAAATTTTTAATTATAACATTAATTTAAAAGGTTTAAGTATTATCGGAGAAGATGGAACCAGGTTTTTGATTGAACCTCAGTTATTTGCTGACCTGACTAGACGTGGTGTAAGATTGTTTGTTCGAGACCAGATTAATCTTATCGGTATTACTGTCAATCCAAAATCTCCATACGGTCTGGTTTTAGATAGTAACGATATTTGTGAGCTCTTGAGAAAAGAGTTAAATATGATAGTATTAGATATTAAATCAGGAGTGTGTGAATAATATGAACGGACTTTCTCCTATATCAAAGACAAATGATAAAATTTTATTATTAACTCCGAATCCTGTTCAACAATTGTCTGATGTTTGCATTATTTGCGATATTATATTTATCCCTTTTGCTTATATGATGTATATGGTTAATGAAAACATACTGGGTTTGATGATACTTTTAGGAATTTTTGCTATTGGTATTACAATAATTAGTTTTGGTTTTAAAAGTAGATTTGCATTCTATAAAGCGAAGAAGCAAATATTCATTGAAGGCACTAATTTTTTTGTTCCTTACAGCAATTTTCTTTGTAATTTTTCTGATATTGCAATAATAGGGGTTCAATGTTATGAACATCGTGGAAAATATGGATATAGTTATTCTTATGACTTAGTGTATGCAACTATAAACCAACCGACAAAGTTTAAGAAACTTGCTACAACACAGGGTATTAATCATATGCTAACCTTTGATGATATTAATAAAATGGGTTTATTATTGTCTGAAACAATAGGGTGTAATTTTATAATTGGAAAGGAAGAACGTTCTATTCAAGCTTTTCCTTCCGGTGGTTCTTCTGCTAAGTATATTATGGGAGGTCCATCAAGAAGATTATTAGGTTAAAATGGCTGAAAAATCACCGCTTTACAATGATAGAGACAATTATGTGCTAAAAATGCCGTTTTCGATGCAACAGGCTGGTATAACCGGAATCATTGCCGGAATAATCGGTATTCCAATTTTTCTTTATTTTTTCGATTCAAAATATATTATTTCTCACGGCGAAGTCTTTGCTATAGTCTTAGCTATTGCTTTAACTCCTATTTTCTGGTTTGGCAGTAAAAGAAGATTGGTTTTTAATACTGCTACAAAAGACATTTTTTATGTGGGAGCCTATTGTTTTATTCCTTATTCTAAGAAAATCTGTAAATTTGATGATATAATTGTACTTGGCATTCAGGGAATTGAAAATCATTTTCAGAAGAAAGTTTATTATACATACCATTTGGTTTATGTCATAAATCAAAAACCAGAAAAGTTTGAAGAGATGGTTCATGTCGGTGATGACGGAATAACCTTTAGTGACCTTAATAAAATAGGAGAAGTTCTTGGGAAAATAATGGAACGTAAGTTTATAAAAGGTGAATTTCAGCGTTCTATCAGAGTTTATGAAGAAGATGGTTTGTTAACCTACGGGAACCGTGAATGTATTGTTAAAAACTTGGATTAGTAAAATTTTTTTCTCTTGTATTATAAATAGAAATTAATGAATTGTGATTTCCAATCATAATTAGATCTATATTTTTATATTAAAGATTGTTTTCTATAAAAAATCAAAAAACTAGCACTTTAGATTAGTTGGTGATAAAATATATTTTCAATAAAAAAACGGAGTCCGATATGAAAAATCCATTACTTCAAAAATGGGAAGATAAGCTTCAAGGCATTTTTGATCGAATTGATGACCAGTTAGAAGAAAAATATGGTGATGCTTACCCTTTACGATTTAACAGACCTGCTAGAGGTTGTGGAGTCACACCAGATACAGATGGACTTTTTGAACTAGGTTTTTCATTCTCTTTGGGTCTTACTTCCCAGATCGGTCCTGGATATGTATTTAAGGTTAAAGTAGCAACAATGAATCGTGTGTCTTCAGATTTTATGGAAAAAGTAGAAAATGAAGTTATTGATATGCTTAAAGCTGAGTTGCCAAAAGAATTTCCAAACAGAGATTTGAATATTGCCAAAGATGGCAAAAATTATAAGATTTATGGAGATTTAGATTTGAACTAGATAAACCTTGAAAGAGGAGAAGGATAGATTGAAAAAAATCAGAGTTAGAATTTCTAGCCCTGGTTTTTTTATAAGCAAAAAGTTGTTCTATGTTTTTATTCTGTTGCAAAAAAGGCTTTCAGTGCTTTTAACATATAGTAGTTATCTTTTACACCGCACATTTCCCTTATAGAATGCATTGCAAGCATTGGAACACCAACATCAACAGAAGGAATACTTACATGAGATGCTGATATTGGTCCAATAGTTGAGCCACCTTTGGCCGTTGATCTATTAACAAAACATTGAGATGGAACTCCTGCTATTTCACATATTTGTCTGAACACAGAGCTGGTTATTGAATCAGAAGTGTAGCTTCTATGTCCACTTTGCTTAATTGTAGGACCGCCGTTAACTATTGGTCTAGTTGTGGGGTCTTCTTTCTCTTTCAGATTTGGATGGCAAGCATGTGCACCATCAGCCGAAATTAGAAAAGAAGAAGCTAAGGCTCTCAAATAATCTTTGCGTTTTCCACCAAAAGTAAGAACAATACGTTCAAGTAAATCTGATAAAATAGTAGAATCAGCTCCCATTCTACTTGAACTTCCTACTTCTTCATTATCAAAGCAGGCTATTACACATGTAGATTCTGGTTTGTCTGTCTGACAAATGGCATTTACAGCAGCAAATACAGATTGTAAATTGTCTATTCGGCTAGAAGAGATATATTCATTGTCCGGACCTATTAGACAACCTTTCTGATATTCATATAGGAAAAGATCATAATCTAAAATATCATCGTAATCTACAACCAATTCAACAGTTAATAGACCGTGAAGATAACCTTTGCCTTCAAATTTTGCATTAACCTGGCCAACGAATGGAAGTGTATCAATTTGTTTGTCGTAAACATAACCATTATTTAGATTTGGATTTAGATGAATAGCCATATTTGGAATAATGGCAAGAGGTTTGTTTATATTAATTAAGCGTTCCTTGGGCTTATAGATATTGCCACTTTTGCATGTCACACGACCTGCAATTGCTAGTGGTCTATCAAACCAGGTGCTAAGTATGGGACCGCCATATACTTCCGTGTTAAGACGTAAATAGTGGTCTTTACTTACCCATTCAGGGGTGGGTTTGATACGGAAACCAGGTGAATCGTTATGAGCACCAACTATTTTAAAACCAGATTCAAAAATATTTTTTGATCCTACTATAAAGGCCATTAAAGCAGAATCATTACGAACAAAATAGTATTTCCCATTCCGTTCTAATTGCCAGTCTTCTGCTTCATTTAAAGGTTTAAAGCCATTGGCTTCTAATATTTTTATTGATGAAGCAACGGCATGAAATGCTGTTGGACTCTCATAGCAGAAATCTACAAGCTGTTGACCATATATTTTATCAGGATGAGGCATAATTATTCCCTCACAAAATTTTAGATATACTTCAAGTGGTAATTTATTTAATTGAAAAAAATATGCAAGTTATTTCTTAACCAAGCATATCTAATCTTGATAAAGCTACCTGTTTTGCTGTTAAAGCTTTGCTGAGATTGACAGTATCAGATACACTGATTCCTTGTGTTAAAGCTTTTTGAATAATCTGTTCTGATTTGCTAAGAAGCTTTTCTGCATCAGGTTCTGTTGTATCGATTCTATCTGAATTATTGGCTTGTTCCATCATATACTTATATTTTTCTATAGCAGACATTGATGAAGTATTTTTCATTTTGGAAACAGCCGAAAGAAGAGATGAATTAACATTAGTATCTGATAAGTTTTCAAAACTGTCTTGACTGCTGCTTATATAGTCAGATAGATTTTTCCGATTAGAAATGATGTTTTTTGCATAATCTCTGATTTGTGTTTTAATATCATCGGATTCGTTATTATTGTTTGTAGAAGTGAAATGACGATTGAAAAAACTGGAAATAGAACCATTTAAAGATGATAGGTCTAAGCTCATTTTTTTGTTTGCCAATCCTTTTTTTTGTATACTTTGATACCTAAAATCGACAAAACTAATTATTTGTTTTAGTTTATTTCTGTTTTTATAACTAATGCACTTGAAATATTTTATTAATCAAACAAACTCTTACTTTGTATAAACAAAAAAAGTATGTTAAACTAATTACAAATTATATTTAAATTGGAAAAATCAAATGACAGATGGTGTTAAGAGAGTAAATTTCTTCAAAAGTATTAAAGTAAGAGCTTGGCTTGGCATTTTTATAATAACTATTCTGCCTCTTATCTTATTAGGAATTTTTGCTTTTGAATCTTTGGAAAACTTATCTAGAGATATACTTATAGAAGGCAATATACATGCTTTTAAACAGGTTAAATACGAAATAGACCAATATGTTTCAACTTATGATGAGTTAATTAACTATCTCGCTAAAGATGAACGATTTATCAAACCTGAAAAATTCGATTCGGCTGTTGAGGCAATGCGTCATTTAGACCAATCTTATGAAAGCATAGAACGTATAGTTTGGGTTGATTCAGACGGTAACCTAAAAGCCCATTCAAAACGCGAAGCCGATCTTTATAAGCATATTTCTACAAGTGAGAAAATGCTTGCAATTTCTAAAAACTCTTTTGATTTCAAACCAGAAGCTGTTTTAATCAAGGCAAAAACTTCAGATTCGCCAAATGCAGACTCTATTATAGCAACTATTTCATTTCTTCATTTGAGAAAATCATTGGAAGGGATAACATTTGGAACTAATTTCAGATACTTCCTTGTAACTGAAGATGGTGAAAATATCCTTGGACAGCCTAATTTGCCGCAAAATGTTATCGCTGAATTACAAGACCAGCCTTGCGGTGCCTATAATTTAGTTCCCGAATTAGATAAGAACTCACCTCAGATAGCTATTACATTACCAATATTGCATTATGGCTTGAAAATTTACGTATTTCAAGATGCTGGTGAAGTTTATTCAATGGCTAAAGAAATGGGTAAAAAAATAAAATACTTTGTTTTGATTTTAGCATTTGCTTCTTTCATTCTAGCAACTTATATAAGTCATTCTATAACTAATCCAGTTGCAGTTGTAGCAGAAAAGGCAATTCAGCTTGGAGAATCTACTAGCGAAGTAAAAGTCGATATTGAACGTGACGATGAATTAGGCTTCCTTGCCAAGTGCTTTAATAGCATGAGTCAAAGTATTGTTCGTAAAATAACTGAAATTAACGCTCTTTACAAAGTTACCAACTATATAAGTACTTCTTCTAGTAGTAGAAAAGCTTTAGATTTGTGTCTGGAACATATAGTCGAGATTTTCAAAGCAAAACGTGGTTCTATTATGTTAATAAATAACGAACGCATGGCTTTGGTTGTTGAAAGTTTCAGACTTGCAAACCAGGAATCAAACAACAATCAGAATTCTTCTAACAAACCAGAAGAATCGGCAAATGGTGAAAATTCCTCACCTGTAAAATTCGAGTTGAAAATTGGCGAAGGTATTGCGGGTAAAGTTGTTTCCACAGGTGAAGCAATTCTTTGTATGGATTGTCTCACAGATGATCGTTTTAAAGATTATTCAGACGATAGATCTAAAACTCCCAAGACACTGGTGGCCGTTCCGCTTAGAATTCAAAATAAAGTAATCGGCGTTGTAAATCTTTCTGACCGTTCAAACAGTCAGCCTTTTACGAATAGCGATTTAGATCTTCTTCAGGCTATAGCTGACCAGATGGCTATGTCTATAGATAATGCAAGACTTCATGATCTTTCTGTAATAAATGAACAAACAGAATTATATTTAAGAAAATTCTTAGATATACGTCTTGATGACGAAATAAAGAGATCAAAACGCTTTGGATTCCCACTGACAGTTGTAATTTTCTCAATAGATGGTTTTGCCGAACTTAATAGCAAATATGGGCAATATGCTTGTGACGCTGCTATATATGATATTGGAAAACTTCTTAAACAAACAGTTAGAGCTACTGATATTCCAGCAGAATATGATACAAATAAGCTTTGTGCAGTCCTTGCTCATACCTCTGATGAACAAGCTAAGATGTTTGCAGACAGATTCCTGGAAACAGCTAAAAATCATCAAATTCAACGTGATAAAAAAGTCTTTTCAATTACTTTGAGCGCAGGTATTTGCCAATACAACAGTGAAACAGATAGTTATTTGGCTTTACTTGAACATGCTGATGAAGCTTTGTCTCAAAGCCGTAAAACAGGGAATATTACTACAATACATGCTGGCAGAGCAAAGGAGTAAAATAATGAAAAAGAATTTATGTTTTATATTGGTTTTTTGTTTCGTTATTATTACTTCTTTTTCTCTTTATGCTCAAGACAACTCTAAATATCAGATGAGCTTGATAAAGAAAATATATTCTATGGGAACTGCTAGTGTTAATGGAACCTATTATCCATTTGGTAACTCAATGGCAAGACTTATAGGGAAAAAACTTAAAAGAATAGTTATTATTGCGGAGCCGACTCCTGGTTCAATAGCAAATGTTGAGTATTTACGTAAAAAACGAATTGATTTAGCTTTGATACAAAGTGATGTCGCTTGGATGGCTCACCAAGGTTCTTATAATTATGTGGGTAATTCATTATCAGATTTAAAAGTTTTGGCTTCGCTATATTCTGAAAAAATTCAAATAGTGGTTCGAGCTGATTCTGGCATCAATACTATCCGTGATTTAAAAGGGAAAAAAATAGCTATAGGAGAAAAAGAAAGTGGCAGTGCCGCTGGTGCTATACAGATTCTTGAAACAGCGGGATTAAAAAATAATACTGATTATGAATTGTTATTTGAACGTTTTACTAAATCTACAGAATCTCTTCTAGATGGTTATATTGATGCTCTTTATTATGTAGGAGCTTCACCTGCATATGGTATTGAAAGATTGGCTGAAAGAGTTCCAATAAAATTAATAGAGATACCTTCTGAAGTTATCACTAAGCTCACATCATCATACCCATACTATTGTGTAGAAAAGATAGAAAAAAATGCTTATAAGGGACAAAGTAAAGAAATAAATACTTTGGGTTTCAAAGCTTTATTGGCTTGTACAAACCAGCTTCCATCAGATGATGTTTTTGATATACTTGATGTTCTTTATTCTAACCCTAGAATACTTTCTGAACAAGATAGGGAAGTAGAGATAAAAAAAGAAGATGCTCTAAAAGGATTGGATGCTTCGATGCTTCATGAAGGGGCAGCTAAGTATTTTGCCACTCAGAAGTAATTAAATTTGAATATTTTATTAATTAAAAAGCCTCTCTAAGAGAGGCTTTTTAATTAATAAAACTGTATAAAGATGATTATCTACGTAAAAAAATATATAGTCTATTTAATTATAGCGGCTCTGTTTATGATTTTAGAAGTAACCATGGATTTACTTCAACCAAGTTTAATGAGCCGAATTGTTGACGAAGGTGTTTTAGGGCTTGTCACTCAGAATACAGGCGATTTTTCTATTATTTTAAAACTCGGTTTACTAATGGTGCTTTTCGCCTTCATTGGCTGCTTAGGTGGTTCAATGAACAATATTCTAGTGAATTATAGCAGTCAGAATATTGGCAATTTAATGCGTAAAGACGCTTTTGGAAAGATTCTTTCATTATCTTTTTCACAAGTAGATAAACTTGGCACAGGAGCTCTTATAACACGTATAACAAACGATATTAGCCAAGTAGAAAATTTCATTTCTATTTTTGTAAGAGGAATGGTCCGAACTGGTTTACTGCTTATCGGTAGCCTTTACTGTATGTTTCGTATTAATACGGATTTTGGGCTGATTGCTTTAGGAATAATACCTTTTATTCTTATCTCTATGATATTGGCAATGAAAAAGGTAGAACCATTGTTCCTATCTGTTCAGGAAGGCCTAGATAAAATAAACTGCATACTTCAAGAAGATATTGCAGGAATACGAATAATCAAAGCCTATGTTAAAGAACTCTACGAGAAAGTTAGATTTGGAAAGGCAAACGATGAGTTACTTGCAAAGCAGTTTAAAATACTTGTATTGTTCGCTTTTTTACATCCTGTAGCTAATTGTTTTATGTATTTGGGCATTGCTTTTTTGATTTGGAATGGAGGCAAAGCTGTTGCTGCTGGCACTTCAACTCCTGGAAGTATTATGGCTGCGATTACTTATACAACTCAGCTTCTTCATTCTGTATTAATGATTGTTTTTATTATTCAAAATATTACCAGAGGGCAAACCTCGTGGAAACGTGTTAAAGAAATCATTGGAATAAAGCCTGAACTAACCGACGGCACCAAAATAGATACTAACCCAAAAGAAAGCATCGAAAGTAATACTAAATTGATGCTCCCCCACGAACGGTGGGGGAGCTGTCACGAAGTGACTGAGGGGGCTGATTGCGAAGCAATCAGAGGCGTGGCAATCCAGAAAAATAATTATGCTGTAGAATTCAAAGATGTCTCCTTTGCCTACTCCAAAGAAGACGAACCCATTTTAAAGAATATTAATTTAACTATAAATAGAGGCGAAACCATAGCAGTAATGGGGGCAACAGGTTGTGGTAAATCATCTTTGGTCAACCTGATTCCAAGATTTTATGATGCAGATTCCGGACAGGTTTTAGTTGATGGAATTGATGTTAAAGATTATCCAATCAAAGATTTGCGTGACAAAATCTCAATAGTATTACAAAAGGCTGAATTGTTCAGTGACAGCATTTCTGGCAATATAAAATGGGGTAAGCCTGAAGCATCAATAGAGGAAATAAAAAAATCTGCTAAAATTGCTCAAGCAGATAAGTTTATTAACGATATTCCTAATGCTTATGACAATATAGTGGCAGAACGTGGAATGAGTTTGTCGGGTGGACAACGGCAGAGAATATCAATTTCAAGAGCAGTTTTAAAATCTGCTGAAATTATGATTCTAGATGATTCTACCAGTGCTTTAGACCTAAAGACAGAAAGTGATTTTTATGAAGCTTTGACAAAAACAAAACCTAATAGCACTAAAATTATTATTGCTCAAAGAATAGCTTCAGTTAAACGAGCCAATAGAATAGTTATTCTGGAAAACGGATCTATTTGTGCTTGTGGAAATCATGATGAGTTATTAAAGAGTTGCGACATTTATAAAGATATTTACAATTCTCAGATGGGTGAGGAGGCTAAAAATGGCTAATAGTCAGCAAAATGAAAAGCAGCCTCCTAAAATTCAAAGACCTGGTGGCTTCCGTCCAGGTGATAGATTTGCAGAAGTTCAGCATGCCTCTAATCTTTGGGGCACCCTAAAACGCGTCTGGAAATATTTTGCAAAAGAACAGCTTCTTCTTGTTTCCATATTCTTAGTAGTAATAATTGGCACTATATGTGGTGTTTATGCTCCTGCTCTCCAAAGTAAAGCAATAGACATTATAGCAAAAAAATCAGACGGCAGTCTCAACAACTATATTGGCGGTATGCTGGCTGCTTATCTTGTTTTTTCTCTAATGACAATGATTCAAGGGCTTTGCAGTGCAAAACTTAGCCAGAGAATAGTAAAAAAAATGAGAGAAGAATTATTGGCGAAAATAATTGATTTGCCAGTCTGTTACTTAGATTCACATTCTCACGGCGATGTTATGAGCAGAATGACTAACGATATAGAAAATATTTCTAACACAGTGTCACAATCATTGCCATCTATTTTTTCTGGAGTTTTAACCATAATAGGAACAGTAGGAATTATGTTCTGGTATTGTTGGCAACTTGCTTTGCTTAGTATGCTTACAGTCGTCTTAACCATATTAGCAACTAATTTCCTTTCTACCAAGGTGCGTAAATATTCCAAGAAGCGTTCTTCTCTTCTAGGTCAGCTTAACGGAACCGTTGAAGAAATGGTTTCTGGTTATAGAACAGTTGTAGCCTATAACCATCAGGATATTACCATTAATAATTTCTCAGAAACTTCTGATAAGCTTACAAAAGCTGGCATAAGAACAGAAATCTTCAGCGGAATCATGGGACCAGTGATGAACGCCATAAACAATATTGGTTTTGTAATTATAGCAACTTTTGGAGGTTATTTTGCTTTCAAAGGAATAATTACTGTTGGTGTTATTTCGGCTTTCATTCTTTATGCAAAACAGTTCGGCAGACCAATTAACGAAATAGCTATGATTTACGGTCAACTTCAAAATGCTATTGCTGGTGCCGAAAGAGTCTTCTTTGTGTTAGACGAAGAAAACGAATCTTTTGAAGGAAAAGAATGTAAGTTAGAGAACGCTGCTAACATAGAGTTCAAGAATGTTAATTTCTCTTATGTTCCAGGTGTTCCGATTATCAATGATTTCTCTTTGAATATTCCATCTGGTAAAAAAGTTGCTCTAGTAGGTTCTACAGGCTGTGGGAAAACAACTATAGCTAACCTGATTCTTAGATTTTATGATATTGACAGCGGTGAAATACTGATTGATGGTCAGAAACTGTCGGAAACTTCCAGAGATTCTCTAAGAAATGCTATAGCTATAGTTTTACAAGACAGCATTTTGTTTACCGATACTGTAAAAAACAATCTTAAATATGCTGATGAAAAAGCTGACGATGAAGTTGTAGAAAAAGCAGCAGAGCTTAGTCATTGTAATAAGTTTATAGAAAACCTTCCTGATGGATATGATACAGTTTTAAATTCTGCTGGAGCTAACTTAAGCCAAGGACAACGACAGCTTTTGACCATTGCCAGAGCTTTTGTTGCAGACCCAAAAATACTTATTCTTGATGAAGCTACTTCAAATGTAGATACTAGAACAGAAAAAGCTATTCAGAATGCTATGCAGCAGGTAATGAAGAATAGAACAAGCATTGTTATTGCTCATAGGCTTTCAACCATTAGAGATGCTGATATAATCATAGTCATGGATAAAGGCCATATTGTAGAACAGGGCACTCATGACTCATTGCTAGCGGCAAAAGGTAAGTATTACGATTTGTATATGACTCAGTATGCCGGCTTTGCAACATAATATAAGAAAAAATATATACTCAAAATAAAAAAAGTGATATAATTTTGCAACTATTTAAAACGAGGTTTATTTTTTATGCAGTTAATTATTAATTTACTTGTTAGCAGTATTATATTAATTATTATTTCTAAAGTTTTGCCAGGTTTCGAAATTAAGGATTTTAAAACTTCTGTTATTGTTGCATTAGTTTTTGGAATACTAATGGCGGCAAGTAGTTTGTTGGTAGGTCCTCTTTCTTGGTTAGCTACTTTTTTGGCTGGTTTAGTGAAAAATATTCCTTTATTAGGTTCTATTGCTAGTATAGGAGCAAAATTAGTATTATTCCTTATTAATTTTATAGTTGGTTCGATTATGCTTTGCATTACTGATATGTTTATAAAAGATTTCAAAATGCGTTCTTTCGGTGTTGGTATAGTTGCAGCTTTCCTTATTTCTGTAATTAATGCTTGTATATATTAACTTTTTAATTGTTGTTTAATAGAAAAAGCTGCTTTTATTGCAGCTTTTTTTATATAAAAAAGAATTATGGAAATAGATTACCAAAGTTGTTTACAAGATATATACGATGAAACAAAAGGTCTTATTGGCAAGGGCAAAGTAGCTGACTATATTCCAGCTCTTGCTGAAGTAGACCCTAATCAGTATGGTATATCCATATTTACCCTTGAAGGTAAAACCTTTTCTGTTGGAGATGCTCAAACTCCATTTTCTATTCAAAGTATTTCAAAGGTCTTTGTGCTATCTATGGTATTTGCAGCATTAGGAGACAGTATTTGGAGCAGAATGGGTAGGGAACCATCAGGCAGCGCATTCAATTCATTAGTATTATTAGAAACAGAAAATGGTAAGCCAAGAAACCCATTTATTAATGCAGGTGCACTTGTAACAACAGATTGCTTGCTTAGTATTTCAAAAAATCCTCTTAAAGATATTTTAGTTTTTGTAAGAAGCTTGGCAAACAATAAAACTATCAATTATGACTCTGTTGTAGCCAATTCCGAACGTGAAACAAACTTTAGAAATGCTGCTCTTCTTAATTTTATGAAGAGTTTTCATAATATCAATAACGATGTTGATGAAGTTTTAAATACTTATTGCCATCAATGTGGCCTAATGATGAGTTGTGAAGATATAGCTAAGGCTTTCTCTTATCTTGCCAATGGCGGAGTTAATCCATTTAATAATAAAAGACTCTTAACTATAAGCCAAACTAAACGTTTGAATGCATTAATGCAAACTTGCGGATTATATGATGAATCTGGTGAATTCGCATTCTGTACTGGGTTACCAGGAAAAAGCGGAGTGGGTGGTGGAATAGTTGCTATAATTCCGAAACTTCTTTCTATTTGCGTTTGGTCACCCGAACTTAATAAACATGGAAATTCACTAGTTGGAATGAAAGCTTTAGAACTCTTTACTACTAAGACTGGTATTTCTATTTTTTAATTTTATTGGTGTTTATTGAATCGAAATAGAGTCAATTTTTTTCAATTATATTTCCATAATCAAAAAGTAAAAAATAATAATAAGAACCATTAAAGAACAAAAATCTTTTTGTTGGTATTGGGGAAGGTTTGAGGTAAAATGGTAATGTACGGAAGTTTACCGTATTAAAGGAAATTTAAATATGCTGGAAGAAAAAAATCTAAAACCTTGTATACATTGTTCTAAACCAATCGCATCTGATGCAACTTTTTGTTCCTATTGCGGAAAAGGGCAAAATAAAACTGAGGACGATTTAAAACCTTGTATGCATTGTTCCAAATTAATCGCATCTGATGCAACTTTTTGTTCCTATTGCGGAAAAGAACAAAAAGAACCAGAAAAGACGCTTCCTAGTCAATTACGATTATTTATTCTTAATCTTTTGTGTCCTGGAGCAGGAGATTGGCATTTAGGAAATAAAATTAGAGGAACAATTATTTTTTTAGTAGTAATTTTTTCTTTAGTTGCATATTGTCTTGATGTAATACCTATTGTTCAAAAAGCATTCAATGATGCTTTGTTGCACAATAAAATGAAGGCACTGAATAACCTAAACAAAGATTTAAGTGGTAATGGCTGGATGTATCTATTTACAATCAGCTACATTTTTTCAATTATAGACTCTTTCTTTTTACGTTTAAATAAAAAGAAGTTATTGGATGAACAGAAAAATGACACCTCAAACTGAAGAAAAACCATTAAAAAAACAAATAAATCAAATAAATTATTTATTTATCATATTATGGCTTTTGCCTATAATACTATTAAATATAGGTTGGAAATACTCTGATTTTATTAATTCCCGTTGGGAAGAAGAAGAAAGAACATTAAATGCAAATCAGGAAGTAGAAAGATTATCAATCAAATCAGATATTTCTTATTGCTTTACCTCTGTAGTTAATAGCTTCAAAAATTCATTAAAATCAAATACAGAAATATTTGGAAATTCTTCTCAAGAAAATCAATTAAGCAATTACATTAAAAATAATTCTGAAAGTATCTTCAAAACACCATTTCCTAAATATGAAATTTTTGTTTTTAGGCTTAATAAAGATTTTAACAAATCAAAAATTATATACTCAAATTTAGAAGATTCATCTATCTACGGTTCTTTAAATAACACATTCGAATTTTTTGTAAAAATTAAATCTGAAAATTTAGAAAATAATGAAGAAAACAACAAAATAGCATTAGAAACTACCAAAACATTATTCGGGCAAAGTAATAATTCTTTCATAATTGCAAAAGCACAAAGAAGCAAGGCTACAAATGTTTTTTACAAATCCAAATCTAGCTGGCTTATTTGGGATTATTTTCCTGATGAAAATACTGGTGATATTTTTGGATATTTTATAATTTTTGAAAACAATATAGATACATTTAATTCAGCAAAATTGATTACTATTTCTGAATTCAGTTCCAGCCAAAAAGATTCAAAAAATCCTAAATATGCCGCTTTTATACCATTATTCCCAGAATATGGTGGCGTAACTCTAAGTAAAGAATTATCTACAAATAAAGAAATATTATCAATATTAGAAAGTTGGATTCCAAAAAGTATTAAAGAATTAACAGATTGGCAAAGGAATGGATTACCTTCAAAATTAGAAAATAAAAATATAGGTAAATACCAAACATTTTTTCACATAGGTCCAAATCAATCACATGCATCTGTTTTATTTGTTCCTATACTAGAAAATAATCTAATGCCTATCTGGTTAATCATTATAGATATAATAGCATTATTAACTGTAGCTTTTTTATTGCTCAGAGGCTTTTTGTTTGGAAAATGGCCAAAGATTTCTGTAAAATCCAGATTCGTTACTGCTTATTTTCTAGCCGCATGTCTTCCACTTGGATTATTAATAATAGCTTCATACGGTTATATTTCTGATTATTGGCATATTTCTGAACAAGAAAGCCAGTCGAAGCTAAAGTTATCTATAAATCAATTTGATAATATGAAAACTCAACTACAAGATGAGTATCATAAAGCTTTTGCAGAAATACAAAATAACACTTCAATTCTAAACGCTTTAGAAAAACTGAATAAAATTGACAAAGAAAGTAATGGTATTTCACCTGTGGCAATGGAAGCCATTGCTGGTATACTAAGTGTTCTTAACAAACAAGATCGAGATATTCCTATATTATCTTTTTCTATAATAGACGAATATGGTAATTGTCTTTCCAATATAGGGAATAGTCTATGTCCATATTATAGAACTTATGACAATAAAGAATATTTTCTACAAAACACTATATCGAATAAAGATATTAATAAAAATATCTTTAACTTAGAAAGCAGCCTAAATTTTAATATTATTTTAAATTCTTTAAGAGAACAAATTAATCATTTGGATTCAGATAAAAAAAGATGGAATGATCAAAACTCTCCAAATTTTTACACAGATAGTAAGACCTTAAATTATAATCAAACAGAAGACTACATATCTAAAGGCTTTAATAATATCATATTAAAAAAGAGTGAAAATGAAACATATTGCAATATTTACAATTTTATCAAAATAAATGAAGTTCCAAGGTTCGCAATAATTCTTTATTGGAAAGAAAATGAACTTGACGAGAAATCATTTAAGACATGTATAACAAAATTTGGTATAAATGAACCTAATTTTATTTTTGCAGCCTACAAAGTAGATGCTCAAGGCATAAAAACCTGGCCTGAAAAATTTGACAGACATAGTCATGAAATTAAGAATGAAAGCATTGAAATTTTAAAACAAGCATATATTAGACAAAATTTTGTTTCTTATCATGATAAAAGAATATCAATAATTGCTCAGCCTTCTAAAAAATATAGGGATGTATTTTTTATAGGTGCAGTTTTTTCTCATAATTTAGAAATAGATATTTTTTATAGATTTTGGATTTGCGTAATCATTATTATAATAGCTTTAATAATGCTTTATGTATGCATACATTATTCTTCTGTTTTATTTTTAAAACCAATTATTAAATTAAAAACAGTTCTTGATAAAATTTCTGAGGGAAATTATGACATTGAATTAAAAAGCAATGGTAAAGATGAATTCGGTTTGATGTGTCATCAATTTAATAAAATGACACAAGAGCTTTCGGAAAGAGATAAATTAGCAAGTTTACTTTCTGATTATGCAATTGAAAGTATCGGCAAAAAAGAATCTAATGAAGCAAAAACAAATATAGAACCTTTTAAAGGCGTATTTCTTGTATCTGATATACGAAATTTTACTACAATGTGCGAAAAATACGAATCTAATCAAATTACAGAATTATTAAATAATCATTTCGCACAATTAACAAAAATAATAGTTTCAAATGGTGGTAGAATTTATAAATATATAGGAGATGCCGTAGAAGTTGTATTCGCAGACAAAGACGACGCAGAGAAATCATCTGTAGAACGTGCTTTAAAGACAGGTTATGAAGTCTTAAAATGCGTAAAAAGTATTAATGAAGATAGAAAAAGTAAAAATTTATTCGAATATAGCATAGGTATTGGATTAAGCTATGGAGAAATGGCCTCTGGAACAATTGGTAGTTTAAATACCAGATTAGATTATGCTATCATTGGTGAAATAATTAGTCAGGCCCCAATTCTTGAAAGAGCCAGTGTTTGCAACCCTGATTTCCCTATGGTTGTTAATAAAGAATTTGTAAATAGTATTAATAGTATCTATCCAAAAATTAATTTCATAAAAATAGATAGCGAAAATGAAATAGATGGTTATAAAATAAGCACCGACAGTATATCTGAACTAGAGAATAAAATAATAAAAGAAAAAGATAAAGATAAATCGGAAACAATTTCTGACAATAATAAAGAAAATATAGATAATAATAAAACAAAAATTATATATGAAGTTGAAGAATATTATTCTTTTAAAAGAAAATTTATTCCAGGAATTATTTTTATTGGTTTATTAACAATAATAATGGCATCAGGAATATATTTCGTTTATACAACAGCCAATAATAACGAAAAGAATAATCTATCAGTCATAAACAGTAGAAGGATGGATCAAATTCTTTGTGATAAAACCAATAAAACAGCCTTTGACATTGTCTCTAGAACTATTGCTTCATCAATTCAAGAACAAATTGAAAAATATTCTAATAATGACATTAATCTCGATAACATTTCAAATAATTTAAAACAAAGCATTGAATCAAACAAAAGTCTATCTAGAATAGATATAAAGAGTGTCTTTATAAAAGTAGATGGTATTTCAGATATAAATACAAATGATAAAACTTTTATTGATAAATTAAAATTAAGTCCCATCATAAATATAGGTTATTCAGACAAAGACCTAACCAATATATGTAATTCTTTTAGAATAGTGACAGCATTAAATTCACTTGATGATATTTCTAATAAACTTTACTTAAGCGAAAAAGACAGTGAATTATTTAAAGCTACATCCCAAAAATATATGACAGAAAAGTATTTAAACACTTCAACAGGTGTTTTTGGTGAGAATATTTCTATTGATACATTTGTTAATGCAAAAAATGCATCAATGGAAACCGTTTATTCCAATAAATATCATTATGTCTTTTGGCTAGATTATTATGATAACAACAAAAAGCTCATCGGATATCTCCTTGTTTCGATGCCTACAAATGAAGTTCGGAAATCAATTCCATTGTTATTAAATGCTTATTCAAAAGATGGCACTTTAATATCAATAAAGAATAAAAATACCGGAAAATGGAGTTTCTCAGAAAATGTTCCTGATGATATTAGAAACGGCGTTTTAAATAGTGACTCAAAAGTAACAAAAAGCAAAGAAGAAGATATTAAATACTTAGGTAATGAATATTTATATAATATTTTAGCTGTAACTAATAAAGCTAATATAGATATAGATGAAACAAGCTATGAAATATATTTAACAAGATTATGTTCTTTAAATCTTGGAAATCCTCGGAATGCTTTGTTTTGGGTATTTTTTACAATATTTGCCATGAGTATTGTTTTATGGAAAATATCGAAAGGAACATCTATAATAAATAGATCTATAAAAGCAAAATTATGGGTAACATTATTGATTGTTGCAGTAATACCTGTAATTTCAGTGTTTTTTGTCTTCGGTCTTTTTAGAAGCGAATATTATTTCTTAAAGAAACAAAAAACAAGTTCTGAAATGCTACATTATAGCGAATTATTTGAACAAAAAAGTAATTTCTCAAATCCTTTGATATGGAATTTTATAAAAAATAAAAATAAATCAAATGAACTTTTAAATATAATTAGATCTGTCAACAATAATTCGAATCAAGAACAATTAAAAACCGAAAAATTAAAAGATTTAAGATTCTTATTAAACAATTGGTTAATAGAAAGAAAACCATGGGAAGAATATAAAACTTCTCTAGTAAACTTTAAAATAAATGACATTTTTATTTATGGCATGAATGATTGGGATTTTTCTTTTAATGATTTAAATGCTGAAAATAAAGATTTGGAAAGAAATATATATGATTTCTTTAAAATTATTGTTAAGAATAATTTTATAGAGGCAAATAATAATGATGTATTTAATAATATTGAAAATTTTAATAATACAAATTTAAAATACATACAGAATGCTCTAGGTAATGATATTTATTATAAAATTATAAATGGAATCAATACACCAATTTATTTTAATTATGATAATAGTAAAATAGGAATCATGTTTTCTGCTATTCCTGGTTCAGATAAACCAGAGGGAGTAATTGTCTGGATCATAAATTACAATAATTATGATTATCTTAAAAATTTATCAAAGGTAGTAAATTCCGATTATTCAATTTATTTTACAGAAAAAAATAAATATGGATATATTTATCCTGAAAACGACAATAGATGGAAAATACCATTAGGAGAGTGTTCTGCATTTGTTTCAACTTCAGATTTACCAATTTCCACAAGTTTAAGATTAAAAAATCAATGGTATTTAATAGAAGCTTGTCCTTCATATCAGAATCCAAAAGCATTATTGTTATTGTCTCTTCCAGAAATAAGTGTTTTTAAAGAAATTATTTATCTAAGTATTGCCTTTTATTTATTATTAGGTTTTTCTTTATTGATTATAATTCATATGACTAAAAAAATTTCTGAGGATATAATAAATCCGATAAACAGCATGGTTATAGCAATTCAAGAGATTAACAAAGAAAATTTCCTTTATAGAATAAATTCTGATAGAGATGATGAACTAGGAGATTTATGTAATTCCTTCGATAGAATGGTTAAGGGTATTGAAGAAAAGCTTATGATGAGTCATATGCTGTCTAATACTGCAAAAAAATATACATTAAAAGAAGGAAGTATTTCCCAAAGAACAAAGTCTGTTATGGTTTATATAGGAATTCCTGATTTTTCTTCTCTTAATTTTTCTGATAATTATTCTGAAATTTTCGATAAATTAAAAGAACAAACAGATATTGTGTCCAAAATTATAATTGAAGAAGGTGGAGAAATAGACAAAACAATTGCAGATAAAATTTTAGCAGTATTTCCTATAGAACAAGATGAAAATATAATAGCCAAATCTGCTTGTATGGCTGCGAAAAGGCTTATAGAACTTGAAAACTCAAATAAATTGCCTTTACCAATATCTATAGGAATAAATTACGGCGAAGTTATTATAGGTTTTATAGGAGTTGGTAATAAAAGAGATTTTACCGTTATTGGCGATGCTGTAAATATTTCTGCAAGAATTGAAAGCCTGGCCGAGAAGTTAAAAACAGACAGATGCTTAATATCTGAGGCTTTTTACCATTTTATTGAAAAAGCATTTAATGCTGAAATATATGGAAAAGTTGAACTTAAGGGCAAGTCCGAACCAATGAAGGTTTATCGATTGTCTTAATGTTTTTTTGGGATATCAAATGTTTAATTGGTTTAATATTAAATTAAAAAAAATATTACAAAAACAGAATAAATATTCATTGATTTTTCTCTGTATTTTTCCTCTGATATTGCTAAATTTAGGATGGTTTACTCTTACCTCAATAAAATATAGATGGGAAAAAAGCGAACAAAAAGAACAAGCGAAACAGGAAGTTGAAGAATTAGCAGCTACTTCCGAGTTTAGTTATTCTATGGGAACTTTGGCTGGTGATTTCCTAGAAGATTTAAAAGCACGTGTAATGTCTTATTCTATTTTGAATAATGACGGAGTATTGCAAAAATATATAAAACAGCAATCTGAATATATATTTAGACCTCCATTCCCTGAATATGAATTGTTTGTTTTTAAAATTGATAATTCGAATAAAAAAACAAAAATAATATATACAAATGTTGAAAAATTATCTGGTAAAAGGGCGTTAGAGTTAAGCTTTGAATATCTTTGCAAAGTAAATATTCAAGGGAAAAATTATGTAGAAAACAATACAAAAACAAGTTCAGATATAACAAAAAGTATTTTAGGTGGAGAAACAGATCCTTCCATAATAGCTGAATCACAAAAAGGAAAAACTTTTTTTTCTCTGTATAAACAGAAATCCAATTATTTTCATTGGGATTATTTTATTAATGAAAAAGATAAAAATATTTTTGGTTTCTTTATTATTACTAGAAATGACAGTAATTCAGTAATTAACAGCAAATTATTAGCTTTGAGAAATTTTAGAAATAATCATTCAAAGAAACAAATTTATGGGGCATTTATACCATTATTTGCTGGTTATGGTGGCATAGTCGTAGATGAAGAGTTTGCTAAAATGCCAGATTATAAGAAAATGGTTAGAAAATGGATTCCTAACAGTAGTGATGAACTATACAACTGGTATATTAATAAATTTCCTAATAATGAAAATGATACAAAATTTGGAAATTATGAAGCTTACTTTCATATTGCTTCAGGGCAATCTCACGCAGCAGTTTTAATAACTCCAATATACAAAATGGAAAAAATGCCTGAATGGCTGCCGGTGATCAATTTAATAAGTTTTTTAACTATTTTATCTCTTATTATTCGAGGAGTTTTTTTTGGTAAGTGGCCACAGTTTTCATTAAAAACTAGATTTTTTATAACTTATTTTTTAGCTGCCTGTATTCCTTTGGGATTACTAACTATAGCCTTTTATGGTTATATTTCGGCATATGAGCATTCTGTTCTATTTGATTATTTGTCTCAACTACGCCTTGCAATAAGACAATTTGATACGAGAAAGACACAAAAACAAGAAGAATATAAAACTCTTTTTTATAAAATAAAAAATGACCCTCTTTTTAATCAATATTTAATAAAATATGATGAAGTTAATGAAAAAACACTAGATACTGTTATTCCCCAAGCTGAGAAGGTTTTAGACAGGTCCCTGGATTTAATAAATCATGAATATAAAAAACTACCTATCATATCATTAACAATTATTGATGAAAGAGGATCGTATTTTTCAAATTTAGGGAATAATAAATGCCAATATTTTAAAAATTACAAAGAAGATGAAATTTCTAAAAAATATACATTCAAAAATGATGAATTAATAAATAAATCTTTCAATGAAAATACTCTTGGAGCTTTATTGTTTTCATTAATACAACCTGTTCGTAAAGAGATATTGAATCTTGCTCCTGATACAAAAAAATGGGATGAAAATGATGATATTATTCTTTCACCTATACAAAAGTTGACTATCGATGGTTTTAAAACTGTCCAAAGAACAAACAGTTTTAATTTATCAGATGAATTAGATAAAAGACATGGAATGGTTTCTACACGTTTGATTGGTGATAATATAAATGGATATATACATGATTATATTTATATTGATGGTGTTCCAAGATATATTCTTTTTATAGCATGGGATACTTCTAGTCTTGATGATGTTTCTTTTAAATCAAGCCTTGACTATTTTTCGATAAATAAGCCGAATTTTATTTTTTCAGCTTATTCAACAACATCACAGGGTATCAAACCATGGATTGATTCTGGACGTCACGAAGAAGTCTCAGAAAGAATAAAAATTGATTTAGCTAGAAATGCTTATTTTAGAAAAAGCTATGTTTCTAAAAGATATAAAGATGTTTCTATAGTAGCTGTTCCATCAAAAAAATATCAAAATAAGATTATTATAGGTACAATTTCTCATCATTATTTGAAAATGCCTATTTTTATAAGAGTTGTTGTAGCAATAGCTATAATCATTTTATCTTTAATAATATTTTTATTCTGTATTTATTACTCTAATAAGATATTTATAAAGCCAATAGGTATTTTAAAAGAAACATTAGACAGAGTAGCTGAAGGTGATTTGGATATTGAATTAAAAAGTGGAAGTAATGATGAATTTGGAACTATGTGCCAGGAATTCAGTAATATGACAATAGAACTTTCAGAGAGAAATAAACTTTCAACTCTAATATCCGACCACGCAGTAGAAGCATTAAGTAGGAAAGAGAAAACGAATAATGAATCTGATGTGGAATCTTTTATAGGTACAGCTTTGGTTACTGACATAAGAAATTTTACCGGGATGTGTGAAAAATATTCTCCTGAATTAATAACAGATTTATTAAATAAGCATTTTGCCATTATGACAAAAATAATAACAGAGAATGGGGGTAGAATTTATAAATATATTGGCGATGCAATAGAAGTCATTTTTGCCAACAGAGATGATTCTGAAAAAACTTCTGTTGAGAGAGCTTTTAATGCATCTATAGAAATGATTGAAGCTTTAAAACAAATTAATAAATCACGCTTGGAAAACAATTTATTTGAATATAAAATCGGAATAGGGTTAAGTTATGGGAAAATGCAATCAGGCAGTATTGGTAGCTTAGAAACCAGATTAGACTATGCTATTATTGGTAATGCAATCGATAATGCGATCAAGTTGGAAAGCCAGTCAAAACTTAATCCTGAAATTCCGATAGTTTTTTCAAAAAACTTTGTTGTTGCATTTAACAGTATTTTTACAGAAATTAATTTTAAACAATTGTCTGATATTGGAGAATCTGAAAGTTATATAATTGATAATAACAGTATTGATTCTTATTTTAATTCAATTGATAAAAATTTAATAAGTGGCGAGTTAGTTAATATCAATGAAAATACTAATACTACAAAAGATAAACCTTCTAATACTTCAAAAATTATTAAAATTAATGAAGGATTTTCTCTCGCTTTCAATTATATAACGGGTTTTGGTTTTTTATTATTGTTTTTCTCAATACTAATATTCGGTTTATATTTTACTTATTCTTCTTCTTTTTCCAATAAATTAACTTTATTGGAGAATGATAATCAAAGAGCTTTAGAATGCTTTGTGATGATTATGGTAAAATTGCTTTTGATATTTACTGTAGAGATTTTGCAAAACATATAAATGATAAATTTAATGAAACTGACGAAAAAAATATAACTGATAATTATATTTTAAAAATTATCAACGAATATACTCATCAAGAAAAAAAATTGAAAGATTTCGGCTTAAATATGCTTTTTGTTAAAGTTGATAATTATTCTGATTTTATAAATAAAAATGATGTTGATTTTTGTAATAAAATTCCTCTTAGAATTGTTGCAAATACAGGCTATGATGCAAATGAAACTAAATTGATTAGTAATAGTTTTAGAATAATTATAGCCTTAAATGAATTAGACAGAATTTGTGAAAATATGTCGGCAGATAAAAAAAATGAATTTCAACTTAAATATAAAAAATACTTGGAAGAATCATATGGAGAACCTTGTAAAGAAGTTTTTGGTGATAGAATATTAATTACAGATCTTAGGAAAGACCTTAATAACTATTCTACAGAATGTAAAATTAGAGGGGAAAATGCTCTACTTTATTATATTGATTTTTATAAAAAAATAGGTTTAGAAGAAAAGCTTATCGGTTATCTTATTTTAAGTATGCCACAAAAGCGAGCAAATAACTCTCTTGAATTGTTCTTAAACTCATATTCTAAAGATGGTGGTATTGTTCTTTTACAAAACTGTGATACAAACGAATGGCTTTATTCTCAAAATACACCTGATTCTATGAAACTTTATGTTTCAAAGAACTATTCAAAGAAAATTGATGTTGACGATAAAGTATTATTCGAAAATATTCCTAATGACTTTAATAGATTAAATAATATTGTTAATAAAGGCAATATAAGAATAGATAACAACTTGTATAATCTTTATTTAATTAGAAATATTAGGGGTTATAATTATAGTAATCTAATTGTTCTAATGCTTATATTGTTGGTCTTTATTTGGTTTTCAGTTATCTTAGTGAGGATAACAAAAGGAAAATCTAGAGTTAATACTTCTATTTCTGCAAAATTATGGTTAGTTTTATTAATTGTTGCCATAATTCCTGTATCAACAGTGTTGTTCGTTTACAGGTTTTATATAAGCGAATTCTATTCTTCAAAGACATCAGAAAAAAGGGTAGATATTCAAAGATTTAGTGAAATTTATGAACAAAAAAGTGATTTTTTCCTACCTCTTTTTTGGAACTATCTTAAAAATAAAAACAAAGATCCTGATTTTTATGAAAAAATAAAATCGCTAAATAATACGAATAACTCAAATCAGATTAGGCTAGATTCTTTAAAAGAACTCCGTCATCTTACAGAAAATTGGGTTAATCTTAGTAAGAATTTTAGTGAAAAAGAATCATCAATGTTTAATTTTATTAATATAGCAGATGTTTCTGTTGCTGGTAAAAATCAATGGGATTATACATTAACAGATAAAAATGATAGCTTAGAACAAAAAAATATTAATCTTTCTGATTTTGAATCAAATAATAATATAGATGATAATTTAAAATCAGTTAGTTATATTTCACAGGGTAATAATATTTCTAATAAAGGGATGGTTACTGTTTTAAAACTTGTATCAAAATCCCTTTTAAATCGTGGTGGAAACAGTGTTATTACTAATAAACCAGATAAAGATTCCATAAGAAGCAGTATGGCTGTTGAAATTGGTTTGCAAACTATTCGAACCTTTTTCGGAAATGATACTTTTATTAAGATTTCTCATGGTATTGATATCCCAACGGTTCTTAATATAGGCAATGGGAAAATGGGATTATTGATTTCTCCATTGCCTTCTTTGGAAAAATCTGATGCTATAATTATCTGGACTATAGTTGTTAATGTTTTTGATAATTTTATAAATCTTTCAAAAATTATAGATTCCGAATACTCTATTTTCCCTGCTGAAAGTCATAATTATGGTAATATTGCTCAATCTAATAATAACAATCTTAGAATACCTTTAGGTAAATATGCTTCTTGGATTTCTTCATCAAATCTACCTATATCAACAACTATGAATGTGGATAATCAATCATATATAATTGAGGGTGCTCCTACGATAACTGAACAAAATTCAATGTTGATTATTTCTTATCCTGAAAGCAAAATATTTTCTGAAATAAATTATAGAAATTTGATCTTTTATGGCCTTTTGTTCGTATCACTTATAACTATTGTTGATATTACTAGAAATATTGCTAACGATATAATTAATCCGATTAATTCATTAATTTTAGGTATAAAAGAAGTAAATAGAGAAAATTTTTCGTTTAGAATCAATTCTGATAGAACTGATGAGCTTGGTTCATTATGTTTAGCATTTGATAAAATGGTAAGGGGTCTTGATGAAAAACGAACAATGACCCATATGTTATCTAAAACTGCTCAGAAATATACTCTTCAGGGAAGTAGTGCCAATTCGGTTAAAGTTAATTCTGTATTAATTTATATTGGCGTTCCTGATTTTAGTTCATTCGTCAATAGATTAAACGATAAAGAATTATTTAACTCATTAAAGAAGCATGTTTCTATAATAGCTGGAATAATTCTTGAAGAAAGCGGTGAAGTGGATAAGATAATCGGTGAAAAGTTGCTTTCAATTTTTCCAGCTGATGACAATCCAAAAGAAAGCTTAATTAAAGCTTATAATACTGCTAAACGTATTTTGGAACAGGAAAGTTTAGGAAATTTACCTTTCCCGATAGCAATTGGGTTAAATTATGGTAATGTTATAAGCGGATTCCTTGGGGTTGGTAATAAACGTGATTTTACTATTATCGGTGACCCGGTAAATGTTACAGCACGTATAGAAAGTCTAGCTGAAACTTTAAAAACTAATAGATGTTTGATTTCAGAAACTTTTTATGAACATATAAACGGAGAAATTAAAGCCGAAAAATATGGAGAAGTTGAACTTAAAGGCAAATCAGAGCCTATGAATGTTTATCAGTTGACTTGATAAATAATTATATAAATATTATTATTTATAGCAATGTTAAAAAAGAATACTATAAATAATAGCATATCATTGCCAAAGCAAAATAGATACCTGCTTATAATTCTTTGGCTGATTCCTTTAATAATTTTAGATGTTGGCTTATATTTTATAAACTATATTGATTCACATTGGAAAGAAAACTTAAGAAAAGAGCAGGGGGCTCAAAAAGTTGAATCCTTAGCTACAAGTTCTGATTTTTCTTACTGTTTTGCTTCAATTGCTGGTAATTTTTTTTATGATTTTCAGTCTGGAATAGATTCATTTCATAATTATAACCAAGAAAAATCCTTAGAAACATATATAAAGAATAAATCAGAATATAGTTTTAGAAAACCTTTTCCTGATTATGAGTTTTTTTCCTTCAGATTATCTAATCAAAAAAATTTATCTAAAATTCTTTATACAAATTTAAATAATATAACAGCTAAAAGAGCGTGGATCTTAGCATTTGAATATTTATCAAAAGTCAATATGGGAGACTTGAATTATTCTGATCAAGATAAAAAAAAGGGAGATAACGTTTTAAAGGGTATATTTGGTTCTGGTTGTGAAACTTCTATTTTGGCTGAATTACAACGAGGGAAGACGACTTATATCAATTACAAGAATAAATCTTGTCTCTTTATTTGGGATTACATCAAAAATGAAAAATCAGGAGATATTTTTGGGTATTTTCTTATTACAGAAAATGATAAAGCAAATGAAATAATTGGTAAATTAATAGCTTTAAGAGAATTACGTAATTCTCAACCAAAAGAAAAGAGATTAGTGGCTTTTATTCCTTTATTCCCTGGATTTGGTGGAATTGTTGCTGATGAAGAATTTACTAAATTACCTGAATATACTACATTGACAAGAAAATGGATTCCTCGAAATTTCCATGAATTGTACAGCTGGCACATGAATGGAACACCTGTTAAACTTGATGAATCAAAAATAGGGAACTATCAGGTATTTTTCAATATTCAATCCAGTCAGTCACATTGTGCTGTTTTATTATTGCCTTGTTCTCAGGAAACAAATGTCCCTATCTGGATTATAGGATTAAATTCAATCTTTCTAATTTATATATTTCTTTTGTTATTCAAAGGCTGGTTCCTAGGAATCTGGCCACAACCATCTTTAAAAGTTAGATTTTTTACCACGTTTTTGTTGGTTGCATGTATTCCATTAGGTCTGTTAATCTTTTCAACCTATGGTTATATTACTAATTACATTCATACTGCTTTATATAATAACCAATCCCAGCTAAGCTTATGTATAAATCAATTTGACAGTAAAAAAAGCCGAATACAGGATGAATATAGAACAGCTTTCTTAGAATTAAAAAACAATAAAGAAATTAAAGAATATTTCAAAAAGCTAGATGAAGTTAATGATAATGTACCTAACTTCATTAATTCTGAAGCAAAAAAAGTTCTAACAAAATCGTTGGAATTTTTTAATAAAAATAGCAGAGAACTTCCTATAATTTCATTCACTATTATTGACGAGAGGGGTGGTTGTCTGACTAATATTGGCAATGATATTTGCACGTATTATAAGGACATGGAAAGAGAATTTTCCGATATAAATAGGCTATATACTTCAAAAGAAATAAAAAATAAGAAGTTATCCGAAAGTACTTTGAATGCATTGTTATATTCTGTTGTACAACCATTAAGAAATAGAATTTTAAGTAAAGACCCTGAAAGGAAAAAATGGAAAACCGAGTATGAAGCATCTTGGATAGAAAAAATTACTATTGGTGCCTTTAAAACTGCACTTGGTAATTCAAGCACTAGTTTATTTGAAGAAATGGATAAGCGTAGAGGCATTGCTATCTCAAGGCTTGTAGGTGATAAATCAATTTGTTCTATTCACGATTATATATTAGTCGGGGGAATACCAAGATTCATTATATTTCTTCAGTGGGATGCAGAAGAGTTAGATTATAATTCTTTCAAAGAGAGTTTAGATTATTTTGCTATTGATAAGCCAAATTTTGTTTTTTCTTCATTTAAAGCATCTCCTAAAGGCGTTAAGCCATGGATTGATTCGCGCCATAATCCTGATTATAAAAAATCTGAAGAACTTGCTAATCAGGCTTACTTAAGTAAAAGCAGAGTTTATTCGCGTTCTGATAATGAATTTATTATGGCTGTTCCTTCAAAAAAATACAACGACACAATTATTGTAGGTAGTTTTTCTTTGGATTATTTGGATTTACCTATTTTTTATAGGGTAATTATTTGTATAATTATCATTATAATTTCGTTAATAATTGTTTTTATTTGTGTGTTTATTTCGTCCAAAATTTTCTTAAAACCTATTGGTAATCTTAAAACCTGTTTGGATAGCGTAGCTTTAGGTAATTTAAATATAAAAATAGCAAGTGAAAGCAAAGATGAACTAGGTCTAATGAGTTATGAGTTTAGTCAGATGACTCATGAACTTAATGAAAGGAACAAATTATCTACTTTGCTTTCTGACCATGCTGTAGAAGCTTTGAGCAAAAGTGAAAACCAAACTGAGATTTCTAATGTAGAAAATTTTACTGGGACTGCATTAGTTAGTGATATACGAAATTTTACTATAATGTGTGAAAAAAATAATCCAGAATCGGTTACTAATCTACTAAATGAACATTTTGCTCTAATGACAAAAATAATATCTTCTAATGGTGGAAGAATTTATAAATATATTGGAGATGCTATAGAAGTTATTTTTGTTGACAAAGATGATTCTGTTAAATCTTCATGCCAAAGGGCGTTTGATACTTCTATTGAAATGCTTGACTGTTTAAGACAGATTAATCATAAGCGTTTAGAGAAAGGGCTTTATGAATATAGAATAGGAATTGGTTTAAGTTATGGAAATATGGCTTCTGGAAGTGTTGGAAGTATAGATACAAGATTGGATTATGCTATTATTGGAAAGCCATTGGAAAAAGCTGCTAAATTAGAGGGGTTCTCTAAGCTTAATCCTGACTTCCCTTTAATAGTTGATAAGGAATTTGTAAATAAATTCACTCAGGAATCATCGGATGCAAGCTTTTTGCCATTAAAAAATGAAGGTTTTATTGAAAGTTTAAAAATAAATAATAAGAATATTAAAGATTTTATAGAACAAACTAGCATTAATAGTAGAGGAGACAATGGACTTGTAAAAAATAGAAATAACAAAGAAGCTGTTTCAGAAAATACTTTAAGGACATATAGAATTGAAGAAATATTCCCGACTTGGCTTAAATTCTCATTAGGTTTTATATTTATAATTCTTTTTACTTTATTTTTAATTAGTGGTTACTATTTTACATATAATTCAAATATTGGTAATAAAAGAATTTTAAAGGAAAGGGAAAATCAAATATTACTTGGTCAAATTCAGTGTGAAGATTCTGCAAGAATTTCGTTTGATATAAAATGTAGAGAATTTGCTAAAACTTTAAATGACATAATTGAAGAGTTTAATGAAAATAAAATTTTAGAAGAAAATATTTCTAATAAATTCAATTCTTATTTTGAGAAAGACGAAATTATCAAAGATTGTGAATTAAATAAGGTATTTATTAAATTTGAGAATTTTGCAGGAATTGTTAATGACAAAGATACTTCTTTCTGCGATAAAATAAAAATAAAGGCTATAGCAAACACTGGTTTTTCTGATAATGAAATAAAACAATTATCTGATAGTTTTAGATTATGTGTTGCTTTAAAGGAATTAGATAAGCTTGCTGCAAAGCAGAATTTAGAAAATGAAGAGAAAAATAAGTTTCAGCTTCCATGTAAACGTTATATGGAAAGGACTTATGGAGAGCCATCACGAGATTTATTTGGTGAGAAAGTTTTAATTTCCCTTTTACAAAGAGATTTGCTTAACTCTTCTGTTGAAATGGTTTTTAGAAAAGAACCTTGTTTTTTATATTGTATTGATTATTATAAAAATATAGATAAAGATCCTGAATTAGTTGGGTATTTGGTTATAACAATGCCTACGAGAAAAGCATTAAATTCAATTCCGTTATTTCTTGATACATTTACAAAGAACGACAATTATATAGCATTAAAAAATACTTCATCAAAAATTTCCACGTCAGAATCTTGGTTTTTCTCAAATAATTTTCCTGTTAAATTAAAAAATGAAATAATAAATAAAGATTCAAAAAAAGAAATATCAAAGCTTTTTCTTGCTTCTAGCGATTTACTTGATATAGGTAATATCAATATTGGAAATGATAATTTTGATGTTTACCTTTCTGGATTTTATGGACAGAATAACAAAAAGGTTATTTTTATAATAATCATGATTATTATTTTAAGTTTTATATTTTTTTACTTATTATTTAAGATTATAAAGGGTCGTTCGTGGATAAACAGTTCTGTTTCGGCAAAATTGTGGCTAATATTAATTGTTGCTGCTGTTATACCTGTAATTACATTGTTTTTCGTATTTAATTTATTTATAAATGAATATTATTACGTAATAATATCTCAAAAACGTACTGATATTCAAAGATTTTCCGAAGAATTTGAAAGAAAGAATGAATTTTCTTTACCTATTGTCTGGAATAATATAAGAAAAATATGCAAATCTCAGGAAATTATAAAAAGTGTTAGAGATTTAAATGATATAAACAGTTCTAACGAAATCAAAATAAATGCTTTAAAAAATTTGAGAAATATAACTGAAAAAATAGTTTACCAAAAAGAAACATATAATCAGGAAGAAAAAACAGTTATTAATACTTCTGTTGCCGATGTTGCTGTATGTGGTAAAAACGAGTGGTCATACTGTTTTACTGATTCTAAAGATAAGCTAGACAATAAAATAAACATATCTGAATTAAACAAGAATAAAAACAAAAAAAAAGAAGCTATTTATTCTGTAAGCTATATTGAAAGTGAGAGCTCAAAAGAAGCTTTCGGTTTATTTTTAAAGCTTATAGCTAAAGCAATTTGGATTAAACAGGGTAAATTCGTAGATAAACAGGAAACAGATAATAATGCTATTAAAGATGAGCTTGTAACAGATACTGCTCTGAAAGCAATCAAAACATTTTTTGGAGAAGATACATATATTAAGATTTTTTATGGAAGTAATACGCCAATAGACCTGAAATTAGGTCTTGGCCGACTGGGATTAATGGTTTCTCCTGTTCCAGACCAAGAAAAACCTGATGCAATATTTATATGGTTAATTACCTTCAGAATTTATCATTATTTAGCAGAGCTTTCAGAAAAAATTAAAACTGACTACAAGGTGTTTATGTCCGAATCTTTTCGATATGGAGTTATAGCCGAAAGAACTTTTAATAACAATTTAAGGATTCCATTGGGTCAGTATGCTTTTTGTGTTTCTTCTTCTGATTATCCTATTTCTACTGTTATAAATCTAGCAAATCAATCTTATATTCTAGAAGCTACATCTTCAATAACCAGACTCAATGCGGTAATGATTTTATCATATCCAGAAAGAATAATAAGAGAAGAATTGTATATAATTGTTGTTGTATTTTGGGTTTTGTTTGTTAGTTCTTTAATTATTATTATCTACAATATGCGAAACATAGCTAACGATATTATTAATCCTATTGAAGCGCTTATTACTGGAATAAAAGAAGTAAATCGAGAAAACTTCTCTTTTCGTATTAATACAGTTAGAAATGATGAGCTTGGTTCTTTATGCTTGGCATTTGATAAAATGATAAGAGGTTTGGATGAAAAACGAACAATGACCCATATGTTGTCTAAAACAGCACAAAATTTTACATTACAGGGAAACGGTTTAGATTCAACCAAAGTTGACTCAGTATTAATATATATAGGAGTGCCAGATTTTGGTTCATACGTTGATAGATTAAACGAATACGAACTTTTTGATTCATTAAAGAAACAAATATCCATAATTGCAAAGCTTATTTTAGAAAAAGGCGGTGAAATAGATAAAATTATAGGCGAAAAATTGCTTGCAATATTTCCTGTAAATAGTAATTCTGATGAGGCAATGCTTTCAGCTTGCAAAGTAGCAAAAGAAATATGTCAGAATGAAAAATCAAATAATCTTTCTTTTCCTGTTGCTATTGGTTTGAATTATGGTAATGTTATAAGCGGATTCCTTGGGGTTGGAAACAAGCGTGATTTTACTATTATAGGTGATTCTGTAAATGTTGCTGCTCGTATAGAAAGTTTATCAGAAAACTTAGAAAGCAATCGATGTCTTATTTCCGAAACTGTTTATGCTAAAATTGGCAAATACATTAATGCAAAATTATATGGAGAAGTTGAACTAAAAGGTAAATCTCAACCAATGAAAGTTTACCAGTTGTTTTAGTATTTTATGCTGTTATGAATAATAGAACGTCAGAAAAATATACAAGAATTCTTATTATTCTCCTTTTTGTTATCCCACTTTTATCTATAAATCTCAGTTTATATTTAATTGCAAATATAAACTATGAAAGGGAAAAAAAACAGCAGGAATCAAAAGCATTACATGAAGCAGAAACATTATCTGTTGAGTCTGATTTTAACAACGCTTTTTCTTCAATATTTAAAGATTTTTTTGAACAATTAAAAAGTAATGCCGAAAAAGAATGGAAGAATAAATCTTTTTTAATTACAGCTTTGGATAAAGGTGCTGACAGAGTTTTTGAAGATCCTTTTCCTGAATATAAACTCTATGTTTTTAAAATTCCCTCAGAAACTCAAAATACAGATTTAATTTTTTATAAGGATAACTACATTAAAGGGAAAAAGATACTATGTCGTGCTTTTGAGCATATCTATCAACTTAGTAAAAGTAATAATAAAAGTGAAATTAAAAAAATAGCTGAAAATATAACTAATGAAAAAAGTGCTAAAGTATTATTAGGTGATTTTACGGACCTTGTAGCGATAGCAAAAGAATTTCGAGGAACAACCGTTTTTGCTAATGGAATACATAAGAATTGCTGGTTTATATGGGATTATTATATAAGTAGCAATAAAGACGTCTATGGAGCTATTCTTATTTCAAATGAAGTAATTAATTATAGAGAAAAAGGACGTTTAATAGCTCTTAAAAAGCTAAAATCTAGACGTGTGGCTACAGGTGGTTTTGTACCTCTTTATAAGAATTATGGAAAGGCAGAATTATTAACTCCTTTAGACAAATCTGATGAATTTAATAAATTTGCACAAAAACTGACTATACAAGAAGATAATAATTTGGAGCAATGGTTAAAAGAACCTTTACCTCAAGGAACATCTATTGGGAAATATACTGCTTATTGTCATCTCGGCAAAGGCTCAACCCATATAGCTGTAGTTTTAGTAAAATCTTTAAACTATTTTTCTTTCCCAAAATGGCTTATTTGCGTAGATATTTTTTCTGTTTTAAGTCTGATAATAATATTATATTGTGGTATTTGTTTTGGAAAATGGCCTCAAATAAGTCTTAAAATTAGATTTGCTTTATCTTATTTGTTAGCTTCTGTATTACCTTTAAGTTTATTGACTACAACAGCATATGGTTATTTGCTTCGATATGAAAATACTGAAATAGACCAGGCTAACACGGAATTACAAACTGCTATAAAAACTTTTGATGCTCAAAAATTAGCTAGTATTAAAGATTATAGAAAAGCTTTTAAAAAAGCTATAAATGATCCTACTCTTATTAAATTAATTGAAGAATATGGTATTTCAAATCCTATTGTCACCAATCGTGTTGTTGAAATTTTTGAAAAAAATAATCTAAATAGTTTACCTGTATTAGGAGTTAAAATACTTGATGAAAAAGGTAAAGGGGCTATTTCAAAGGGTAGTTTACCTACAGACATTGATGTTGATCTTCTGATTAAAAGTTTTCAAACTGCACAAATTAATTTATTAATTAAACAAATTAATTTTGAAAATGAGGGAAAATCTGAACCAATTGAAAGATTTGTTGGGGATGATGAAAGCGATTTGGCTAACAAAGGTTATAAATCTATTATGGGGCGAAATTTGGATACGGATTTAAGTTCATATTTCTCGGTTCCTATAAAAAGAAAAAATGGTGATTTTTGTTGCTACCAGATTTTTGATTTTATAAAAGTTTCTACTAAAGATGGCATTAAAACCAAATATATGCTTTTTGTTGTTTGGGATGATAAAACCCTGGATGAAAAAATTATTCAGGAAGCATTTGATAATTACTCTTTGAAAAACAAAAGTCATTATTTTTTAGCATATAAGACAAAGGGGAATAATAAAGGTTTTCTTGGCAAAGAAAAAGCTCGTTTAAACCAGAATGTTATTGATCAGGTGAAAGAATATGTTGAATTAGCAGAAATTGAAAATAAACCAGATAGCATTGTTAATCATGATAACATAATAGTTATTAGACCTGCTTTGAATTTTAATCATACTATTTTTGTCGGTTGGATAGATAAGTTTAATATTACATTAAGACTATTAAAAAGAGAAATAATCTTTTATATACTTGCTTTTGTTTCTTTATTAATACTGTTTATATGTAGTATCAGGTCTTCTTTAGTGTTCTTAAAACCCGTTTCTATTTTAAAGAAAGCTTTAGATGACGTTTCTTCTGGTAATTTAAATGTAATATTAGAAAATGCTCCAAAAGATGAGCTAGGGCTTTTATCTAACGATTTTTCTGAAATGATAGAGGATTTAAAAGAGAAAGAACGTCTTTCAAAATTAATATCTGACCAGGCTGTGCAAGTTATTCAAAAAGATAATAACAACCTTTTAAATAATACGGAAAGTTTCAGCGGAGTAGCTCTTGTTTCTGATATACGTAATTTTACGGGTATGAGCGAATCTTATGATCCAATTATAATAACAGATCTTTTGAATGAGCATTTTGCTGAAATGACAAAGATTATTTCTGATAATGGTGGTTTAATATATAAATTTATTGGAGATGCCATAGAAGCTATATTCCCAGAAAAAGGAGAATTTGATAAATCTGCTTCTGAAAGAGCTTTTAACGCTGGTTGTATGATGATTTCCAAATTGGCTGTTATAAACAATCGTAGATCAAATAAAAATTTGTTTACATATCGAATAGGAGTGGGACTTTGCTATGGAATCATGCATTCTGGTTCTGTCGGTAGCTTGGAAACCAGACTTGATTATGCCATATTGGGTGAACCATTAAAAAAAGCAGCCAAATTCGAAGCTTTATCTATACAAAATAAGGAATTTCCAATTGTAATTGAAGAATATATAGCAGATAAAATTGCTACTTTAGGCTATGAGTTAAAAAAATTAGATGATAAAAATCTTGGTTCTTCAGTTTATTCTTTAAATAAAAATAGCTATGAAAAAGCTCGTAATCTTTATTTTGACTATGAAAACAAAAACAAATTCATTGAAAATAATGAAACAAAAAATAAAAAAGAAAATACAAAAGTTTTTTCACTCACAAAAACCTCTAGGATACCTGAACACATAAAGCTTTCTTTGCTCATTTTTACCGTAATAATTTTTTTATTTGTTTTTATAATAACTGGTTTTAATATTGTTTTTTCAAAAACAAAGACAGATTTAATATCTGAGTCTTCCAAAGAATGTTATCGTTTAATCGAGCAGTTAAAAAGTGAAAATGTTCTTTGTTCTGCTTTTGAAGCTTTATGTTTTAAATTATATGAAGATATAAATGAGTCATTAAAAACAAAAGATTCGTTAAATAAGCAAGAAATTGAAAAAATTGTCCAAAAATATGAAGCTCTTGGATATCCTATACCAAAGTATCACTGCTGCTTTATTACAGATAATGAAATAAAAAAAGAAAATCTTTCTTCAAATGGATTTTCTCCTAAAACCTGTGATTTAATGGATGAGTATGTTCTAGCATGTGTAAAAATGCCTATGGCTGTTTCAAAACAATCTTTGGATAGAAAAAATTTCATTAAAAAATTCATGTTAGATACTGTTAGAGACGAAGACCTTCGTTCCTCATATTACAGACGAGCTGCTTTAACAACAATAGATAAAGAAGAAATGTTTTTCTTCACTACTAAAATATTTGATTCTAAACAAGAAAAGTTTATTGGTTACTTATTTTGTGGATTACCTAAAAATTATAGTGAAACTTATTTAGCAAATTATTATACTCTATTAGCAGGAAATAATCTTTTATTAGCTATAAAAAATAAAAATAAATGGTATTATTCTAATAATTTCCCTCAAAAAGAAAAAGATTATTTAAATAATAATACTGTTTCAAACATTAAAACAGAAAAAGGTTACTTCTTAGAAAATATAGAAATTAACAATGAAACTTGTGCTATATATGTCATAAAAAAAGACTTATTAGATTACTATAACTCTATTATTTCTAGAAACAGTATTATTCTTTTGTCTCTGATTTTTTTGTTTTCTTTCATTATTATTTTTCTAATAAAGAAAAATTATTTGTCAAATCCAACAGTTGCTACAAAATTAAGAATAGATATTTTAGTGTCTTCTATTTTGCCAGTTATAACTGTTGCTTTTGTTTCTTATCTTTATGTAAATGAAGCATTTAATGTTAAAAAATCTGAGGTTCGATATAAATTAAATAAATTAATGGATGAAATAGAAGAAAGAGAATATTACTATAACCCATTATGTGAAACTTTTATAAAAGATTTTGCTATTTCTGATTATATAAAGCAATTGGCTTTTCTAGCAAATAAAGAAGGTAAGCAAGAAAAGAAAAAATCTATTGTTAAATCCTTGAGAGACAAAATAAAAGAAAACTGTTTAGATGGCGATGACTTATTCAAAATAAATCCTATCCAAAAACAAGAATATCTTGATTATAGAAAATATGAATTTCATCCTCATTTTAATATCAGAGAAATAGTTATTGTTGGTAAAAACGACTGGGTAGCTGGTCACTCAAGACGAGCAGATCAAACTGGCTATGATAAAGAATCAGGGCTTAGTCAATTTGGGAAGATTTTGGTAGATTTAGCGAAAACAGTTTATTTAAAAGGTAACGTTACCAACAATAATAAATCTGAAGCTAAAGGTGGATTAATTATTGAACCAATGCTAAAAGCATTAAGTTCAATCTTTGGTAATTTGTTTACTATTAAAATAGTTAATTTCCCTGATAATTTAAATTTTGTAACTGTTACATATAATACTGTTGGCATTCATGTTGCAACCGTTTATTCTGACAATGATAAGCAGAATCTTGAATACGTGTTATTTGCATTAATATTTTTCGATAATGAGCTTAAACCTAGAATATGCAATTTAAGAAATGATAAATTTCCTTTAAAGGATTACATTATTTCAGGAGCAAAAACAGATAATTATTATGTCTTTTATTCACCAAACGTAGATGTGGGGCAATACTTTTTCTATGATTTTGTTTCAAAGTATAATAATTGTATAAACAAACGAGAAGAATTGAAAACCTTAAAAGAATTAGATTTTATTGCTTCTTGGATAAATGCCAGCTATTTACCCGTTTCAATTTCAACAGAACTATACGGGAAACATCTTATTGAGGCAAGACAGGGAAATAAAATATCAGATAATGTTTATGTTGCTATGGCTTCAGAATATCCGATAAAAAAGGAAGCATACATTTTTCTTCCTATATTTGCTTCGATAATATTATTCTCGATAATAATGATTTATTCAATTGTTCAAATTAGTATCAGTGATTTGCTTTTACCAATCAAACGCCTTATAGAAGGAGTAAAATCTGTAGAAAAAGGTGATTATAAATTTAGAACAGAGTTTTCAAGAAATGATGAACTTGGAATCTTATGCGATTCTTTTGATAAAATGATGAAAGGCTTGGAAGAAAAACAGCTTATGAACAGAATGGTTTCAAAATCTGCTCTTAATGTTGCTTCAAATCATTCTGAAAATGAAAGCAAAAAAGTTGATGTAGTTTTGCTTTATATTTCTGTTCCTGACTTTGACAAGATTATGAAGCGGACTCCTATAGACGAATTATTCTATAAACTTAGAAAGCAGATTGCTAATATTGCTGGAACTATATTAGAAGCTGGTGGCGACATAGATAAGATTATGGGAGAAAAACTTCTGATAGCTTTTAATATTGAAAAAGATAAAATAAAAGAAAGTGTTTTAATGATATGCAAAACTGTTCAGCAGATTATAAAAAATGATAATCTTGACTTTGAAGTAGCTATAGGAGTCAATTACGGACAAGTAATTTCCGGCTATCTAGGTGTTGGAGAAAAGAGAGATTTTACTGTAATTGGAGATCCTGTAAATGTATCTGCAAGAATTGAAAGTCTTGCAGAAAAGCAAGAAGAAAACAGATTGCTGATTTCTGAAACATTTTATAAATTAGCAGAAAAAGAAATCAATGCCAGAATATTTGGTGAAGTAGAGCTTAAGGGCAAATCTCAACCCATGAAAGTTTACGTCCTAACTGACAAATGATTTATTCTGCAAAGAGTTTCTTTGCTATTTTTGTCTGATCAATGACCATGATATATACACTTATCTTTTTATGATGGCTTCAACTAACCCCTGAATAGTGTATTCTTTTGCTTTTGCTACTACATTAAAACCATATTTTTTGCATGTCTCTTCTGTAACAGGTCCTATTACAGCTGCAGGAATACATTCTGTTTTGATGTTAGTATTTTCTAGCATTTTAGCAAAACCATCTACTGTAGAAGAGCTTGTAAAAGTAACATAGTCAATCTGGTTGTTTTTCAGTAATTCAAGTATCTCTAAGCTAATAGAGTTTTCGAAATCTGTGTGATAAAGTGGAATCACATTTACTTGATGACCAAGTTTTTTTAAGGCTTCTGGCAATACTTCTCTTGCTTTTTCAGCTCTTAAAATTGCTACTTTGGCATTACTTTCTTTTTCAAAATATGGAATCATACTTTCGGCTACATAAGTTTCTGGAATATAATCTGGAATTATAGCTCTGGATTTAAAAGCTTCTGCTGTTGCTGGACCAATACAGATTATTTTTTTACCGTAAAGAATGCGTAAATCTTTATTTGCTTCTAAAACCTTTTTGATAAATAGTTCAACACCATTTACAGAAGTAAATACAAGATGTGAATAGTTGCTGTGATTATTAATAAAGCCATCAAATGCTTTATTTTCAGTAATTTCCGTTATTTTAATAGTTGGACATTCAATTGCATTGGCGCCAAGCTCTTTTAATTCTTTCAATAAACTACTTGCTTGAGATCTGGAACGTGTAACTACAATATTTTTCTCATAAAGTGGTAATTTTTCAAACCAATTAAGTTCAGAATGAAGATCTACTACTTTGCCTACAACAGTAACGCACGGAGGTTGTATGTTTTCCTTTTTTACAATTTCTTCCATTGTGGCCAGGGTGCCTATATATGTTTTCTGCATTGGTAGAGTTCCATTGCGAATCATGGCTACTGGAGTATTTGGACTTTTCCCTTCGTTTATAAGGTTTTGGCAGATTTTTCCAATATTCTTTACACCCATAACAAAAACTACAGTTCCTATTCCTGCTAAAGCTTTCCAATTTAAATCGCTGGACTCTTTTTGAGCTTCATGGCCTGTAATTATCGCTAAAGAGGTCGTATAACCTCTCTGAGTTATTGGTATGCCAGCATAGGCAGGAACAGAAATAGCTGAAGTTATACCAGGAATTACTTCAACATTTATTCCTCTTTCCTTTAAATAAAGGTATTCTTCTCCCCCTCTTCCAAAAATATAAGGGTCACCGCCTTTTAATCTGACTACTCTTTTAAATTCTTTTGCTTTTTCAGCTAACAGTTCATTAATTCCGTCCTGACTCAGTTTGTGGTTGCCAGATGATTTCCCAACATCATACATTTGACAATTTTTAGGAACTTCATTTAAAAAAGCTGAAGTTCCAAGTTGATCATAGACAAGAACATCAGCTTTTCTTAATAATTCTAAACCTCTTACGGTGATTAAACCTTCATTTCCTGGTCCTGCACCTATTAAATAAACTGTTGAATCTACCATTTTTAGCACCTTTTCATCACGTTTGTTCAATAAAAGTACCATAAAAATATTATTAAAACAATAAATGAATTTTTTATGTATATGCTTTCAGATAGAGTAAAAAGCTAAAATAAAAAATGTGCCGTTTTTTTAGCGACACATTGAAAGGGAGTTAGGGATTTGTTTGGTTGTCCATCCATATTTGCTTAACTTTTTTATTTTGTTAAGCTCTCATGAACTTCATAAATATATTCGTCTAAAAAATGATAAAAGTTTAGTTTTTTTTTATTTTTTTTTATTTTTTTTTATTTTTACTTATCTATATAAATTTTTTTATATTTTTAATCATATCTTAAAATTTTTTTATGTTTATATTTGTTTATCTACGTTTAAATATTTTTTTGCAGATGAGGCCGTGCTAAACTAATTTTTAAGTCCAGATTAGATTGTGCTAATTGCCTACACATTTGTCATAAAAAGTGTAGATAAAAAGCCTATTGAATTGCTATAGTAAATTCTTATTTGTTTCTTAAGGTAATTGTTCTATTTCTTGGCACTTATATTTTAGTAACTTAAAAGTAGATTATGAGAATCTTATTTATGATTAATTTTTCAATTGTTTTTTCCTTACAAAGATAGATTTTTGCTATTATGTAAAAGAAAAGACTCTTGAAAAGATTTACAATTTCATATAGAATATCAAAATAGATAGCATAAAAAATAAACGGAGGGATTCATATAATGCCAGCTATTAATATTCAAGACAATATTCTTCAGTATCTGAAAGAAGAAAAAGAAGCCGTCAAGATTTTCCTAATGAAAGGCTTTCAGATTCAAGGTACAGTTTTAGATTTCGATACATTTGTTATTCTTTTAGAATCAGAAGGGAAAAAACAGTTGATTTATAAACACGCTATATCAACTCTCCAACTTCCCGATAATTTCAATCTCCCTGCTGGAAACTGAAAATAGAGTCTCTAAAAGCCGCATTTTCTTCAATATGATAATGCGGTTTTTTTATTTTAGAATAACTTTTTATTAACTGTTCATTTTTTATACATCTTATTCTTTTTGGTTAAAAAATTATCAAAATATCTTTTCTATTTTATTATAGATGTTATTGCTTAAAATCTATTTGAATTAGATTAGTAAATATTTAAATTTGAATAACTTCAATAGTAATCGCTGTTCTAGGGTTATTAAAAATTGCTTTTATATAGTTTTTTATTATTTTTAATAAGTTGGCATATTATTTGCTTATACGTTTGCAACACTGCACGACTTATTCGTCAGTTGTCTTCAATCATTCCTTTCCTTGATCAAGGCTACCTCATAGAAGTGTGGCCTTTTTTTTTGCCCCAAAATACTAACCTTTAAAATTATCGTATTCTTTTGCTGATATTTGTTCTTCTGAAAAAGTTAATATATTATGTACCGCAGGTGCTTCTAAGGGTTTAAAGTCACGGTTTGTTAAATTGGTATTATCCCAGATTCTTCTTCTTAAAATATTTTTGCCACTATTAGAACCGTCTACAAAATATTTTGGTTCTGCTCTGCCTATTCTTATATCTCCACCATAAATCCTCTGAATAATATATCCAGGTTTTTTTAAATAGACTTCAGGATCGCCAATTTCGTCATTTACTTTAACGCTGGAATTTCCTATATTCCAGTTGGATGCACGACGGCAGGAACTTATTAATGTGGCATTAATTGTTATTTCTGGAACAAATAATCCATCAGTTTCGCTTTTTACAGCTTCATTAAATAATCCATTCATTAAGCCAGAAGCTCCACAAGAAGGATCATAATCCTGCTCTTCTTCTATAAGAGCTTGTTTCCATGCCATATCAAAAATTCTATCCTGCTCATCTTTTGTTAAATCCCCTCCCATTCTGATTGCATGTTTAATATATTCTATAATGTCTTTCCTGACTTTACTGTCTTTTATTCCAAATGAATGGTCTATTGAAACGCTACCTGGCATAAAAAAGTTTTGTAAATCTTCGATATTAGCTTCATAGCTACCTCCAGAATTAATTTCTGGGAAATTATACAAATATGCCATAGTACCAAATCTGGCTTCTGCTAATCCATTTTCTCCTGACGATGAACCAATTCCATGTATAGTTCCACGATCTCTTGGTTCTGGAGGGTAGATAATGTCTTTTAATTCTGACTCTATTTCCATAGAAGATGGATGTAGATTCATGGCAAGACAATAAAGGAAATATGGTTTAATTTCATTTTTTGCGAATTTACTTGGCTGTGATACATCAATAAAGACTCTTCCTTCAGACATTATCATGGCACCGACTTTATTGTTATTCTTACCATTACGAAGAGTTTTCTTGTATTCTTGATAATATCTGTTTTTATATACTTGAGATGTTTCTGGGTTTTGGTTAAAATCTCCGCATATAACTATGTCTTGAGTGCTATAAATAGTAATGCTCTTATCAGGACAACCCCATATTCTCAAAGGGACTTCTGAATATATTAATATCTTGCGGCCATGATGTTGTGTAATAATTTCAGGGTCATCTGATTCTGTTGATTCAACATCGTCTACTTCTTCTTCGGCATCTCCAGGTATATCGCTTTCTTCATCACCCTCGTCATCATCGTAAGACGAGTCTCTTGTTCTCTTATCTTCATCTCGAGGAACAGCTATTGCTCTGTATTCACCGAAATCAAGATCATAATATTTGGTTTTCTGGTCATATGGGTTAGTATATTTACTCACAGGAAGAGTTTTGTCATCAATTATTACACCATAAGATTTTTTATAAGTTTCAGCTGTTTTCTTAATACGTTCTTTGGGAAGTCGGGTAAATTTAATTGGATGTGCTCCATGGGGGCCGTCAACTATATAGCCGTCAAAATCCTGAAACTCAGTAACATGGATAGAATCATTATCTTTTGTCAGTTTATGTCTTTCTTCATTTGAAAACTCTAAATCAGTGTCAACTAAAGCCCTTATTAAGCCAGGTGTTTCTATTTTTTCACCTTTGACTATTTCAGAGCCTTTGCAGGCCCCACCAGCAGAATTAAATGTTATCCAGTGATAACCATAGAGTCTGGAACGTCTAAGCTGGTTTTCTCTACCAAGATAAGGCCCTAATCCTCCAATATCCAACATTTCACCATCAAAAAGAAGATGTTCTGTAGCAGGATATCTTCTTTCTAATAAAGCAGTTATTTTACGATAACTTTCATTTTTAGCTCCCCATCCACCTTTGATTTTTACTACTATTTCTACTCTGGTATACATTTCAGATTCACGAAGAGCTTTTGTAGCTGAATTTTCTCTAGAGCCATAATTTTGAGCAAACTTTGCTTTAAATTCACCATAATCGGTATAACCACTATAAATACCTTGATTAACTCCGTTTATTGTCATGTTATCTATTTTGCCAAGCAATGATTCACGTTTTTTTATCGGCTTATACCAGCCCTGAGCATTGTGCTGATAGGGATAATAATGCAAATGAGTATTAAATGCTCTGTTAGCATTTAATTCTGCTAGAATACAGTTCAATGCAGCTTCTCCTAAGTTAGAAGCGATAAAACGTCTGACATCCTTTGACTGTAGTAGATGATGGCTACTTCTAATTCGCCCGAAAATGCTAAAAAGAATCATTAGCAGTAATATGAAAAACATTACTACCAAATATCCAGAACCTCGTTTTTTATTGCTAGGCATTTTCATGGATGTAGAAAAATCTCTTTTCCCCGTTTATAAAAACTGGTATTCATAGTAACGGTGTATATATTTTCTTTGTTAAGCTCACTTTTTTGGCGATGTCTTTCTATCGACATTCTTATGTGAATTAGGCTATTTCCAGTTCCTGCTTCACTAATAGGAATCTGTTCTATTATTCTGTCATTTATTGATTCTACGCTATTAGCTTTAAATGGTTTTCGAACAGTTCTAAAAACAGCAAATTCTTTTATGTTATCTGCTATAGTCTGGCGTTGTCGGCTTTTTTCCCCATTTTTTTCCTCTATTGTTTCGTTTCTAATCAATCTGTATCTGGTAGCTTTATTTTCAGAAGTATCTTCTTTTTCTTCTAATGATGAATTCATTGGTTCAAGTTCATATTCGACCGTTGTTATCTGGCTAATTTGTCCTCCTAATGGACTGTCAAAAGATATTTTAGGGTCTATTTCCGAGCTTTGAACGATTAAGATACTTCCTATCGTTGTAGTAACAGAAGGAACATCTTCTAAGTTAATTGGAGTTGGTTTAACAATTCTTGTGGCTTCTTTTATGTCGTCACCTACAAAAGCTAAAACACGTCTAAAACCTTCATTGGCTTGTAAGGCATCAATCGTTTGAGTTACTGCTCTGCTTTGTGAAAAGAAAATCTGATATGCAAAATAGAGAATAAACAGCATTATAGTAGCGGCGACCAATACTTCAACCAAAGTAAATGCTGTTTTCCTATTTTTTAACATATTATATTTTTGAAGTTCAGTTAATATCTGCAATGGTAGAATTAACTGTGAACTTTTCCTGCTTATTATTTTCCGAAGATTTCCATTCAACTGTAACTTGAATGGATTTAAGACCTATAGAACGTTTATCATCAGTAGAAGACTTCACATCTCGAATTTCAACACGCCTATGATACTTGGTAAAACCAGAATCATAATCAGGAACAAGTAAGTCGTTATCTCCATCTTGCGAATTAATATCGACTTCAAAGCTGTTTGAGCCTGCTTCTTCATCGTCCAGGATATCAAATGGGGAAGATCTTGCCAGCTCTATTGCTTGCTGAGCTAATGCTACAGCTACACTGTAATCTCGCAGTCGTTTCGAATTATCAAAACCTGAGGTAAGTATTATTCCTAAAGTAAATAGAATAGCCAAAAGCAAAATAGTAATTAAAACTTCTGGCAAAGTATAACCTTTAATGTTCTCTGATTTTTTTAAAAATTTGTTAAACATTTTCATAAATTTTTAAATATATATATATCATTTATATATATTAAAGTTATAATAAATTTTAACAAAATTTACTCTATTTATGGTATAAATTTTTTATTAGCAATTTGGGGCGATTTAATGAAAGAATTTATTTGGAAATGGTTGTTTTGGGCTTCGTTAGTGTTCTGCTCGTCACTATTTGTAAGCCTTTTAATTGCTTATCTTCTTTATACGACAGCACCAAACAACGAATATACGCCTGTTTTTGCTTCCGGTTTTGGATTTGCAATAGGTTTTTTTGGTCTAGGTGGTGTTATCTTCTTTTTCTTTGATAAACTTACAAATATGGAACCAGTAATCAAAGAGGTTGATAATGAATATTTCAATATGGTGATAAAAGAGTTGCCATTCTTGTTTTTTGCACTTCTTTATTTCTTCTCTTTAGCTCTATATGTTGGCCTTTTTATGCTTGTCCTGACTTATATAAGAAATAGTTGCATATGAAAATTAGAAAAACATACAAAAAAATAAAAAGATTTTTTAAAAGATTTGATCGATTTCAAATTTTAGCTATACCTGTATTAATAATATTGATCATATTCTCTTTTGACTTTTCTAGTAATGACACTAAAATAGGAGTTGTTCTTCCGCTTACAGGAGATTTTTCCTCCAGGGTTCAAAGTCATTTGAATGGAATTAAACTGGCCGTTAAACATATAAATGAATTAGGCGGTATCAATCAAGGCAATATAGTTTTAAAAATTAAAGACAGCAATAAGATTGATCCGGCTGAAGCTACAAGAGATTTGATATATAAAGATAAAGTTTCAGTAATAATAGGCGGTTTCACATCAAAAGAAACAAGAATTATTCAGTATTTATCAGAAAAAGCGTTGATTCCTTTTATCACAGCTATATGTACCCATTTTGAAACGGCTAAAGCAGCTGTTTATACATTCAGAACTATCACAGACGATCAACAGCAGTTTGAAGCTCTTTCTTCTCATTCCGCTAACCGATATCAGTCAAGAAGACCTGCTATTATATATGATAACGATTTATATGGGGCAGAGAGTGCACAGAGATACATAGAAATATGTTCAAAACATTCTCAGCAAGTGACAAATACAGTGTCTATCCCCAAAGGAACAATAAATTTCAGAGAACAGCTTGAATATTTATTTAAGACTCAACCGGATTCTTTGGTTATATTGGCACCTGCTGCTGATTCTGCTTTAATTGTTCGCCAAGCTAGAGAAATGCAGTTTAACTACCCAATATTAGGAGCGAATCAGTGTGCTTCAAGAGAATTTTTGCATTTAGCTGGTATTTATTCAGAATCAGTCATAACAACTCTTCCTTATAATCCAAGAGCTGGTGGACAAAAATTTGACAATTTCTTGAACGAATACCAGGAAACCTATGGATATAAAGCAGATTCAGATGCTGCTACTGGTTATGAAGCTCTTATGATATTGACTTTGGCATTAAAATCTCAACCTGAAAACAATCTCAATCTTCGTGATTCTCTATTAACTTTACAGGTTTGGGATAGCATAATCGGTTCTGGTGGTTTCGATAATTATGGAAATCAGGTTAGACCAGCCGAAATAGCAATAATTAAAGATAGACAAACAATTCCTATTTCTTTGGAGGAATTATTTTGATTGATACTCCTTCTGAAAAACGAAAAAAAAATATTACTAGCGATAAAAGATTTACTACAATTTTTGTTAGTATTTTGGTAATTGCAATTTTGATTTTTATTGTAAAATCTACAAGGCATAAACAAAACGAAAGTCTTCAGATTTCTCAATACAAATCTTTTACTAGAAATAACCAGGTCCAAGACGGCAGGAATACGTTAGATAGTCTGAAACAAGTAACTTCAGAAAACAGAAATCAAAAAAACATATCTATAGCTTTTAGTCAAATATTACCTACTCCGCCTGTTAATGACATAAAAGTTGACCAATATAAGAGGGTTTGGGTTGCTACAGAAAAAGGAGTTTACAAACTCGAAAACGATGAATTAACTGCTTTTACTACAGATAACGGTAAATATCCTTTCCCTCAAGCGAGTTGTATAGGTTTTTATGGTAAAACAGTCCTGATTGGTAGTTTATTTGGTATTTGTAGATATGATGACTCTGGTAAGTTTATAAATGAAACAAAGTCTTTCACTTTACCTTCAAATGTTATTTGGGATATTTTATGGGATGGGAAACGTCTTTGGGTTTCTACTCAAAAAGGAGTTGCCTTTTTAAACTCTTTAACAGTTGATAATATGTTAAATGGTTTAACTACCGATAATTCAAACGAGGAAAAAAACAAAGAAGTATTAAACAATGAAAATACCAACAATGGTTTGAGAAGTTCATGGTGTACTAAAATTGCAAGATTTTCTTTGACAGGTCATTCTGATTGGCTTGCTGTAACTCATGACAATGGGTTAAGTGTTTTGAATCTTGCTTATGATGCGGCTGACCCTAGATCTTGGAAAAATATAGACCATGCAAAATCTTCCATTCCTAGACCAATTCACGATATAGAGTTTGATGGAAGAAATATATGGTTAGGTACTCCTACTGGTTTAATGATGTTAAACACTGCTTTAATAGATTTCCCAAGTAAATTTTCTCCAGATATGGTTAGTTTTTCAACACTTCATGGACTTCCAGCAAACAATATAAATTCTATGGTTTTTCATAAAAATTCGATTTGGCTTGGCACTTCAAATGGTTTAGCTAGAATAAGAAACGATTACATTCAGACAATTTCGGATAAATCTGGGAAAAAACCTGAGAATATCAGAAAAGTGGCTATTCAAGGGGATAGTGATAATATTACTTTGCTTTGGATTGGCACAGACTCTGGAATTCAATTTATTAATACCCAAATGGTGGATTGAAATGCAGCAAGATATAATAGAAAAGATAGAGAACTTACGAAAACAAATACGTAGACATGAGTATCTGTATTATGTTGAATCTAATCCTGAAATTTCAGATACCGAATTTGATATGTTGCTTAAAGAACTTCAAGCTTTGGAGAATCAATATCCAGAATTGATTACGCCAGATTCTCCTACTCAAAGAGTTGGAGGGACTGTAACTTCTTTTGAATCTGTTAATCATCGTGTTCCTATGTTAAGTATAGAAAATTCTTATTCTTTAAACGACATAACCGATTGGATATTAAGATGTGAAAAACAATTGAATAGATCGCCTTTTCCTATTGTTGCAGAATTAAAAATAGATGGAGTTTCTGGTTCTTTTAATTACAATAATGGTCAATTTGTCAGCGGTGCAACTCGAGGAGATGGACAAAAAGGCGATTTGATAACTAGCAATGTAAAGACGATTAAATCTATCCCTTTGAGCATAACTAGTAAATTGGATATAGATGTTAGAGGCGAAATATATACTCCTAAAACTGTATTAGAGGAATTAAACGAAAAAAGAATCAAAGAAGGTCTAGACCCATTTAAAAATTGTCGTAATCTTACTTCAGGAACTATAAAATCTTTAGATCCTAACGTAGCGTCAGAAAGAAAACTTGGAGTAATGGTTTATGGAATAGCACAAGCGAAAGAACTAGGTTTCAAGAAACATTCTGAAGCATTAAGTTTTCTTAAAGACCAGGGTTTTAAATTGAATCATAGAATACAGATTTGCAATTCTATAGATGAAGTTAGAGCATTTATTGATAAAATCGATGTTGAAAGAAAAGATTTTTCATTCGATATAGACGGAGTTGTGTTAAAAATTGATGACCTTAATATGCAGGAAGAATTAGGCTCTACTGCAAAAGCTCCTCGCTGGGTTATTGCTTACAAGTTTCCACAGCCAAGAGCTAAATCTAAACTTCTAAAGGTCGAATGGCGTGTAGGTCGTTCTAGGATTACACCAGTAGCTTGGATAGAACCTGTTGAACTCTGTGGAACAACTGTTTCTAGAGCTAGTCTGCATAATATTGATCAAATCAGGGAAAAAGATATTAGACTTGGCGATCAGTTATTAGTAGAGAAAGCTGCTTATATTATTCCATACGTTGTCGGTTCTGTAAAAGAAGAACGATCAGGAAACGAGCAACCCATTGAACCTCCTGAATTTTGCCCTATTTGTGGAGGAAAAACTACAACAACGAAAGATGACGAAGATGGTTCAACAATAGTGAGATGTGATAATGAAAATTGCTTTGGAGTAAAAGCAAGAAGAACTACTCATTTTATCACACAATTAGAAATAGAAAATTTTGGACCTCAACTTGTAGACCGTTTATTAGAAGCAAAAATAATTAATCAGCCAGAAGATATTTTGAAATTATCAGAGTCTCAATTGGCTTCTGTAGACAGAATGGGGATAAAATCAGCATCAAAAATAGTTGAAAGTATAAAAAAATCATCCCAAAAACCTTTATATAGATTAATTTCTGCTTTTGGAATAAGCAATGTGGGACCTGTTGTAAGTGAAGCAATCGCTAAATCAGTTCATCAATCTTTCGATGAATTTTTGCTGGTTTCTCCCGAAAAATTAAAAAATATAGAAGGAGTTCAAGAAAAAATTGCTAGCAATATAGTTGATTTTATTAAGAATCCAGACAATCAACAATTTTTATCTTCTATAAAAGAATGGTGGGTAGGACCTAGCAAAGAGGAATTAGAAGCTAGCAAAGCGAGCAATGTATTAGATGGTAAATCTTTTGTGGTTACAGGAGAGGCTGTGGTTCCTAGACGAAAATTAGAAGAACTTATTAAATCTGCAGGTGGCCAAATAAAAAATTCTGTTTCTGTAAAAACAGATTTTCTTGTAATTGGCTCTCTTGAAGGAGAAAATTATGTTTCTACCAAAAAGACAAAGGCTCTAAGTCTAGGAAAACCCATTATTAACGAATATGAGCTTTGTCATATGGCAAATACCGATATTGAAAAACTGAAAATTTAATATTATAGAAATTACCCTTACCCCATTTAAAAAGGGGTAAGGGCAATTTCATTAACAGTCACTCTTACTTATTTACTGATTACAAATTTCTTTTCTTTTTCATCATATTTTAAACTAGATATATTTTCATCCAGCCATTTTGAATAGAAACCAGACATTTCTTCTTCAGATTCTCTACTTTGAAATTCTGTGCTTAATCCTGCTTCAGGGTGATTCATTATACCTGTTCTTCTGACTAATTCACGGTAACATTGAACTCTTGCAGGTTTGAACTGATCATGCAATCCATATAGTAGAGTATATAGTTTTTTAGGTTCTGATACCGGAAGAATATCGTAGCCAAATTCTTTAAAACCATTATAGATTATTTTTTGATACTCATCTTTTTCGTGTTCAGCATACCATTTCTTAAAATTATTCAACGGAACTTCATATCTGTCATCATTATTGAATAATATTTCTGATTCAAATTTCTGAGGTTCCAGTTTTCTTGAAAAAACTCTTGAATAACCGAAATGTTTGAAGAACATTGTTTCCAAAGCTATTCCAGCTTTAGTATATATATCAAGCAGATAACGATTTGGCTGTTTCCCTTCAGGCATACTTTTCTTTAATTCTTTATATATTTTAAGTGAAGATTCTGATACTTTTACAAGAAAATCTATTGTTCTTTTACCTCTGAACATATGCATACTATCTAATAAAGCATTATATACTCGAGTTTTTTTATTTTCTTCTTCTTTATCAAGACCTAAGTTTTTCAAATGTTCTTCACTTAATAATTCTTCTGCTTTTGTAATAATTGCTTCAAATGATGCTTTGTCTCTAATAATCTTCAAAAAAGTTATGTATAATTCTAGTTCATCATTTGTTTTGGCTTCTTTAAATCTTTTTATAAACTTTTCTGAAGGCAAATAAAAAGCTAAAGATTTTAAATTGTTTAGTAATAATCTTTCTTCGATACCTGTATCTAATAGCTCATACTGGAATTGAGCAGCTTCTTTTGTCTGATCAGACATGGCAAAAATAGTATTTTCCAATATTTGATTTTTAATTCTGGGATCTAACTTTGCTATAGTAGCTTCATAAGTTTTGTCTTTATTCGTAAATTCATTAATGGTTTGAACTAATTCAGGATAAATTATATCTCTTCTATTGGAATAACGCAGATAAAAAGCTGGTTCTCTATCAAATGGATCCATTCCTAATTTCATGAAATATGCAGTTATTCTTGTTTTTTCCATTACATCCAAAGTCTTTTTGAAGTTTTCATCTTTTAACCCCATTGTTTCGTAAGCAAATATAACTGTCCTCATATAATGTTCTGGAATAATAGAATAATTTTCTAATAATTTCTGATAATATTTAGTTGCTTCTTCATAATTCTCAATTCTTCTATTCATTTCTCCAAGCAATAAATATACTTCATATTTCTGTTCATTATACAAATTATCATTTAACGAAGCTGATAAATATTCTATGACTTTCTTTTGATAGGTTTTTTCTAAATTAATAGAGTTTCTTAAACCTTCAAATAATTGGGAAATTTTATCTGAATTCTCACACTTTTCTGATTTTTTTATAAAAACTTCTGCTTTGGTATTTTCTCCAGAACTTCGTAAATTTACAGCCATAGTGCAGTAAGTTAAAAGTTTTTGTTTTTCATCGTCTATTGTTTGTTTTTCAACATTATCTGCTATCTTCAAGAATAGATCAGCCATACTCATGGTTTCTGCTTCAACATGATTTAATCTTGAATAAACCTTTTCAAATTCTGTCTGAAGTATAGGATTATTTCTTCCTTCTACTAATTCCGATAATTCGTAGTTGTTTATGTCTTTGCCGTCTTTGTCAATTGAAGTGTGGGCTCTTGCACACCAAGTAGCGCTCAAATACAATTTACCTATATCATAATTAGATTTATTAGCTAGTTTTGCTAGTTCTGCCGCAATTTCATAACGTTTATAAGAAGGTAGACTATCATAACGAAACTGATTACTATTATAATTTGATTTATCTTCCTCATTCGCCTCTTCTTGATTAGGTTTTTCTATTGTTGGTGGATAATTATCTTTCAGCCATTTAGAAATTTGATTTTTTTCTTCTTCTGTATAATTTTTTTTGAAATCACTTGAATAACCACAGAAATTACAATAAGGGCATCCCCAAATATAGCTAGAGAGAGGAGAAGCTCCTATAGCATGTGGACATAAATCGTGGTCAATACCTCCAAAATTGTTACTTGATAAAACAACCGAAGCCATAAACTTTGTTCCACATAAAGGACAAGTTTTTTCTTCTCTTGTCATACGAGTAGCAAAGGAAATATTTGCTATAAAAACAAAAATGCAAAGAAATAATATTAGCTTTTTAATCATATTTTTTACCGTTATTTGTTAAACTATTTCTTAAGTTTAACATAATATCACAAGTATAACGTATTAAATTTTATTAAAAATATGTTATAATGCTTTGTTTTAAAACTAGCGAGGTATATCATGACAAAATCAACAAAAGCCATAATTATAGCTGTCGCTATATCATTATTAGCTTCTTTACCAGCAAATTCTGCTGATATAGAAGAATTTCAGACAAAAGAATACTACGGTAGTAATGGCTTAGACTTAATTAATGCTGCAGAAGCCTATTCCAAAGGCTATACTGGGAAAGATATTACAATAGGAATAAATGACCAGCCTGTAAACCTTGAACATAGTAAATTTGGATTAAAGACTGGTTCTAAATATATCGGCTCGTTAAGCCTTAATGGAATTGACTGGAAAAAAAATGACCATGGCACCCATGTTGCAGGAATTGCTGCCGCTGCTAAAACTGATTATCTCATGTATGGGGTGGCATTTGATGCAGATTTTATAAGCACTTATGCCCTTTCTGATGATTCTGATTTTTCAAAATATAATTCTTATTCTCAAATTAAAGTTATAAACAACTCATGGGGTGAAGATTTAAATATTGATTATGCATATGATGATGACGATGAAGATGAAGATGAAGATATAGAAGATTTTAAAAATTATTCTTCGGATGAAATTTTTGACAAAATAGCTTCAGAGTTAGAAAAATTGGAAAAAGGTGTTGACAGTGAACTAGGTCCCCTTTCAGATGCTATAAATCAAGATAAACTATTGATTTTCGCTGCTAGCAATGAAGGCGAAACAGTATCTGGTTATCAATCTTGTGCACCCTTATTTAAAAAGGAAACAGCCAACAATATTATTAACGTTACCGCTGCTTTGAATAGCTTTGATGAAACCAATCATCTTGAACGAAACTCTGATGGAAGTATCAGTGGAGATTTTATAAATGCTCCATTCTCTAATTTTGCCAAATATTCAGAAGATTACACTATTTGTGCACCTGGCTGGAATATTTGGTCTGCTTCTTCCTGTGATAAGAATTCTTTTGTTTCAGAAAGCGGAACCTCAATGGCGGCTCCTTTCGTTACTGGCGGTGCTGCTCTTGTTCAACAGGCTTTTCCATATATGAATAGCAAACAGATTGGGGATGTTTTACTTTCAACTGCTAATAATGATATTCACCTGGAACACAATTTTTTAGTAGCCGTTCGAGATGAAAATGATGATGATAATGATGAAATTGATCCTGAAGAATGCAACGTAAACCTCTTTTATTTAGACGATAGAACAGAATGCAGTAAGGAACAAATAATAGATGATATTACAGCTTATGCAGATACATTAGAAAACGAAACTGAAGGTCAGAATTATGCGGAAATTCTAAATTCTGACATAGAGTTAGGTCGTATAAAGGTTTATTACCAAACACCATTGCAGGAATTTATCGGTCAGGGAATGTTAGATGTAGGTAAAGCTGTTAATGGACCTGGCGCTTTAAACGCTAGAAGATTAACTTCTGAAAACCTTTCTTTTAAATATGAAACAGATGAAAGACCTACTGTTATGTATGATATAGATACTAAGGGTTATGATTCTGTCTGGTGCAACGATATAAAGGAAATCAGAGTAGGCAAGCTCGCAGACGATAGTATTGAAGAAGATTTGAGGGAACGCTATAAATTCTATAAAGCGAACAGGATAGAACCTAATGTTAATAATCCTTTTAATGAAAAAGGAAACGAAGGTGATACTTTCGCAGCGTATCTTACAAAAGCTTACGTAGAAAAATATAATCAGAATGTTGATGAAAATGGTCTCGAAGGGCTTCATGTTGGTCTTTTAAAGAAGGGTGCCGGCAATCTCAGATTAGAAGGTAACAACACATATAAGGGTGCTTCTGTTGCAGTAGAAGGAACTCTAACTATAAATGGCTCCGTTGCTGGCGATGCTTATAGTGACGAATATGGCACTATTGCTGGTAAGGGAACAATTAACGGTACTCTTTATAACAATAATAAAGCTATAGCTGGTGACGAAGGTATTGGCAATCTAACAATGGGTGCTTTGGAAAGCAAAGGCACTTTGACTGCCGTTGTTAATGACGAAGGCAATACAAAGTTTATTGTTAAAGGCAAAGCTAATGTTGAGGGCTCGAAAGTTACTGTTCAAGGGCTTGTTCCTGGTGAAAGCTACACTGTGCTTTCTGCCAACAGCATAAGCGGAGAGCTTGCAAATGGCAAAGGCAACTCTACTCCTGTAACTACTTTTATGAGCGAATATGCAAAAGTTGAAAATAATGAAATAACAGTCGTTTCAGAACTTAGCGATGAGCCAAATGCTATTGAAATTCCCGCTGGAAGTGCTGTAAATGTTAAATTTACAGAAAAACATAAGAGAGCTTTTACAGCAATAAAGAATATGTATCTTAAACTAATGTCTGATTTACCTGACGGAGTAGCTTCTTATCGACGTTCTCTGAGGCTTGTAACCTCTCCACAACAGATAGACCAGATTATGACTCTTATTAATCTTCCTGCTGCTCAAGCTGCACCTGCTCTTTCTGCTGTTGTTAATAATGCAGCAGCTCAGAGCATGACTCTTGTTCAGCGTAATTCTGTCACTGGCGATATTTTATCAAGCCACTTTGGGGATAGGTTCGCAAAAGAACGCAAAGCTGACGCTTTGCTCACCCCTCAGTCACTACGGGACAGCTCCCCCATAAATGGGGGAGCATCGGGGAAAAAAGAAGATGCTGCCCCGCTATGCGCGGGGAAGCTGGCGAGCGAAGCGAGACTGACGACCAACAGGAAGTTGGGAGTGCATGCGAGCGCCAGGATGGCAAGCGAGTCGTAGGGGGAGCATTGCGAAGCAATGCGTTGAGTGAAAGAGCTGCTGAACGAAGTGAAGCTGAGGGGGCTGCATTGCAAAGCAATGCAGTAGATGGGGCTGCTCACGAAGTGAGCGGAGCTTGGTTCAAATTCGTATACAACAAAGGCGAAATGCGTGACGGCGCTAAATACCGTGGCAGAAGTGGAATAATCGGTTATGATTTAAAACTTACTGACACTAAGTCATTCGGTTTATTCTTTGGTCATAGCAACAATACAATAGATGGTTTCGATGACGCCTGGGCTAAAAACAAAATCGAAGAAAACAAATTCGGTATTTATGCATCTAAAAAGAATGATAAAGCCTCTGGTTATCTATATTTAGACTACGGAAAAGTTGATAACGAACTTAATCGCAATTTAACCAATCTAGATCTTTCTACAAACGTTAAATACAAGGGTGATTTGTTCGAATTTGGCGGTGAATACAAGCTTACACCTAAGAATCAGAAGAACAAGACATGGAAAGTCTACCCATACATAAATCTTCAGTTCTCAAGATATAAACAAGACGGCTATCATGAAAATGGTGGTGGAATCTTCAATCAAGTTGTTCAAAGTAAAACAAACAATTACGCTGCCGGTCAGCTTGGTTTGGAATTCAACTTCTGCAACGAAAAAGAAAATTATGTTTTAAGACTTGCAGGCAAAACTGCATTTTCAGGCTATGAACCTAAACTTATATACAGCTTTGAAGGTGATATGGCTAATTCATATGAACTTGATAACGACCAGGATAAAAACCATCTGTTAGTCTCCTTCAAAGGCGAAAGAAAAATTTCAACTGACACTCTGTTATCAGCCGATTTTTCTATGCAGCGTGGTTCCCACGACCGCGATATGAAGGCTTCGCTATCTTTTTGGAAGAAGTTTTGAGCCATAACTCTCATTGATAAACATTATTAGACTGCGTGGCTATTCTAGAAAGAGATAAGAGATGAGAGATAAGGGGATTGTTTTACAGCGATAGTCTTTGCTAATATCGTCATCGCGAAACTGCAATTTCTTTACGTCGTTGCGAGGCGACCTAGAAGCCGTGGCTTTGCTTTCAGCAAAGCTTCAATTCACGCGCCGATAGAGTTTGTCCGAAAACTAATTTTTTAGCCAAATTAGATTTTACTAATAGTCTATACATTTGTCATAAAGAGTATAGCGTATGGGCTTGCCCTGAAAGCTATACGTTTATGACAATGTGTAGACTACAAAATTATTTCAAGCCCCAATCTTTAATAAGTTTACTGTAGACAAACAAGACAAAATAAACTACATAATTACTGTCTTATAATTAATTTTAAAAGAATTGGTTGGAAAGTTATTATGTCTAATAACCTTATGATTCAAAAAGATAGAATATTACAAATAGTCGAAGTTTTAAAAAATATGAAGTAATGAGTGGTATAGACCCTGAAAAGCTTCGTCATATTCTTGAAGAATTAGGACCAACCTACGTAAAACTAGGGCAAATAATGTCAATGCGCTCTGACTTGTTACCAGAAAGCTATTGTCTTGAATTGCTTAAATTGCGTTCCGAAGTTCAGCCAATGTCTTTTGAAACAGTATTAGACACTATTCATAAAGAATATGGAATAGATGATTACCATGAAATTTTCAATTCAATAGAAAAAGAGTCATTGGGATCGGCTTCTATTGCTCAGGTTCACCGAGCTCAACTCTGAGACGGCAGAAATATGGTAATAAAAGTTCAGCGTCCTGGAATCTGGAAAAAAATGAGCAGCGATGTTGAAATTTTAAAACATGCAATAATGCTTTTAAATTTAAATCCAGAACTAGGTGACCCAGATGAATATAAGCAAATAGTGGAAGAATTGTGGGTTACTGCGAAACAAGAAATGGATTTTTTAATCGAAGCTTCGCACCTTGAAGAATTTCATAAGCTTAATGCCAATATTCCTTATGTAGGCTGTCCAAATGTAGAGAAACACTTATCTACTTCTTCCATTCTTGTTATGGAAGAAATAAAAGGAATTAAACTTTCAGATTCAGCTAAAATTGATGAAGCAGGTTACGACAGAAAAGAATTAGCTACTCATTTGGCAGAAAACTATGCAAAACAGATTTTAGACGATGGCTTTTTCCATGCAGACCCACATTTTTCCATGCAGACCCACATTTTGGTAACATTAAATTAGTTGACGATAAAATAATATGGCTGGATTTGGGAATGGTAGGACGTCTGTCACTTCGTGACAGAAATTGTCTTACAGAGGCTGTAAAAGCAATATATACGCGAGATGTTTACCAGATTAAAAACATAGTTTTGTCTATGTGCGATATTAAGAAAAAAGTAAACCATCCAGCTTTATACAATGATATTGATATGGCTGTTGGGAAATATGCTTCTGCCGACTTTTCCAGTATAAATTTAGGAAGAGTCGTATTAGACTTAAATGAAATACTCGTTCAACACCACATTGGATTTCCAAGCGGTATATCATTATTAGCAAGAGGAATGCTTACTTTTGAAGGCGTTTTAGAAGAAATAAATCCAGAAATTAATTTTACAGAAATTGTAAGCGAGCATCTTTTAGGAAAAACTAAAAATATTGATATAGAAAAAGAAACAAAAGAATTAGGATTTGCAGTCTCTTACGCATTAAAAAAAGGTATAGATGTACCTTCTAGTATTTCTGACTTGCTAAAAATGACAATAAAAGGTCAAACGAAGATTAATTTAGAAATTACAGGTTCAGAAGAGCCTTTATCTGCCATAAATAAAATGGTAGACAAAATTGTAGTTGCTATTATTTGCTCAGCTCTGTTGATTGGTTCTAGTATGATTTATGCAAATTCACCTTCTGGAAATTTCTTTGGTTTCTCAACATTAGGCGGAATAGGTTTTCTAATTGCTGCCATTTTAGGACTATGGCTAATTGTTAGATTTTTGAAAAATCGAAATGGATAAAATAACTACAAAAACTATAATCATCGCATCAGCAGTATCACTGCTGTCTTCTTTCCCCTTATATTCTGCCAGCATAGAAGAATTTCAGACCAAAGAATACTATGGCAGTGGCGGATTAGATTTGATTAATGCCGCGGAAGCCTATGTCAAAGGGTATACAGGAAAAGGCGTTACTATTGGAATTAATGATACTCCTGTAAATTTTGAACACGAGTCATTTTTTGGTAAAACAGGTTCAAAATACTTGGGTTCTCTTGAATTAAACGGAATTGATTAGAATTGATTGGAATAAATATTAACATGGGTCTCCTGTCGGCTGTATTGTGGACGGTTCAGAGAATGATAAGTTTATAGATAGAAATAGCTTTTGATGCAGATATAATAAACATATGAATAATTTCTGACTATATTGATTTTGTATAATATAAATGATAAAATTTCAAAAATTCATATTATTTGAGTAAAAAATGTATCTAGACGAAGTAAGTAAAATACCTTATATTTTTGAAATATGGCAGAAGCAGTTAGTTAAAAGATCTAATGAAGTTTTCCTTGTAGATGTAGCTAATAACATTAAATTCACTCTGAAACAAAGCGATGAAATCTCAGGAAAAGTTTATGCATACTTAAAAGATAAAAGAATAGGCAAAGATGATTTTGTTCTAATTAATTTACCAAGAGGTGCTTCGACTATTCTTGCTATGATTGGTGTCTGGAAAGCAGGAGCTGCCTTTGTTGTAACAGAAGATACATTAGCCCCAGAACGAATCGAGTATATACGTAAGGACTGTTCCTGCAAACTAACAATAGATAACGATGTCTGGGAAGAAATACTAGATTTGAAGCCCTATTTAGGTTACATAAAATGCAGTGACCACAATGCTTCTTTTGCTGTCTACACATCAGGTTCAACTGGCAATCCAAAAGGCGTAATACACGAATTTGGCTCTTTGAAACTGTTGGTTTACTCAAATCATTGGTCTGTAGAATCTTTAAACGAACCAATAGAAAACTATGGAGTGGTTGTTCCGCTTAACTTCGTGGCCACCGTAGAAATACTTGTTTTGCATATTTTCGAACTTTCTCATATTTACATTTTGCCATACACTATTGTTAAAAATCCCGTTAAGCTGCTTGAATATTATGAAGCTAATCAAATAACAGCTGGTTATCTGCCCCCTTCATATATCAGAGTTCTTGGCGATAAAATAAAAGATTATATGAAAATTGTGTATACTGGCTCTGAACCAGCCAACGGCATCTATATTGAAGGACTGACAATAGTTAACAATTATTCTATGTCAGAAATTCCATATATTGTTTCTTATTTTGTTATTGATAAAAAGTATGATGTAGCACCTATAGGCAAGTGTAATAGCGGTATTCCTTATTATTTAATTGACGAAGATGGAAAAGAGATAAAAGATAACTCTATAGGCGAAATTTGTCTTGCTGCGCCTTTTACTAGAGGTTATGCAAATCTTCCTGAACAAACAGCTGAAACTTTTGTTAATGGATTTTATCATACTGGTGATTTAGCCCATCGTTTGCCAGACGGCAATATCGTTCTTGACGGCCGGTCTAACGATATGATCAAAATCAACGGAAACCGTATCGAACCTGCCGAAATAGAAGCCGCCTTTAAAAAGATAACTAATGTAGAATGGTGTGCAGCTAAGGGTATTATAGAAAAAAGACGTTCTTATATATGTCTTTATTATAAAGAAAATATTGATTTTGACGAAGAGTCAGTTAATAAAAAAATGCAGGAATATCTGCCTTCCTATATGATTCCTGCATATTATATGAAAATAGACGAAATCCCTCTGACCAATAGCGGGAAAATGAATAGAAGAGCTTTACCAAATCCGGTTATTAGTGATTTTAAACAAGAATATATTGCTCCGAGAGATGAAACAGAAAAGTTGTTGTGTGAATCTTTTGCAAAGGCTCTGAATATAGATGCTGCAACAATCAGTATTAAAGACGATTTCTACAAACTTGGCGGAGATTCTATTGCCACTATGCTTGTAGTTGTGAATACTGATTCATTGGATTTGAGTGCAAAAGATATTTTTAAATATAAAACAATAGAAAAACTTTCAGAAATAGTTCGTTTACGAAAACAAAACCAAGCAGAACCTCTTGATAAACAGCTTGAAAATGAACTTAATATTCCACATAAGTTGAATCAAATGCAGGTAAAACTTTTTGATTACCAACTTTACAAAGTAAAGGGTACAATGTGGAACCTATCTATTTTTCACCGTTTTGATAAATCCGTTGATACTGAGAAATTGAAAAATGCAGTTAACCAGGTTATAAAAGCTCATCCTGCTTTATCTTTCATTATTAATTTTAATAAAAGTAATGAACTTGTTTTTGAATATAGACCAGAATTGCTTCAAGAAACAGAAATTAACTATTCCACTGAAGAACAGTTAGAAGAAATAAAAAAAGAACTTATAAAACCTTTTAAAATATTTAAATCATCATTATTCCGAAGCTTCATTTTTGAAACAGAGGAATATAATTATTTGTTTCTTGATTTACACCATGTCATTGGTGATGGAAATACTGTTGCTATAATTCTTAGAGATATTGAAAAAGCCTATTTTGATGAACCATTAGAAAAAGACTATTATCCTTTGGAACTAGCCAATATTGAAAGAAACCAAAGCAACATTCAGCAAAATAAAGAATATTTTGACACTAATTATTCTGGAATAGACTGGTATACGATACCTGAACCAGATTTTAAGACTAGCGATATAACAAGAGGATACTTTAGTGAAATTCTTCCTGTTAAAGTAAGTGACTTAGAAAAAGCAGAAAAAAAATATAATACTTCTAGAAATGCTCTTGCTATTATGGCAGGGCTTATCGCGTTACACAAATACTCTGGTAAAAATGATATTCTTACAAATTGGATTTACGATAACAGAACAACTAAAATCTCAGCTAATTATGTTGGCTTAATGATAAAAACACTTCCAGTTGGTGTTCATTTTGACAAAATATCTAATAATTCTGAACTGCTCGAGGAAGTAAAAAAGCAGATAAATAATGGTATTCAAAACAGTGATTACGATTATTTTGTAGAATATGAATCTGCTTTAAATACAGACTATATGGAAGTTAATTTCGTTGGCAATGTTGATTTTAGTGTTTTTGGGCAAAAATTGAAATATGAAGCTGTTGACTTAGAAAAGAATGATACCAATGCAACAGCAAGATTAGAAATTGATTTATGGATTGAAGATAACGATGAAATTTCGGTAAAAGCTACTTATAGAAAGAAATTATATAAGGAAGAAAATTTTGAACGTTTTATGAAACTCTACATAAGCTCATTCGAGGAATTGGTGAAAGAAGGTAATTGATAACTTCAAAAATCCAAAATAAGATATAATTACGGCTTCAAATAACCGAAGTAAAAAGCAATAATACCAACCATACCAAAATCATAGGTATATTTATTGCTTTTATTAGAAAGCTTACTTATAGAACCAAGTTCGTATCTGAATTCCTTGCGTTTATCATCAAGAGGTGCCCCGTAGTCATCATAACCTTTGTTATCATAATAAAAACCGAAATACATATCGTGGCCATTGTGTCTATAATCTGCGTTGATGTTAAAGATATTAAAAACACTATTAATCCCTTCTTTTTCAAAGAAAATGTTTAGTGCAAGGTCTATATCTCCACACTTCTTGGTATAGTTCACGGCATCCATATAATCATATACAACAAAACCATGACCATGATAAAACTTATCTCTACCAATCAAGATAACCCCATCCGAGTTGAAGGTATCTTTAAATTTTAAATATGATATTTTTATTTTTGCAGTATTCTTATCTCTTCCGTTCCATTCATTATTACCGTTGTTTCCAACTAAATCCCAACGTACTCTTGCACTAATTCTCTCATCAATATCTGTGTCCATTTGTAATCTTATAACACTTTCAGTTTGTGGATACTGTTTTTCCCAAAATCTAGGCCGTTCTTACTGCCCCTGTCGTAAGAATTCCCAAAGCTTCGTATGAGAAAATCGCCAGAAAGTCTAATTTTATCAATATTTCCGTTTTCTATAACGTTTTTAACGCTCTTTACTTCTTTTTTTAAGTCAGCAACATTTTCTTTCACAACCTGCATGTCATTTTCAAGATCAGGCACATTAACTCCTAATATAGCTAATTCATCTGCAAATTCTACAGTCAGCTTTTCAATAGTTTGCAAGTCGTTCTTTGATATCGAGCTAATTCCGTTCTGTTCTAAATTTGCCAACATTTTTGATGTGATTATAGCTAGTTGGTATCGGATAAGGTTTTCATTGCCATTAAAAGATCCATTAGGAAAACCTTGAATGATGCCTTTATTTGCTATTTCATTTACTGCTTGATAAACCCAATGATTTGATGAAATATCAGAAAATGGTGCTGCAATATTTTTACTTTTCGCATTGATTTTGGAAAAACCTATTCAGTCTTTGGTTATTTCTAAAAACTTTTCACTAGGTTTATTCTTGAGTTCTCATCCAATTCTACTGGCTTTTGTTCTCGGCTTGTTTCCTGGAATCTTCGAGGAAACAGGAAGATTATTAGCATTCAAGACTTTGTTAAAAAATCGAAAAAACAAAGAGACTGCTATTTCATACGGTATAGGGCATGGCTGTTTTGAAGCAATGGCGATTTTGGGGATGACTTATATTTCCTTTGCTTGTATGATTAATTCAGGCACTTTTGTAAATATTATAAATCAGGTTAAAGAGAAGGCTCCAGATCAGGTTGGAGCTTATTATAATCTGGCTGATCAAATTGCAAAAACCTCAATATTCCTTGTAGGAGCATCAATTATAGAAAGAGTTTTGGCTATTTTGTTACAAATAGGCTTGTCAATTCTAGTTTTCTATGCCTGCAAGGATAAAAAGAAATTTTGGCTTAATAATTCTCCATACTTTAACCGATTTTACTGCTGGTCTAAATTATGTTAAGGTTACTAATTTTTCTATTTTGGAATTAGAAGTGATCTTAGTTGTTTCCGCCACTATTACTTTCTGTAGTGCTTATTTTCTGCTGTATAAAAGAGATTCAGATGAACAAGTCCAGAGTTTAGAGCTAAAAGATATGAAGCAAGAGGCAATGGACTATGAGATTAAGGAAATGTTCAACAAGAGATAATGAGAACTTCTGTTTTATAAGTTTTCTACTTTCCAATAAGATCTTTGTGACTCATTTTAGTATCGCCCTGTCGGAGTTTGTCCTAAAAATAGAAAAATACTAAAATTTTAGTGCGCTGGCAATTGTCTTTACCCCCTTTTGTAAAGGCGTGGGTTCCCCGCAATCAAAGGGATAGTAAATATATAATAAAGTTTATAAAATTGGATCGATGCAATATTGCTTTCTCTTGCAGTTTTTGCAATGAACACCCATCCAAACGTTGTCGAATTGTTCTATTGCTCTATTTACTAATTCTTTGTTGCTGCTTAAAATGCCTGCTTCGAAGTTGCGAGTATTTTCGCCTTTCATTCCTAGACCTGCACCAGTTAAATTTGCAGAACCTATATATGCTGTTTTTAAGTCAAATATTATTATTTTAAAATGGACTCTGGGGCAAAGCACTCGTTCTATGCCTTCTATCAGGGCAGGGTATTTGTCAAAATCCTGCCTGAAATTCGGACCTGGTTCTTTTGCGTGAATCAAACGGATTTCAACTCCGCGTTTTATAAGGTCTGAAAGGAGCTTCAGCAAAGGCTTAGTTTTTAATTCGTATTTTACATAAAGGTCTTTTATGTCGGCAGTTCCAATCCATAGAGTTTTCTTTACGGTTTTTATGCGCTCAATTACCTGTTCGTAGTGGGCTTCGTTTGCGATGAAAATAGTATCTTCAGAGGTATTTAGAGAATCTGCGGGCTCAAAACTATGATTAGTAATAGGTTTATTATTTTTCAATAATATTTTTCTCCGTAAAGATTAGTCCTCACAATTATTATTTACCAGGGTTATAACCCTGGTAAATAGTTTAAACTATTAAAAATGTATTATTGTTTTTGTATTTCTTTATTTACAAATTCATTGTCTTTTTCTGTGAAGTCATCTGTATTGGCCTTATAATTCGGGTCAGGCATATACCACCAGAATTGTTCAAAATATGTTTTTAATTCTGGTTTTGTAAAAACATAACCACGGTGAGCATATGGCAGATTATGAGCTACCCTGACTTTGAAATCTGTATCAATAGGTTGCATCCAGACGAAAGTTTTGCTTCTGTCATAAGTGCACCCTAATTTCAAAGGTTCTTTTTCGTTTTCAAATTCGTAATATATGTTTTCACAAGAGTAAATTCCTAATTCTTCTGTAGGTTTGAAGTTATTAGAATGATAAGAATAGGCACCATTACGTAAAGAAAATTCTATCCAGTTTTCATCACAGTATTTTGTGTCTCTGCATTTTCCAACACCTTCAATTAATTTAAAATCATTGCAATTGAAAGAACCTTTGTTTATTCTGAAATGTTTTGCTGTATTATCGGCACGAATAACAAGAGTAAAGTCATCAATCTGCTTGTTAGCCCATCTGGTTGCAGGAGTAAGCATATAATCAATTATAAAAGCCTGTCCAACACCATAAGAAGTATCGTAATTATACGAGTGAATGATTCTATTTATTCCTGGCTCAAAAGTTGCCTTAAAGTAGTAAGCATAGGAATATTTTTTTGTTTTATCGCCATTTTGAAGCATTTGGTAATCACTTCCTTCAAATATTTCTCCTTCTGCTTTCCAGGTTTTTAAATCTAAAGGTTTAAAACCTTCGGGAATATCATATTCTACTACTGCATTTGAATAAGGAATAATATTTCCATTCATATTTACAGAAAAATTATGGATAAATGGGTGTATCCCCTTAGGATTGAAATTAGCTTGAGCATTATATGGATTATTCGCTTCGAACCCCATAAGAACTGTTTTGGGATTTGGGGTATTATTGTTTAGTTCATAGTAAACATCTATTTTTGTAAAGCCATTATCTTGTAGCGAAATAGTTAGAATTTCTTTTTTTACTGAAATGTCTTTTTCTTGTTCTGATGGCACCAGTTGATTCCCTTTCACAAAGAAAATACAGTCGTTAGCCATTGCAATTGAACTAATAAGAATCATAGTTAAAATAAATAAAGCTTTTCTCATATTTTTGCTCCTTAATGCTATTATAATAGCATAACAATAGCTGAAAATAAACAAATCACCTCATATGATACTTGTAAAAGTCTAAAACTGATCGTTCTGACAGTTTGTTAAATAACTTTAATTTTGTTTTAAAATCAGTTATAATTGAATAACTTAAAAATAAGGCTAAGTAATAATGAAAAGAAGAGACTTTATAAAAAGTGTGTTGACTGTTGCTGCTTTATCACCAATTTCAAACATCAAAGCAGTTGCTGATATAAAAGACAACAAATCTAATTCTGAAGGGGAAAAACTAATGAAAGTTCTTATAATCAACGGAAGTCCTCGTGCTAACGGAAACACTTCAATTGCTCTGCAAGAAATGGAAAAAGTTTTCAAAGAAGAAAAAATTGAAACAGAAATTATTCAAATAGGTATGCAAAACATCAGAGGATGTATTGCTTGCGGAAATTGTCACGAAAGAGGCAAATGTGTCTTTAACGATATAGTAAACGAAGTAGCTCCGAAATTTGAACAAGCTGACGGTCTTGTTGTGGGAACACCTGTTTATTATTCTTCTGCAAACGCAACTCTGCTCGCTTTTTTGCAAAGATTATTTTTCAGTACCAGATTTGATAAAACTATGAAAGTTGGAGCGGGAGTTGCTGTTGCAAGACGTGGCGGTTTAACAGCTACTTACGATGAATTGAATAAATTTTTTGGAATATCTGGAATGCCAATCGCCACAGGCCAATATTGGAACGGTGTTCATGGCCTGAATCCTGGAGATGCTAAAGAAGACGCTGAAGGATTACAGCAAATGAGAACTCTTGCTAAAAATATGGTTTTCCTAATGAAAGCAATTAAAGACGCAAAAGAAAAATATGGATTACCACAAAGAGAAAAAGGCGTAGTAACCAATTTTGTTAGATAATAAAAAACCAGCTATAAACTAATTTATAGCTGGTTTTTTTACATAGCAAAAGACTGACGATCAGTAGAAGAACGAAAGTGCATGCGAGCGCCAGGAAATCTGAGAGTCACAGAGAGGTTTTATATTTATAATGATTAAGAATTCCCCTGTCATTATAACAAAAGGCATTTCCCTTTAAAAAGAGGGTATTTTAGTTGTCAACTATTACATTTGTATAATTAAAGCATTGTATTTATCATCTTTTAAAGAAGAAAATGAAGTGGAAAATTGGTTTTTTATTTCTTAAAAAATGTCATTTCTGAAATGACATTTTTTTATAACTAATCACTTATTATAAACAAATAACAAAAACAATAAAATAGTATCGGGATACGTATCCTAATCAAATCGTTGCAGGAATGGGCTGCAAAGCTTAAATGGTTATACCATTTAACCAAGCTTGTCGTTGACAACGACAAGCTTGGTTTATCTATATTCTAAAGCTAAAAAATGCTGGCTATCGCCAGCGTAAAAAGCCAAGCAAAGCTTGGCGTGATAAACGATAGGTGATAGGTGGTGAGTGTCTTCTAAAGGCTCCCCTTGAGGGGCAATGTCATTAAGTTAAGAAATTTAAAGAAAATAAAAAAAATTAATAAGGAAAACTTATGCTATTGTTTTTTTATGA
>CAJOND010000021.1 GCA_905236675.1 Candidatus Rifleibacteriota bacterium | reverse complement strand
TCGAGAAGATTTTTTTCGTTATCAAAAGCGACTTCTTTTCCATTTATGAATAGAGTTTTTTCAGCCATTATACTGTTCCCCCAATTACTTTATTGCGCCGAATTTGCAAGTCTTCTTGCAAGAGCCACACTTAATGCACTTTGCTTCATCGATCTTGTGTGGATTCTTTACTGTGCCGGAAATTGCACCAACTGGGCACTGTCTTGCACAAGCAGTGCAGCCTTTACATTTAGCTGGGTCGATTTCGGGACAACAGAGAGCGGCACACTGATGAGCTGGACATTTTTTGTCACGAACATGTGCAATATATTCATCTCTGAAAGTCTTAAGAGTAGAGAGAACTGGATTTGGAGCAGTCTTACCAAGAGCACAGAGAGAACCGTCAGAAACAGCCTTAGCAAGTTCTTCCAACTGGTCTATGGTTTCCATAGTGCCTTTGCCAGCGATGATATCATCGAGAAGAGCAAGCATCTGAGCAGTACCTTCGCGGCAGAGAACGCACTTACCGCAAGATTCACTCTGTGTGAACTTCATGAAGAAGCGAGCAATCTTAACCATACAGTTAGACTTGTTCATAACAACAAGACCACCTGAACCAACGATTGCACCATATTTCTTAACTGAGTCAAAATCTATAGGAACGTCTAAGAGTTCTTCAGTCAAACAAGCGCCTGATGGACCACCAATCTGAACAGCTTTGAATTCGCTTGGTGGAAGTGGATTACCCTGGTCATCAGTGATACCGCCGCCGATATCGAATATAATCTTGCGGAGGGTGGTTCCGAATGGAACTTCAACAAGACCAGTGTTAGCAACCTGACCAGTGAGAGCGAATGTCTTAGTACCAGCAGAATTTTCTGTACCCATATCTTTGAACCACTTAGCACCGTTTTTCAGAATCAATGGAACACAAGCTAAGGTTTCAACGTTGTTGATTGTTGTTGGTTTGCCAAACAAACCGCTTACTGCTGGGAACGGTGGTTTTGCAGTTGGCATACCGCGCTGACCTTCGATTGAGTGGATAAGAGCAGTTTCTTCACCACATACGAATGCGCCAGCACCTTCCATAACTTCGATATCGAAATTGAAGTCTGTTCCAAAAATGTTATTGCCGAGAATACCGATTTCTCTAGCATCATTGATAGCTTTGCGGATACGTTTAACAGCTAATGGATATTCAGCACGGCAGTATACATAGCCTTTTGTAGCCTGAATACCTTTAGCAGCAATCATCATACCTTCGATAACGCTGTGTGGGTTACCTTCCATAACGCTTCTATCCATGAAAGCACCTGGGTCGCCTTCGTCAGCGTTACAAACGATATATTTAACTCCGTCAGGGCTCTTGTTGGGGAGAGTGAGCTGCCATTTCTTACCTGTTGGGAAACCAGCACCACCGCGGCCTCTTAAGCCTGAATCCAAAACTTCCTGACAAACAGCTTCTGAAGTCATATCGCAAATAGCTTTCTTGGCACCTTCGTAACCGCCAAGAGCAATATATTCTCTAACATCTTCTGGGTTTACATGACCGCATTGTTTAAGAGATTCACGCTGTTGAAGCTTATAGAAAGTGATTTCCTGAGCATTCTTTGAATGTTTACCAGAACCTGGTTCAACGAAGAGAAGTCTGTCGATAACTTCGCCGTTCTTAAGAGTCTTTTCAACGATTTCTTTAGCGTCTTCTGGTTTTACTTTAACGTAAAGAATGTTTTCTGGCATTATTGTAACAAGAGGACCCTGCTGACAGAAGCCATGACAACCACTCTTAGAGAGATATAAATCTTTCTTTTCACCACCACATTTATGATGGTTTGCTTCAACTCTTACTTTGATTCCAGCAGCTTCAATTTCTTTTTGAAGAGCATCAATAACTTTAAGAGAACCGTTAGCAACACAGGCTGTACCTGCACAAACTACAACACGGCGATCTTCAAGATTAGCTTTAAATTCTTCTGTAACTTTCTTAAGATCTACATTACTCATTTAGCGGCCCCCTTTTCCTTTGCGATAATATCATCAATAAGCTTTAGTGCTTTATCTGGAGTCATCTGACCATGAACATCTTCATCTATAACCATAACAGGAGCAAGACCGCAGGCACCGAGACAAGAAACGATTTCGAGAGTAAAAAGCATATCGTCAGTAGTAAGCTTCTTTTCGTTAAGTCCAAGCTTTTTCATCAATGCATCAAGAACTGACATAGACTTTTTTACGTGACAAGCAGTACCGTTACAGCATTTGATTAAATACTTACCCTTTGGAGTAAGAGAGAAGTGAGCATAAAATGTTGCTACACCGTAAATCTGAGCAGCAGAAATTTTTAATTTTCTTGCACAAAGATTTATTGCGTCTTCGGGAAGATAGCGATAGATTTCCTGAACTTCTTGAAGAATAGGAATCAATTTGCTAGGATCGCAATTCCATTTGTCTACAATTTCGCAAACCTTTTCTAATTTGGTGTCAACTTGGTCGGCCATTACGACGGACCTCCTGTTATATTTTTATATTTGCTTTGTGAAACTTTTAACAAACCTCAATTTTAAAAGTAAACAAAACGTGTAAGCAATATAAGACTAATAAGTACTTTCGTCAACTTTTTTGTGAAAAAAATAATTTAGTTGCGAAGTTGTGTTAAACTCTGAAAAAACAAGAAAAAATTTAGCTTTAGATTTCTCTTAATCTTTTATAAATGTTAAACTTGCACTAGCAACTCTAATATGCTATTTTTTTAGATAATTCGATAAGGAAAAAATAAATGGAAAAAATAACGAAAATAATAACGATAATAACGAAAACACTAGTGTTAATGAAGATAATCAAGATTTACCACCTCAATATGATGCTGTTGGTGACGCAAGAAATAAGATTATTTTCTTGGTTATATTTATTTTGTTGATGATTGTTGGTAAGTTTTTGATCGGTGGTCAATAAAAATATATTTTTTATTGTTTCAACTGATTATTTATTGCTTGCAAATTTGATTTTATCAGGAGGTTCATCATGCCATCGGTAGGCGTGCCTGTTCCACGTAAGGATGCTTATGATAAGCTTTTAGGGGTTTCTAAGTATATTGACGATTACAATTTTGATAACCAGGTATATGTTTATACTGTTAGATCAAATTGTGCTTATGGTAAACTGCTTGGAGTTGATAAAACAGAAGCAGAAAAAATGCCAGGAGTACTAGGTGTGGTAACTTATGACCAGATTCCTGGGAAAAACACAATTCCTTTAGTCAAACTTGATGAGCCTTATCTTGCCGAAGGTTATGTACATTTTCATGGTGAACCAGTAGCATTAGTTGTCGCAGAAACTTATGAACAGGCAGAAGAAGCGGCTAAACTTGTAAAATTAAATATTGAACCTTTAAAACCTAGTCTTACAATAGAAGATTCTTTAAAACCAGATGCTCCAAAGATTTTTGGAGAAGATAATATTTGTTCTTATTTTAATGTGGAACATGGTAATGCAGAAGAAGCTTTTAAAAACGACACTCGTATCACTCATGTCTTTGAAAAAGAATACAGAACTCCTTATCAGGAACATGCTTACCTTGAAACTAATGGCTGTATTGCGGTTCCAGGTATTGAAGATTCTATAACTGTTTATGGCAGTATGCAGTGTCCTCACTATGTTCAGGATGCCGTTGCTATGGCTGCTGGGGTCGACAAAAACAAGGTTAGAATTATTCAAACAACTACTGGTGGTGGTTTCGGTGGTAAAGAAGACTTTCCATCGGTTGTATGTGGGCAAGCTACAATAGTGGCTAAGATATTCAAAAGACCAGCAAAGCTTGTTTATAAGCGTGATGAAGACATAATGGCCAGTTCAAAACGTCACCCTGGCAAAGTTCTAATGAAAGTCGGAACAGATGATAACGGTAAACTTATTTCTGCAACAATCAAATATTATATGGACGCCGGTGGTTATACCACTTTAACACCATTAGTTCTTCTTCGTGGGGCAGTCCATGCTTTTGGCCCATATAAGTGTGAAAACGTTCATATTCAAGCTTATGGTGTCTGTACAAATAAAGTTCCTTGTGGAGCATACAGAGGTTTCGGTTCTCCACAAACAGTTTTTGCAACAGAAACAATGATGGACGAAATTTCAGAAGCTCTTAATATAAACCCCTTAGAATTTCGTAAGAGAAACGGTTTCAGAATTGGCGATACTACCGCTACTGGTCAAGTTATAGAAGAATCTTGTGGCTTGCAGGAAACCTTAGACAAAGCTTCCAAAAAATGTAACTGGGAATATAAATGGCAGAAGCCTTCAGAAAAGAAAGGTAACATACGTAAAGGCATTGGTATGGCTAGTGTTTTCTACGGTGTTGGTCTCGGTGCTGGTGGTAAAGCAATAGACCGATCTGCTAGTAGTATTATGTTATTGCAAGATGGTTCTGTTAGAGTAGCTGTCGGAAATGTAGAAATGGGGCAGGGTGCTAGAACTGTTTTGGCACAAATTGCAGCTGATGCTTTAGGTGCTCCTTATGATTTAGTAAATGTTATTGAAACAGATACTGCTATAATTCCTGATTCTGGTCCAACTGTAGCTAGCAGAACTACTTTTATGTCTGGAAACTCAATTATGCTTGCTGCAAAAGAAATGAAGCCAAGACTTCTTGAAGCTGCAGGTTTGCTTTTAGGTGTTTCAGCAGATAAAGTTGAACTTATAGATGGCCAAGCTTGGATAAAAGGCAAAACCGATACTCAAAAAGTTCCTTTCACTGAAATAGTTAAAAAGCTATATGCAGAAAGAATGCAACCAATATCTTATGGTTGGTTCAAGGCCCCTTATACAGATCGTAATCCAGAAACAGGACAAGGTCAGGCCTATTATGTTTATAGCTATTGTACCAATATTGCTGAAGTTGAAGTCGATATGGAAACAGGTACATATAATGTTACCAAGATTACTTCCGCTCACGATATGGGTAGAGCAATCAATCCACAGCAAGTAGAAGGGCAGATTGAAGGTGGTACTATGCAAGGATTTGGCTATGGCACTACCGAAGAAATAACCCACTCTCCAGATGGTAGAATGTTGAACAACTCTTTCTCGACCTATATTCTTCCAACAACAATAGATGCACCAGAAGTCGACCCAATTATAATCGAACATCGTTATAGCGAAGGTCCTTATGGCGCTAAGGGATTTGGCGAAGTTCCTTTAATGTGTGTTGCACCAGCTGTAGCTAATGCTATATATAATGCAACAGGTGTTAGAATTCGCGATTTGCCCTGCAAGCCAGAAAAAATTCTAGGATTAGATAAATAATAAAACCTAATTCACGGGAAAAGTTTTGACAACAAAAGATAATTCAAAGGGTTTTGCGAAAGCAAAACCCTTTGTTAAAGAAACAATTGAATGGAATAAAATAGCAACGATAGTTGCTACAATAATGGTTCTATTTTTCTTTACTCGTTCTGCCCCTTTTCCTAGTACAACTTTTTGGGAACTTAGAATAGCAAAGGATTTTATTGATAACTATACTGTTCTTTATCCTGAAATTATAACTTATAAAATAGAAGATTCTTCTTTGTCTTTTCTGGGTTTAAAAGCTGTTTATCACATCCTTTATTTTATAATTTGTTCTTTGTTGTCTATTTGGGTTTTTAAAAACAAGGAACCATTGCCTGGATTAATTGGTTTGTCTGTATTCGTGTTTTCAATGCAAACCTTTCTTAATCTAAGAATGTTATTAACTATTTTATTCATAATTTGTATATTATTTTTGTTTGAACACAGATCAGCTATAAATAGGATTGAAATAATATTTATCCCGGTAATGGCAGCGGCAAGTAGTTTGGGATTAAATACGATATTGCTGCTTTCGTTGATTATCTGTTATTCTTTTTTTGTTAAAAATAATAGTCTTTCAATAGTTTATTGTTCTATTATAGGAGGATTATTTTTCCCAGAGGGTTTTGTTGCTTTTCTAGATACAGAATCTGTTTTTAATATAAATTTTATTCCTGATGCAGAAATAAAAATTCTCTATGTTCTGTCTGCAATTTTTTTGTTTTTTAACCTAATTTCAATAGGGAAATCATCAAAAGAAAATTTACCTATAATAGTTTATTATGCATTAACAGGTTTCTTTGCTTTATTATGGCCTACTACAATTTCTATTTTTATTACTGTTGGTTTGTTTGTGCTAATAAAACTATATTCGGATCAGCAGCCGCTATCTTTAATTTATCAAATGTTTGGTTTGTTGTTAATTACAACAATGGTTTATTTATATCTTTTTGTTAATCCATACGGAATTAAATTGAATCCAAGTATAAAAAATCAAATAAAAAAAGAACTAATTCCTATTGAAGAGGGATATTATGATAAAAAGGAAATAGAAAGATACAATCTAGGAGAATTGGCTTGGAATTCTATTTTAAAAGAGTACGATTTAAATAGACTTCTTTTTTATTTTAAAAAAGAAAGGATAATTTTAATAAGAACTAACGGAATTTATGACATAAAAGAACCAGATCAACTAATAGATAGACATAAAGAAATTGATTTTTAGTTTATTTTATATATATTTTTTGAAGTTTTTAATTTATTTATTTTAATTGAAAAATCAAGAAAATTAGTTATTTTTATATGAATTTAAAAGAAAAAACATAATTAGTTTGAATATTTGTTAAATTTTGGTATAATTTAAGTGTAATTGATTAAAAAGTTATGCCGATAAATTATATAAGATAGGGAAAGGTATCCCTTCTTATTAGACTGCAAGGATGCAGCAGTTTGTTAGATTCAAGGAGGAATCTGATATAATGGTGTTTTTGCCTATAATTATTTTATCAAATCATTTGGCAAAGATTGTACATTCCTCAGAAAAATCCTTGATTTTGACACAACTATAGCTACATTTTTATAGTCTATTGGCTAATAGTTTGACAAGGAGTTTTTATATGGGTATTGAATCACTTAATACAAATATAAATACAGGTTCTTTTTCAAGTTACAAAAGTAGCGTTGATGTACCCAACAGTTCTGAAGCTCCTAAAATTGAAAAGCCAGAACTTCAGGATATTGAATTAATGTCTACTAAGGCAGCAGAAAACTTTTCTGATGAAAGTGAAGAACAGAAAGAAAAGCTTGAATCTGCCATAAAGAAACTGAATGAAACTGCAAAAGTATTCAATCGTTCTTTAAAATTCAAGATGCATGAAGCAACTCATAGAACAATGATTTCTGTTATTGATGACAATACAGATAAAGTTATTCGTGAAATACCTGGAGAAGAAGCTTTAGATATGGTTGCTAAGATGCAGGAATATCTTGGACTAATTTTCGACAAGAAAGCATAATCTGTTAAAAATTTTCTTTTAGAAAATTTTTAACAATGAGGAATGTGGAGTTAGGAGTTAGGAATTTTTAAAATTCTCGTTCGAAATTCCTAATAGCTAACTCAAGGTGTTATTTCTCATTTCTATTTTATAATTCTTAATCTAAGAAGGTTTAATATTGTAAATTATGAATTAAAGTTTTGAATTTTGAATTTGGAATTTAATAAAAATAATTCCTTATTCCTAACTCCTAATTCCTAATTAATTATACGGGGGGCTAAAAAAATGGTAAGCAGCATTTCAAGAAATTATATAAGCGGTATATCTTCGGGGATGGATACCGAAAGCTTGATATCCCAGATGATTGAGGCTGCCAGCACTACCAAATACAATCTTGAAAGAAAAAGAAATAAGATGTCCTATCAGCAGAGTATGCTTCAGGAAATAAATCTGAAGTTATATGAACTGCAGACTAAGGCTACAGACTTAACTTTCAGTAAGACTTTTAATGGAAAGACTGTAGAATCTACTGATTCAAAGATTGTTAATGCCTCTGCTACTACTGCTGCCAAGGCAGGTACATATACTGTAAAAGTAAAACAACTTGCTACTGCTACCAATATAACCTCTAAAGCCAAACTTGCTGGTTCCTTAGAATTAGGAAACAACATAACCAGCTCTGGAAAAATGGGCGGTTCAAATACCTCTCTTGGTGCTTTGGGTGTAAATCCAACTGGGTTAAAAATAACAACTACAGCCAGCAATGGTCAGGTAAAAACTTATAATATTGCTACAAATGCTGATGAAAACACTTCAATAGAAGATATGTTGAAGAACATCAACAATAGCATTAAGGCTAATTCTGAATTAAGTGGTAAAATCACTGCTACCTACGATGATAAAAACAATACCATTAAGTTTAATCTGAATGACAGCAAAATGTCAGCAACCATTTCAGACGGTGGTTCGCAGGGCGCAGACGGGTTGATTGCCAAAATGTTCGGCAAAGGTGCTGGTGGAGAAATTAGTCTCACAAAAGATATTCCTGTTACCGAATCGTCTGTTTCAATGCGAAGCGGTACTGCAACAACCCTCAAAGACTTAGATTTCACCAAGGGCTCAATAACTATTTCTTTGGGTGGCAGATCTCAGACTATTAATATGGCTGGATTAGACGACAATATGACTGTCGATGATCTTGTAAAACATCTTAACAATCAGATAGACAGATCTAACGCTCTTAATAGAACAGGCACAGCTACTGGTAATCCTAAAGATAGAGCTGTTGAATTCAGATATGATGAATCAAGTGGTAATCTTAGACTTGTTTCTACTAACACCGGCGATACTAGGTCTTTCTCTATTTCTGATGCCAATGGTGGAACTTTCGTTAAAGAAATATTTGGTAAAAATACCAATACAACAGTCAATTCTAATTATGATGGCGGTCAGACTCTTGCAAATGAAACTTTTGCAACACCAATTACTGCTGGTGTTTTTACTATTGACGGAACTCAGATAAATATAGACCCAGCAGTAGATACTTTGCAGGGAGTGTTATCACGTATTTCTGCAATGACAAATATTGATGCTACCTATGATTCTGAAACGGACAAAATAAGTTTTACCAGAAGAGACGGCAGCAATGCGCCAATAGGTGTTGGTTCATCAAACGATACTAGCAATTTCCTTTCTGTAACAGGAATGATAGCTGGCACTCAGACTTCTGAAGCTCATTTAACTGGTAATTCAACAGAAACTCTTCAGAATAACAATGGTAACCCTTTAAGTGTTGCCGACTTCAGAAATAAGACTATTCCATATGGTGGTTATTGGGGTAACCAGACCCAGACAGGTACTATTAATGTTAATGTAAATGGAACCGACCACAATATTTCTTGGCAGTCTGGAGATACTTACCAGTCTATTCTTGATAAAATTGCAGATATTGACGGTATTGAATCAGCTTATTATGATGCTTCAACAGGTCAAATTAATGTCGTTGGCACAGATAAGGGCAGCAGTGCTTCTATTTCAATAAGCGACAGAAGTGGCAATATGGCTAGTAATCTAGGTATTAACATGACTGCTAATGGCTCTGATACTGGTTCAACCTTGACGGCTTCAAAGTCTCTCTCTGATGTTAAGACTTCTTCTCCTCTTGCTCAGGCTGGTTTTGCAACAGCAGTAACATCAGGTACTTTCTCTATTAACGGAGTTAAATTTACTATTAGTAATACTCAGAGTCAGACAATGGATTCAATAATTGACGCTATTAACAATAACGATAAAGTTGGCGTTAAAGCTCAATATAATCCAACAACAGGCGAGTTTATCCTTACTTCAACAGAAACAGGCAACAGAGCTATTGCAATAGGTTCTGCAACAGATACGAGCAACTTCTTGAGTGCTATGGGCCTGACTGGTGCCGTTCAGAATATTGGTCAAAACTGTATTTACAGTATTGATTCTGTTTATGGTGGCACTGACCAGATTAGCCAGTCTAACACTATTACTGATGCAATCGAAGGTTTGACTCTTAATTTCAGGGAAACAACTGTTGGCGCTGGCGAAACCATTTCAATTAATACTGATACCGAATCTGCTAAAACCGCTATAAAAGAATTTATCGAACTTTATAACGAAGTTACAGAAACAATCTATAATAAGATCACTGAAAAGAAAACTAAAGAACAAAGAGAATTGGCAGGTCTTACAGATGCTGAAAAACAGGCATTAAGCAAAGAAGACCTTGAAACTTATGAAGAAGCTTACAAAATTGGTTTGTTAAGCGGTGATTCAACATTGAGAAATATACGTTCTCAGATGAGAAACGTAATGTCTGCAATAGTTCCAGAAGCCGATGCTTTGTTTAATTCTTTAAGCGATATTGGTATTACTACAGGCAAAGTCGGTTCAGCATATTCTGCAACTATGGTCGGAACTTTATCAATAACAGATGAAGACAAATTAGACCAGGCTTTAAAGAATAATCCGGAAGCTGTAACTAAGTTATTTAATAATGATTCTACAGATCAGAATCAGATGGGTATTGCCAGACGTTTAAAAGAAGTTTTAAATTCTTTTACTAAGTCTAACGGGCTTCTAACTTCTAGAATTGGTCGTTCTGACGGCTCTGGCAACAGCCAGATGGATAAACAGATTGCTGCATTGAATGAACAGATTTCTCAGCAGCAGACTAAGCTTAGTGCTAGAGAAGAAAACTTGTTAAAGAAATTTGCTGCGATGGAAACAGCTTTGAATAATTATCAAGCTCAGTCACAGTCATTGTCTAATTCACTATCACAGTTACTCGGAAAGTAAATGAATTAAGCAATGCTTAGATTGAAAAAAGCGCCTGTTTACAGGCGCTTTTTTTATTTAGAGATAAGAGATAAGAGTTTAGAGATAAGGGGATTGTTTTAGCAGAAGAAAGCTTGTATTTAAAACTAACTAATCTTAGCCGAAGAAGGTTATAAATATTCAAGACTTTTAGAGCTTAGAGCTTAGAGCGTAGAGCAAAAGAGCACAGGGAATTGTTTTAGCCAAATGAGATTTTGAGTCCTTAAAAGTTTTATACAACTAATATTGTTCCTACGACTAACCATAGTATTGTTTTTGCTGGGTTGACCAAAAAATATTAGTACACTGGTAATTGTCCTTGCCCCCTTTTTCAAAGGGGGATGTCTACGAAGTAGACTGGGGGATTTTCAAGAACTTTGCTTAATAGTAGAAAGAAGAGTCAGAAGACTTGTAGCGAATCTAAAACAATTTCCTTCTCTCTCATTCCTTATCTCTTCTCTCTAAAAAAAGCTTGCGTTGGCAAGCTTTTTTGTTATATTTGACAGTTGAGAAAGTATAAACTAAACTATAGATTGAATTATAAATAAACAAGGAAAAAACGCTGTGCTTATAACATTAAACGCTAACCCACTAGACATAAGCGGGATTGATGAAAATGCAACTGTTCTTGAGCTGGTTAATCTTATTGAAGGTTCTTTAAAAGGTTCTGGAGCTACTGTTATGAGAGTATTTCTTGATGGCAAGCAATACTCTACAGATAATACAGAAGTTTTAGAAAACTTAAAGCTGATTAATTATCAAAAAGCAGAACTAGTTTCTGAAACGGCTGCTGGAGTTGTCGAAGAAGCTTTTTATGACAGCACTGAAATTCTGCTTCATCTAGAAGATGTTGCTGAAAATGTTTCTTCCGAACTTCGCCTAGGTAATGTAAAACAGGCTATGGAAAAATACCTTGAACTAATTAATGGTCTTGAATGGTTCATTACAATTATAAAAAGTGCTGATTTAGCTTATGCTAAAAAAATGGCTGAATCTGCTTATGAAAATGAACGCCAAGAACTTATTGCCAAGGTCAATGAACAAATTTCTGCGGCGGAAGTTGCTCAGGAAAACGAGGACTGGGTTGGGGTTGCCGATATTGTTGAATACGAATTTTGCGAAATATTCAAACATGGTAGAAGATTTATTGCTAGCCTCATGAAAGAGAATTAAGAATTAGGAGTGAGGAGTTAGGAATTTTTCTTAAGATGCTTCCCCAATGCTAAAAGCATTTGGAGGAGCATCTTGTTTTAGCTGACAGAATGTATTTTTATCAATAATAATGAATTATGCTGCACAATTTCTTAGAAACCAACTTAAAACACCTAGGTGCCCATCAAGGCATTTTTGATTTTGTTTTAAAACTTTTAAAAATTTACAAAACAGATAATTATAAGGTTGAAGAAGCTAAAAACGGCGAAGTTACTCTGGCAGTCATTGATTCTTCTGGGAAAAAATTAAACTATCATAGCAAGTATAACCCCAGTCGAGAAGCTGAACAGCAGATAATAAAACTATATAAAAACGAAAGTCATGTGATAGCTCTTGGTTTCGGAATGGGATACACTTCCGAACTAATTTTAAATAAACTGCCTGATTTAAAAATGGGGCCCCAGCTTTTTATCGTAGAACCTGATCCTTTTGTTTTTATTACTGCTTTAAAATATCGAGACCTTAGCAATATTTTATCTGATAGTCGTGTACAAATTTCACTAGGTTCAGATGCTGATGCAATAGGTAAAGTCTGGAATGCAACTTTAGACTGGTCCGTTTTAAATGGCATGGCAATAATTGAGCACCAGCCTTCAAAAAGCCGTTTCAGTCAGTTCTTTGACAAATTACTAGAGAAAATGAAATATTTAGCCAACCGCTCAAGAGGCAATTTTATTACTCTAATGAACGTTGGTTGGGAATTTCACAGGAATAATTTCATGAATCTTATCGAAGCTTTCGGGCTTCCAGGTGCCGAAAGATTATTTGATAAGTTTATCAATGTACCAGCTATTATTGTGGCAGCCGGTCCATCTCTAGATAAAAACATGGAAAACTTGAAAAAAATCAAGGGCAGATTTCCTATTATTGCTGTTGATACAGCTTACAGGCATCTTCTAGCTAATGGAATAAAGCCTGATTTTGTTTGTGCTGCCGATTCTTCCTATGAAAACTCTCTTGATTTTGTAGGTGTAGAAGATGAAACCGAAGTAACACTAGTTGCTGAACTTATGACTCATCCAGATATTTTCAAAGTTTTTAAGGGTAGAAAAATAATCACTACTTTTGGCGGCGGTTTGTATCCTCAAATAAGCAAATTTAGAGAACCTATGGGAAGTCTTATATGCTGGGGTTCTGTTGCTACAATGGCTTTTGATTTAGCAAGAAAAATGGGTGCTGACCCTATTGTTTTTATTGGTTTCGATCTTTCTTTCTGTGATGGTAGACTTCATACAAGAGGTTCTTATTCAGAAGACATGCTTTATGAAAGTCTGCATCCATTTACTTCAATGGAAAACGAAACAGCAGATTATATATGCCGTAGAGGTAGCTTTAAGTTTATTGGTGATAATGGAGAACTTATTTATACTGATACTAATATGAAAGCTTATAAAGACTGGTTTGAAGACCAGTTTCAGCATACGAACGCCAAAATTATCAACGCTACAGAAGGCGGAATTGTTAATAATTTTGTTGAAAAAATGTCTTTGGATAAGGCTATTGATAAATATTTAGACAAGGGTGTTGATGTTAAAAAAGTTTTTGATATTTGTTTGAATATTCCTGTTAATGCAGATTATAAAGGACTATATGCTTTTCTTTCTTCTAGAAAAGATCTCATAGAAGATTTTTATAAGAAAATAGCTGTGGTAAAACCTGTTTTAAAAGAGTTGTCTGATACTATTTCTGATAAAAATCTTAATGAAATTAAGGGGAAAGAATCCGAACAGCTTGCTATTGTTATGGGCGTTCATGATCAGATTTGTAATAATACTGCAATAGTTGAATGGTTTTCTGCTTTACATACAAAGTTTGTGACAAAACATACTTCTGAAGTAGTTAAACTCAGAGGTTTAAAAGAGGTTAAAATTGGTCAATGGCTTGAAATAGTTGAAAATCTTTTTTCTAACTACGAAGACTTTGCTAAATATCAGCTTCCTTTATTGGATAACACTTTACTTCAATGTGGATTAATTATTGAATCCAAGGTTTATAATCATTAATATTACGAAAAAATGATTATTCCCAGACTTTATCAACTATTTTCTTTTTTTTCTTATTCAAAATATTGATTTCTACACGTCTGTTTATTTCTCGTTCTGTAATAGAGTTATTTGGAACTTTGGGTCGGTTGTCGGCATAACCTTGAGCAGAAAATCTTTCTGGATCCATATTCATTTCATCTACGAAATATCTGACTACAGTACAGGCTCTGGCAGAAGATAATTCCCAGTTTGAAGGGAAATTAGATTTTGGATTTGGTGGTAAATCATCGGTGTGCCCATCAATTCTTATGTAATTGTCAATTTCTCCTAAAATTGGTACTAGAGCCATAAGAACATCTGTGGCTCCTTTTTTGATATTAGCACTTCCGCTTTCGAACAATACATTTGCAGGAATTTGAATCTTGATTACTTGATCATTATCCATTACCTGTATACGGTCTTGCATTGAAACTTTTGCAAGTTTATTTCTTACTTTTCTAACTATTCTCACAGCTTCGTTTCTTTGTGAGGCTGGTGTCATCAAAATACCTTTATCACCTTTTGTAAGCCATTGATGTGCTCCTTGAGCCTGATTTATACTGAAAACAGCAAAGAATCGCTGATCCATAGACTGGCTTTCCTGGCGCTTTTTAGGTGAATCTAATGATGAAAAAGCAAACAACATTACGAAGAAACATAACATGTTGGTGACTAGATCGCCATAAGAAACATACCACAAAGCCGCACTAGGTGATTCTTGTTTTCTTCTATGCATTCTGAGAAAGTTCCTCTGCAAGATGAAGTTCATTAAAGGTTGCTCTGGATTTTTCAGAGAGATAAGAAAGTAATTTTTCTTGTATTATTCGTGGGTTTGTTCCAGAAGCTATTAGTATTACTCCACGACCTATTATGTCATTATACATATCTTCTTCCTGAGCTCTTTCTCCAAGTTTTTTGGCAAAAGGCATAAGAAGTAAGTTGGCCGAAACGGTTCCATAGAAAGTGGTTACAAGAGCAACTGCCATATTAGGTCCTATAGAAGATGGATCGTCTAGGTTTCCTAATAAGCAGACTAAACCAATAATTGTACCAATCATACCAAAAGCAGGGGTAACAGAGGCTAAAAAGTTTATAGCATCTATAACATCGGTGTGACGTTGGGAGGTCGCTTGGATTTCAGTGTCTATAACTTCACCAATAAGTTTTGCATCTACTGAATCTACTACTAATTGAAGCAGTCTTGCTAAAAAAGGTTCTTCTATTTCTGCTATTTTAGGTTCAAGTGAAAGGATGCCTTCTTTGCGTGCTGATTCAGCAATCATTAGAATGCTGCTAATAAGCTTCATAAAATTATATTCTTTGGGTGCTTTATATGCCAATCTAATCCCAGCAAGAGCAGATTTGACTTTTTCTGCTTTAAAAGCAACTAGCAAAGAGCAACAACCACCACCAAATACAATGAAAATTGATGAAATATCAAAAAACATTTTAAGACTACCAGAAATCTTAATCCCTATTGTGATTAACAGTAGTCCTAATATTGTTCCTGCTACCGATGTCTTATCCAAAATAAACCTCCAAAGCTATCTCTTGCTTAGCCGATTAATTCAAGTTTAAATACTAATACTGTTATTCCTTTAGAAGTAGATGTGATTTCATCAACTTTTACTATGAATTTGAAAGGCGAAACTTCTGCAATACCAATAGCTTGTCCTTTTTTTAGTTTTTTTGGATTAAGAGAAACTTTTGGAGTTGTGAGGTTTCTTACTTTGTTGCCATTTTCAAAAACATCAAAAGTAAAACATATAGAATTTAAATAAGCTTCCTGTTCTGAAATTTCTTTCCAGCCTTCATTATAAGTAACTGTAAAATAATAATTTCTTCCATTATAAAGAACAGGTTTATCTTGCAGTATTTTTTCTATTGTTGGATGTGGTGAATAGTCCAACATTCTTGTGAGAGCATAAAGTTGTCTAGGGTTAGAATCTAAGGTTGTTACTGCGGTTGTTTTCGGGGTTTGTGATATATTTGAAGAATTTCTTAAACTCTGTATTTTGTTTAAAATATTTTCTTTCTTTGCCTTTATTTGAGCCTGTATTGCTTCATTTGAAGTATTGTAATTTGCAGTGCTAGCTGCAGCAATTTGGAAACTTTGCTGTTCCATTGGCGGTGAAATAAGCTGAATATCATTTGAAGCATGAGCTGCTGAATTTAACCCAAAAATTCCAAGAGCAACAAAACTAGAGAGTAAAAGATATAGATTTGATTTTTTCATTTATTAGCTCCTATATTTACTTTTATATCAGTTATTTCTTGCACCACCATTAATCCAGTTGGCTATTAGACTTTGATCTGAAGTGGAAAGTGTTGAACGGTCTTTGGGCATTCTTGGTGTTTCTGTTCCTTTTATTCGTTTGATAACCTTTGAGGTAGATGCATCATACGGATAAATAACTGCCCCAGATTTTGAGCCTTTAAGCACATTTGTGTAACTATTTAAACGAAGTGAAGCGGCTGCTGAATTGTCGTTGTGACAACCGGCAATTGCGCAGTTTACCGTAAAAATAGGAAGAATATTGCGTGAGAAACTTCCGCCAGTAGATACCAAAACTACATTTGTTGTTGCTGAAGTTCCACTGTCTACGCTTACTGTAATTGAGTTGGAGTTATAATCACTTGCGTGAGCTGTTAGAGTATAAACCCCTGCTTCAACATCAGGAATGGAAAAACCGCCATTTATATCTGTAAGAACAGTTGTTGTGCTTGGAGAAGTTACAACTGTTGCTCCTGAAATTCCTATACCTGTTTGTGAATCAACTATAGTTCCTACTATTGAACCTCTTAATGAACTCCTTGTGCCACAACCTACTGCTGTCAGCAAAGAAAGGCTTAATATAAGAGCCATTAAAATCTGAAATCTTTTAAACATTTTTTGCTCCTTTTTTGGGCTAACATTTCCTTTCAAATTAATCGGCATAAGATTATAAAAATTTGAGTAGTGGTTTTTATTTACTTCTATATTTGTTTTTTGCTAGTGAAACTATGTTGAAAAAAAATATAAAGAGTAGTAATTTTTAATGAACATCTAATAATAAAAAGAGCTTAAATTTAAGTAAATTAACTGACTTATTATGATTCGCTATAAAAAGAAAAGAAAAGCTTTCAGCATCATTGAAATATTGCTTGTTTTAGCTATAATTTCTTTGTCTTTTTTCCCTTTGGTTCATTTAATAGTTATGTCATTACCAGTTGATTATCAAGACGATGACGAATATATTGCCACATTATTGGCTCATCATGTTATGGAAACCATAATAGCTAAAAAAGCTAAAAACTCTGATTACATTCCTTCTGCTAGCGATGATTATAAACCAATTGTTTTGAATTCAGAGGATGCTAAGTGAATATTTCGATTATTTTGAAGAATTTAAAGGTCCTGTAACCAAAACATCAGACCCACAATTATATTGGGCAATAAATAAATTTAAGTGCAAAATAAGTACTTATCTAATAGATACTAATTTATTTAAAGTAATAGTTTATATAAACTATCAAAAGAGTGGAAAAGAAAATCGAGTTTTTTTAGAAAGATTATTATCTCAAAATAATTTTGTAAACAATGATGATGCAGATGACAGTGAGGCTGATGATTAATGTCAGAGTTTAATAAAAAAGGTAAAGTTAATCAGGAATTAGCTACTTTGTTGATTCTGATAATAATTATTTTAGTCATTATAATAGTCTGCAGTATTACTTCTTATAATAAAATAATAGATGAGTCAAATCCACAAAACGTTAAATTAGTTTATAATAATATTCTTTCTCAAATGAGATATGATACTCGTTATGCTCTTTCTGCTGTAATTGCAACAGACAGTTTGATCCTTCTAGATAAAAATTCACAACAGATTTGTAAATACGAATTAAAAGATAGTAATATATTAAGAACCGATAAAAATAACAAAATTTCTACTCTTTTTAAAAATGCTGAATCAGTATCTTTTACGTCTAATAAAGATTTATCTAATCTTTTAACCATTCGTATTTATCCATCTAATAAATCTGAAATACCTTTTTTTACTTCATTTGCTTTAAGAGGAACAGAACAATGAGTTTTGAAACTAAAGAAGAAAATAAAAAAGATTACTCAATTGTTTTTGTGCTCTTATTTGCTTGTTGTGTTTCTATATTTACCATTTTTGTTGCTTGCTATTTTAGTAATAGAAAGCTACAAAAAAGTATTTCTTTATCTAACTTGATAACAGTGGATTATCAAATTGAGTCAGCTGCAATAATGCAATTACAGAAATTAAAAAATAATACAGACAGTAAGCCTAAAAATTTAGAAAGAGAAATAATGCCTGGAATATTTATGAAAATCAGTTGTGAGCAAGACCAAACCAAAGATAATTATGTTTTTGATTCAACGATATCTGGAGTTTATGTAAACAAGCGAATTCAAATAAAGGGCTGCAAAGACACTCCTGATAAATTAACTTTTTTGGATTCTAAAAATTAAAAGTAAGACTAATTATTATTTTTGTAAGAATGGCTTACTACCAATGCTATAATTTTTTTTGCTCCCAATTCCTTTAGGGGTTCAACGCATTTTTTTAGAGTTGTTCCTGTTGTTGCAATATCATCTACAATTATAAGACGTTTCCCAATAAAAAGCTTCTTTATCAATTTTGGGTCTAGAATAAATGCATTGTCAAGATTTGTTGCTCTTTCTGATTCGTTGCAGCTAGCTTGTGGTTTGGTAAATCTGCTTCTTATTACTGCGGGACTAAAATGGCAGCCAGCTTTTTGTGCATAGTTTTCGGCGAGAACGGAAGCCTGGTTAAATCCTCTTTCTTCTAGACGCTTTTCATGCATAGGAACTGGTATTATAATATCCTCTTTTGTGATAAAATCGTTTAATTGTGCTTGTTTATAGCAGACAGATGCTAAAATCTTGGCTAATTTCTTTGAAGGTTTGTACTTTATTATTTTAACTATATCTGAAGTAAAATCCTTATAACTGCTCATTGTAAAAACAGAGAAATCGCAATTAGTGTCTTTTATTTCTTCTGGTTTATGAATTGATTTTTCAAGTTTTTCTTTACATTCATTACATAAAACTATTCCAAAATCACAATTATTTTTGCAAACATGGCATCTAAAAGGAAAGAATACCGATATAAACTGTCCTAATATTTTTCTTAATCTGAACATGGTAATAAAGTTTAGAAGGGAACAAAATAGTAGTCAAGATAATTTGTATCTAAAACAAAAAAACACCCATTTTGGGGTGGTTTTTTGTTTGTCTATAAAGATTTATTCATCACTAGAATCTAGATGGACTCCCATATGAATTTTTTTGCAGACACCTCGATTTGAATTTTTAATAAATTCATAAAATTTTTGAACATAAGGATCATTGGCAGCTACTAATTCATTCCATTTTTCAAGAACTTGAGAAACATTCATTCCTGATCTGAAAAAGATCTTGTATAGGTTTTTCAAATTTGCAATTGATTCTCTTGGAACATTGTTTCTTCTTAAACCAACTGAATTGAGGCCTATTACATATACTGGATTTCCATCGATTTTGGTAAATGGCGGAACGTCTTTTGTTACTTTTGACATTCCTCCAACCATACACATGTCGCCAACATGGGTAAACTGATGGAAAACAGAAAATCCTCCTAAAACTGCTTTATCACCAACTTGTGCATGACCTGCAAAAGAAACATTGTTAGACATAATGTTATTGTTGCCTATTTTACAGTTGTGGGCTATATGAACGTATGCCATGAAAAGATTATTGTTACCTATTTCGGTAACATTATTTTCTCCTTCTGCAAGATGAACTGTTGAAAATTCTCTAAAATGATTATTATCACCTATTTTAACAAATGTTCTTTCCCCTTTGTATTTTAAATCCTGTGGAGGAGCACCTATTACGGCCATGCGATGTATAACGTTATTTTTACCAATGGTTGTCCAACCATCGATACTTGCTCCATGACCAACAATGGAATTTTTCCCGATTTCTACATTTGATCCAATAAAAGCGTAGGGGCCGATTTCTACTGATGGATGAATTTTAGCACCTTCAGAAACTATAGCAGTAGGATGAATAGACATATAAAGACTCCTTATTTTGCGTCAGCCAACTGGAATAAAAGTTCAGCACTAGTGACAAGCTCACCATCTACGTGAATTTGGGTTTCCATTTTACCTGTAAGACCTCTGGTTTTTAATACCCTAGCAGATATATCAATTCGATCTCCAGGAATAACTTGTTTTCTAAATCTTACTTTGTCAATTCCTAGAAACATAGGAATTTTATTTTTATATTCGGGTTGAGAAAGAAATAAAATTCCTGAAAGTTGACCCATCGCTTCAATTAACAAAACACCAGGCATAATAGATTTTTCAGGGAAATGACCATTAAAAAATTCTTCATTAGCGGTAAGATTTTTGTAACCGGTAATTGATTCTCCTGGAATTATGGAAGTTACTCTATCTACTAGTAGCATAGGGTAACGATGTGGCAAACAATTTTTTATTTCATCAATATACATCATTTTATTTTCTTTACTCCTGAGAGCATCATTAAATTTTTCGTAGAATAGGCGAGCAAATTTGGCATTAAAAGCGTGACCAGTTCTTTTTGCTATGATTGTTCCTTTAATATCGCCGCCTAGTAATGCAAGGTCACCTATTAAATCAAGAATTTTATGTTTAACAAGTTCTTTTTCGTCTCGTAATCCTTCTGGATTACGTATAGTACCATCATTGTTTATTAGGATAGCGTTTTCTAAACTGCCACCCTGAGCGAGATTATTGGTTTTTAAATACTCAAATTCATGTTCGAAACCAAAAGTTCTTGAGGGTGCTATTAAATTTTTGTAGGTATCTTCATTGATTTCAATACCGACAGTTTTGGGTGGAACTATATTGTTGTCATAAGAAAGAGTAAATATTACTTCAAATTTATCTGAAGGAAAATAAAGCATGCTTTTTTCTTCTGCATGAAGGGAAACTTTTTCTTTTAGATAGAAAGTAGGTCTTTCGGCATTTTGAGGAACTTTGCCCGCTTCATCTATCATTTCAACAAATTTTTTAGCACTGCCATCACATATAGGAGGTTCAATATTTGAAAGTTTAACAATGAGATTATCTACTCCACAACCTCTAAGAGCTGATAATACATGTTCTACTGTATTGACTGAAACCCCATTTTCGGTTAAAACCGTGCCTCTGACAGTAGAGGTGACGTTTTTAAAAGAAGCTTTAACCATAGGTTCTTCTGGTAAATCAGTTCTTACGAAGACAATACCAGTATTTTCAGGAGCTGGTTCAAATTTCATTTTTACAGCTTTTCCAGTGTGAAGGCCGATCCCTTCAACCGAAACTGTTTTAGCAATTGTATGTTGTTTATTTATTGTCATAATTATTAATAACTTCTTGTATAAACAAGATTAAACATTTCTTCCTTACCATCTCTTTGGGCTATATCTAAACTTAAGCCTGGATATGGTGATATTTTTATACCATATGTATTAACTTCATCGTATCGTTCTGCCGCTACTGTAAGAAGAGGAAATATTACTTTCTCAACTCCAAAAAAGGCTTTCTTTTCTTTGTTCAGAGGATCTTTACAGACTCCCGCATGAATGCTAAAACCAAAGTCTTCAAAATTTTTTGAAGCAGCGGCATAATATATTCTGTTGCCTAGCTGTGTATTAACATCTGCTACACCAATACAAATAGCTGGTATAAACCTACCTTCACTCAATAAGGCTAATTTTCCATTTATAGTGTTGGTATTTTTCTTTTCTCCACTCATTCTTCTTAAAATAGATACTTCTATTAGTTCTCCTAAACTTTGTGAAACAAAACAATATGATTCTTTATTGTCGTTTACATATGATAGGGAAGATCTACAATTGCCTGTAGGCATTGAAAAGACAGATGAACCAGAATATCTAAATCGAAAATCAGTGGGCGTATCTTCTGCTTTTAAAGATTTAGCTTGAATTATAAAGGTTGCTAGAAAAACAATGAAAAATGTAGCAAAAAAATTATTTTTGTTCATTAAGTTTATTCTCTAAGTCTCTTACTCTTTTTATTAAATCTGGTAGTTTACGCATAGCCCCTTTTATACGAAGCTCTTCTTGGTGTGGTTTGGCAGGATACCCTGAAACATAGCTTTTTTCAGGAACATTATTGGTAACAATTCCACAGGCTAGAATAGTCGAACCATCACCGATTTTGACATGACCAATGCAGCCTGTTTTCCCTGCCATTATAACGTAGTCTCCCAGTTTGGCACCACCAGATATTCCAACTTGCGCAACTAATAAACACTTTTTACCTATTTGAACATTATGAGCAATATGAATTTGATTATCGGTTTTAGTACCTTCTCCTATAACTGTTGATTCCATTGTTGAACGGTCTACTGTCACACAGGCACCAAGTTCGACATTATCTTCAATTACAACATTGCCTACTTGAGGAACTTTAATATGTTGTCCCTGATCTTGGGCAAAACCATAACCATCGCTACCTATTACTGTATTTGAATGAATTATACAGTTAGAACCAACTACACAATAATCAAGAATTCTTACACCAGGATAAATATGGGTGTTTTTCCCGACAGAAGCATATCTCCCTATGTAGGCTAAACCTTCTATGTGAGAACCGGCACCTATTGTTGCACCATCTTCAACAACTGCATTAGGACCAATTATTGCATCTGGCGCAACAGAAGCTGTGTTGCTTACAAAGGCGGTGGGGTGTATATGATAAGATATTTTTAGCTCTTTTCGGAAATAATTTAAAGCGGCTATAAGGCCTAAATGAGGATTTTTTAATCTTATAGAAGGTATTGGGAGCTCTGGAAGATTTTCTGCTGTGATGACAGCAGCTATTTTTGCTTCTTTTAAGTGGGCAGAATGTTCGGCAAAATTTTTATTTCCTGTAAGGAAAGTCAATTCGCCTTCTTTTGCAACATCTAACGAAGCTATAGAAGAAACAGTTACGTTTTCATCACCAATAACTCGACCGCCACATAGAGCTGCCAATTCTTTTAAGGAGATTTTTTTCCCGTTTGATATGCTCATTTTGTTTTACTTGGTTGAATAATTCTATTATTTTCCGCTATTCAAAGCTTTGATAACTTCATCTGTTATATCTTTGAAAGCATTTTTGTCTTGCCAGTAAATACTTCTTTTTTCAAAAACACCTTTTAATTTATAATTTTTAGCAATTTTAGTGATAACGCTATCTACTTTTGAGTCAAGATTTCTTGAAAGATTGCCCATTTCTTTTTCTTCTAATGCATATAGATTTTTTTGTGATTCGTCAAAAAATTTCTGCAAATCAGTTTCTTTGGCTGTTAATTGTTTCCTAATTTCTGCCATCTGTTTTTCGTTTGCAGATACATCTTTTTTTGCATCTCTTTTTTTCTGGGTGTCTTTTGCTAATTCAACATATTTATCATTAAGGTCTTTTACTTCTTTTTTCTTCTTTTCTAATTCTGTTTGTAGAGAAGCTTTTTTGCTTTCAAGCATGTTTTTTGTCTTCTGAGTTTCATTATATTTGTTAAATATCTGGGCTGCATCAATAATACCAAATTCAGCTGCTGAAACCATTAGAGGGCAAGCAATAAGCCCTGCAATCAATAAAAATTTAACTAAACTTTTTTTCATTTTCTGTCTCCTTATCAGAATGAAGAACCAAAATTAACATATGTTTCTCCGTCACTACGGTCATCTGCTTTACCATAGTCTAGAGCAACTGGACCTAATGGAGTTTGGAGCCTTATTCCTATTCCATATCCAGACCTATCTCGATCGATTTTTGTTCTATCATAGCTGGTTCCCCAAGCACTACCTGTATCATAGAAACCAACTATATCAAAATTCTTCGCAAGATTTTGTCTTATTTCAAAGTTAGCATAAGCAATTTTGGTTCCTAAGAATTCTCTTTCTTCGTAACCGCGAATACTATTACTTCCACCAACAGAGAACATATCATAGATAGGCATAAAGCCTTCTCCTATAGATGTATCGGCATATACCCCCTGAATTGCGAAGACTGTTTTTTTACTAGAATTGAGAGGGATATATCTGCGCATAGAAAGCATATATTTAGTATATTGGTTTGCACCTTTTAATGCTCCACCTGTTGTTTCGACCCAGAATGTGTCATGAACACCTCCTGTTGGTCTAAAACGATTGTCTCTAGTATCTTTATCTAAAATCAAAGCTACTGTTTGTAGTCTGCCGTTAACAGCACCAATAGGCAACGCAACACCGGCAGTAGTTGGAGTAAGTCTAACTTTTTCATCTCTAAATCTGAAAGATAAATCAACATCACGATTAAGACGCTTACCTAAAGTAATTGCTCCACCTTTTCTTCTTTCATCGTATTCGTTTACTTCATGACCGTTAGCATAAAGATTACGAGTATATTCTGTATTATAAAGATCTACTCCAAAACTCTGAGGTCTATCTCTGAACCAGGAATCAAAATAACCGACTTCATAGCTTTCTATACCACCAAATTCGGTTTTTAAATAAACTCGTTTACCAGTTCCCTGAAAATTGTTTTGAGATAGATTTACAAATCCAACAAGTCCGTTTAACGAAGAGTAACCAGCACCAACACCAGCACGACCTGTTTTTTGTTCTACAAGATGTATTACTAGAACTATTTCGTCTGGAGTTTTGCCAGGTAAATGATCTCGACGAACTTCTTCAAAAAAACCTAAATTATACAAACGCTGAAGATCACGAACAATCTTTTTGTTGTCATATATTTCGCCAGGTTTTACTGTAAGTTCTCGGCGAACAACTTTTTCTTTTGTTTTTCTCAAGCCTTCAATTTTTACATCTGCCAGAATACCTTCGGTGATTTCTATATTTATTTTACTGCCTTGATCCTGAACATATGCATCTGATACTTTTGAAAACAAATAACCTTCTCGGCCTAAAGCATCATTTACATTTTGTATGTCTTGGGTAAGTAACTTACTATTAAATACAGTACCGATTTTTGATTCCATTGCATCAAGAAGAACCTGGTCTTTTACCTTAGTGCAGCCTTTTATGGATATTTCACCAACAATAGCATTTTCTTCAACATTAAAAATAACTTTTTTGCCAGTGCCTTCGGTTTTTACTTCAGCTCCGACATAAGAAAAATATCCCATTTCACCTATTCTTGCAATGTCATTTTGAACAGCTTGAGCAGAAAGTGTGTCACCTATTTTTTCTGCAACATTGAGAAGAATGATTTTTTCTTCAATTAATTGATTTCCACTTACTTCAAACCCAACAATAACATTGCTTTCGTAAGCAAACAAAAGACTTGAGTTAAATACTAGAAAAAAAACAGCCATAAGGCCTTTAAAGGCAAATTTGTTCATAAGCTCCTACTTAAATCCAATGTCAATATATAGTTTGCATAAGATGGTACATTGTTTTTGTTTTATTGTCAATACTAACAATAAAAACAAACTAATTTACTACTAACCCCAAAACATAGTACAATATATCTAAACAAAATTTTTTGTCGGAGTAACATAAAATGCCAAATTGCCAATATTGCAATAAACTTATAGCTTCCGGAACTGTTTGTCAGGAATGTGCCCAGCAACGTCAGAACAATGGTCAGCAACGTCCTTCGGGTGTTTTTTCTTTAAGTGGTCTTTTAAGAAATTCTTTTCCTACGCCATCTTCAAGACAATCTGCTCCTCAAAATGTTTCTCAACCTAATATGGGACAGAATCAGCAAAATTTCGCACCTTCTGTTACTCCACAAATGCCAACAAGACAGGCAGTTAATAATTCAACTGTTCAGCCTACTCAACCTCAAATGAATCCATCTCAAATGCCTGGGGGAAGACCACAATTCCAATCAGGTTTTCAACCGAATATGACTCCTGCTGCAATGCCTGTTCCCAGAACTAACCATGTGCCTGATGCATCAGTTAGCGCTGCATCTTTAGATGAAATTAAAGGCCCTAGTAATAGCAGTAAAATGACTGATGGAAATTCTTCGGAAGAAAAAGAACTTAGAGAAAGGGTTTTTAATTCTTCTGCAACTGGTTTCGGAGATGAAGAATTAGAAATCACTGTTTTGTCTGGTATTATGAAGGATCAGTATGTGTTAGAATCCTTAAAAGGGAAAGGTCTTATGGTTGGTTTGTTTTCTAACCACCACACAAGAAGTATTTATCAGGCTATTCTTTCTTTGAGAGATGAAAGTTCTTCTACTTCAAAAGTAGATAAAATAATTCTTAAAAACAAGCTTCGTCAGATGAATATATATGATGACACTGCTTTAAGATTGTTGGAAAAATTGTCAGAAGCTGTTCCGCCAAGTGTTGAACAAGCGTCAAAATACTTGGAACTTTTAAAAGAACAGGCTCTTAAACGAAAACTTAAAGAAGTAGCTCAGAATATAAGTGGATATATAGAAACTCCACCTACCGATAACAGTATTACTATTGAAACTTTTACTAATAGAGTCATTCAAGATGTTAGAGACATACAAAAATCTCGAACAACAAAGCGAATAAATCTTGTAAAAGAAGAAATGAGAGACATAATCAACGATATCGACCAAAGAGAAGTTACTGGAGAAATTGATATTATTGGTTATTCTTTTGAACCAATGCATTACCTTTGTCAAGCTGTTTCCGGATTTAGAAAAGGTTTTATGTATGCTATAGCTGGAGCGCCTAGACGAGGTAAAACAACCTTTACTCTTGAACTTGCAACCAGGGTAGCTACGCTTAATAAAATACCTGTTTTGTTCTTCACTTATGAACAGACAAAGAAAAATCTTACTTATCGTTTATTAGCAAAAGAAAGCCGTTTGAATCCAGATATGCTGCAACGTAAAAAAATACGTTCAGATATGATTAATGATGCAAAGTTTTCTGGCGGTTGGAAGAAAATGCAGGAGTATATGAACTACTTCTATATTATAGAAGCTACTAAAGAAGACACAATAGATAAGATACGTTCCTATGCTTATAATGTTATGCAGGATTTCAATACTAACGACATTATGATATTCGTTGATTACATTCAAAAAATGCCTTTATCCAGAAACTATATGGATGAAAAGTTTAAGGTAGAAGAAATATCTACAGAGTTAAAAGGTTTGAGTATTGAGTTAAATAATCCGATTATGACGATTAGCTCTCTTTCAAAAGAAGGCTGTCTTATAGATGCTTCTAATGATGCAGAAAGACCAACAATGTATCACTGCAAAGGTTCAGGAGATTTGGAATACGACTTGGACTGCGCAATGATTCAAGCGAAGGACTGGGGAGATACAAAAGAACTTTATCAGCAGCTTCAACAAAAAGCAGAACAATTAGGAAAAGACACTACACGTATTCCTAAAGTTGATGTTGTTAATCTTTATTTAGATAAAAACCGTGATGCTCCAGAAGGTATTTTTTCTGTAATTCAATACCTGTTTTTCATTGAAGATAATAAATTTATTGAATTAGGGCCAAAGTATGATGATGACCGCTATAGATTCAGTAAAATAGAAGAGCTGGTTGATAAACTTATTGAGTCTAATTTCATTATATTCTTTGATAAGCCTGCAGATAGTGGATATAATAAAGGAAGAGTATCTATTAAACTTAAAAATTTCTAATAATTTTTTATAGATACTTTATAAAAGGGACAAACAAATGACAATAGTAAAAAAGCTTTTGAAGTTAGGATTATATCTTATTATAACAGGTTATCTTGTTGTAAATTTGTCTGGTTGCCAAGGAGGAGCCACCGGACTTTTGAGCATAACTCCTGAACAGTATTTGTCTTCGGCAAAAGAACAGTTCGAAACAATGGACGAAAGGGATTATGAAATTAGAGATCTTGATGAAATCATAAGAGTTTTAGAAAATGCAGAAAAAAATGCTAAGAAATCTGAAACAATAGACAGATCTAGAATGTATTTAACTCTTCTTTATACGATGAAGGCTAGAAAACAGTATCAGAATGCTTTGATGAAGGGTGAATATGTGGCTAATAGACCAGAACCTTTCTTTACTATAAATACTAAGGATGTTAAAGAAACATTAAGAACAGCTAAAAAATGGTTGAGAAAAACAAATTCTACTTTTAAAACAAAATCCATACTTGCAGATTATAATTATGTTAAAGGTATTTATTATACTCAAAAGATGTTGACACAACAAAGTAGAGACAGGCAAGAAAGCCTTGATGAAGCAATAATATGCTTTAGAAGATGCCTTGGAATTTCGCCGGATTATAAAGGTGAATTTAAACTTTTTGGGATGCCTCAAACTCAAAGAGAAGTAAAGTTGAGAATGATAGAATGTCTCGCAGAAGGCGGAATGGCGGCTGATGCCTATGGCATTCTTTCCGAATTTAATTTTGCTCCTATTATTCCTGTTTCTGGTGCTAACGAAAAGTACGACTATCAATGGGTTCATATGAAGGCTCTTGTTCTTGGTTGTATGGGTATGTATGAAGAAGCAGCATCTACTCTTAACAGATTTAAGATTGTATCACCAGTTGATTATCCTATGGTTGATGAGTCTATATGGTTGTTGGAAGGTGTTTATAAAAAGCTTTATGATGTAACTAAAGAAGATAAATATGATATGGAAGCTAAAATAGCGGCTTCAATGCTAAAAAAACTTGGAGGACCTTATTCCAAAGAAACATATTCAGATGCATCACTTCTTTTTACTCGACAAATGCCTGGTGATTTAGAATACAATAAAGCGGTTATTGATTTTTATAATGGAAGATTCAAAAAAGCTTTAACTATTCTTAATAAAATAAATGGCAGAAGTGTAATGACAAATACAAATAGAGTCTCTGCCAAGCTTTTAAGGATAGAGGCTATGCTGTATTCTGGAGAACAGTTAACTGATGATTGTATCGAAGACCTTGTTTCGTTATCTGATAATAAATATTTAAATCAAATTCAAAAAAGTAAGTTAGGCTATTTATTAGCTAGATATGTTATGGATGAAGATTCTGAATTTGATACTAGTCGAGTAAATCATGAGGGACAGAATTTTGTTAGAAGTTTTTTAGGGAAGCCATGGGCTCTTGATCTAAAATACAAGAAGGGTAAAGTAAAACGCATAAAAAATACTAAGAAGTCAGGGCAAGGTGATATTGCTTCTAAAAAGGAAGAAAAAGAACATGAACCTGGAGAGCTTATTGCTGAAATGTATGCAAATAGAGCCGAAGACTGGATAGTGAGCTCAGATATATATTTAGTGGCTTTGCCTGAATTGAATATACTTACTACTACGAAAATAGTTGGTCGTGAGGAAGATGGTAAATGGGTATTTAAAGATGATCAGCTTGATGCTGTGAAAAAAAGGAATCATTATCTCGTAATTTTTGAATATGATAATTCCGATAGTGAAAAAACAATTCAAGGATATATATATAATAATTAGGAGTTATAAAAATTAAATAGTGAGTGTACACAATTTAATTTTACCCCTTGCGGTTTATTTATATTTTCGTTATAATAATAACATAAGTTTACAAGAATAAGTGGAGGTCGCTATGAACCATAAGTTATCTCGCAATAGAAGTATTGCATCCATTCTAGTTTTCTCAATGATTTTCTCAATGTTCATCACATTGTATACTCCTATGACTGCAAGAGCTGGGGTCCTTGGTAGCGTCCTTAGTTTTGTTAAACCTTATGCAAAAATACTTGGTAATATTGGTGGAGCTGTTGCAGGTGCTTCTTTAGGTTCTGCTTTTTGTCCTCCTTTAGGAACCATTGCTGGTGGTATTATCGGATATGTTGTTGGTGGCGTTATTGGTAATTATGCTGCCGGTGGTCTTTCAAATGTAGCAACTCTTGCTGGTGCAGCTGTTGGTTATTCTGCTCTGGCTTCTACTGGACCAGTAGGCATGATTGCTGGTGTTTTCCTTGGCGGATTATTAGGTAAAGTTGCTTATAGCTTGATTAAGAAACTTGACAACAAGATTACTGGAGGTGTTGTTTTTGCTCCAGAAGCAAAAGAAGGTGAAGATTCTGCAGAACCAATAACTGTTGGTGAAGCTTCTGATTCTACACTTACCGATGCTATTCCTGTTGCAAATAGTGCTTCTGTAAGTGCTCAAGGTAGTGTTGCTAATACCGATGCGGATGTTCAGAATGCTATGAACAAATATCAAGAAGCTTATCAGAAATATGTTACTGCAACACGTGATGGTGGTAACAGCGAAGATATTAATAAAGCTCACAAAGAATATCTTGAAGCTTATGAAAACTACAGAAAAGCCACAGCTTCTAAATAAGAATTAAAAAACAAAAAAACTTCTAAATTAAAAAATTAGAAGTTTTTTTGTTTTTTAAACATGAATTTAAAAATAGAATTATATTGGATTGGTTATTTTTTTGTAATAATTTCTCTTTTTATTTTTGTAATAATAGAGATTTTTAATATATTTTATGAAAAAGAAAGTTGTTTAACTAACCCCCCAAAAAACAATAAAAAACTTAATCCTTTTAGTTTTATTTTTTTCTTTATTATTCTTATTCTATTGTTGCCAATAATAGAATATATAGAAAATGAATTTATTATAGAAAAATATCTTAGTGGAAAATTCATAATCATTTTTATTCTTTATACTTTTTTCTTTTCAATGATTATATGTGTTCCCTTTTATAAAAATTTCAAACCAAGTAAAAACAAAAAAAACAATATAATAGTTTTGATTGGTAGTACGTATTTCGTTTGGTATTTTTCATGTTTTTTATCTATAATATTAACTTTTAATTCCAACTTCTTGTTTGATTATTCAAAACCACAAGAACATATTGTTAGTATAAAAGATTATTCTATATCTAAAGGAAACAGAAGTCCTAGTTTAATACATATAAAAATAGAACCTAGTATCGGAGATGGTATTTCTTCTTTGGTCTTTCCTTATTTATCAAATTTTGGCTCACTAAGAGAAGGGGATAAATTAATTATTTTTATACAAAAAGGTTTTTGCGATATGAATCACTTTAATTCAAAACATATTAAAGTAATAAGAAGAAATAGATATTAAATATTTTACTGTGTGGATTGTAGCAGCCAATTTAATTTACGTGGTGTAATAACCATAAATATTGTTTTAACTCTGTCGTCGTCATCTGGATTTGCTAATATTTTCGCTTTATCTTCCTCAGAAAGTTCTTTGAATTTTTTTGAATATAATATTTTCATGGTAATTTTACACCAGATTTTAGAGTTAAGTGTAAGTTCCGATTCTACAAAAGAGTTATTGTCTTCATCATAACTTGATTCAAATTCGAACAACAGTATTTGTCCATCATCGAACATAAACTGTTTCATATCGGAAATGTCAGGATTCGGGTCTTCAGGATTACCTTTTTCTCCTTTATATATTCTCCTGTTTTCTTGATCGTAATAATAAACAACTGTTTTTTCTGCTGTAACTGGAATATTTAACATCCCGTCGGTTAGGACTGGTTTGCCTGAAGCATTTCTTAGTTCATTTCTTAGACCAGTCATGATAATACGAGTTGTTTGCAATATATCAAGTTTATTCTGTGATTGAGCAAAGGATTTGTTAACAGCTCTAAATATTTGATATATGGAACCTGATAATAAAACAAAAATTCCCATAACAAATATTATTTCAACCATTGTGAAAGCTTTTCTTTTTTGGCGGATATTATTCATACTAATAGAAATTGAACCTTGGATTTGTTAAGATTGTTACGAATACTAAGTCAGGAATTTCTGTTCCTTGGGCTTTTTGATGCTTTGAACTGATTATGACTTTTATTTTAAGGAAACTAAGTGAAGTTTTTGAGTCACTATCAGAAGATGTTTGATTTGCTTGAATTAATGTACATATTGGTTCTGATATAATATAACCGTTTCTATCCGCAATGACTTGTAATTCCTGAAACTCCAAATCATCTTTAAGATTTTTTGCTTTATCATAACCTATGGTTCTTGCTAATTCAAGGACTGAAGCACCCATCATGGTGGCTATTGTTCTAGTGTCCGCACGACTAATTCTTTGTTGACCAGAACGAATCATTGTATATACAGGTAATAGCCCACATGAAATCAATACTAGGACGACTAGTATTTCAACCATGGTAAAAGCTTTTTTATTGATTTTTATTATCATCTTTCATATTTCCAGTCGAACTGGCTTACACCACCGGTTACTATTTTTGCTACATATAGAGAATCCATTAAATCTGGTTTTGCATTTCTCCAAATTCCGTTCAAAGGATTATACATAATTATATTTTCACCAGGAGTACGAATGTTGGGTTCTTTTTCTGGATTTTGTTTGAAATCAATACCTTTATCTTCATAGTAATTTGGGTCTTCTATTCTTCTGTCAAGATTCAATCTGGTTGTAACAACACTTCCCTTTATGGTAAAGGGTTTATCACCTCTTATTACAAGAGGATATTTAAGAGACATAAGATTTGCTTCTATATAACATCTTGAACCAGGAGCTTCTGTTGTGTCTATAACGATCTGAGGAGCTATTATTGTTAGTAGATTATTTCCAATTTGTGATTTGAATGCACTTTCATCTTCAAAATCTTCACCAACCAAATTTCCGCTTATTACAACTTCTCCTCCACCCATCATTGGACTTGAGTAAATAATCCCATGACCTTTGAATCTTAAATTGTGTAATAAACCTAAAGGTTCTCTGTCGTTGAGTGCAAGTATTCCGTTTAATTCAAGAACTTGGTCTGAAACACCACTTTTATATTGCTGAACATCACTTATGTATTTATAATCAAATCTATCAAAGCTTTGACCACCAATTGCAACTGTTTTTCTTCCTCTGAAAAAGTCTTCAGTACTTCTAGGAATAAAATAAAAATCATATAGATATAAGTCTCCTAGATCTCCTGGTAAACCTTCATCACCTGGGTCTGGCATTGCATACATCAAGGATCCTTCATAAAATTCTCTCATTGGTGAGTTCTGACTTATATTAACTGAAGCAGTTTTGAAATCACCACTTAATTGAGAATAGTAAGGATAATTAGGATCGTTTTCTAGCGGAAATTCCACAAATTGACTTAAATCACCTTCATAATCTTTATCTTTTTTGGTGTAATTACTATTTGCCTTTTCTAACAAGTGAGCCAGTCCTTTGTTATAAAATTCAGAACCACTATCACTCATAAATTTTCTATATATTTTAAACATGCGCAATGGTCCAGGAAATTCATCCCAGTGTTTTTTTATTTTATTTGTTTGACTATCTGGTAAACCTGCTGCTTTAAATAAGTAATATGCTTGTGACGCAGTCATTTTATCTTTTTCGCCAAATTTTTTGTTATCGTAATTTTGACTCATCATTTGAGCTTGAAGGAAAGCACTATCAGAAGCATAGGGAAGATCTATTATTTCTTTTGTTTTTGTTGTTTTTATTTGAGAAACCCTGTAATACTGAGTCATCGCATTTCCATAAACAAGTGTTGGAGAAATTTTTGCTGCACTTATTGGTGAACCCTTTATATAATCAGGATTCCCTACTGGTTCTGCAACACCAAAGGGATGGAATCCACTTATTTCAGGATCTTGAAATGCTTCATAGCCTGATAGACCATTTATCAATTCAAAAAAGCTGTTTAAAAGATTTCCAAAAGTAGGAGCGGTACTATCGTCAGGAGGTGGTTCTCTCAGTTCTATACCTGAACCTACGTTTAAAGTTCTTACTTCACATTTGTCGTCTTCTTTGCTCCAACCATCTATACCAAAGAAAGTAAGTATTTTGCCATGAGTACTGGTTTCACTTTCTTTTTCTACCTGACCCTGATAGATAATCCAGTCATCACGATAATCATCCATTCTTGTCCAGTTAGGTACGTCTAGTCTGAGAAAAATACTATCCATACTATTAAAAGAGTTTGGAAAAGATGAGTTTGTATCTTCCATTTTATTTAAGAATGGAAGAACTTTAGAACCATTGGTTATTCTAACCATTGATGGAATAGAACTACCTAATGAAGAATAATACAGAGGGTCTTCGCCTAAATATACACGACCTGGTGGTGTGTATGCATCATTTCCAAGTTCAGAAAGCTTTTTGGCCCAGTCATTTGCATCTTTAATAGCATCAAAATTTGGGTCAATAAATCTCCAACCATTGTCTAGTCTTAACATATTTTTTTGAATACCAAAACTAGATTTAAATCCATTGAAATCGCTGTTTCCCAGAAGTGTGGAATCTCTAACAAACAGTGTAAAATAATTGAAAGGAGGAACAAATGTTTTTACACAGCGAAGAAGAAAATTTAACTTAACTTTTGCTTCATGACCCCTGTAACTTATAGTCGCTGTTACTTGTAGTTCCCCCTGTTTTTCTTTGTTATCTTGTTTTAGTTTGTAAAGAACGGTTTCACCACTTGAGGCTTCAACTGGTTTTATGTTTTCAAGTTTTAATACAGCTTCAACTTTAAAATCTTGAGAATCGGTTAAACCTCTATTGAAAAGTATTCCATATTCTTCGTTAGCTATTTGTCTTGTCAAAGATGTGAGATTGGCTATTTGAGTGGAATCGAGAGGAATTTCCTTGGATACGTCAAGATTATGTAGTCTTAGAACTTTATATAGTTGATTACTGCTATCATCATGATTCAATGAATTTTTTAATCTGGCGACAAGTTCTTCTATTGCTGATTCTGCTAAATTAAATGCGACTTCTGATTCGTAAGACATTGCAGATGAATAATCTTCGTGTCCTGTAAAAAATGTAAAAGCAAAACCTAGAATAAATATACAGCAGAGTAGGGTAACAGCTAGAATAAAAACAGAGCCGTGTTTATTCAAAGTCATATTTTTTGTCTCCAGTCTTACTAGCAGATTCTATAAGTTCTTGACAAATCATTCCGTCTTTATAGGCATTTTTGTATCTAGGATCTTTTAGAACCTTTTCCCAAGCTTTCATCATTTTTGCATATGAACGCTTTTTGCGTGCCGGCTTATTTGCTTTATCGCTTATAATACCTGATAGAGTCCAAACTTGCATTTCAAGATAAGGATCATTGTTTATAGATTGCAAGATTCTGTCTATCTCTCTTAATGCGCTTTCATAATTTCGACTTTTATACAATTGGTTTGCATAATCAAACTTTTCATATAAATCTTTTGATTGTTCGTCTTGAGGTCTTAAAGGAATTTCTCCTTCAAGGTCTATATGAACATCACCAAATTCACTTGTGATTAATGAATCTTGGTTAGAAAATTTATTTTTTTGTTTTTGTAATGATTTTGTTAGATAATCATTATCTTTAACTCTCTTATTTTTTTTATACCCACAACAACCTGCTAGCTCAATAGTCATTAGCAGTGCAAGCATAATACAAATACAGCGACATAGATAGCTAATTTTACAGGTCATAGTATTACAAAAAATATAGAGTTATTATATTATTTTATTCTATAAAAAATAATTAGTCAACTTTTAACCAATTCTTTTAGTCTAAAATTTAATACTCTATTTTCTTGACAATATTTAGTAATAAAGCTAAACTTCCCTCTATGAAAAGTACATTGATAAAAAAGATTATTTTTATGTTATTTGCCTCTTTCTTCTTTTATTCTCCTGCATTTGCGAAGAATAAAAACAAGCAATCGAACGAAGTACAGCCTAAGTCACGTAATTTTGTGGCTTTTGACGATGCTGTATACAACACATCCCCAGATAAACGAATAGGAGCGAAAATATTAGTCGATACAAATATTGTCGGACCGTCGATTGCTGCCATGACCCATTTGACGTATTTGCCAGGGGCACATGTTCCTAGTCACAGACATGTATACGTTACCGAAATAATATATGTTTTAGAGGGTAATCTTACTGTGAGAATAGGTACGGAAACGAAGATATTAAGCAAAGATAGTACTGCCTTTGTTCCACCAAAAACCTTTCATGAATTAATGAATGATTCTGCAGATGTAGTTAAATTTTTACAATACTATTCTCCGTCAGGAGCAGAAGAAGAATATCGAAACTGGGAAAATCCCAAAACGGCAGAAGCAAAAGCCCAAGCCGAAGAAATAGAAAAACAAATAGAATTAAAAAATAAAGAACCTGAAGAAATAAAGGGACCCGCACCTTTAACGGTTCCTGGTAGTCCTACTTCGGTAAAATTAGGTGATGTAAAAATGGATACTGAAGAAGATAGTTCAAAGAAAAAGGAACTTCTTTTAAATTTGAAGCCTAATTCTGAAAAGAAAGACTGATGGTGGATAAATGACTGATAATAATAGATCATATTATAGCGAAGGTCTACTTGAAGAGGCAATTCAAGAAAATAAAAGATTGTTAGAAGCGGACCCTGGGAATCATATGTTAAGATGCAGTCTTGCTAATTCTCTTTTTAGATTAGGCAATATTGAAGAAGCTATAAAAGAATATAAAAAATGTATAGAAACTTCACCATCTAGTGAATATTGGAACAATTTAGGGAAAGCATTGCTTAACGCCGGTAAATATGAAGAAGCAGAAAACGCTTTTTTAAAAGTACTTGAAAAGAATAATTGGCCAGATGCTCATTTTCATTTGGCTTTAGCTTTAAGATCATCTGGAAAATTAGAAGAAGCTTTAAAACAGCTAGATTCAGCTCTGAAGAGTAACCCAAAATATCGTGAAGCAATCAATGAAAGAGCTCGTATTCTTGAGGCTTTAAACAGAAAAGACGAAGCTTTAACTGAATATAAAAAAGTTATTGCTCTCTTTTTCGCAGAATATCAAGCTAGAGATACTGAAGACTATTGCTATGAAACTTCTGTATTGCTTGATAATAACGATTTGGTAGATGAGCTAATTAGACAATTACGGCAGCATATTCAAAAATATCCTGGTTATGCTGATGGTTATTATAAATTAGGTCAAGCTTTAGAGGCTAAAGGATTACGGAACGAAGCAATGATGGCTTTTAGACGAGCCTTGGAAATTAATCCTAGTTACGAAATCGCTAGAAAAAGTTTTTGGAAAAGATAAATGAATGATTTAATGGTTCCGCAATCAGGGAAGCCACAAAGAAAAAGATTGGGCGATATTCTTGTTGAAGCAGGTGTTATTTCTGCTCAACAATTACAGGATGCTCTTTCTAAACAGAAGATATTAGGCAAGAGGCTTGGCAAGGTTTTAGTTGATACTGGAATTACTACGGAAGATAGTATAGCCACAACTCTTGCCACTCAGATGAGCATTCCTTATTTGAATTTGAATGAAATAAGTATTACGCCTGAAGTATTAACTACTATTCCTGATGGAATTGTTAGAAGCCATAACCTTCTTCCGGTAAAACTTGAAGGTAACAGACTTCAAATAACAATGGCCGATCCATTAGATGTTTTTATCATAGATGAAATAACTTTTCAGACAGGTTATGAATTAGAGGTCGGAATAAGTCCGGAATCACAAATAGAAGCTGCTATAAAACACTATTATGGAAATAGTGAAAGTTTACAAAATGCTGTTGATAATCTTGCCGCTGAGAGAAAAACTGAAGTAACCCTTGACGAAAGCTTCTTTACAACTTTTGATCTTAATGAAGAAGAACAGAATGTACCTATTATAAATCTGGTAAATACCATTATTCAGCAGGCTATTAATGATAAGGCAAGCGATATTCATATAGAACCAGATGAAGATATTGTCAGGGTAAGATATAGAATTGACGGTATTTTAAATGAATTAATGAAAGCTCCAAAAGCTATTCAAAGCGAGTTGATATCTCGATTAAAAATTATGGCTCAAATGGATATTTCAGAAAAGCGTCTTCCTCAAGATGGACGTATAAAAGTTATTGTCCAAAATAAAAGTATAGATTTGCGTGTATCATCTCTCCCAACGGTGTTTGGAGAAAAAATAGTCATACGTATTTTAGATAAGAGCCGATTGTCTTTAACCTTAGATCAAGTTGGTTTTGATGAAGATTTACTTAAACTTTTTAAAACTTTATCATCTGCTCCTAATGGAATTGTTTTGATGACAGGTCCTACTGGTTCTGGGAAGACATCTACTCTTTATGCTGCAATCAATTTTGTAAAAAGTCCGGAAATCAATATTACTACTGTTGAAGATCCTGTCGAATATTTAATACCAAGTATTAACCAGGTTCAAGTTCGGTCCGAAATTGGATTAACATTTGCTAGAACTTTGCGTTCTATATTACGTCAGGACCCTAACGTAATTCTTATCGGGGAAATACGTGATTTTGAAACAGCTCAAATTGCAATTGAATCTGCTTTAACAGGTCATTTGGTTTTTTCAACTCTTCATACAAACGATGCTGCTTCAGCTGTAACCAGGTTAATAGAAATGGGTGTTGAACCTTATTTGGTTGCTTCTGCCGTTATAGGAGTTGGTGGTCAGAGACTTGTTAGAAAAATATGTCCATCTTGCCGTATTTCGTATGAGATAAAAAATCAAGATCATATTGATGTTTTAAGAGAATATGGTTTTAATAACACTGTACTTTTTAGAGGTAAGGGCTGTTTAACTTGCCGAAAAACAGGTTATGCAGGACGAACTGCTATTCATGAAATAATGACAATTAATGATGATATTCATAGTTTAATTCTTGATTCTGCTTCGGCTAGAGATATTAGACAAGCTGCAATAAAATCTGGAATGCGTACGATGCGTGTAGATGGTTTGCAGAAAGCAATAAAAGGTGTTACCACACTAAAAGAAGTTCTTCGTTTAACTAGAGGCGAAGATATAAGACAGGTCACGGCTTAGGAGCAGAATATTAAATATGAGATATTCCTATAAAGCTCTTGATATAAATGGCAATGAAGTTTCTGGTGAAATTGATGCCGAAAAAAAAGAAGAAGTCGGAACCTGGCTGTCAGATAGAAATTACATTGTTATTGATATAGTTCCTGCTCCTATTCAAACATTAGTCAACACTCACAAAAAAAGAATAAGAATATCCCACAAAGATATGAATTTTTTCCTTATTCAGTTATCTAATCTTATATCAGCTGGTTGTCCTTTATTAATGAGTTTAACAGCTTTATATAAACAAGTATCTAATTATTCTTTAAGAATTTTACTAAAGGAAATAAAAGAAAAAATAGAATCCGGTAAATCATTTTCTGAAGCTTTAAAAAATCATAGAGAAGTATTCCCATCTCTTTTCATAACGATGGTAGAAGTTGGTGAAGTAGGTGGAATGCTTGGTGAAGTTTTGGAACGATATTCTTACATCTATGATACTATGTATAAATTGGGCAAGAAAATTATTCAGGCCATGATTTACCCGTTGTTTTTGCTGATTAGTTCGCTTGTAGTCGTAATTGCTTTATTGGTTTATGTTTTTCCGCAATTTGTTGAAGGAACTAAGAGAACAGGTCACGAATTACCAGGGCTTACTCTTTTTGTTCTTAACGTTTCTAATTTTATTTCTCATCATTACTTAATTATTATTTCTGTAATCGTTGGGCTCATATTGATTTGGAAATTGATTATGAGCACTACAAAAGGGAAACAATTGGTAACTCAATTCTTTACAGAATTTCCTATTTTAGGAGATGTTATAAAACAGATTCAGATAGCTCTTTTTGCTAGAATTTTAGGAACTCTTCTTAGATGTGGTGTTCCTATACTTACTTCTTTGCAAGCTGTTGAAAAAGCTTTAAGTAATGTTATGTATAAAAAGGCAATGGTCGAAGTAAGAGAGTCGGTTAGTAGAGGTGAATCTCTATCTCAGTCCATAGGGAGATATAGAAACTTATTCCCAGAAAGTATAATATTAATGACTGATGTGGGAGAACGAAGCGGTAATATGGGTGAAATGTTAGAAAAAGCAGGCAATATTTATGAAAGGGATATGGAAATGGCTTTAGAAACAGCTGTTTCTTTGCTACAGCCTGCATTGGTTGTCTTTTTGGCAATTTTTATTGTAATCATAGCTTTATCAATGTACTTACCATTATTTGACATTGGTAAAATTGTAGGATAAATTATTATCTTGATAGTATGAAACCTATAGCTTAAATTTGTGGAGGCGATATGCGAAAAGGTTTTTCACTGGTTGAACTTTTAATTGTTGTTCTAGTAATAGGTATTCTAGTGTCTATTGCGATACCTAGGTATCAGAGTATTGCTTCTATGGCACGTGCAAAATCATGTCTTTCCAATCAAAAAGGCATTGAAAGTTTGATTTCTCTTTGGGAAGCAAAGAATTTCGAATTAGATGCCGGCAAGAACCGTTGGACCTGGATTGATAGATCTGGTAATATGCGCTGGAAATACTCTAATGCTCTTTTACCTCTTAACGATACTGCTAAGGATGTTAAGCTTTTTATTTGTCCTGAAGCTGCAAATCGTTGGGGTTATACTTGGAATGGTTCTAGTTATAGATTTTATAACACAGATAATACTTCGCTCTGGATTATTGGTTCGGACGGTAAAATGGGTGGACGTGGTGTTGTTTGTGGTATAAGACTTGGTACTAGATGGATAGGTATGAATGGGCAGATGGGGGCAGATGGTCAAAAAGACAGTGCTCACCATTACTGGTAAGTCTTGAACTTGCTGAATAGCTGTGGGAAAAATAGCTTTTTAAAGCCTGAAAAACAAAGCCATTTACGTCTCCACCGACATATATTTATTAATGGCAGAAAGAAGTATTCAGGCTTTACTATTATAGAAGTTCTAGTAGTGCTTCTTGTTATAGGCATTTTATCTGGAGCTGCAGTAGGTGCTTACTCAGGCATCGTTGTGGATACTCGAATAAAATCAGCTACAGATAGAGCCCAAGCTTTCTTTCAGAGTTGCAAAAACAGGGCAAGACTTCGAAATTTAAACCTTAGAATTGTATTTAATGAAAAATTTCAAACTTTAGTTAATTCTGATTCTTCAACTTCTTTTCTTGAAGTTCAAGATTTTTATCATCAAAGTATTCCTAGTCTAATAGAAGTTGATAAAGAAGGTAAATTTAAAATAGAAGGAAGAGAAACTTCTAGATTAAATCTATTATTAAAAGTTTCTAATGGAAAATTAGCAACAATAACTATAAAACTATGAATTTAAAAGAACAGTCTAAAAGCAAAAAACAGGGTTTCAGTTTAATTGAAGTTCTTTTGACGTTAATAGTATTATCTAGTTCTTTAGCTGTTATTTTTGCTGGCTTTGATATTTCTTCAAAACTTAATAACTATGCGGCTTTTGAATCAGAAGCTGCATTTTTGGCTGAAAGAGAGATTGAATTAGCTAAATCAGAACTTTTAAATGGTAATCTTAAAGCTGGAAAATTAAGGAAACTGTCTTGTAGATTTAAGCTGAAACCAGGCTGGAAATTAGTTACTCTTTTATTGCCTCCAGATGAAGAAAATATTGTCAGACTTCAAGTAAGAGTGAATAATGCAGATAGAGAATTACAATTAGAGTCTTTTTTGTTTTTGCCAGATTGGAGAGTGAATAGCAATGGATAAAAAAGGATTTACTCTCTTAGAAGTTACTATTTGTATTTTTATTATGGGGTTAACGATTACTGCTCTTTTGAATCTGTTGAAATGGAGCAATGCTAAATATGCTGCTGTAGCCTCTTCTTGGAAAGAACGGAGTTGTTTTACTGAAGCTAGAATATGGTTAAGAAAACAGATTTTATATAAAAACAAATTTGATTTGTCTTTAAAAGATTTATCAGAAAATGTAAGTTGTCCGGCTGGATATAATTATAATGAATTAAGCCTTAGAAAGCATGATAATGAAACTTTCTTTATTAAAATAAGCATTTATGAAGACAGAAATGGAAATGGACTTGCGGATTCAAATGAAACAACGTCTCGTTTGTTCTGTTTTAGAAAGAGGTTAGTATGAATCGAAGAGGTTTTAGTATTTATCTAACTTTCTTAGTAACAACAGTTGTTTTTATATTGGTTGCAGGCAGTCAGGAAATTAGTATTCAAGCACTAGATTTGAGTCGTTCTGATGTTATTGAAGTTATAGTTTTTCATGCTGCAGATGGAGGACTAGAAAGAGGGTTGGGTAAGATTCGTAAAAATTTCAAACCCTTTAACTATACATATGTATCCGAATTAAAACCTAATAGAACAATTAAGGTTATTTTAAATGCTACAAAAGACGGTTTGCTTATGAATCTTCATTCTGAAGCTATCTTATTTGAAGGAAATAAAGAAGTTTCGCGTAAGACTATCTCTAGATTAGGTATAGCTAACTATAAGGGTAGAGACGGTCTAGGTAAGTATACGGAGGCAATATGAAAAATAATATAACTCCTGGTTTGTATGGAACAATTGATATAGGTACAAAATCTGTAAAAGCTATATTAATAGAAGTAACAAATAAAGAAAAGAGACTGTTGAATATTGAAGAGGTAGATATTGCTTCTTTTGATACTTTTATGAATGAAGAAGAATATAATAAACAGATAACTGAAGCTATTGCAAAATTGGCTAAAAGCTTGGATTTATTTAAATGTAAGAAAATAATATCTCTTTTTTATAATAGAGATTTGCAAGTAAAACTTTTGGATTTTCCAAATACTGTTAAACAAGAACAGTTTAGTCAAATATTGCCTTGGGAAGCTAAAAAAATACTATCACCTCATTTTAAAGATCAGGAATTTACATATTCATATGCTGTTATAAGAGGGAATCCTCTTTCTATAGCATTAGCAGTTGTACCTTTACAATTATTAAATTCTCATCTGAGCTTATTTGAAGGTACAGGAATAAAACCAGATTCTGTATATACAGATGTTTTTTCTACGTTATCTTTACAGTCTATTGTTGATATAGCTGGATTACCAGCTTTATCTATCGTTAATTTCGGTTTTTCTGGTACACATTTAAATATTTTTTCAGCAGGAAAATTAAAGTTTTATCGATATATACCTTCTGGCGTTTCTGAAATGACTAATCCACCTAGAGAAAGTGAATTAGAAATGTATTCGCAAAAGATTCGTTTTAGTTTCGATTATTTTAGGGCTGTAAGTAAATTGAATCAAGTAGATGCTCTATTTTTTATGGGTGGCGGTAGTTCTATTCCTGATGTTCTTGGTTTTGAACAGAATTACTTTTCTCCTACAAAAATTAATGCCTTAGATATTTCTTCAGAAATAGATATTAGTCCTGTTATTCCAACTGTTAATCAAGATAATATAAAAGTTGACAATAATTTGAAACTGTTACCATTTGTTCCTGCTATTGGGGCTTGTTTAACAAATTTTAGAGATAATTCTGAAACGATGGATTTGCTAGCTCTCATAAGGTTAAAAAAGAAAGAAAAGGACCTTGAACAATTAGCAAATACTGTTCCTTTGATTCTAGGTTTAGTTTCTTTTGTTTTAGCTTCTATCTTTATTTATTTTCAATTTAGAGAAAAGATAGACGAACTTGATAATTTAAAAGTTGCTATAAAAGCAATAGATAAAAGATTAGAAGAGTATAAAGATAGTCAGAAAGACAACAATAATAAATTTAAAGATTCAAATCCAATCAGACTCTGTGAAAATTCTTTAAAATTAGTGAAACCAGTGATTTTCCAAAAGAATGCATTAAATTATCTGTTCCAGGTTGTTAGTAATGTTAAACCAGAAAAAATGCAGATAACAGATATTCTTGTTAGAAATAAACAAGAAGCAGAACAAATACAGCTTATAGCAAAAGACGAAATGGATAGTGGCAATAATGAATTAGATTCTTACGAAGAACCTGTTCCTGAAACAATTATTGATAACTTTGACGGGAATAGTGGTGAAGCATTCTATGAAATTGAAGAGCCGGAAAAAAATCAGAAAAGCAGAGAGATAGATAATGAACTCTTTGACATTTTTGGAGAAAATGAAGTCAAAAGAGATGAAGAAACTAAACCGATTGAAAATATAGAAAAAAAACCTGTTAAAATAAAAAAAGTAAAGCAGAATGAACAGATAAAACAGAAATCTAATAACGCTAATTCTGATATTTTGCCTGTTTCCTATACAAGTAAACTTTCTTCACCATTAACTGAACAACAGATAAAAGAAGATTTTGACGGGAATGTAATAGTAATTCACGGTTTTGCCGAAAATGCCATTGAGGTAAGTGCTTTTTCTGACGCTTTAACTACTAATCCTCAAGATTCTAATGGGAATGCATTGCCGTCGGCTATTTTAAGATATATTGGAATTACTCTTAGAGAAACGGATGATGGTAAAAGAGTCGAATTCCTTTTAAAGGGGGTGTTGAAATGAACAAGATATTGATAAATACCGTCTTTATGATAATAGCTGTGATTGTTTTTGCTGTATTAGGAAATTTGGTTCTTTTAACTTCTTTAAACATAGAGATAAAACAAAAAGAAGAGGAATTGATTCGTAAGAATTCCGAAGTGAAATTACTAGAGGATTCAATTAAATCTGTAGCTTCGGATAGTTATAAAATTCGTGAAAATATATTGTTAAATATTGGGCAAGAAGGTCAGTTAATGAGTTTGTTCATAAATGAAAGTTTGCATAAAATTTTTATGGTAAAAAGCTACGATTTATATAATACGTATTATTATAAACCCGATGATTATGGAAGTGATATGGAGGTTTATAGCTCGGCAAATCAGAATGATAATTCAACAAAGAATAGTGAAGGGCAGGATAACGATACCAATGGTTCCCAATCTGGTGATGAAAAATTATCTAACTTAGATGAAAATGGAATGCCACAAGACGCTTATGTCGATGAAGGAAGTGAAGATAACTGGGAAGGACTGAATATTCTTCCCATAAAAATTACTTTTTCAATTAAAAAAGAAAACTTGACTAAAATACTTAAGTATTTTCAAGATTTCCCAGTTAATACTATAAGAGCGGCAGACTTTGTTTTTGCCGAAAACGACCTTGTTAACGGAACATTGGTTTTTACATTCCCTTTGAATGAAGAAAAAAACTAATATAAAAATATACTTGGCTATATTGGAGAATTAAATGAACACAGGAAATGAAACTTGGAAATGGGGCGTAGTAGTTATATTACTGGCTATTTTTATGATTACAGCACATCATGCTTATCAGCACATAGCTAATCAAGAGGAATTTGCTCCACCTGAACCAACACCAGATTCTTGGGATTTGGAACATAGCACTGGTCCTGGTGCAGGGCAACCTAAGGAATTCTCATCTTCTCAAGGGAATAAATTTGATGATTTTGCTCCCAAAGTAAAAGTTAATCAAAGACTTTCTATGCCAAAGACTATTATTATTGACGATAACTCTGAATGGAATAAACCTGGTAATTCTTCAGGCAGTTCAGAGCAAAAGGAAATAATCAATAAAACAGAAGGTGAAAAAGCTGAACCTGTTTCTGATTCAAAAACACAGACTGAAAAAGAAAAACAATCGGAAAGTGTTTCTACGCCGGCTCAATAATTGAAAATTAAATAATTCCTTTAATAATGAATAAAGTTAAACTGATAACAGTCTTTCTTTTGTTGCAGATAACAACATGTTTGCTTAATTCTGGAGAGATGCCAAGATCTCTTCGAGAAGCAGAAAGACTTTATCAGAATGGTAAATATTCTGAAGCTTCTGATAAAGCATTAGAATTTCAGAAACTTTATCCTGATAATCTTCAAGCTTTGATTATTTTGGGGATGAGCGACTTTTATCTTAATGATTATAATAATTCGAAAAAATGGTTTAAAAAAGCTCAAAAACAATCTCCGAACCATCCTATAGTCACTCGGTATTTAAATTTATTAAGAGAGCTTGAGTATCGTAGCGGTTCTTTTAGCGTTGAGCCTAGTGAACAAGATATGAATGATCCACAGGTTTCTGCAAATTTTTATAAAAAAGCTTATTTTGGTCATGCTTTTCCAAAATCATCTAGCTCTGAGAATCCTGGTGCTTCAACAAAATTGATGGAACCTGTTTTGATAAAAGAATCTATTCCTTCTGATACATTAAGACTTCCATCTGATTTAGCTTTGCCAACTCCTTATCCTCCCGTTGAATTTCTTTTATCTTCTGAAAGCGTTATGGAACAAATGGCAAGAGAAGCTTTGGAATCAGGTAAGTATCATAAGGCATATCTCTTTTATTCCCAGCTTCTTGCTTCTGAACCTAATAATAGATTGTATAGAATAGCTAAAGCTGAAGCTGCTTATAAAATGAAACGCTATTCTAAGGTTTTAGAAATACTTGTGCCAATTTCATCAAAAGCAAGTTTGGATAGCCTGTCAGAAATCCAGAAAGATAAAGTAATAAAAATGCTTGAAGATTCAGCCGGTAAGAATTATGTCCCTGGTCAGCCAAATAGTGAATATTAATCTTCAAATCAGCATACTTGATATTTACAGTAAAATATGGCATATTAACGAAAAAGTTTTAAGATGAAAGATATAAGACATAAGATTTAAGATATAAGAATAATTCTTTAATCTTTTATCTCAAATTATGGTCTTATATCTTAATAATTCAGCTTGAAGCATTATTAAATTATATTAAGTTAAAAAAAATAAGGTTGGCACAGATTCATGCATCTTAAGTCCCTTGAGCTGATGGGCTTCAAGTCCTTTGGCCGTAAAACTGTTTTTGATTTTACTCCTGGACTTACAGCTATTATAGGTCCTAATGGCTCTGGAAAGAGCAATGTTTGTGATGCTATCCGATGGGTTTTAGGTGAACAGAGCGCCAAAGCACTTCGTGGTACTAAAATGTCCGAGGTTATTTTCGCAGGCTCTTCAGAATATAGACCTTCCGGTTTTGCACAAGTTAAATTAATTCTTGATAACGAAGATCATTCTATGCCTGTTGATTTTTCTGAGGTTGGAATAGGTAGACAGCTTTTCCGATCAGGAGAAAGCAATTATATTCTAAATAATGCAAGAACAACTATGAGCAGTATAAAAGAACTTCTCATGGATACTGGTATAGGAAAAGATGGATATTCTGTTATCGGGCAAGGCGACATAGATGATATTATTTTCCAACGAACTCAACCAAGACGAGTATTGATAGAAGAAGTTGCTGGCATTACTAGATTTAAGCATAGAAAAGAAAATGCATTAAAAAAGCTGGACCATACTAGAACCAACATGACTAGAATTACAGATATTATTTCTGAAATAGAAAGTCAATTGGGTCCTTTAGCAGAACAAGCAGAAAAGACTCGTCAATATCAGGCTTTAGCAGCTGAAATTCGCCAACTTGAGATTGATTTGATATTGTTCGATTTGAATTCTTTTTATGGTGAAAGAGAAAACATTAATTCGATGAGAGTAGGTCTTTTATCAAGAATTGATGAAATCGAAAAGTTTATAGCTGAAGTTGATGCAAAGAAAGCTGGAGCAAAAGTTAAATTTGATGAATTTGATTCAGTTTTAAAAGCACGTCAAACAGAAGTTAATACGATTAATATTCAGATAGATGCTCGTCGAGATAATATTAATCAATTGTTGCAGGATATTAAAGAAAAACAGGCTCGTAGTGGCAGATTGAAAGAAGAATTAGATGATTTAGAAAAATATTTGTTAGATGGAAATGCAGAAATATCAGATGCTGGTGACCGTCTAAGAAATGAAGAAAATAAAGAGTCTGAAGTTTCTGAAAATTTAGAAGAACTTAATTCTAATGTAATTAGTGTAAAAAAAGAATATGATTCACATGTTGCAGCTCTTGCTAAAGATAAAGATGCTTCTGTAAAACTTGCTCTTAAAGTTGCTGAGTTAAGATCCAGCAATAATGTGGCACAGCAACAGATTGCTTTATATGAACAGCAGTTAGCTAGAGGTGAATCTAATGTTGCTAATGCTAAAGCAAATATAGATGGAATAAAAGAAAAGCTTGCAAAATTAGAAAAAGAAATATCTACCATAGAATCAGAAATTGAACTTAACAAAAATCAATTGAATAGTGATTTTACACGGTTAGCAACAGTGGAAAAAGAATGTAAAACCACAGAAGAAGAACTCAATTCAATTGCTGATCAGATAAAAATCAACACTAGCCGTAAAGCTATTACGGAAGAATTGATGCATAATGATAAGAGTGGCATTTATAGAGGTGTTCAAGCAGCTTTAGCTTTAAAGGATTCTGGTCGATTGCCAGGAATTTGCGGTATAGTTGGAGAACTGATAAAAGTTCCTAACGGTTATGAAGTTGCCTTAGAAACAGCTCTTGGTGGAAGTATACAGAGCATTATTACTAGAGATGCCGAAACAGCAAAGTCAGCTATTGCTATTTTGAAGCAAAATAAAGCTGGGAAGGCTACATTTTTGCCTTTAGACTTAATGAAAGCTCCTCCAACTGTTGACAAGCCAAATTTCAAGGGTTGTCTTGGTGTTGCATTACAAATAATACAATTTGATGCAAAATATTATACGGCTTTAAGTAATCTCTTAGGTCGTGTTCTTATTTTCGATAATATAGATAATGCTGTTGCTTATACTAGAATCAGTAGAAATTTCAACAGAATTGTTACTCTTGATGGCGAAACTGTCAGTGCTTCTGGTTCTATGACAGGTGGTGGCGAAGAAAAGAAATCTTCAGGCATTCTTAGCAGAAAGAGAGAGTTAGAAAATCTTGTTTCTTTAATAACTTCTCTTGAAAGTAAGCAAAGAAATGTAAAAATACAGTATAGTAAGCTTACAGCTGAGAGACAAAAACTTTCAGATTCTGTCAGAAACAGAGAAACAACTATTACTCAACGTGAAAACTCTCTTAGTTTCTTTAAGAGTCAGTATGAAGTTTCTTCTACTGAACTTGCTTCTAAACAAAATGATTTCAATAATATTACTGCTGACCGAGAAGCAATAATAGACGGTGTTTCTCGTTATAAAAAAGAATTAGCAGAAAATACTGCTGAATTAAATAACTTGGAAAAGCAAGACAAAGATTTAAAAGAAGCTTTGGAAAGCCAAAAAGATGCCGAAAATGCTATTCTAGCTCGTCTAAGTGCTCTTAACGAAATGATCGGGAATAAAAAGATAGAATTGGCTCAGGTAATAGAAAGAAAGAAGGCTATCCAAAAAGAAATTGATGCTGCTACAAAACGTAGAAGGGATTATGAAGAACGTAAAAAGAGAGCTACGGATGAAGCTACTGAATTAGATACTCAGAGTAAGGAAAGCGAACAAAAAGTTACTTGCTTACAAACAGAAATCGAAGAGCTTTCTCAAAAACGAGATACTATTGCTCAAGCAATTGAAGCTGTTCAGGAAGAATATTCGAAAATGTCTAGAGAAATTGAAACCCTGGATAGAACTTATCAGAGCAGAGTTAAGATTGTAGATTCTACCAAAAATAAACTTAACGAGTTAGATGTAAAGTTAGCAGAGATAAATACTCACATAAGTACCAAAGAAGGTATTCTTAATGGTGATTATGCTTATAATCAGGATCCTGCTCTGTTTAACCCTAAGAAATACGATAGTCGTGATGATTTGGTTGGGAGTATTAACAACAAACGTTTTGAACAGATGGCATTGGGAACTGTAAATCCGCTTGCTATAGAAGATTATGATAAGGCAAAGGAAAGATTCGACTTTTTAAATTCACAACTTTCTGATTTACAGGAAGCTGCTACTTCTCTTGAAGATCTTATTGATGAAATAGAAAAAACTTCCGCAGAAAAGTTTATGGAAGCTTTTAATCTTGTTAATACTGCTTTTGAACATATTTTCGAAATACTTTTCCCTGGTGGAAGTGGTACTTTGAAACTATCCGACAAAAATGATGTTTTGACATCTAATGTTGATGTAGTATGCAAACTTCCAGGTAAGAAACTTACTACTTTAGAGCTTTTCTCTGGTGGTGAAAAGTCCATGATTTCATTGGCTTTGTTGTTTTCTATTCTTGAAGTTAAACCACCGGCTTTCTGTTTGCTAGATGAAGTTGAAGCTGCTTTGGATGAAGCCAACGTAAAACGTTTTAACCGAATGCTTCGTAATTTTGCAGATAAGACTCAGTTCCTTATTATTACACATAATAAAGAAACTATGCAGACCGTTGATGTTATTTATGGTGTAACTATGCAAAAAGGTGGTATTTCTAAGCCAATTTCTATTAGGCTTGAAGATAATGATAAAATTAAAGAATTTACATTTGATGGAAAAGGCTCGCCTAAAGAACGCAATATAAATCTTACAGAAAAGGCAGCATAGGAGTGTTTTGTTATGGGCGAAGAACCAAAAAAAAATGTTGAGTCAGAAAATAAAGAAATAGTAGAAAAAAACGATAGTGTAGATGTTTCTTCAAAACCTTGGGACGAAGCTAGAGTAGTAGTTTTTCTAATAGGTATTTGTTTGTTAATTGAAGGACTACTTATATTTTATCAGGCTGGTTCGTCTCAAACTCTTGTTGCAAGTGTAACAGGTCTTGGTGGGGTAGTCATGATGCTTATGGCATGGCTATTGCCATTTGATGACGTACTTGATGAAATAGAAGAAATTGAAGAATCAGGCGATAAAACTGAAAAACAAATAGATTCAGAGACTTCTTCTTTAAAAATTGAACAAAACAAAGCCTTAGAGATTCAAAAAGGAAAAGATGTAATATCGCCACATAAAGAACAAGAAGTAGAGTCGGAAAAGAAAAATTTTGAAGATAAAGAACAAAAAACTTCATCTGTTGAAGAAGTCAAAAAGGAGGAACCTGAACTTACTTGGTTCCAAAGACTTACAAATGGATTAGAAAAAACAAGATCTGGTTTTATTGGAAAATTAAAAAAACTGGTTTTTGGAAAAACTAAAATAGATGCCGATTTGCTTGATGAAATTGAAGAAACATTATTTGAAGCTGATGTTGGAGTAAAAACAACAGAAGAAGTTCTCAAAAACCTTAATAAAAAAGTTGAAGAAGAAGAAATAAAAGATCCAAAACTTATTTATGAAGATTTAAGAAATCAGTTAAGAAATAAGCTTGCTAAATATACCGAATCTCCTAGAATGAATCCAAATGGATTGACTGTCTTTATAATAATAGGAGTGAATGGAGTCGGTAAAACTACAACTATAGCTAAACTTGCTAACAAATACAAAAAGGATGGCAAAAAAGTTATTTTGGCAGCAGGCGATACATTTAGAGCGGCTGCTATAGATCAGATTGGTATTTGGGGAGAACGGGCAGGAGTCGAAGTTATAAGAGGTCAAGAAGGTGGAGATCCAGGAGCATTAGTTTTTGATGCTATTCATGCAGCAAAGAAACGAGAAGCTGATTTACTTATAATAGATACCGCTGGAAGAATGCATGTTAAGGCTAATCTTATGGCAGAACTTAACAAGGTTATGAAGATCGTTCAAAAAGAAAGCGATGGCGGTCCTCATGAAATATTCCTTGTTTTAGATGCTACTACAGGACAGAATGCTGTTCAGCAGGCAAAACAGTTTAATGAAATAATTCCTATTACTGGTCTTATTGTAACAAAACTTGATGGTACAGCTAAAGGTGGTGTTCTTTTTGCTGTAGAAGAAGAATTGAATGCACCTGTTAAGTTTATAGGCGTTGGCGAAAAAATGGATGATTTAATGCCTTTTGAACCAGAAAAATTCTTAGAAGCTTTATTTGCTGACGAAACCGATAAAAAGAAAGAAAGCGACTACAATGTAGTTAAGTAATTATTTACTAAACAAAAAAATCTTTTAATAATTATTATTAAAAGATTTTTTTGTTTTTAGCTCCTTCTAACAAAACTAATTGCTAAAGTTTTAAAAAATAAATGACGATATTTTACAAAGACCCTATGGGCAGGGTTCAATTAGTTTTCTTTTTTCTTAAGGAGCAAAAAAGTGTGGAATAATTTAAGGGCAAGACATTATTCAGTCTTGATTTTACTAGCAATAGTAGCACTTGAAACATCTGCTATTGCTATTGACAGATTAGTATTTGCAGAAAGCGAAGAAGCTTTTGTAGTTGAAAGCTCTTTCCAGAACAATTCGTTTATTCAGAGTTTTCGAATGGCAGACGCAAATTATGCGGTTCTTCCTGTAAGAGTAAACGATATAGTAACAGCCCATGAAAATACTACTTCCCACAAAGAAAATATCGCTTCTGAAAAATCAGTTCCACAAGTAGAAAAAATCGCTCCTGAAGAAGTAAAAGTTTCAAAAAGTGTTTCAGCAGATTTTGTTGCAGCTGCTAATAACAAAGACAGCTACTCTAATTTTGTTGAATATTCTGTTCAGCCCGGTGATTCCCTTGCTAATATAGCAGAATTATTTGGTGCTAGAACAGAAGCTATTAAGAAAGCAAACAAGCTTGATAACAATGTTATTAAAGCTGGTCAGAAAATAAAAGTTCCTACTCAGAATAATTCAATGGTTTATACTGTTAAGAAAGGTGATTCTCTTTCTCGTATTGCTAACCGTTTTAATGTAAGCATTGAAAGTATTATTAATGTTAATAATCTTAAGAGTCATGTTCTATTGGCAGATCAAAAAATAAAGATTCCTGCTGAAAATAAAGCTAATTTACAAATTGCTAAGTCTGAAGAAAAAACTCTTAGCACTCTTCCTGTAGTTAAAGCAGATAAACCTCAAAAAGTTGAAGACCCTAAAAAGCTTCAGATGGTTAAATTGAACAACAATCTTCCAACGGTTGCTGCTGCTGCTTCTGCAAAGAAAGCAGATATATCCTTTTCTAATGAAGACTTTTTAAACAAACCAGCACCTGTTGTTGCAAAAGCTCAAACTAAAAATAATAAAAAAGAAGAAAAAGAAAGTGTTGAACTAAATCTTTCTAAATCAACTAGAGCTTCTATTGCTGCTGTTAATGAAATTAAAAAAGAAAATGGTGCTATTTCTGTTCCTGCTATTCCAGCATTCATTAAATCGGAAGAATTAGAAGATGAAAAAGAAGCTCCAGAAAGCTTTATTTATAAAGTTGAAAAAGGTGATAGTCTTTCTAAAATTGCAAGTAAATATAATACTACTGTTGCTCAGATTCAAGCAGATAATGGAATTGATGGTGATAAGCTTAAAATAGGTCAAAATTTAACTATTAATCCTAATAAAAAGCTTTATCGTGTTATTAAGAAAGAAAAAACAGAAAAGGTAGAAAAAGTACCAGAAGAAACAACTCTTATAACCCATAAGGTTCAGACTGGTGAATCTCTTTCAATAATTGCAAAAAGATATAACACCAGCGTTGGAGATATTGTTAATGCCAACAACATGACAAACACCGTTCTTAAAGCTGGACAATCTATAAAAGTTCCTGCTAAGAAGGTTAAGAATTACAAGGTTACTACTGTTTCTAGTAAAAACAATGAAAAGTATGCATGGAAAGCTCCTACTAAAGGTTGGTTAAGCAGCACTTATGGTTGGAGATACCATCCTGTAAAGAAGGAACAAAAATTCCATGCAGGTGTTGATTTAGCTGCTCCTAAAGGAACTGGTATTTATTGTGTTGCACCTGGCAGAGTTATCTATGCTGGTTCAAGAGGCGGTTATGGAAAACTTGTTATAGTTAGCCATGAAAACGGCATTTCTACCCGCTATGGTCATTGCAGTCAGATTCTTGTTAAGAATGGTCAGATTGTTAAAGAAGGTCAATTAATAGCTAAGGTAGGTTCTACTGGTGTAGCAACAGGCAATCATTTGCACTTTGAAGTTCGCAAGAATGGTAAAACTCAAAACCCAGCTCTTTATGTTAAGAATTTAAGTAAGAAAAAATAACTCTAATTAGATTAGGATTCTTGTGATAAGTTTAAACTTTTACCCCTTTCAAAAAGGGGGCTAATTGCACAATGCAATTGGTGACAAAGAGAAATAATAAAGTTGAAAAAAGCAAAGGCAAAAAAATACATAAAAATGAAAAGACCCGCCAGAAGTTCATTAGTAATTCTGGCGTTTTTTCTGATTACTTTTTGCTGTGGTTTTACTAATCCAAATTCTTTTATCCAGGGAACAGTTCAAAATACTCCGATTAATGGTCAGCGACTAGTTGGGAACAATTTTTCTTCAGGTTTTAACCCCTTGGGGGTTCCAGAAGTTGCACCTGTTCCAGTAATTCCAGCATTGGCACCAGCTGTAGCACTTGATTCAGCTACAGGTGGAAGAATGTCTTCTACCGTTGCTAATCAGATTCCAACAGCTATGGATCCAAGATTTGAATCTTCTGATAATCCTCATAGAATACCGTTTGTTCCAGCATCAGAAAATACTCCGCCACCACCTGCAATAAGTATTCCTGTTGTTGATAATCGTGAACCTATGCATTATGATTTAAATGAATGGGAAGAAGATCGATTTTTCAGTTCAAATCTTTATACAGATACTTCTTTTTATACAACAGGAATTAGTGGTAATAAAGATATAGCACCATTTAAAGAAGGCGAATTCTTTGAAGAAAACTATAGATATGAGTTGTTTTCTTCCGGTAAGAAAAATGACACTCTTTCTTTGCTGGTAGATGGAACTTATACTAATGATAAAAGTAACTATAATCATAATTTTATGCTGAATCAGTTTACTTTAGATGTTGCAAACGATAGATCAAGACTAGTTCTTGGTCATGCTTTTCCAGAAATGTCAGAACTTTCAATGACTCAGAATCTTTTAGGTATTTATGGAAACCATAATTTTGATGATACTGGTATTTCTGCTTTCGGTGGATATTATGCAACAGAAAAGGAAGATTTGGATAATCCTCGTTATGTAGGTGGTTTCAGAATTGAACATCATAAAGATGATTCCTTGAAACTTGGTTTGAATTTTGTTGGAACCGAAGATGAAAGAGATAATGCGGCTTCAAGCTTAGAACAACCTACATTATCCAATCGTGTTATATCTATGGATGTAAAGATGAAGCCGACGGAAAATATTTTTCTTAATGCAGAAGTAGCAAGAAGTGATACCGATTTTGATAAAAGAGATGATGCTGGTGGTCAAGAAGGTACCGCATATATTTTTAAAGGTGGTTATGAAAGAGAAAATTTTAGAACTGAGGCTGGAATAGAATATGCGGATACTCAGTTTGCTACTCCTCTAGGAGAGTCGCCAAGAGATGATAGAAGTTATTATGCCCGGTTTTATTATGAATTAAACAAATATATAAGCACTAGAATTGGCTATAAAGAATCGAGAGATAATATAGCCAATTATTTGCGTTCAACTATTAAAAGAACTCAGAACGAATTTCAAATGACTGCAAAACCTAGCGAATATTACAAGAATTTAAGAATAGATTTTTATTATCAGCCAATACATGAGTTTTCTAAAGATAAAGCTTTTATGAATAGATACATAGATTTCTTATGGATGGAATTGAATCAAAAAGCTGGAGATATGCTTTATTATCTAGGTTTAAGCAAGACGGTAGACAGAGATGATGTGGACTTCCTTAATGACCGTGATATTAACCGTATGGATTTGAAGTTAACTTGGGAATCTGATGATCAGAATAAAGTTTATGGCTCTTATACGATAGAAAATATTGATTATAAAAGAGCTAATAACACAGAAAGAACAATCTGGAGCGGATTAGGTGGTAGCACTAAGATTAATGAAAATCTTTCTCTTGGTGTTGATTACCTGCGTGAAAACGTAAATTCTTCAGGTGTTCTTTCTGTTCACGATAAACTGAATCTTTCACTTACAAGAGAATATAATCAGAGCACAAGGCTGATTATAGACCTTTCTGGTAGCCGAACAGACTTTGAAAATTCTGACAACGACTACGATGACTACACAGCAAAGCTTCGTTTGCTAAAAACATTCTAATGAGTATGAATTTATCGTTACTTCTAAAACTGAATAGTGAAAATTGTAATTTAACAAACAATTATTGTAAGCATACGAAGTATGCGTGGCAATCTAGAAAAATAAGCTTCTTATTCATTGTTTTTATTTTTATGTTGTTACCAATGCTTTTTTGTAGTGAAGTCTTTGCTTTGGCAAAAACTGCTTTGCCAGACTACCATGATGATGATTATCACGTGCCAGGTCATCTTATTGTTTCTATGTGTGATGGCCCAGTATACTTTTGTCCGTCTGGAGAACGAAACTGGCAGAGAATAAAAAATGGTCAGACTATTATGCATGGAGACAGCATAAGAACATTAGAAAATGGTTACCTGGTTTTATATTGGGATGCTGACAACATGATTATGGTTAAACCTAATTCTGGTATGAAAATTCTAATTACGCCAGAAGCCAAGAACTATTCTTTATGCTTACAACTATTTACTGCTGAAATAATGATTTCGGCAAATAATTCTGCTCAGATTAATACGGAAAGTCGTTTTGGGAAAAGCCTTGTAACTCATGGTGACTGTTCGCTTATTACTAATGATAATCAACAGATTGTGAGAGCCGCTAGAGGTCAGACTCTTTTCAAACAAACTTTAGATGGAAATGAAATTACTATTCCAGAAGCTTATGTTTTGGAATTAGAGTCTAGTGGTGTTGCAAAACCACTTTATCAATTCGACATTTCTACTGAATATGATAATTATAAGCGTTTTGAAAACTGGCTTAAACGTTTTGAACAGAAACA
>CAJOND010000020.1 GCA_905236675.1 Candidatus Rifleibacteriota bacterium | reverse complement strand
AAGATTGAAAGTTTCCGAAAAGGAAAAATGCGATTCAAAAGATTAAGTTCGACAACCAAGCAGCCTCTGAGTAACATCGGAGGCTGTTTTATTTTAGCTTAATTCTTATAAAGACGCTTCTCCAGAGTTTGTTTAAATGTTGCACAATGTAAATATATGTGTTACAATATAAATATAGGAGGAATTATGTCTAGTACAACTATAACTTTTAGAACTGATGAAAATTTGAAAAAAGAAGCAACAAAGCTATTTGAGTCGCTTGGCATGAATCTTTCTGTTGCGATAAATATGTTTATGAAACAGGCTGTAGCTAAGCAGAAGTATCCTTGTAGCCTTGAACTAGACTATACTTCAAATTTAAAAGCTACATACCCCAAAGACTTTTTTAAACTGTTTGGAAGTGGAAAAAATCTTGGATTAGACGAAGAACCCGAAGATATTTCTTGGGAATATGATAAAAACATAAATATATGAAATATTTTTTAGATACAAACATCATTATTTATGCTTTAAACGGTAAATATCCTCTGTTAGAGCAGCATTTTGCTTTAGTTCCTTTTCAATCTATTGTAATCCCAACTATTGTTTTGGCAGAAATAGAATATGGAGCAAGAAAAAGCAAAAATTACGCAAAGACAATAAAAATGTATAATCAGTTTACTTCTGTGTTTGAAAAAATTTCTTTTTCAGAAAGAGCATCAGAATATTATGGAATAATTAGAAGCAATCTAGAAACAAAAGGACAGTTAATTAGGGCAAACGATTTGATTATTGCTTCTATAGTATTAGCAGAAAAGGGTATTCTTGTAACTAACAACACGAAGGAATTCTCTCGAATAGAAGGTTTGCAATTAGAAAATTGGACAAAGTGAAATCATTAGTTTGGTTCTTGCTACCTTCATTAATCTCAAATTGATAGATTGTTACAGCAGATGTTATATTGTAAAAAACAAAAAAAGGAAAAGTTATATGAAAAAGGGATTGGTTCTTGAAGGCGGAGGAATGAGGGGACTTTTTGTTGCCGGTGTAATTGACGAACTGATGAATCAAGGCTTAGATTCATGTTTTGATGGTGTTATAGGTGTTTCTGCTGGTGCTTGTTTTGGAATGAATATAAAGTCAAGGCAAAAAGGTAGGGCACTGCGGTATAACGTAAATTTGTGCAATAATCCAAACTATATAAGCTTGAGATCCTTTTTAAAAACAGGTAATTTTGTTAATGCCGAATTTAGCTATCACACTCTGCCTACAGAAATTGATATTTTCGACAATAAGACTTATAAAGAAAATCCAATGAATTTTTATTTGGTTTGCACTGATGCAACTACGGGAAAGCCTGTATATAAGCTTATGAATCATATTGACTATGATATGCTGGAATGGCTTAGAGCGTCGGCTTCTCTTCCTATGGTTTGCAGACCTGTTTTTATAGATAATTATATTTTATACGACGGAGGACTTTGCGATCCAATTCCTTTACGGCACTTTCAAACGCTAGGTTATAAAAGAAACATAGTTGTTTTAACTCAGCCTTTAGGTTTTCAGAAAAAGCCTACAAGAAATATGTGGTTTATCAGGTTTTTGCTGCATAGATATCCTAAGGTTGTTGACTGTCTGAGACATAGACACGAAGTGTATAATGCAGAACTTGAATATATAAAGGAAGAAGTAAAGAAAGGTGACACTCTTCTAGTTGCTCCTCCTGAAGATTTGAATATTGGTCGCATTGAGATGAAACCGGAAAAGCTTAAAAAAGTTCATCGGTTAGGTCGTGAAGCTTGTTTAAGGCAACTTTCCGAAATAAAAAGTTTTTTAAGATATAAGATATAAGACCAAAAATGGAAATAAAAGATTTATCGTAACTTGTAACTTTATCTGCAATTACACCAAGAGCCGAAGGCTCTAACAACTACACCAAATCATAACCTAAAAAAGTATAATAACTACAATAAAAATCAAAAAATTTTAAAGTCAGGGCTAAGCAAGGCCAAAAGCTAAAGCTAGCCACAAAAGATTGAAAGTTTCCGAAAAGGAAAAATGCGATTCAAAAGATTAAGTTCTACAACCAAGCAGCCTCTGAGTAACATCAGAGGCTGTTTTGCTTTAGCTTGTTTTTTTATTAATAAATATATTAGACTACAGTAAAATCAATTTATAACAATAAAAAAAGAAGATAATATGGATATAAGAAATAAAAAAAGATTAATAATATTATTTATTTGCTGTTTGTTATTATTATGTTACTTTTCGATAGAAATAGATGGTTATAAAGATGTAAATGATTTTTATTTATATTCTACAACAGATGCGAGAAAGCTTTTTTTCAGAGGTAAATACCATGATGCTTATGAATGTTATTTAGGCAAAGGGGTATTTGGTCGAGATGCTGAAATATACGAAGTAAGTTCTTATATGAATTTAGAATTTTATTCATATAAGAATAGAAAAAGAATTTTTTTCAGGTTGCCCCAAATTCCTTATAATGGAAGAGATGGTAGTTTGCCTAGTGATGATTTACCTGATAGTGTAAAGAGTGAAATATATGAAACTGTTTGTAAAAATGATTATTTAAATTCTAGTAATGAGAAACATAAAATTCTTCAATTGCCAAAAGTAAAAGTTGTAAAAGATGGTAAAGTCATATCAGAAATAAAATCTAATCCAGATAATATTTTTAAATTAAGAGTGAGTTATGACAAAGATAATTTAAGGAAAGCTTTATGTTATAAATTATGTAAAAATTATAAAGATTCAAACGAAAGATATAAAAAATATATACAAGCTTTCGCAGAAGACTTTATTAATAGAAAAGATTATAAAAATGCTGAATACATTATTAAAGAATTAACAAATGAGGAAGATAAAAAACAATATAAACTTATAATATATGAAGCTTATTACAATAATGCTTTGTCGTTAAGGCAAAAGGGATTATTTATTCCATCTATAGAAATTTTTGAACATTTAGCCAAAGATAATTATAAAGATTCAAAACACCAAGCAGAAACTAGTATTGATATTTTTATGCATAAATTGGGTATGAATATTAAGGCACTTGATAAGAAAAATAGACATGAATATCCAAAAAATTTATTTGCTAATCTACAGAAAGCAGATAAATATTTGAAAGAAAAATACTCTGTTTCAAAAACAGAAATTATAAAAAATTGTAAAGACTATTTGAAAACATTAGCTGAAAAAAGTTATGAACAAAAAGAATATTATTTAACGTATTATTATTTATCTTCAGCATTAATCGCGGAAAATCAAGATCCTAGAATACTTGAATCTGCCAAAAACCTTCAAAAATCATCTATTGAACAAGGAGATATTGTTTTATTTGGTAATTATGAACAAGATGGAAATTTAGAAAATGGGGCTGAACCTATAGAATGGATTGTTTTAGGGGTAGAGCAGCAAAAAGCATTATTGCTAAGTAAGTATATTTTGGATAATAAACCGATGCATTCTGTTTCAATAAAATCTAAATGGAACGAATCTGATTTGAAGAAATGGCTAAATGAAGATTTCTTTAATGAAGCTTTTAGTAATTCTGAAAAACAAAAAATGGTAAGAATAGAATTGTCTTTAAAAAGTTTGAATAATCTTTCGTTACAATTAAATAAAAATTCTTTTTCAGCTATGTTTGAAAATCCAGCATTATATAAAATGCTTGGTGCAAAAAATTATCAAGGCCCTGCTAGTATTTCTGATTTTGTGGTTTGTCCCGATCATGATGATTTAACTTTTTTATATAGTAATTTAGATACCTCTGCTTATGCTGTGCCTGCTTTAGACATATATTTAAGTAGAAATGAAAAGCAAATTCTGAACAGTAAATTATTCAGGGAATTAGATTCTGAAAAAAACAATTCATATAAAGTTTATGTTCCATATGGTTATTGGTTAAGGAGTTATTCTTTTCTTGATCAGAAAAGTATAGATTCTTATGGCTTTGAAAACAGATTAGATGCGAATAGAAAAAATGGAGTTCGACCTGAAATATTGATTAAATTAAATGATTGATGTTAAAAGAAAATGATTTTCCCTATAGAATCCAGTTTGGAAGAAATAAAAAAGGCTTTATCAGCCAATAAGAATTTAATTTTGACTGCTGAGCCAGGAGCAGGTAAATCAACTGTGGTTCCATTAGCCTTAATGAATGAAGCATGGTTGGAAGGCAAAAAAATAATAATGTTACAGCCTAGAAGAGTAGCTGCTGTTGCTGTTGCCTCTAGAATGGCAGAAATAGATGGTTCTGAACCAGGTAAAAATATTGGTCATTCAGTAAGATTCAGTTCTAATATTAAAGCTTCAACAAAAATAGAGGTATTAACAGAGGGTATTTTAACTAAGCGTATACAAAATGACCCATTTCTAGAAAATGTAGGTTTGGTTATTTTTGATGAATTTCACGAACGAAGTATTCACGCTGATTTAGGTCTTGCTCTTTGTTGTGAAATAAAAAAAGAAGTTCGTCCAGATTTAAGATTAATGGTAATGTCTGCTACAATTGCCACAGAGTTAATTCGCGGTTACTTAGACAATTCAGAAATTATTAACGGAAAAGGCTTTTTATATCCTGTAACCGTTGAATATATGCCTGTTTGGACTGGTAGAGCCTATTTTGATAATGCCGCCAAAGCAATTTATGAAATAGTTACGTCTTGTGATGAAAAAGAAGAATATCTTGTTTTTTTGCCAGGAATAGGTGAAATCAACAGAGTTAGAGATTTTTTAGAAAGCACTTCTGTGCAGCAAAGTCATGATATTTTAACTCTTCATGGCTCTATGAGCATAAAAGAGCAACAGAGGGTATTGGGAAATTGTAATGTATCATCTTTCGTAAATGGGTGTGATAGTTCAGAAAAAAACAAGCCTAAAATTATATTATCAACTAATATTGCTGAAACATCTCTAACTATTGAAGGAATTACAACGGTAATTGATACTGGCTATATGAGACAGAATCAGTTTAATTCTGAAACAGGCTTAAATAAGCTTGAAATAGCAAGAATAAGCAAAGCTTCTGCAAAACAACGCGCAGGTCGAGCAGGGAGATTAAAGCCTGGCAAAGCTATAAGGTTATATAGTAAAGCAGAATTTGAAAATTTTGCGGAAGATGATGTTCCGGAAATATTACGTTCTGACCTTGCGTCATCAATTTTAGAACTCTATTATTGGGGAATAAAAGACCCTTATACTTTTAACTGGCTTGAGTGTCCCAAAAAGGAAAGTATTAAAAACTCTATAGAATTACTTAAAATGCTCGGTATCATAGATGAAAAAGGTTTGATTACTGATTTTGGGAAAAAAGTAAATAATATTCCTACCGAACCGCGATTGGCTGTAATGCTTATCAAAGCAAAAGAGGCTGGATGCTTAGAAGAAGCGGCTCTAGCAACGGCAATTATAGAAGAAAAAGATTTTTTATTTGCCGACCGTTCTAACGAGACTTCAGAAAAGCTGTGGCAATCCAGGAAAAAAGAAACCGATAAAACACAGAATGCTATTCGAATCAATGGCGTGGACCCTGATCTGTATATAAGGCTTTCCGCCTTTGAAGATAAATCTAATCTTCCTAAAGAATACTCTGTTGATAATCAGATTATGAAACGAATTTTAAAAGAACAGAAACAATTAATAGAAAAGCTTGATTAAACAAGCTTTTCTAGCTGATTATCATAAGTCTATATCATTAATTTGCTTTTTTTAAAAATATTGCTAATCCTAGCCCAATTACAAATATAATTACAAAGATAATAACATATCTAATCATTGGAGCTACCGCTGCATTATAATAAGTTGCTTTTTCGCCTTTGGCGTTAAAAGAAGAAATAAATTGATCATATTCTGGTATGCTGTCTATGCTGGTTGGTTCTGTATAAGTTACTGTTATCGCAAAACCTTTGGTTAATGTAATGAAAATAAACATTCTCATTTTAATATAGCCCATGCTGAAGTTAATTACAGCAGCTTTATGACCATCTACCATAGTCAAAGAGGGTTCTTCTATTTCTGTTGTTCCAATTTCTTTATTTAGTACATCTTCAATTTGCTTAGTAGTTACAGAAGGAGCTCTTTTTTTTATTTCTTGGGTAAAAGTTTCTCTGACTATTTTGGTCCTGAGTTCTATTGATTTTTTTGCTCCTGTTTTTGCTGCACTTAAAAGAGAATTATCATCATCTAGATATCTTTTCTGGTTAAATTCATTTACTTCAACTAGAATTTGTGGTTCTACGTTTTTTGAACTTTCTTTTTCAAAGTCTTTTAAGGTAAAATGATAAACATTAGGTTCTGAACTTTTTCTATTTATCCAACCATTATCAGATACACTAAAATAGTCATTTTCAAAAGCATACAAAGATAAATTTGTAAGTACAAAAACAACAATCAAAAATAAAATATTATTTTTCATATTTACTCCCCTCTTTTTTATAAAAAAATATAATTAACTATTCTTAACAATTTTATGTTTGGAAAAAAAGTATTTTATAAGTATATAATTTAATTTTATAGAGGACTAACTCTGTAATTGCTTTTATAATTGAAATTCTTACGAATTTCGTAATTATAGTAAGTTTGTAGTTGTTGTATTTATTGTTTAACCGTAAGTATGCAAGCTAATGTAAAATATCTTTAGTTTGCAAAGCTAATAAAAAACAATAAGAACAACTAAAATTTTGGGAGTTTTAAAAATAATGAAAAAGCTGATTTTTGTGTTTATTGTTGGTGCTGCCTTAGTTTGGTTTGGCATGGATTATTATAAAAAGAATAATACTTCAGATAAAAAAGTTGGCGGCCGTAGTGGTGCTAAACAAGTGGTAGTAGCTGTTGAAGCCGCAAATGTATTTAAAGGCGATATGCATGATGAAGGCATTTTTTCAGGCTCTATTGAACCAAAATCAAAATTTATGGTTGCTCCTAAAACTTCTGGTCGAATAAAAAAGGTTAATTTTAATATAGGTGATACCATTAAGAATGGTGATATTGTGGCAGAATTAGATGATGAAGAAGCTACTTTGGCGGTGGAACAGGCAGAAGCCGCTTTAGAAATTGCTAGAGCTAACTATAATGAAAGCGGTGAATTACTAGAAATTTCTAGAAGAGAATTAGAACGTGTTAAAACTATGCGTAAACAAAAAGTTGCTTCAGAAGTAGAAGTTGAAAATGCTAGTGCTGATTTTAAAACACGTTCTGCTAAGCATTTGGTAAATAAATCATCTTTAAGACAAGCAGAAGCGGCTTTGTCGCAGGCAAAATTAAAGCTTGCGTATACAAAAGTAGATGCTTCTTGGAGTTACGGAGTAAATGACAGATTTGTTGCTGAACGTCTTCTTGATGAAGGAGCGATGATAACCGCTAATACTCCTATTATTTCTGTTATTGATATTACTAATTTAACAGTTGTTATAGATGTTGTAGAACGAGATTATTTTAAGATTAAGCTTGGTATGGATGCTGAGATTATTCCTACCGCACTTTCAGATAAAATTTATCATGCAAAGGTTAAAAGAATTGCTCCAATGCTTGACGAAGTTTCTAGACAGGCTAGAATCGAGCTAAATCTTGATAACTCAAGTAACGAATTAAAGCCTGGTTTATTTATTACTGCAAAAATTATTTATGGAACTCATACAAATACGACGGTCGTTCCTATAGAAGCTTTAGTTATACGAAATGACCATGAAGGTGTTTTTGTAATTGATGAAGCTAAAAAAGTTGCAAATTTTGTTCCTGTAAAGAGCGGTTATAAAAATTCAATACAAGTAGAAATTGTGTCTCCAGAAATTAACGGTAGGGTAGTAACTTTAGGTCAGCATTTGCTTGAAGATGGTATGGCTGTTCGTATTCCTTCTGATGAAGAAAAAGCTAATGGGAGCGAAGCCAAAAAATGAAACTATCTAAGCAATCAGTAAGACACCCTATTGGCGTAACCATGATTACGTTAATGGTGGTTATTTTTGGTTTCGTTTCTTTATATAAGTTACCTGTAGACTTAATGCCAGATATGACTTTTCCAATGATAAGTGTTTCTGCGACTTATGAAAATGCAAGCCCTACAGAAGTTGAAACCCTTATTACCAGACCTATAGAACAGGCCATAGCTGCTGTTTCTGGCGTTGAAGAAATAGAATCTTCATCTAGCGAAGGAAGAAGCACTGTAAGAATTTCATTTGCTTGGGGAACTAATCTTGATGCAGCTACAAACGATGTTAGAGACCGTATTGACCGCATTATTAAAAGATTGCCAGACGACATTGACAGACCACAGATTCGTAAATTCGACTCTAATGCTATGCCTATTCTGGTTTTAGGTGCTGCAAGCCAATTAGACCCTGTTAAAATGCTTGATTTAATTGAAAATCAAGTTAAATACCGCATAGAAAGAATAGATGGGGTAGCTTCTATTGATGTTATGGGCGGTAATCAGCGTGAAATCCAAGTCAGACTTGATACGAACAAGATTAAAGCGCTAAAAATAAGTCCAGAACAGATTGTTAGCAGAATCAAGGCAGAAAATATCAATCTTCCCGCTGGTATGATTGAATCAGGAAACTTTGAAATAAGACTTAGAACTCCTGGTGAATTTGAAACTGTCGAACAAATTTCCAGACTTGTTGTTGGTTCTAATGGTCAGCAGGTTATAAGGCTTTGTGATGTTGCAGAAGTTGCCGACCACTGGGAAAAGAAACGTAATATAGTAAGAATTAATGGCGTTCCTGGCGTTAGAATTTCTGTTAGCAAGCAATCAGGAGCAAATACTGTTAATGTTGCAAAAGCTGTAAAAAAAGAAGTCGCTGCCATTAACCAAGAAATCCCACAGCTCAGACTTACACCTATCGTTGATAGCTCTAAATATATTACAAGATCTATTAATAACGTCAGTTCTTCAGCAATACTTGGTGGTATTCTTGCTGTGGTTATTTTGCAACTTTTCCTTGCTAACCTTGCAAGTACTGCAATTATTGCTATTGCTATTCCTATATCTATCATAGCTACTTTTACTTTGATGTATTATTTTGGTTTTACTTTAAATATAATGTCTTTAGGCGGTGTTGCCCTTGGTATAGGTATGCTTGTAGACAACTCTATCGTTGTTTTAGAAAACATTTTTAGACACAGGGAAAACGGTGTTCCTATTATTGAAGCTTCGATTGAAGGGGCCAACGAAGTAGCTATGTCTATTCTAGCTAGTACCCTTACAACAGTTGTTATATTTCTTCCTTTGCTTTTTGTTGAAGGGGTTACTGGAGTAATGTTCAAACAGTTGGCATATATTGTTGGATTCTCGCTTTTCTGTTCTATGGCAATTTCTTTAACAATAGTTCCTATGATGACTTCTGTATTTTTGAAAAAAGTTGTTACTAAAGAAGAAAAAGCAACTCAAAAGCAAGGCTGGTTTAAAAGCTTTTCAGACGGCATGGTTGGTATTATTTTGAATTTCCAGTCATGGGCTTTAAATTTAGTACTGACCTATAGAAAGACAACTTTCTTTATTCTAGGTTGTCTTATCGCCTTTGCTTGTTCGCTAATAAGTTTAATAGGAACAGAATTTATGCCAACTGCCGATGAAGGCGAAGTCAGGGTGACTGTTGAATTGGAAGAAGGCTCTAGATTGTCGTTGGTTGACAAAACATTCTTAAAAGTAGAAAAATTAATCAGAGAAAATGTTCCTGAATTTGAAACTATGTTTACTAATGTTGGTGGTGGTCGAAGCACTTCTATAAATTCTGGTGATATTCGTGTTCCACTAAAAGCATCTAATGAAAGAAAAAGAAGTAGTGCACAAATAGCTTCTAATTTAAGAAAAGTTCTTGGTGGTATACCTGGTACTGTTATTAGAACAAGAGAAGGTCAGGGAATGTTCATGATGAGAATGGGCTCTGGCACTGACAAGGTTAAACTTGAAATTCGTGGTTATGATATTGAAACCGCAGACGCTCTTGGTGCTCAAGTTGCCAAACTCATGAAAGAAGTTCCTGGAATTACAGACGTTAAGCTTTCTAGAGAAAAGGGTGTTCCTGAACGTTCTATTGTTATAGACCGTGAAAAAGCCGCCGACCAGAAACTTACTGTTAATGCTATTTCTACTTTCCTTGAAACAATGATGTCTGGTAGAAGTGCAGGTAACTTAAGAGATGGTAGTAATGAATATACGATTCTTGTTAAAGCCGTAGATGCCGAATATATGAATCTTGAAGAAATACTTAATATGGTTATTACAAACTCTGCTGGAAAGCCTGTTATGCTTCGTAATGTTGCTAGACTTGAAAGCAAAATGGGCCCAACAGTAATAGAACGCCATAATCAGGAAAGAATTTTGACTCTTTCCGCTGATGTTGAAGGTCGTTCTTTGAATTTTGTTATAAACGATGTTCAAGAAAAAATAAAAGAAATTCCTCTTCCAGAAAACTTTGCTATTGTTATGACTGGCGATTATGAAGACCAGCAGGAAGCTTTCTTGGAACTGGCTTTTAGCTTTGTTTTGGCTATTTTCTTGGTTTACATGGTTATGGCAATTCAGTATGAATCATTGAGAGACCCATTTGTAGTTATGACGACTGTTCCTTTGTCTGTTATAGGCGTTGTTCCTATACTATATTTTACAGGCACCACATTTAACGTTCAAACATTCATCGGTTGTATTATGCTTGGAGGTATAGTTGTTAATAACTCTATCTTGCTTGTAGACCATATGAATGAGTTAAGAAGAAAGAATCCTGATATAGATATTATAGAGGCTGCAAAAGAAGCCGCATCAGACCGTTGCCGACCAATTCTTATGACTGCTTCTACAACAATTCTTGGGCTTGTTCCTTTGGCATTGGGTGTTGGTGAAGGCGGTGAAATGCAGGCTCCAATGGCTCGTGCTGTTATAAGCGGTCTTACAATTGCAACTTTTATTTCACTTCTGATTATTCCTTTGATTTATATTGAGTTCGATAAAGCCTTTGGAAAGAAGAAAGCTGGCTAAAGCCCATACGCTATACTTATTATGACAAATTTGTAGACTGCACAAAAAAATCTTCAAACAAAGTGGTCGCAAGTGACGTATTGCATATATAGACTACAAGCTAAAAAAGTTTGCGTTTGCCCTGAATCAAAAAGAATATGTAATTCTCACTGAGTATGTTATATTGTAAATCAAATATACTCTCAAAAGAAATCATCTAAAAATTATATTATAGCAATAAAGTTTGATATATTGTAAAAACTAACGAGCGGAGTAAAACAATCTCCTAAGCCCTTCTCTCTTATCTCTTATCTCTAAAAAACTAACGAAAGTGTTAAAAATTATGAAAAAGTATTTAAGTCTATTAATAGCAGTAATCTTAATCGCCGCCCTCATCGGCTGTCATGCAGGTGGCAGTGCACCATTCGCACCCAACAACGGCGAAACTACTGTTTTGCCTGAAACACGCACAGTTACAGCCAATGGCAGATTTTCCGACATAACATTCCCATCTGGTGCGGTAATAAAATGCCCTTATGACAATACTTTCCAAGAGGGTGTCAAGGTGACGGCAACCGAAGAAAAGGTTCCTGTCATGGCAGACAACAGCGGTACATTCTCTTATATATATATATGATTTCAGCGTTATTACCTTTGGAAAATTCACTCTCTGCCAATGTTCCCGTAAACACCGTCGAAAAACCACTGAGCGTAACCCTTCCAACCGACAGCACCGATGGCACCTGCTATATAGGCACAAGGGCGAACGAAGACGACCCCTGGCACTACAGCCTCGCCACAGATGGCACCAACGCAAACACTAGATTTATCAGACTTTCGGCTAAACCTATTAAGACCTGTATTTTCGACCTTTACAGGCTTAATATTCAGTTCAGACTTTTCGTTTTTAATAATGAAGAAAAGAAAGATGAAGTTCAGGTTGATAGCCTCACTTTCGCACAGGCAGAAGACGTTGAATTCAAAGACGGCAAATACATTGGCAAGCTGACTGTTAAGCTTAATATCGAAGGCGAAAACCTCAACAGCCTGAAAGCCGAAGATTTAATCGCAAAAATCACTTATAGAAGCGAAAACCAGAATGGTGCAGACGTTAACTTCGTTAGCAACCAGACCGACTATAGTGACAAAGCGGTTTCTGGCAGCTATGAACACTCTTTTGTAACCACCGCTATTAAAATAAATAATTCTTTAGGGAACACTGCCGAACTAAGCTTTGAACTTAATCTTGACGGAATAAACCTGACAGACTTCCCCACAGATTTCTTGGTTGAGTTTTACTCAAAGGCTGAAAACAAAGATACCCTACCTTTCTCTTATACTCAGGCTTTCAGCTTTGAAACCAAGGAAAAGCAAGACAACCCGCCCTCACCATTGGAAACTTACACTATTACGCTTGACCCGAATGGCGGAACGGTCGAATACACAACAAAAGAATACAATTCAGAAACAGAAGATTTCAATCTTCCTGTACCAACTAAAGATGGTTTCACCTTCACAGGTTGGACTGGCTCAAACGGAGACACACCACAGACAATTGTAGCAATCGAACAGGGTTCTACGGGCGACAGAAGTTATACTGCCAACTGGTCGGCGGTCGCCTACACCATCACTTACAACCTCAACGGTGGAACGGAAAACACTAACCCACAGGGTTACAACAGCGATACGGAAACTTTCGAGCTTAACGAACCAACGAAGACAGGTTACACATTTATCGGTTGGACAGGTTCCAATGGCGATGTCCCACAAAAACCGCTGTCCATAGTCAAGGGTTCAAAGTCTGATATGAGTTTTACGGCTAATTGGGCAATAAACTCTTATATGTTAACTTTGAATTTAGGCACAGGTATTGCAACTGTTGATGGTCAAGGTTTACACGAATACAACTCAAGTGTCACTGCAAGCTGCACAATGCTCACTGGTTACCAGTTCGACAAATGGATCGGCGACTTCACTACTGAAACATTCACAATGCCAGCTAACAATGCTACAATGACTGCGAATGCAAAGGTTATTACATACAGCATAACTTATAATGGTGTTGAAAACTGCACTTTTGAATCCGCAAACCCAACCAGCTTCGATGTAACCTCTGCAAATATTAACCTTAAAAACCCGAATAAAAATGGCTATGAATTTACCGGCTGGACAGGCTCAAACGGTGACACTCCACAGACGGCTGTTAGCATCAACACAGGGTCCACAGAAAACAGAGTGTACACCGCCAACTTTAACCTTTTGACCTATAACATCGCTCTGGATCTAGGTGAGGGCAGTATTGAATCGGCCAATCCGATTCAATATAATGTTACTACTAGCGATTTCGAACTGCCCACTCCGAGTAGAAATTACTACAATTTCCTGGGCTGGAGTTTAGACAATAGCGAACCTGCAAATCCTGTCACCATAAGTCAGGGCACTCATGAAAACCGAACCTACACCGCAAAATACGCCCCCTCGACATATACAATAACCTTAGCTGGTTGCGATGGAGCAACAATAGATTACACATCAAAAGATTATAACGTCTTAACAGCAGATTTCACGCTTCCGACACCCACAAAAGATTATTACGGCTTCAACGGTTGGGTTTTCAATGGCGGCGACCCTGTAGAAAGCGTGACCATAGCGCAGGGCACTCACGAAAACCGAACCTATACTGCGGACTTCACACCTTCAACGTTCACTATTACGCTGAATCCTGACGACGGCACTGTTGAATACACTTCAAAGGATTATAATATTGAAACACCTGATTTTATGCTCCCTAATCCAACTAAAACGGGTAATGTAAGTTCTGGCTTTTATATATTCGGGGGATGGCAAGCTTCTGACAGCGATACTGCGACAACAACTCTGACTATACCTCAAGGTTCGACAGGGGATAGAGAATATACCGCTAAGTGGATTTTGCTTGAAATGAAACCAATAGCAGCAGGTAACTTTATGATGGGCAGTCCAGCAGATGAATTATGTAGGAATGATGACGAAACCAAACATCAGATCATAATATCTCAGCTCTTCTATATGGGTACCTATGAGGTGACACAGGCACAGTATAAAGCAGTGAAGGGAATCAACCCATCTTATAACAAAACTGAATCTGAAGAAGTTTTACCAGTTGAATGTGTGAGTTGGATTGACATAATGACTCCTTCAACTGGATTTATAGACAAAATCAATTTACAGCTTGCGGATCAATTGCCAAACGGTTACAAGTTTGACCTACCTACTGAGGCCCAGTGGGAATACGCCTGTAGAGCTGGTACAACTAAAGCTTTAAACAATGACAAAAATTTATTATATGACTCTAGTCAGCGAGATGAAAATCTTGATGAAGTTGCTTGGTATTTTTTTAACTGGGGGGAAAACAAACAGAAAAGTCATTCCATAGGAAGTGGAGTGTTACCAAATTCTTTCGGTCTTTATGATATGCATGGCAATGTTGAGGAATGGTGCAAGGACTTGTATGATGGTTCATACTATCAATATTGTATAGACAATAATATTACGACTGACCCACAAGGGCCTGAAATAGGCACTAGCCGTCTCACTCGTGGAGGCAATTGCGTTACTACTCCTAAATGGTGCCGTTCAGCCGCACGTAGTCATTTAAGCCCTGAATACACAGGCAAAAGTGTAGGTTTCCGCTTGGTTCTTGTCGCTGTAGAATGAAAGGCTTTGGCTTTTTTGGAGTTAAGGATTAACTATATAAACTATTCTAGATTGCTTCATGTTTGTTCAAAATTACAAATCTAAAAATAAAATTTTATGAGATTTAGATATAAAAGTGATGAAAACTTGATTCTATCGAGAATAATGGAGAATATGATTTATGGAAAATAAGGAAAACTTGTGTCCTAATTGTGGGAATAAGTTGAATGAAAGTGAAAATTTATGTAGAGAGTGTGGTTATGAAGTAAGCTCTAATTCTAACAGCCTTGGAGAAAAACAAGCAGAAGATAACGGGGTAAAAGACAAAAAGGAAACTTTAACTTTTGTTACTGCTTTTAAAAACTTCTGGTATGGAAAATTCGAAGGTCGATGTTCTCGTAGGGAATGGTGGCTTACTTTTTTTTATATGTTATCGATAGGTTTACCTGCTGTTATAATCGTAAGTTATTTGGATTTTGCTGTATTTAAAACTAAGGGTGTTTTGATTAATGTATATTCTTTAATTGTTAATTTAATATTTTTAAAAGCAGGTTTAACTTTTAGTTGTCGTCGTCTACATGACTTAAATATGTCTGGCTGGTGGCAAATAGTCTTTTTTGCTCCATGGATTCCATTGATTCTTTTAAAAATAGTTATGAATTATCAATCTAGTGGGATTCTAAGTCAAAATAATATCTTTTATATTCTTATGAGTATTCTCATAATCAGTTTCATAGTTGATATTTTTGTTTTTCTTTTTTTCATGTATTTTATTTTTACTTCAGGAACTCCAGGTTCTAATAAATATGGGCAACCAAGCAAATATTAATAATATTCATTTCTTGTTGCTCTAAATGAATAGAATATGATATTTTTCTAAAGTCTTTGGAGGAATTAAAAAATGCTTATTGATGAAATAGAAGTTCAAGGTGCTTCACTTTCTTTTAAATGTCTTACATTAAAAATAGACGATATAGAAACAACCTTTAAAACTATAATGGAAAAAGGTGATATTTTTGATATAGAAGCTGGAACGCCAGGGTTTCATGACTGTGATTGTGACCGAGGTGTGATAAGAGGCTTTTATTCGAATCTTGCTTCTTTTAATGTTGAGTTTTTTAAAGATGGCATAACAACAAAAGAAGAATTTAAGCGTATTGAAAGTGTAGAATTTATTATTTCTCCAGAAAAAATATATTTATTTGGTAAACCAGGTCCTGCAAAACTTATAGAAATGGCTCTTTCTGCTGCTACTGGTGAACATGTTGAAAAAGTTGAATTTGATAACCAGTGCATGAATTTAGTTCAAGGCAGATTAACGGTAATGAAGTCAATTGTGGTAGAAAATCCCAAAGACAAAGAAATCCGAAGGGCGAGACTCTCTGGACATATGGAAGATTATGAATCATATAATATTGTTGAACCCAATAATTATCAGATTAATTCTATAAGTGGAATTATAGAAACTCCATTAGGTGCTATGAAACTTAGCGTAGATAAAAAAGGCAAAGTAAGTCTAGGAGTAAAAAGAGGTCTGATAATTAATCTAGATAATCTTAATTGGATAATGGATTTAATTATAAGCGAAGCTGGTCCAGCTCCTATAACTTCGCTTGTTCCAGGTGCTTCTGAAAACGCACCATTCTAATTTTTAATACAAGGTCTATATAAAATCTACAATATGAATTCTTTAATAGACGAATTAAAAAAATATAATAATATTTGTTTTTATCCATCTTGTGGAACGGATTTAAGCGATATTGACTTCTTTTGCTCTGGTTGTTTACCTAGGGAAGAAAGAAACAATCCAACTGCTGTAGCGGAATCTTGGAATAAAGAATTTGCAGAACCAGAAGTATTTGTTCATAGCGATGTTAATTTCTATATGGAATTTGAGTCTGGCGAAGATTTAGATTTAAATGATTATGGAATTCATGGCAAATACGAAATAGTTGATTTTGAACAGCTTGAATCAATAAAAGAGCCGAACAGAGTAAATAATAATCTGCCTTTTAGCGGGCAAATTTTTAAATATAAATTAAAAGTCTGGGGAAAAAGGAAACCAGTTACTCTAATAATCTGTCTTTGTGAAAATGAATATGTTGCTTCTCAGGTTTTCTTAAAAAACAATATTAATCTAACTGTTGTCTGGTCTAAAAATTGGAATGGCGGTAGAACTTATGGCACTTGGCTTGCAAGAGTTTCTAAGTGTCTCGGGGTAAAAGCTTTTTATACTGACTGGCTTTGTTTGCCTGGTTTAAGGGGCGAACCTTCTAATGCTATTGTTTATGAAAAATATCCAGATCTTGAAGTTAAAAAGCCATCCAAATTAGAGCGCTCTGATAATCACTGGATAGAAGAGGGAGCGCATGGCTGGGTTGATGAATTTTTGATTGGTTAGGGTAAAACTTTATTCATCGCTAAGAACTTTTATTTCTTTATCGTTGTTTTTCTTTTCATAAACCAAATCAGCTAAAATATTGGCCAAAGTATTTGGGTTGTGACGGAGCATATTTGATTCTGAAAGCAAATCAGCAGAAACAACTCTGATTCCTAATTCTTCTATCTTTTTTACTGTTGGAGGAACCCAATACTGATTTTTGGCTTCGTATTTGGTCATTAGGTTTTTTGCTGCTCTTCTTGAATTAACTACAACTATATCTAGCTTTTCCAAACCAGTTTTGTCTAAAATCGTTTTTACATGGTCTAAAGCGTTAAAGCCATCTGTTTCGCCAGGTTGAGTCATAACATTACATATATAAATAACTGTTGCTTCGCTATTGTTAATATGCTCAACAACGCCTGGCACAAGCAAATTAGGAATTACACTAGTATAAAGGCTTCCTGGACCAAGAATAATCATATTTGCATCGTCTATTGCACTTAATGCTTCCTGGTTTGGCTCAGGGGAAGCAGGTATCAGAGTCATTTTTTCTATGCGTTTCTTCTCTTCGCAGATAGCTGTTTCTCCAACCATTTCTGTTCCGTCTTCAAACAGAGCATGAAGTTGAACATTATCTGTAGTTACAGGAACAACATGACCTTTAATGGCTAGAATACTGCTTACTTCACGAACAGCACTACTAAAATCGCCAATAACACCAGTCATAGCAGCGATAAAAAGATTGCCGAAACTGTGACCTTCTATATCGCCACCTTCCGAGAATCTATATTGAAAAAGTCTGGAAAGTAAACTTTCAGATCTAGACAAAGCAACTATACAGTTTCTTATATCTCCTGGAGGTAATATCTGCAAATCTTTACGCAAACGACCAGAAGAACCGCCATCGTCTGTAACCGTAACAACAGCAGTTAATTTAACATCTACTTCCTTTAAGCCTTTTAAAAGAGAGCTTAAACCTGTTCCACCCCCTAAAGCAACTAAAGAAGGTCTTTCATCTTTTTTGTTGCGGTGGAAAACAAATTCTTTGATTTTTGTCGAAAGCCCGGCATCGCGGGTATCCATCATCTCAAAAGCTATTTTGAAACCTTTGTAAAACCAGAAAGAGCTTATTAACATAGCCGTAAAAGCCGTAAAAGCCAATGCCATAGGGTGGAATGATCTTAATGTTTCTACTGTAGCTGGAGCAAGCATTAATATTGCCAGCGAAAAAATAGTGAAACCAAACCCCATAATTAAAAGGCCTAAAAATAAATATAGAACCCAGCGTCGTGCTCGGACTCTATGATTTATCATTCGGCGAAGGCTTAAAAACATTAAACGTCTCCAACCATCTTAGCTTTGAGTTGCCTTGAAAAACGCTCTGCACTCATAATACCCATTCTGCGCAAATAAAAATTCATGGCAGCGGTTTCTACAACTACAGCGAGGTTTCGGCCTTCTCTTACAGGTATTGTTGTTGAAGGTATTTCAACTTTCAAAAATTTAACTGTTCTCTGGAAAATGCCTAATCTATCGTATTCTTTGTTATCATCCCATTTTTCAAGGTTAATAACCATATCAACATTCTTTTCGTCAGCTGTAGCAGCAATTCCAAAGAGTGAGCGTATATCTATAATACCCAACCCTCTGATTTCCATGTGATGTCTTATCATATCGTCAGGAGAACCGACAATTTTTGAATCGCTGATTTTCATTAACTGGACTGCATCGTCAGCTACTAGTCTATGACCTCTCTTAATAAGCTCTAGAGCACATTCACTTTTACCTATTCCAGAGGCTCCCATAATTAATATGCCGACGCCGTATACTTCTACGAAAACACCATGAACACTTTTTCTAGGAGCAAAACGATTATGCAGGTAGCTTGAAAGCTCAAATATGAATTCTCCTGTTCTGACAGGAGTTCTTAAAAGAGGAATGCTCTTTTGATTACAAAGCTCTATTAATTCGTCTAATACAAGTAAATCATCTGTAATAATAATACATGGAATATTGAAAAAGAGTAACTGGCGTAATCTGACTTTTCTGGTTTCAGCCTGTTGTTCTCCTAAATAAGCTAATTCGGTACGACCAAGAACTATTATTCTTTCATATCCAAAATGTTCAAAAAAACCAGCTAATTCAAGACCTGGACGATGAACTTCGGAAGATATTATTTTACGATCAAGACCTTCTTTCCCAGCAACTACGATAAGGTTCTGGTCTTGAACTATTTCTCTGACTAAAATCAGAGCCATAAGACATCCCTCTAATTTTTATTTATACTAATAATCTTACTCTCTTTTTGTATTCTATGCAAGAAAATGAAGTAAAGCTTGGTTTTTATTGTTTGATTTGTGAGAGCTTTTGTAATATAAATACAAAAAAAGATTATTAAGGGATAATAATATGAAAAAAGTAATACTCTGCGATTTAGGCGGTGTACTAATCAACCTTCATTGGACACAACATGCTGGTACTCTTTTGGGAAAAGAATTAACAAAGCCACAACTAAGGCAAATCTGGTTTGATTTGTATTCTGCAAGACACTACGAACAAGGTTTGACAGATTTTAATACTTTTTATAAAGAATTTTGTGAAGAAACCAAAAGCAATTTTAGCTTTGAATATTTTTCTCAGGAATTTGATGGCATTATAGGAACCTTGAAAGACAACTGTCTTGAATTGTTGAAAGAAATAAAAAAATATGGGACTTTAGCTCTGCTTTCTAATTCTAACGATAGACATATTGCAGAAATAACAAAAACAGGTTTGTTTCAAGATTTTGATTATTTGTTTTTCTCTCATAAAATGCATATGACAAAACCTGATCCTGTAATATTTGAGGAAACAAGAAAACAAATCGGCTGTGAAGCTTCAGATATTTATTTCTTTGATGATAGTCAATGTAATGTTGATGAAGCTATTAAAGTAGGTTATCATGCCTATTTGGTTGAAAGTCCTAAAGAAATATTAGATATAGTAAAAAAACTATAAATTATTTCAAACATAACAATAAACTTGTTTCTTAGATACGTCATTTAATTTTTTAATTAATATAAAAAACCACCAGCTTCAGCTTAATGACTGAACTGGTGGTTTTTATTATCTATATTAAGGAGTTTACTGGAAGAAAGTATTTAAACCCAGAACCAATCTATAGTTATATCCAATCTCTGATCATTGGTTATTGCTATAGGTACAGCTATTTCAAAAGAGAAATTTTCTGTAGGACTGTATCTTATTCCAGGAATAACATCTACTTTATTACCTTCAGCTCCCCAGTCTTCTCCTGCAACTTCGGCCATAACTGTAACATTATGCGTATGAGGATATTCTATACCTATATTATAGAAAAACTTATCAGCAAGACCATCTGGATAAAACTGTGTGTTAGGATCTCCAGTCATGGTATAACCAAGGTTAAGGTGACCGACAATACGTTCAAAATTTTTACTGAACGCTGTAAAGATTGTAAAGTCTGTTTCGCCTGTACCTAATCCTTTATCATCACTACCAGTAGGAAATTTGAACCCTATACCTATAGCTCCACGAGTCTGATAAGTCGGGTTATCGAAAACCTTATATTTAAAACCTAAGGTTGAATCACCGCAGCCAGATTCTGAAATATCGTTTTTCCATAGAATTCTGGATTTTATTTGATAGTCTACTATTGGAATATTGTATACGACTTCCAGATCATCTGTTAGAGCATAGTTGAAATATAAAGGTATAGTGAGCATATCGCCACTTTCATTGTTAGAAAGAGTGCGATCATAAACTCTGTCTATATCAAACCAACTTGAGTGAAAACCCATTTTGAAAGAACCTGCTTTGCTGACATCAGCTGAAATAGTTTCAATCAAGCCAGTATAACCAGTTAAATTACAAGCTAAAACTCTTGATACGCTTTCTTCAATAGGAACAGTCATCATAGTATCTGAATAAAGTGGTGGCAATGCTGTTCTTGAAGGTACAGGCAATGTGGTAACAGGAGGTAAAGAGACAGAATCTTGTGAATATGTTTCGCTTCCGCCTTTACTTCTTACAACACTGGACTTAGAGGTGTTCTGGCTGCTAATTGGAGGCAAAGAGCCACCACCAGCAGCATCGGCTGAAATAAAGTAACCGTCGTTCTGTACCTCATAGCCATTGCTAGGGGTTCCATAAGTTGCCGATTGGGCTGTTTTGGAAAAACCGTATTGCTGTAATTGGCTTGAATAGACATTTTGAGCACTCAACTGGGAGGTCAAAAGCAAACCAGCAATAATAGCGGCTATTGTGGTATTTCTTTTCATACCAGACTCCTTTTATTGACGAGAAAAGCTTAGCCCTTTAGGGCTAATCCTTTTAAGGGTGTAAACACCATGCGACTCATCGGCAGAAGTCTGATAATGTTTAACTATTTTTTATTAAATTTATTTTTATGCTATTATTCTTTGAAGAAGGCTTTTTTACACTTTTTGTATCATTGGCTATTTTGACTTTTTTCTTTTTTTCGCCAGCAGTAAAGCTTTTGAAAACAAATTTAAGCTTATCTTCTTCGTCGTTCTTGCTTAGTGTAACGCTACCACCGTGCAAAAGCTTGCCAAACAGAATTTCTTCCGCAAGAGCATCTTTTATTTCACGGTGAATAACTCTTGCAAGTGGTCTGGCTCCATTTACCGGGTCATAACCTTTTTCTGCAAGCCATTTTCTTCCTGCTTCATCAAGCTGAATAGTGACTTTTCTTTCAGCTAATTGTCCATTTAGTTCTTTGACAAATTTATCAACAACCATCCTTATATTTTCAGCAGAAAGAGGAGAGAAGTTTATTATACCATCGAGACGGTTTCTGAATTCTGGAGAGAAAAGCTTTTCAATCGCTTCTTTACCTTTCCATTCGGCATCTTTGGCGTTTTTTGAAAAACCAATGGAGCCCTTAGCCATTTCTCTGGCACCAGCATTAGAAGTCATAATAAGTATAACATTATGAAAATCAGCTTTTTTACCTGCATTGTCAGTTAAAATTGCATAATCCATAATTTGGAGCAGAATGTTGAAAACATCTGGATGAGCTTTTTCTATTTCATCCAGTAAGAGTACTGAATACGGCTGTTTTCTTACTGAATCCGTCAATGCTCCGCCTTGTTCAAAGCCGACATACCCTGGAGGAGCTCCTATAAATCTAGCGACAGCATGCTTTTCCATGTATTCGCTCATGTCGAAACGTAGGAAATTGACACCTAGTGCTATAGCAAGCTGTTTCGCTACTTCTGTTTTGCCAACTCCAGTGGGGCCTGTAAATAAGAACGAACCAACAGGTTTATTAGCACTAGACATACCAGCTCTTGCAATCTTAATTGCTCTAACTAGTGCTTCTATAGCTTTGTCTTGACCAAACACTACTTTTTTAAGCTCTGATTCAAGATTCATTAGTTTTTCTTGGTCAGATGAAGAAATAGTTCTGGTTGGTATGCGTGCAATCTTAGCTACAGCTCGTTCTATGTGGCTTCGTTTGACTATAGGTTGTTCGTCTTTTTTGCGAAGTTTTAATATCGTTGCAGCTTCGTCTAATACATCAATTGCTTTATCGGGTAAAAATTGTTCTTTAATATATTTTGAAGAAAGTTCTGCAGCTGCTTTTATAGCACTCTTAGTGTATTTTACCCCATGGAATTTTTCATAAACAGGTGCTAAACCAGTTAAAATCTTTCTTGTTTCTGCTAAATCTGGTTCATACAGGTCTATCTTTTGGAAACGGCGTGAAAAAGCTCTGTCTTTATCAAAATTTTTGTATTCTTCAAATGTTGTAGTTCCAATACATCTGAGTTTCCCAGAACCAAGAGCTGGTTTAAGAATATTTGCAGCATCTACTGAACCGCCAGAAGTAGCACCTGCACCAATTATTGTATGTATTTCGTCTATGAATAGAACTGCATTTGGAATACTTTGCAGACTATGCATAACGCCTTTTAATCTAGCTTCAAAATCTCCTCTATATTTGCTGCCTGCAAGAAGTGAGCCTACGTCTAACGAATAAATCTTTGTGTTTTTCAATGTTTCAGGTACATCGCCCTGCTGTATTCTTAAAGCAATACCTTCAACTATAGCTGTTTTCCCGACACCTGGTTCGCCAACAAAAATAAGATTGTTTTTTCGTCGTCGATTCATAACAACTATAGCTCTAGAAACTTCATGGGAACGTCCAATAAGAGGGTCTATTTCTCCACGTGCAGCTTTGTCATTTAAACATACTGCATAAGCTTCTAGTGGTTTATCACTAACTTCTGCTCCTTCTCCATCTTCGTCTATAGGCATTCTTGGAATATTGCCTTCAACAAAAATACTAAAACCGTGAGTTTTGTTGTTTGGAGCTTTCTTTTTCCCACTTCCATGGGAAATATATTGTAAAACATCAAGCTTTTTAATTTTCTGCTTATTCAAAAAGTAAACAGCATAAGACTCGTCTTCATCCATAATGGCAACAAGCAGGTCACCACCATCAGCATCAGTTCTACCGGAACTTTGAACATTCATCATCATTCTTTCTAAAACGCGCTGAAATCCAGGAGTTGGCTGAGGAACTGCGGAAGTGCTAGGATCTATTGATGGAACTTCTTCTTTTAAATGCTTCTTTAAATCTGTTTCAAGCTTTTTTAGATTACAACCACAGGCTTCAAGTATCTGTGCTCCGTATTCATCATGAATAACTCCATATAATAAATGTTCCACAGTGATAAATTCGCAATTTGCATTTGAAGCTTCTTCTATAACTGCTTGTATTATAATTGCTAAGTCTTGACTAATCATAGCTTATTCTTTCTCCATTTCGCATTTCAAAGGGAAACCACGGCTTCTAGCCGCAGAATGAACCTGTGATACTTTGGCTTCAGCTATTTCTTTTGTGTATATTCCAGCCAAGCCTTGACCGTGGTGGTGAATATTAAGCATAATGGAAGTCGCTGCCATAGTAGAATGTCCAAAAATTTTTTTTAAGACATCTACTACAAACTCCATAGTTGTATAATCATCATTCAACATTAAAACCTTGTATCTTGAAGGTTTTTTTATGTCTTCACGTGTTTTTTCTAGAACATTTGAATCATATTCATAAGATGTCTTTGCCATTAATTACCCCCTCTGATTTCTTTTAATTCATCTGAGGTCTGCTGATTTTCAGCATTTAAATTTTCCCATGCCTGCATTGCTTCGTCCAGCTTCGCATTAAGTGTGGAATGCTGCTGAGCTATTTCTGCAATTTTCATTGCTGACCAGCCTTCAGGCGGAGTGGCAAGCTGCCCTTCTATTTCACTAATATCGCTTTCTAATTGAGCAATTTCGTTTTCCTTTGTTTCTATTTCCTTTTTTAACTTTTGCAGTTTATTGGAAAGCTGCTTTTGATATTTTGCATTTTCTCTAGCCTGCTGTTTTGAATCTGAAACTTTCTGATTATCTATTATATCAGATTCTTTTAATTCTTGCTCATCTGCAAGCCGGCGTTCTTTTGCCCACATGAATTGACTGTAATTACCATCATATAATATAGATTTTCCGTTTTCTAAGCTTAATATTCTTGTAGCTAGAGAATCTAAGAAAAATCTATCGTGAGAAACAATAATTACAGTTCCGGGAAAATCGTCTAAAGCGTTAAGCAATGCTTCTCTACTGCTAATATCAAGATGGTTTGTCGGTTCGTCTAACACTAGCAGGTTACAAGGTCTTAACATCATTCTTGCCAGACCTAAACGGCTTTTTTCTCCACCAGAAAGAACTCTGACCATCTTTTTTACATTGTCACCAGAAAACAGGAATGCGCCCAATATGTTTCTTACTTCTGGAACAGCGTCAAAAGGAGCTTCTCTTAACATTCTATCTTCTACTGTTTCTTCTCCTTCGAAGCTTATTTCTTCGTCTTGGGCAAAATAACCTAAATGAGTTCTATAGCCTGTTTCAAGATGACCGCCCCAAAGATTGTCCTCTCCTACTAGTATTCTGACTAGAGTTGTTTTCCCAGCTCCATTTTCGCCTATTATAGCAACTCTATCTCCACGATTGATTACAAAAGAAACATCTTTCAAAACCTGATGATTGCCAAAAGATTTTGTTATATGTTCACCTCTTAAAACAACTTCTCCGCTAGGTTCACATTCTGGGAACCTGAAACTAAGTTTAGGAGTAGAACGAATTTGAGCTATTTCTGTCATTTTTGCAAGCATTTTTACACGGCTTTGAACCTGAGAAGCTTTTGTTGCTTTATATCTGAATCTTTCAACAAATCGTTCTATTCTTTTTCGTTCTTTATCCTGTCTTTCTTGAGCAGCAGCAGCTTCTGTTGCCCATTCTTCTCTGGCTTCCAGGAAATTAGAGTAATTGCCTTTAAAATTTCTTGAACCTTCAGGCATAATTGCTACCACTGAGGTAGCAAGTTCATCAAGAAAGTATCTATCGTGGGAAACAACTAGAATACCGCCGGCATAATTACTCAAATAATCTTCTAGAAAAGAAATCGAAGCAATATCCAGATAGTTGGTCGGTTCGTCTAATAGTAAATAATCTGGTTCTCTGAGCAAAAGTCTTGCAAAATAGGCTCTCATTTGCCAACCACCAGAAAAGTTTTTAAGAGGTTCGTGAAAACGTTCTTCCTGAAAACCGAAACCCTTTAATAATCTGATAGTTTTAGCCTGCCAGGAATAACCTCCAGCCTTTTCGTAGTCAGCAATTAGTTTTTCATATTCGTCATGTATCTTTTCGTCTAAATTACCTTCAGACATTTCTGCTTCAATTGATTCTATCCGCTCTTTTATGACTTTGAGTTTATCAAAAGCTTGTGTTGCAAGTTCCCAAAGAGTCAGAGTTTCTCTTTCAGTCTCCCAATTGCCATTGTCAGAAAGAAATATTTCCTGTGGAAGATAACCTATTTTACTTTCTTTAGGGTAAGTTACACTGCCTGTATCTGATTGTTCTTCACCCAAAATAATTCTCATCATTGTAGATTTGCCAGAGCCGTTATTTCCGACTAAAGCAACACATTCCCCAGGATTGACAGAGAAAGTAACCCCAGAGAAAAGCGTTCTGACGCTGAAAGACTTGCTTAAATTATTTATTTGTAGTGACATATCAATTGCTGTCGCATTTTATCACTATTAAGCAACCTTTGCAAGTTTATGAAATTGCTGGCTAATCCTAACGTTAGGAGGTAGGAAACTGAAAGTTGAAAACTGAAAACGGAAAATTGAGAGGAGAGAGGTGGAGATGCCCTTTCTCCCTTTCTTTTAAATGATGATTGGTGATTGTCTTATAAAACTAGTATAATATGAAAATATGCATAAAACAGAAATACAACATTTAACTTTTCATGGTGATAAATCTATTTCTCATAGATTATTGCTGCTTTCTTTACTAACTGACAAAAAGCTTATTATTTCCAATCTTCCTGAAAGCAAAGATGTGAATACTTCTTTAAGCATAATAAAACAGTTGGGAGTAAAGATTGAAAGAAATGGCAATAGAATTTCTTTGTCAGGAGGTTTAACTGATAGAAAGTTTAACGAAGAAATAGTTCTTGATTGCGGCAATTCTGGTACAACAGCAAGATTGTTATGTGGAATATTATGCAATTTTAAAGGGAAATTTAAGCTTATCGGGGATGAATCTCTATCTAAAAGACCGATGGATAGGGTCGTTAAACCATTGCGAGATTTGGCTGGTATTCATATACAAAGTATCGATGGTCATCTTCCTGTTTTTTTAGAATCAAATGGTAAAACTCAACCAATTGATTTTTTTAATGAAACAGGTTCTGCTCAAGTTAAATCAGCTATTTTATTTGCTGGTTTTAAAAATAATGAGAAAAACAAAGTCATAGAAAACATACCTAGTAGAGATCATACAGAAATATTATTAGATTATTTATCTGAACAAAAATCGGACGAAGTACATTTTAATATACCTGGCGATATTAGTAGTGCTGCTTATTTTGCTGTGTTAGCAGCAGTTATGAAACAAGAAATCAAAATAAAAAAACTATTGTTAAATCCTACGAGAACTGGTTTTTTTAGGGTTTTAAGAAGAATGGGAGTTGAAATAGAAGAAAAAATAACAGATAATTTATGGGAAAGTGTTGGTGATGTGAGAATTAAAGGAAATAATTTAACATCAACCAATATAAATAAAGAAGAAATACCTTCTTTGATTGATGAATTACCAATTTTAGCAATAGCTATGGCTTTTTCAAAAGGAACTTCAAAAGTTTCTGGTGCACAAGAATTAAGAGTAAAAGAAAGTGATAGGATAAACGGATTAATCAGTCAATTGAAAAAAGTAGGTATTAATTGTGTAGAAAAAAATGATGGCTTCGAAATAACTGGACCCAATCATATTATTAGTGCTGAATTAGATTCTTTTAATGACCACCGTTTAGCAATGAGTTTTGCGGTATTAGAATATTGCTCAAAAGCTAAGTTTAAGATTAAAGGCAGAAATTCTGTAAATATTTCTTTTCCTGATTTTTATGAAAAATTAAATATATTTACTAAATCTGACTGTGGTTCCATAACCGGGTTTTGATTCCATAAAAAATTCATCTGTTAAAAGCTTCATCAAACCCAGGCCTCTCCCTCTTGTAGAATTTATGCTCTTGAGATTATTTGGTACAGAAACTCTATTCATATCAAAGCCACAACCGCAATCCTTTATGCTTATTTCTAACTTATCCTCAAAAATAATATATTTTATTTCTAATTTTGTTTCTTTCTTTCCATTGGCACCATGTTCTATAGCATTAACATAGGCTTCATCTACTACCAATGCTAAATCAAAGATTTGTTCTTCATCAAACCCCATCTTTTCTGCTATTTCTTCTGTTTTTTTGCGTACAGAATCTAAATAACGTGTAGAAAGAAGATTCATTACTATTTCTTGTGGAACCTTTTCTACAATCATTTTTCCCTCTCTTTTAAACTTTAACTTAATCAATTTAGCAAATCAGAAAAATATACAATCATATTTTATAATACTACTTTTTCTTAATATAACACAAAAAACAATGTAATATTTAATAAAAGAACATTTTTATTTGAGAAAGTGTGCAAAAACTTAGTTTAACAGAGCATAATATTAAATTATTATTATGCTCTGTAGTTCTCTTTTGTTTTTCGATAACGCTTGTAATGACGATAATGATTACTTTATTTTATATTAAATTCAAAAAATAGATCATCATAAGTATCTGCTTTACCATCTAGGCCATCGTTTTGAATAATATGTTTTTGATCTGGCTGTATTTCATAAGGTTCACCTGTTAAACGATTAACAGGCAGTTTTTCTCCGAACCAAGAACTGAGTTCGTCCATAGATTTTGGAAGTTTATTTTTTTCGCAATAATACGAATTTATAGCTAATGCTATGACAGTCATTTCCATTTTTGCTATTGTAGACTCATGATCTTCTTTAAGCTTTTTTAAATTTGGGGTAGAAAAACTAATGATAGTGTCTATTACAAAATTTGCTGTATTAAAAAAACAAGGGAATATTTTAACCCAGGTTAATTCAGCGTCTTTTAGTGAGTTTTCAAATGTTTCAGAGCTTTTTTTCAATTTATCCTTAATTTCATAAAAAGGGTTGTCATAATAAAGGAGAGGTTCTTTATAAATGTTATCCAATTTATTGGAAATTTTATCAGAATCGCAATATGTCTGCATTCCCCAACCTATTGTTTTTAATAGGGCATTAATTCCAACAGTTGCAAAAGTTTTTTCATACTTAATCGCATTTGTTAATGGATATTCTGTTTTAACAAAATCAAGAATATCTTTAGAAACTGATTTACTTAAATTCTTGCTTTCTGGTTTAGGGGTACTTGCCCAGATTAAAATTGAATCACAAGTATATTCTTTAAATTTGTTGGTAACACTTTTATTAATCAAAGAACAACTGTTACAATAATTTGTTTCCATATCTCTAATAAAATAGAAGCTAAATTGACTTAATGACAAAGCCGCATCTGGTTTATTGTTGCGTTCATAAAGTCTACTCAAGATTGACCAAAAACGAACATATTTTCTAGTAGTTCTATAGGTTGGAGCAGTAGAAAAATCTTTGCTTTCTTCTATTGAAGGCTGTTCTCTGTTTTTTTGAAAGGTCTTCAATTTTTTTAATTCTTCATTAAGGTTTGATTCTAACCTATCAAAATCTATTTTGTTTGAGTCTTTTAGATCTTTGTCTATATTTTCTAATAAGTCTGTTTTATAGCTAGAATCATATATATTTTTGTGACTGTAATTAGATACTATATCAAATGAATTTTTTAATTTATCAAAAATATCTGACTCATTATCATTTGGAACTAATTTTTTTACAAATTCAGGTATGCTATCATCATTGTTTCTAGCCATCCATCTAGATGAACCTAAGTTTTGTTCTAACTTATTCATATATTTTTCATCTTGATTGTATAAGTGATAAAAATTGATAGCAACATTGACTACTATTATAGTTCTAATTATTAAGAATAATATTATAAAGAAAATAACACCTATTATTATTTTTTTCTTAGACATATTATATTTACCTATAATTTAATATTTACAAATCTTTTAATATTATAAAAATAAAATGTAATTTTGGAAATAAAAAAAGTATATTTTTAATGAGTTTACCAGTTAGCAATGCAAAAACCTTGACAATGAAAAAGGTACCATGCTACTATAAATCAAATAACTTCCGTGAAAGGGAGGAAAACCTATGGTTCGTGCTAAAACAATAAAAAAAGAAGATGCTTTATCTAAAAAGAAAAGTGAAGTCAGAGAATATTCAGTGACGGATACTTTTGAAAAAGGCGAAATGGTTTATCACAAAGTATGGGATGATACTGGTGAAGTAATTGATGTCGGAACTACTGATGATGGTATCAATAAAATAAAAGTCGCCTTTGAAAAGGTTGGAATAAAGACCTTGAGAATGGCTTAGTTCTCTTCCTGAAATAAAAAGACTCGCATATGCGAGTCTTTTTTTAACATAAATAATTAGCTTTGGATTCTGAAAACATATTAAAACAAAAAGGACTTTATCTTTTAAAACCATGCACAAGAAAACTAATAGGTTTTCTTTCGCACCAGGATTCGCGTCTTAAAGAAGCTGGTGCAAAAGCTTTAGAAAAAATATGTGATCCAGAAACTATTGTTCCACTAACAGAAGCTATTTTAAAAGAAAAGCAGGATAGTTCTCTTCCTGAAGCTTTAGCTGCAATTGTAGACGAATCATCAATAGACAATTTATTAAAAGCCTTTTCAGAAGCTAGTAAAGAAATTCGTCCAAATATAGCATTAGCACTAGGAAAATTTAAAGACAAAAAAGTAGTGGAGGCTCTTGTTGCTGGCTTAAGCGATTTGGACGCCAATGTCAGATATGCTTGCATTACTTCTCTAGGCAAAATAAGAGATCTTTCTACTGTTTCTAATCTCCTGGGTTGTTTAGGAGAAGGAAACGAATGGATATTTCTCAACGTAGTTGATGCTTTATCTAAGATTGGCTCTCATAAAGCAACAAATCCTCTAATGGCTTTTTTCCTTAGAGAAAGAAATGAAAGAAAAAGAGCAGCTATAATAAGTACTCTCGGTCAATTAGGAGACCTGACTTCTGTAACAACATTAACAAGAGCTTTAAGAGATCCTGACGACAGAGTTAAGGCTAATGCCATAGAGGCATTAGCAAAACTTGGTCTTCCTTCAGAAAAAGTTTTCAGTCTTATTCAACCATTTTTTAATCATTCTTCTAACCGTGTTAGAGGAAATGCATTAGTTGCGGCTTATAAAATTGGTAAATCTTCAGAATTGATACCAAATTTAAAGAGTATGGCTGATGATTCTAATAAATGGGTTCGGGCGACATTAGCTTATGTTTTATCGGTAATAGATTTTGAAGAATCTATAGATTTATTAATAGGATTATTAAAAGATGAGGAAGCTGATGTTCGAAAAAATGCTGCCAAGTCATTCGCTATAAGAGCAATGGAAGCTCCTTCTGAAGTCGTTATGAATATGCTTAATGATCCAGCTCCTTTTGTCAGACTTCAAGCTATTATTATACTTGGCAAACTTAGAGTTCCATTGGCTAGCGACCTGTTAATAAAAATGCTAGACGATGAAAGAAACCCCAAGATCAGGTCTTCGATCATAACAAGTCTTGGTCATATAGGTGGAAAAAACGCCAATATGACTTTGCAGAACGCCTTACACGACAGAGATTCTAGAATTAGAGCCAATTCTATTGATGGATTAGAGGAAATTTTAGGAGAAAACTGTATTGGCGTAATAAAACCTTACCTTCATGACCCAGACAATAGAACCAAAGCCAATGTGGCAAGAATTTTATTTAAATTAGGCGAAATAGAAGTTGTAAAAGAACTGGAAAAAATGTTATCCAGTCGTGATACTTCGGTAAGATTATCTGCTGCTTACTCTGTCAGACAATTAGGAATAGTTTTGGAAGAACTTGTAAAATATCCTGAACATGCTGCTCTAATATCAAAATTAAACGAAATAAAATTACCTGAACTGCCTCAAATAACAAGATCTGCTATTAGCGAATTTGTCAGCTCACCTATAGTCGGAGTTCCGATAAATAAAAATTCAGAAAACAAATTTGGAAATTCTTTACCTCCAGTAGAAAAAACCAATGCTGAAATAAGAGACGAATTGAGAAATAATTATCAGAATTATTTCAAAGTTGGAAAACTAAAAGAAGCATTGGAAGCTGCTGAGTATTTTCTTTCCAAATTTCCATATGATACAAAAGGGTTGACTTTTACAGGAAATCTATACTTTAAACTTACACGTTTTGTAGAAGCAATAAATACTTTTAAAAGATTGTTAGATATTGAACCTTTCAGTATTCAGGCTTTAAGCAATTTAGGTACAGCTTATTACAGAAATAATCAAATAGACAAAGCAATTGAAAGTTATAAGAAAGCTTTAAAACTCAAACCGGAACTTTCTGTAATAAGGTTTAATCTGGCTAGTATTTATCTTAAAAATGGGAATTGGCAAGATTCGATAAAACAGTATGAAGAAGGTTTAAGGTATCAGCAGCCAAATTCTAGAATATTGAATAATTTAGCTTTGGCTTATCATAAATTAAGTGATTTAGATAAAGCGGCTGAAATCTATAGAAAAGTTTTAGTTTTAGATAGTCATGACGCAGGTGCTTTTTATAATTTGGCTGTTATTTTGAATAAAAAAAGTAAAAACAATGAAGCTATTCAATTGATACGACGAGCTTTAAACTCTGTTGAAAAAAATACTCAAGGATACAAAAGTCTGAAAGATATGCTTGAGCGGCTAACTCAAAATCAAAATAAATCTAAGCAGCCGCCCACAGAAGCTTAATCTTTATAAATAGCTTCTCCGCCAATAATCAGGTCATAGAGATAATTTTGGCCTATGTGATAGCCTATCTGTTTGAAAGAATCAAGTTCGAATAGAGCAATATCCATGTTTCTGCCTACTTCAATTGCACCTATTTCGTTACCCATATCTACCGCATGAGCAGCGTGAAGGGTTCCTGCAATCAAACTTTCTGATGCACTCATTCTAAGTTGAAGCATAGCCATAGACTGAATCATATTTGCGCCTAAAAATTGGCAGCTTCCAGGATTATGGTCAGATGCAATTGCTACAGGAAGCCCAGCTTCAATCATCTTGCGAGCAGGGGCGTGATGGCTTTCCATAAGATAAGTGGATGTGCCTGGAAGAACTGTTGGAATAACACCACTGCCAACAAGTTTTTTAATTCCTTCATCACTTGTCATAAGCAAGTGGTCTGCACTTACAGCACCAACTTCCACTGCAAGATCAACTCCGCCAAGAACATTTACTTCATCTGCATGAATTTTGGGGTTCAAACCGTATTTCAAACCAGCATTAAGAATTTTGCGAGACTGTTCAACAGAAAAAGCTTTCTTTTCTGTGAAAACATCGTTGAATACAGCTGATTTTGTTTCAGCAACAGCAGGTATCCATTCCTGACAGATTTCGTCTACGAAAGAGTCCGAATCATTTACTCTGTCGGCAGGAACTGCATGAGCACCCATAAAGGTTGTGACTATTCTTAATGGGTATTCTTCTTTGAGCAAATCTATGACTCTAAGCATTTTAAGCTCATTCTTCAAATTTAAGCCATAGCCAGTCTTTATTTCTATGGTGGTAACACCAGAATCCATAGCCATATCAAGGCGATGAGAGGTTTCTGCAAATAATTCTTCTTCTGAAAGGTTGCGAACAGCATTAGTTGTGTTAAGAATTCCACCGCCAGCAGCCAATATTTCTAAGTAAGTCTTGCCTTGAACCCGCATTTCAAATTCGTCAGCTCTATTCCCTGCATACAATAAATGAGTATGGGAATCTACAAAGCCTGGAACAGCCAGCAATCCTTCTCCATTATAGAAATATGTATCTGATTCTATTTTTACTTTTTCGTTTAAATCAGCAGAATTGCCAATCCAGACAATTTTGCCATTTTTAGATGCAATAGAAACATGTTTTAATTCTTTTGTTTCCCAACCAACTTTAGTGCCTTTGCCACGGTAAGGGTTTGGATAAACAACAGCAGAATCAAGATTATGAAGAATAAAATCTGCAGAAATTTTTGTATTTTCAGTCATGGCTTATTCAGAGTTCCTCTATTTATTTACCTATAGCTATAAATTGATACAAACAATCCCATTGAGCACCTTTTTGATTGTTTGTTGTTACAACAAAATTATTCATTGATTTGCTATGACAAACTATTTGGTGCTGTAAAATAAATACTGCATCGTTATTGCTGATAGTACTAGCAGTAACGGAATAATTAGTTGAAGTAAATGGAGTTGGAAGTTTAACTACAGTATTTCCACTGGCATTACATTTTTGATTATTAATCCATTGAATAATAACACCGTTTGGAAGTTTAATATAGCCACTATCTTTATTTATGCTAAAATCGCCTTTTGTGCAAGAATCAGTATATTCTTTAGCAGATTTAAGAGTTGTATCCATTGCTTTTTTTATTTCTGCATCTATATACTCTTTTATTACTTTGTTCTGAACTGGATTTTTAGAAGTTGCAGACATTGAGGAATCTGTTGTGTGGCTATGCTTTGCTTTTGCATAGTCTTCAGAATTTGTATAAGCTGCCGAGCCTAAACCTTTTATTTCTACATCGGTAGTGTTTCCATTTGCTGTAACTGAAATACTACCGTTTTTAGAACCTTGACCTATTGCAGTAACAGCATCAGATTTTGAATTGGTATCTATATAAGATTTTGCATCGGTCAAAGCTTTGTTGGCTTTTTCTTCCGCATAAGTCTTAGCATCGGTCAAAGCTTTATTAGCTTTTTCATCAGTATAGGTCTTAGCATCAGTTAAAGCTTTATTAGCTTTTTCTTCTGCATAAGTTTTAACTGTTTCAACTTCTGGAGCAATAAGTTCTTTACAAGCTTTTTCTGTTGAGCTTGCGAGAGAGTTTGCATAAGTCTTGACTTCAGTTATTATTGTGTTTGCTTTATTATCTGTATAAGATATAGAAGCTTCTAGATTGGAAGACACAAGTTCTTGGCAGTTTTGTTTGGTTGAACTTGCAAGAGTGTTTGCATAGGTTTTGGCTTCTTCTAAGTTAGTTGAAGACTTTTTGTTTAATTCTTCAACTTTGTTTTGAAGGGCAGTAATCATATCTGCAAGAGCTTTATATTGTTCAATTGTAAATTCTTTCTTTTCTGTATTGTCAGAAGCATTATCTTGAGCATAAAGTTTAAATGTAGTAAAACCAGATAAAATACTAATAACTAGAAAGAACACTAAAATTTTGTTTGTTTTTCGCATATCTCATCTCCAAATACAATTTTAAAACTTTTTTATAGCTTTATATTAGCATAAATCAGTATATGAACAAACTATTTTGCTAATGTAAGTTTTACTCTATTTAACTAAATTTTGAATCGTTTTTATCCTTTATTTGTGTTAATAAAAGCTTGTCTACAATTTTTGAGTTGCCTAATTTGCCATTTATAAGACTGACTAATTCGACAATAGCTCTACAAACAATTTTATTGTCTGATTTTCTGTATAAATCCTGATTAAATACATATTTTATTTTTTCTTTGCTGATTTTCATTTTTGAAAGCACTTCATCGCCTGGTCTTAATGGAGTTTTTAAAGACATTGTAATTCTTGCTAAAACAATATCTATACCCATTGCATGTAAATCACCCAGATTTGTTCCTGTTTGATTCAGGAATTCATTGCGCGTAAATTCTAAATAATGCATATAAATCGCATTATTAACTATGCCTTGTAAATCACATTCATAATCCCGAACTTTCCAACTCATTTCAAAATCGTAATCATCATTCATTTTTTTAGACCTGCTTTTATAGTGATATTAAAAATTTATATCATTATTTTTATTTTTCAGGCAATAAACTTATATTTATTACACTGTTTATAGATAATACTATCTTGCTCTTAAGGAACAAATGAAGTAATATGTTAGAAATATATCAACTAATTTGAGGGTATCTATGTCAAATAAGTGTTTTTGGCTTACGTTAATGCTTTTTGTTTCTATTATGATGATTGGTTCTAGCGTTTCGTATGCCTCTAAAACAACAGATTTAATGTCTGAAGCTTTAAAACACCGTTCAAAAGGCAATATTACAGCTGCGATAAAAGGATTTAAACAGGCAGTAGATGAAGCTCCAACCTTATTACAAAGAAATCTTGCTCTTTTCATGCTTGGTGATTGCCAGATGGAAGCCAATAAATATTCAGATGCTGTAGTATCTTTTACAGAGCTTTCTAAAAAAGCTACAACGTCAAATGAAAAGGCAGAAGCTTTATATAAACTGATGGAAGCAAATTCAAATTTGGGTAATTCTGAAGAAGTTCAAAAAGCTTATTCCGAATTAAAAAAGAAATATCCAAAAAGTTCATACAGAGAAATAGCAGATGCTTTTGTTAAAGCGGAAAAAATAATGGAATCAGATTTTACTGATCCCATACAGATAGAAGAATCTCAACCAGAACCAGATGCCAGACCTAAAATTGCTTCTGAAAAACCAAAAGCTAGTTCCCAAAAACAAGAAACAAAAAAGGTTAATGGAGAAGTAAAAAGCAAATCAGAAGAAAAACAGCAACCGAAAGAACCTTCAAAATCGGCAAGTAAAACAACTGTTGCGCAGACTACTCCAAAAAGTTCGGGTAAAAAACTTGATAGCAAAACAACTGCTATTCTTGAAGAAATCCTTTATGTTGAACCTGTTTCGGAAAGCGAACGAGATGAATTGGTAAGCAAAATACTTTCCTATCAAGATAAATTGAAGGATGGTGAAAGAGGAAAAGGTAAAGATAAGGTTTTGTTTGATTTGGCTGGTGCTACTGCTAAATTTGGAGAATTACTGGAAGCTTGTAAAACTTATGATAAAATATTAAGTTTGCATCCTACTTCTTCTTTGGTTGAACAGGCTTATTATCAGGCTATCAGGCTCAGAGCAGTACTTGGTGTTCATCAAGCGGTAATAGATTGGTCAAAAGCTTTTAATGCTGCTTTTCCAAATTCAAAGTATAAAAAAGAAATTGCTGCTTTAGTCAGCTATTCACAAGCGGGTGGCAATGTTCAGTTGTCGAAAAAAACAAGCTCTGAAATGACTAGCAAAAAATCCAAAACAGCCAGTAGTAAAACAGGAAGTTCAGATATATCCGCAGCCAATGAGGCATTAAAAGCCTCTTCGATGTATAAAAATGCGACAAAAAAGATGAATGATGGAATGTATTCAGCAGCTCTTGATGATTTAAAAGTTTTATCGTCTAAGTTTTCTGATTCTCCTCAACTTTGGTGGGACATGACACTGGTCTATGTTCAGTTGGAAGAATTTAAATTGGCAGATAAAAGTATTCGTAAAATGCTGCTCTTAGATCCTGGTAACTCTGATGCGAATTCTCTCTTAGGATACATTCAATACAGATTAGAAAATTATGATGAAGCAGCTAATGCTTATGAACAAGCTGGTGAATCTGAAGGTGAAGGAGTAAGTTTTTTTGATACAAAAACAGCTTCTGAACGTATGAAAAAAAATTCCTCACGATAAAAGATGTTATATAATTAATTAAAAGGAATAGAAAAGATTTTTCTGACAAAAAATAATGAATTCAAACTATAATTATACAGATAACGGTTTAAATGCAGATGAACTTTTAAAATATGCTGAGAAACCTAAACTTCTTATTCCTTTATGGGAATTTATTCTAGCTTTTATTTTAGGTTTAATATTTTCTTTACTTTATTTTTTTGGTTCTTTTAACACTTTGGAAAACTCCTCTCTTGATTTCCGTTTTAAACTCAGAGGGGAATTACCTAATAGTAAAGATATCGTTCTTGTTAGTATTACAGATGATTGTATTGAAAAACTAGGCACTTGGCCGTGGACAAGAGAAACTCATGGAAAACTTCTGGATATTTTAAGAGAATCTGGAGCTAAACTTGCTGCCTTTGACCTTATGTTTACAGAAGAGTCTTTGGCAGGTCATGAAGATGATGTAAAATTTTCTAATGCTATTAAAAAATTTGGTAAAGTAGTTCTTCCGCAGATTATTACCAAGAAAACCGTTTTAGATCCTGAAACATTCGAGATGAAGGATGTTATTGCTTTAGACCGACCGAATGAAACTCTATTAGATGCAAAACCCTATGAAGGATTTATAGATATTGAATATCAGCAGCTTAACCCTGATGGTGTAATTAGAAAATTATTATTAACTAAACCAGCTGGCGAATTATATAGTTATATATTTGGTATATCTGCTGCTTGTGCTTATTTAGGAACAGAACCAGAAGAAACAAGCAATGGAATGAAAATTGGCGGAAGGTTTCTTTCTTACTATAGATGCTATGAACCCAGTGCGGGTAAAATGATAAATTCATATTTAATTAATTATACTGGCGGTAATGGGCATTTTGATGAAATTAGCTATTCAGATGTCATAAATGAAAATTTCCCGAAAAAGACATTTTTTAATGGAAAACTTGTTTTAATAGGAACCAGAGCAAAGGGTATCTCCGAAGACGTAAAATTCTGCCCATTTGGTGCTCTTTCTGGCATGGAAATACATGCGAACCTTATTCATAATATTATTACTCAGAGATTTTTAAAACGTTCTTCTGTAGAAAATACTATTATATTAATATTTGTTTTTGCTTTTGCTATTGCTTTTCTTCTTTTCAAGAATAAAAGTATTTCTGGTAATATAATCTGTTTCGGAATCACTGTATTTTGGGTTTTATCAGGTATAGCATTATTTTTTGTAGATATTGTATTTGATATTATGCCTATAGTTTTTCTATTGCCTATTCAATGGGCAATTACAAGATTAATACAGCAGTTTATGAGTCTTACTGAGAAAAACTATGAACTAGGAAAAAGAGTTAGAGAATTAGCTATAATAAATGAAGTTACTAAAACAGTAAGTTTTATGGGTGATTTAGGTAAAACCCTGGATGCTATTTTAAGTCGAGGGGTTCAGGCTTTATATGCTCAACGGGGCTCTTTGTTTATGTTGGATGACAGATATGAGGAATTAGTTGAACAGTCTGTTGTTTATGGAATTGAGGGCGAAGCAAAATTTAATGAAGAATTAATAGAATCTTTTAAAAGTGGAAAAGGTATTGCTGGTGAAGTATTTAATAGTGGTAAGGCAAAGCTCATTACCAATATAAGAAAAGAAAAATCTTTTACAAAAATGGATGGCGATACAAATGTTGTAAAATCAATGATTTGTGTTCCATTAATGATTAGAGATAATCCTATTGGAGTAATGAATATAGTAAATAAATTGTCTGGTCGCTTCAACAATGATGATTTGCAAATTGCTCTAACAATGGCTAATCAGGCTGCTGTTGTTATAGAAAAAGCAAGATTATATAATTTGGCTACAGTAGATGGTCTTACTGGTCTTGTTGTCAGAAGACACTTCCAATCAAAAATGGAAGAAGAATTTCGTCGAGCAAGACGTTATAATAAGCCTTTATCTTATTTGATGACAGATATAGACCACTTCAAAAAGTTCAACGATACCTATGGTCACCAGACTGGTGATGCTGTTTTAAGGGAAGTTGCCAAAATAGTTCGCAAATCAGTTAGAGAAACAGATATAGCAGCTCGTTATGGTGGTGAAGAATTTTGTGTTATTTTACCAGAAACAGAACCAGAAGGAGCGGTTCAGTTCGCAGAACGCTTAAGACAAAGCGTTGAAGCTGCAACATTTATTGGTGCGCAAGGCGAAGAACTTAAGGTTACAATAAGTATTGGTGTTTCATCTATACCTTATACAAATCCAGAAACAGCTGATGATATGATTAAATTAGCAGATGATTCTTTATATGTTTGTAAGAAAAATGGAAGAAACAGAGTTGAATTAGCTCAGCCTGGAGTAGTAGTCGATACTTCTGTACCTATTCCTAGAACTTAATCTATTGTTTTGAAAGTCTAAGACGAAGGTGTTGATCATCCAGAGGTCTGTTAAAAGGTAATACAAAATGCTTTTCTTTTATTTTGCTCATCTGCTGCATAATATTAAATCCAGCAGCAGAAATGACTCTGGCAGCTTTTTTTAGAATGTTGTTTACTGGATAGCAATTATAATAAGAGACATTTTCTTGGAAAAATTTAGCTGCTGAAAGCTGGCCAACTACTACATAATTAGGGGAAGCATTTTCTAACAATGCTATATCTTTTGCATATTCATAAAGTTCTTGAAGTTCTTGGTCTGAACCAGAATGGACAATTAGCCAGCAATTTTCTGGTGTGTTAATCTTGAAATCAACATCGGATTCTGGGTAACAAAGAGTTAATTCTGTTATAGGGATATTATTATACCTGGCAAGGTTGTTTAACCAGACCGATTGAGCTTTCCCTACCTTTTCAACTTGCCATATCCTGGAATATTTAGGTAATTCCCCTTCTACCCTTTTATTATAAGTATCAAGTTTAAGAATTCTGGATATATATTCAATTTTTATACTATTAAGTTCGTTCGGAAAATCTGCTAATTCGCCTAAAACTCCAGCTGGAAAAGCATCTAATAATAATCTATCAGGATTGATTTCTTTTATTTTTTTTAATAACCATTTTCTTAAAGCTTGTTTATCATCTTTTAAATTATCTGGCAAACAATAAACATCAGAGGTAAAACGATTTAAATAGTCAGAAGAAACAGTTTTATTTGCTGTAATTAATATTGGTCTTATGCTTAAAGTATTGCAGAAAGCTGTAAATCTTGTTATATGGCCTAAGCCGCCACCTAAACAATAATATAATACTTTTTCCCTATCTTCCATCAGATGAGTATGAATCAGATTCCGGCATTTCCATTTCGGTATAATCCATAGCTTCTTTTTTATGAAATTCTTCGTTCTGGTTTCTGATTTCTTCTAACCTATCTTCATAATCTGACTCATCGTTTTCGATTCCTTCTTCAGCCCCTTCTTCATTTTCATTAGACTTGAACAGTAAATATCCAGTAAAACCAGTTATTTTAGCGTATACTTCGTCTATTATATCGTTGCAGAAGTTATTATCGAATATTAAACCAAGAGTTTTGTCGGATTCTCGATAAAATTCAACATCACATTTTTCGACTGTTTTTATTCTTACAGAATATTCATTATCTGATTCTGACCAGTCTAAAATATATTTGGCACCTAAATAATCAAATCTATTAAAGCTTGGTTTTTTAGGGAAAACAAAACGAATATCAACTTTCATATTTAATTCTTTAAAATCTTTTCCACTATGTATTATTTCAAGCTTACCATAGCAATCAATTACATAAGTCAAATCTACAAATACTTTTATTCCATTATCAAACGGGAATTCTCCTGAAAACCAGGGGAGAACCAATGTGTCTGCATAAGCACCAGTAGGAATCTTATTTTTCCTGTTTAATTTAGAACTAAGATCTGTAACTAGTTTAACAGAAGTGTCTTTATCTATATATTTCTCAATCTGTTTTAAAAAAGGTATGATAAAGTTATTTAAATCGTTATCTACGTCGCGATTGATATGTCTGTAATAATATACTCCATAAATTACAAAATAAATTACAAAACAACCTATGATAGATGGTATCATAATGGATGTTATTACCGACGGATTGGTATTAAGCATTTTTGCTATAGAATCTTTTGCGTAATAAACTATTGCAACAACAATAGCCAGGACAAAAAATACCGAAAATTCAACAGAACCAGAACTGCCCTTAACTTCTTCGATTTTTACGTCAAGCTTTGAAACAGGATCCATAAAATCTAATATGGATTGTATTCTATTATTAAAAACGTATTTACCATACGCAAATTGTTTCTGTTCTTTAGTTAAATTCATTTATAATCACCATCTATAATTATAGCTATATTTATTTCTTAGTCTCATTTTAATATCTAGATAATTCTTATGTCAACATAGCTCTTGATGTGTTGTTTTTTCAACTGTCAAAAACATTGTCTTTGTCGCTAGAATCTTCTATCATTCCGTTTTCTTCAGGATTGTTTTTGGGGTTAAAGGCTCTTACTTCGTCTTCATTGAAAGTTTTGCTGTGCCGACTACTCCTGGATAAAGGTTTGTAATGATGATGTCTGTAATAGCTATGTCGGTAACCATACCAATAATCATCATCATACATACTGGTTTGGAATAAACCAACTCCTGATATTGAAGTATCACCGGTTAGATGATCATAGCAATTTTGGCAGTAAACTTTATTTGTTTCAGGATCTATAACTTTATTTCTAGGATTGTTTTTCCCTGCTTTTACTACAACTTCTTTCCCGCATGAACAGCAGTGATTGTCGTCAGTATTCTGTAGGTTTCCGCCTCCAGCTTCTTCTAACGATTTGGCAAAGCAATCAATACAGCAGGTCTGCTGGCTTTGAGGATGAGTTCTTTTATGTTTAAAACAAACATTGCAACCACAAATTGAACAAGTATCTATTGCTTCATTTTCACAGTCTCTTAAAACTAAAAAACCTGTTTTTACCTGACAGTTTGCCATATTATTTCTCCTTTTTCAAAATCTCAGCGACAATAACAGCTCTAAGTCTTGGATCCATTACTTCTATACCCATGACCCCAACAGAATAAGACATATAATTTAGGTCTTTTGTGCTATAAAGGTCTTTTTTGTCTTCCTGATCTTTTAAAACTTTCTTAACTTTATATTTGCCAGATTCTTTTGATTGGCTTACCGATGCAATATAAACGCCTTTGTGATAGACTTTTAATTTTTCAACATTCTTTTTCTTTTTTCTTTCTAATTCATTCTTAATTTCGTAAGTGGGTGTAGCAAGTTCTTCATCAGGACCTATTTTCATTTTTCCTGGAGTGAATTTGACTTTGGCTATTAAAGAATCTGTTCCATTTTTATTGCGGTAATAAATTTTGAAACTATCTTTATCGCTAGCATCAACATTGTCTTTTGCTTTATTATCATTGTTAGGATTTGTATCTGTATCCTGCGCTTTTTTTATTTCAGGATATTTTATGGAAACAAAAGTTAATTTATCATCGTCTTCGTCTTTATATCTATATTTAAGTTTCCCTGGATTATTCGGGTCAACTTTTGCTTTAAGCTCAAAATTAACTAGTTTACCATTATAATCATGCATGTTGATTTCTAGTTTTGTTGTGCCTGAAGCTTTATTGGTCTTTATTACAAGAACTTCTTCTTCCTCAAATTTGAATTTAACTTTATCTGGAACTATTCTTTTGATTGAATAATTTGTATATGTATTAGCAGATGAAGATTTATCAAAAGCAGCAATTCCACACAAAAATAAATTAATAATAAAAAGTGATATAAATATAATAAAATGTGTTTTAAGCTTCATAATTATCCTCTATAATTAACCTAATATAGAATAAACAGCTGTCATCATGTCTATTGCTTTTTCTCTAACTGTTTTCCCATCTATATATGATTCTTCTAAAACATCTTTTATAACTATCTTTTGATTTTTACCAGCATTACTAACTAAAGCCGGGTAATTGCCGATTTCTATCTGGCCTTCTGGAAGAGGTGAATATAGCTTGTTAGGAACAGCAAATATAGCTTTTAAAGTAATTTTACCTTTTGTTTTATGCTTGCTTCCACGTTTTTTATAAATATAAACTTCATTTAAAATCTGATGAAGATTATAGTTTATTCTTGTGCCGTCAGCCAAAGTTGCGGTTAAATCCATAATATTACTTTCGTAAACAGAAAGACCTCGTTTTAATGTTATGCCTTTTTCTCTAATTTGATCAAGAGTTAGTTTATTGGCACTGTTAGTTATTTCTGTAAGGTTAGTAACTAATGTTATTTTTGAATCATCTTTCATGTCTTGAGAGATGATACCTGTTAGTGGAATTAATAAATCCCTTATAACCAAAATATTATAAGGTGTTTTGCTTTTGTGTTTGTCATAAAACTCAGTATTGTTATACCAGACTATAGCAAAATATTCAGCAAGAGTAAGCATCAAAGCATAAACAATAGTTTTTGCATAAGGATTTTGGCTAAAACCTGGTATTATTATAGATAATACAAAACATAATAACACAGGAATAAGACAACCATATGAAAATGCTCCACCGCATCCGACTTTACTAAATAAAGACTTTTCATATTCTTCTATAACTTTTTTTTCTTCTTCCATTATTGGTTGGAAATAGTTTTCTTTTAAGTTTGTAAATGTATCTTCTACGTGAAAATCTTTTGAATCACGTAATTTAAGTTGATTCTCTGTTAAGGCCACGTTATTACTCCACGTATTCTTGTATATTTGTTTATAGATGATAACATAAATATAGTCTCTGTTAAAGAGGTAAGAGGTTTGGGTATTTATTCTTAGAAGAGTTGAATTAAAATAATGTTTAGGTTAGATTTGTTTTTAATAAATTATTTGATTAACAATTTGTCTTTTGAATAAAAGGAAGAATGAAATGAAAAAAATAATCGAGTGTGTTCCTAATTTTTCTGAAGGTCGTGATCAGAAGATTATTGATGCTATTTCTGATGCTATAAAGTCTGTTGATGGAGTAACTCTTCTTAATGTTGACCCAGGAAAGTCAACCAATAGAACAGTTTATACTTTTGTGGGTGATGAAAATTCAATAATAGAAGCAGCTTTAGCTAGTGCAAAAGTAGCTTATAAACTTATTGATATGAGAAAACATCATGGCGAACATCCTAGAATTGGTGCGTTAGATGTTTGTCCTTTTGTTCCTGTTGCTAATGTTACAATGGAAGAATGCGTTGAAATATCAAAGAAATTTGCTGAACGTGCGGCTAAAGAACTTGGTGTTCCTATGTATCTTTATGAACATTCACAAACTCGTGATTATCGCAGAAAACTGCCTCAAATCAGAAAAGGTGAATATGAAGGATTACCAGAAAAAATAAAATTAGATGAATGGAAACCTGATTACGGACCAGCAGAATTTGTTCCAACCTGGGGTGCTACTGTTACTGGTGCAAGATTTTTCTTGTTAGCTTTTAACGTTAATATTTTGGGAACAAGCAATCAGGCTCATAGAATAGCTTTGAATCTTCGTGAAATCGGCAGAGGACCAAACGAACCTGGTCGTTTTAAAGAATTGAAGGGTATTGGCTGGTATGTAGACGAATACAATATGGCTCAGTGTTCTTTTAATCTTAATAATTACCACGTCACTTCTTTGCATGAAGTATTTGAAGCTGTTAAAGAAGAAGCCGCTGCAATAAAAGTCGGTGTTGCCGGTTCTGAAATAGTTGGTCTTGTTCCTCTTGAACCAATGCTTAAAGCTGCTGAATACTATATAGAAAAAGAAAATCTTTTCATATTAGATGAAAAACAAAAGATACAGCTTGTTATTGATAGATTAGGCTTGAATTCGGTTTCTCAGTTTAAACCAGAAGAAAGAATCATAGATTATATAATCAGAGAAACACCGAAAGAACCTCTGGCAAATATGTCTACAAGGGGATTTATAGAAGCCATAAATGCAAGAACATCTGCTCCTGGTGGAGGAAGTGCTTCGGCTGCTATTGCTGCAATAGGTGCTGGTCTAGGCTCTATGGTTGCAAAACTCACTTATGGGGTTAGAAAGTTTGAAGAACATGAAATGGCCTTGCGCAAGGTTATTCCTGTTCTTCATAAAGCCGCTCAAGATTTGATTCCTATGATAGATGCTGATACTAACGCTTTTAACGATTTTGTTGATGCTTCAAGACTTCCTCAGAAAACTGAAGCAGAAAAAAATATCAGGTTTGAAAAAATGCAGGCTGGCTTGAAAAAGGCTATTGAAATTCCATTAACTACAATGAAAATCGGCGATTCTGCCTGGGATGCTATGGTAGAAGCCGCTAAAATAGGTAATATCGCATCAAAATCAGATATCCAGGTTGGTGCTAGAGCTTTGGAATTAGGTATCTGGGGAGCTTGGAAGAACGTTTTAATAAATATGAAAGATATTCAAGATGCTGAATTTGTAGCTAAAATTACAAAAGAAGCAGATGATATTAGATTAAGGGCAGATAAAAAATCTAAAGAAATTCTTGAAATTCTTGAAAGCGTAGTTGAATTAAATACTAAAAAACAATAAAATATAATGGAACACATTTTAAGGAGTTTAACTTATGTTTAAACGTTTGATGAATTTAATCAGAGGTTTCTTCGGCTTTTTTATTAAAGGTCTAGAACAGAACAACCCCAAATTACTAATTGAAGCTGAAAAAGAAAATTTACGTAACCAGGTTACTAAATATAATGAAAATTTAGCTAATGCAGCCGCTTTTGTAGAAAGATTAAAACGCATTACTGCTAATGACCAGAACAAAGAAAGAGAACTTTCTGCAAAAATCAAAGCATTTATGAGTGCTGGGAATAATAAGGCTGCAGGTCAGCTTGCAATGCAATATAAAGAACTGAAAAGCAGAATGTCTGAAAATGAACAACAGCTAAAAATTGCTGAATCTAATTATACAAAGCTTGAAAGAACTAGAGACACCGCTATAAGAGAAGCAGAACAGAAGCTTATGAAACTTCAGAATAAGGTTAGCGAAACTGAAATGTATGAAGCTCAGGCACAGCTTCAGGAAATGGCTAGCGGTATGATTACAAGCATTGGCGGACCAAATGATTCTTTGGATCGTGTTGCTCAGGCTATTGATGAAAGACGTGACAAGGCTCTTGGCCGTGCAAGAGTAGCTGGTGCAAACGTATTGGAAGATCATAGCAGCATTAAAGAAGCAGAATTGGATGCTTTAGGAGATGCCGCTCTTGCTGAATTTATGGCGATGAATGATTCTACTCCTATTCTTCCTGAAAGCGTAGAAAGTGTTCCTGACAATTCTCAGCGCAATATGGGTCCAATGATGAGAGAATAATTTATGGATAATTATTTGCCCTCTTGGGCCAATGAAATGGCCGAAATATTCAAAAGCGGTTCTATAAGTCAGTTTTTACTTTATGGAAACATAGATGATTGGGTGACCTATAGGGGTGAAGATTCCCAACTCAAAAGACTTTCATTGAGAGATTTCTTGAGTAATGTGATGTTTGCCCCCTTTGAAGTAGTAATCGCTTATGATAGAGGGCATGGAATTAGGGCTTTAAAAGGTTCAGACCTGTTTTTTACTTTTTTAAAATCTCATGATTTATATCATCAAACCAATTTCTCTGCATTAAATAATCATTTAGATTCTGAAAATTCTTTACCCAAAGAGCCTCGTAAAGCTTTGGCTGTAATTGATAGATTTATCAGATATGGTCTTATCCGTTCTAACACTAATTCTGAAGGTAGATTGGTTTCTAACCCGATGCGTATTGCTATTATAGTAGAATATGCTCAGTATCTGCTTCCCAGGGCAGATATTGCATATACTAGTGCAGAAAGCGTCGAAACCTTGATTCGTATTCAAGATTGGGCTTCTGATCCTACTATTAATAACGCTTTTATAAGTACATGCTTAATAGCTGAAAATCTTAATGATGTAAATGTTCAGTTGGTAGAAAATCCTCGTTTAGCCAAAATAAGCGTTGGATTGCCAAATTCATATGAAGTATATCATTTTGTTGATTCTATAACTTCGTCTATAAGCAATTTTGATGAAATATGTGAAATAGATAAAACTTCTTTAGCTTCAAAATTGGAAGGACTTTCTTATATAAACATTCAAAACCTTATAGATAGAGCAGTAAAAAATAAAAAACCTCTTAGCATGGATTTCTTGAGAGATGTTAAGAAGGAAATGATAGAAAAATCTGCAGCAGGCAGAATTACATTTGTAGAATCAAAAAGAACTTTAGACGATGTTGCTGCTCATAGAGAAGCCAAAAAATGGATGCGCCAAGATGCTTCTCTAATGAAGAGAGGCAAAACAAAAGCTCTTCCTATGGGTTATCTTATCAGTGGCAGAATAGGAACAGGCAAAACCTATTTAGTAGAATGTTTTGCTGGTGAATGTGGTGTTCCTTGTGTTGAGTTGAAGAATTTCAGAGATAAGTGGGTTGGGGCTACAGAAGGAAACTTAGAAGCAATATTTAAGATTTTGCATGCAATGGGTCAGGTTATCGTATTCATAGATGAAGCTGACCAGGTTGCTGGTAAACGCGATGGCAACAGCGGTGATTCCGGGGTTAACGGAAGAATTTATGCTATGTTAGCTAGAGAAATGGCAGATACTCGTAACAGAGGCAGAATATTCTGGATATTTGCTACTTCCAGACCAGATTTATTAGAAGTTGACCTTAAACGCGTAGGTCGTCTTGATATTCATATTCCATTGTTTGCGCCACAGACTCAGGAAGATAAAAAAGATATGTTCAGAGCTCTTGCTCGCAAGAACAAAGTAGAACTAAAAGATGACGAAATTCCTGATTTCCCTGATAATATGGATATTGGTGGAAATGAAATGGAAGGTATTCTGATTATGGCTTCCAGAATGTATGAAGTTCAGGAAGATAATGAAGAAAAGAAGCCTATAGGTCATTTTGTAAAACATGCCATGGAATCGTATCGTCCGATGGCTCATTCTGCACGTCTTGAATATATGGATCTTGCAGCCGTTGTAGAATGTACTGACCAGAGATTTTTACCTGAAAAATTTGCAAAAATAGATATAACCAAAGCTCAACAGCGTATGGACGCACTAAAGCTAGAAATTTAATATCGCCAAGCAAAGCTTAGCTGTGTGGTTGGTGATTGGTGCTTGGTGACGAGTGGGTTTATCTCTTCCCTCTTCGAACTTCAATCTTCAATCTTCTATCTTTCCCCTTACCTATTCATCACCCAATATTGGTAGGAATAGAAAAAGTTCATGAAGGGTTCTATGCCGAAATAAAAAGTAATTAAAAAACCAAGGCAAAGATATGGTCCAAAAGGAATATGATGTGTCATTGGTTTATAGGCTTTATGTTTTTGTAAACAGTCGCTTAAGATGCCTGCCAAACCAAAAGAAGCTCCAACAAAGCTGGCAATAAGAACGGTAATTATTACTGATTGCCAGCCAGCCCAGGCTCCCATGGCTGCTAAAAGCTTAACGTCTCCCCCACCCATTCCGTCAGGTTTCTTAAAAATTATTTCGGAAACTTTCCCTAAGAACATCAGGAAACCACCGCCTACAGTAAAGCCAATAAGCGAATCTTTAAGAGACACATAATAACTTAGTTTAATATTTCCCCATTCCAGAATTGCCCAGGCAATTACCGCATAGGTTAAACCTAGAACAATACCACCTTTTGATAGGCGATCAGGAATAATAAAGGTTCTGATATCTACGATGGTAATAACGAGACAGGCTATAACAAAAAGCCAGGAAACAATAGCTTTGACGGAAAAGCCAAAATAAAAGACGCTCAAGCCAGCAATAATTGCAGAAAATGCAATATAAATCTTTTCTTGAGTTGGTCCTGCATTACAGCAGCCGAACTCTAAACCTTTCTGGCAAGAGGGACATTTTAAATAGTCACAATGAAATTTTTCATGTCCTGGCCAGGCTCTTATAGCCCAGCCAATGTATTTGCCAATAAAAGAGCCTAGCACGGCTGCGATTAGAGATAAGCACAAAGTTTGAGTCATTTTATCCAGCCGTTTTTATTGAAAACTCTGCTTAATATTTTATAAACAAGCTTTGCTGCTAAGAAATCTGGAGCAATGAACCCAGGAATAGGAGCGAGTTCTACTACGTCAAAGCCGACAACATTTCGTTCTTCGACAACTTTCAAAAGAATATCCATTGCCTGATACCAGGTCATTCCACCTGGTTCTGGAGTGCCGGTAGAAGGCATTAAAGAGCTGTCAAAACCATCTAAGTCAACTGTAATATAGACATTTTCTGTCAAACGGTTCATTGCTTTATCGATCCATTTCTTTTCTGGATCAAGCAATTCTTCCGCCCAAATAATGCCATCATGACCTACTTGTTGAATGAATTCCCATTCGTCGATACCTGTGTTTCTTATACCAATCTGAGTCAGTTTGGCATAATCCCAGCATCGTCTCATGGCACAAGCATGACTATTATGTGATTTTTCATAAATGTCACGAAGATCAGAGTGAGCATCTATCTGTAAAACAGAAAGGTTTTTAAATATTTTACTGCAAGCTCTTACACAACCTGGTGTTAAACTATGTTCCCCACCAATCATAACAGGAAATTTCCCATCATTAAGAACTTTAGTTGTAGCTATTTCTAGATTTTTTATGGTTTCTTCAGGACTATTAACATCAATTTCTAATTCTGGTAAAGTGTGAATTCCTTGAGTTAATGGCTCGCATTTAAGGTCTAAATCAAAAGGTTCAACCTGTCTGGAAGCTGCTATCAATGCTGCAGGTCCTTCACGGGTTCCAGCTCTGTAAGAAGTTGTACTATCGTAAGGAACTGGTATTATAACAGCTTTTGAATCTTCGTATTTGGAAACTTCATCGTGAAGTCCGAGAAAATTATTCGACATTCTGAAATGAACAGAATCAAGAATCATATAGACTCCTAGTATTATTAGTTGATAATTGGATAATAACCACAACTATTGAATTCGTCAATGGTAACGTAAAAAAAAATTGTAGAAAAATTATACAAGTGATTTTAGTTTAATCTAAAATTTGCCGATATTAGAGATAATCTATATACTTGATGTAGGAGAAGTATGATGTCTACTTATCAAACTACCTCGGAAAAAATTCTGGATAGACTTGCAGATGGAGCAAATTTTGCTGAGCTACAAGAAAGTGGCTATAGCAAAACAGATCTTCTTACTGCTGCATTGTTCGGAGTTGCTGAGCTTCACGAAGAATACAAAGAATTGGCAAAAAAACACAGCCAGTTCAAAGATTACAATATTTGGTAAAACAAAACAGCCGATTTAATTTTATCGACTGTTTTGTTTTTACTATTTTTGGTAAATTTCTTTTGAAGTATTATTCAGAAAGATAACCGTAAATATATCCGGCAAATGCACAAATACTAATAACTAATGCCCACCATATAAAACGAAAAAGAGACATGTTTTATCCTCCATCATAACTTATTTGTTTTATAATATCACATGTTTAAACCTTTGGTCAAAAAAACTGGAAGCTTTTTATGAAAACATTTAAAAAATTGATAATTTCCTCTATATTAATTGCGGCCTCAACCACTAGTTTATTTGCTCAGAGTCGTGTCGACAATACAAATATACTTGTAGAACAAGCTGTTAATCATATTTATCAGCAGAGATACAAACAGGCTCATGCTGTTTTAAAAGAAGCTTATGAGCAATCTCCAAGACATCCGGGTGTTCATTTTAATTTGGGCCGTTTATTTGAACTTACAGGGAATTATCAGGAAGCTTTAAAGGAATATCGTCTAGCAGCTTCTTTAGATCAGTCAATGGTTGCAGCAAGAAGAGGTATTGCCAGGTGTACTGTGGAATTGAAAAAGTCTTCCGTTTCAACAAACAGCAATAATACTCCACAAACTGCATATACTGCTCCTGTAGTGACTCAGAAATCAAATCAAAGAAACAATACTCAATACTCTCTTCCAGAAAATCCATTACCACAAAATAATCAATATAGCTATTCGGGCTATGAATCGCCATCAAGCAGAAAACCAGTTTCAGCACCAGTTGTAAATCAAAATTATTCCTCTAATAATGATGCAGTAAAAACAAGTAAAGTATATTCCAGCACCAATAATCTGGATTTACCGCCTCTTCCACAAAGTGTAACAATCAAAGCTTCAAAACCATCTGGTGAAAGCAAAGCAAAAGCTTTATTAGACAAAGGCGATACGGATGAAGCTATAAAAGCATTGGAAAAAATACTAGAAAAGAATCCAGATAGCCCAGAAGCTCATTATCTAATGGGAAAAGCTCTGAGTATGAAAAACAATCTTTTTGGTTCCATAAAGCATTTGGAAGAAGCCATAAGAGTTGATGAAAAATATTATGAAGCTTATTACCTTCTAGCTAAGAATTATTCAAAAGTCAATCTTATGGATGATGCTATCAAAAATTACCTTGTTTATTATGGGGTTAAACCACAGGCATCTGTAGCTGTAGAAATAGCTAGAATTTACGAAAATATGGGAAACCAGGTTCAAGCAAACGATTTTTATAAGAGAGCCAACTCTATGAACCCTGGTAATACAAATTTACAGATGCAGGTGAACGAATCTTCTGTAAGTTTGGCTAACGACCTTTATCTTCGTGGCAATCACGCTTTTTCTATTAATCATTTCAGGGAAGCAGCCAGTTTGTTTAATCAGGCATTAGCAACCAATAGCCTTCCAGATGCTTCAAGACGAGATGCTATAAGAAAGCTTGAAATAGCTAAATTCAGAGTTAATGAAAGAGATAGCGAGTTAGCTCCAATGAAGCAAGGTTTTGTCGATACTCGTAAAAACTTTGCTCCTACTTCCCTTAAATATTACCAGCTTGCTGATATAAACTACAAAAACAATTTTACAAATGCTATAGCAGTAGAATGGACAGGTTATATAGCCAGGCGTATTACAAGATATGGTCGTGATTTCTTACTTATGATAAAAGAATGCGACCAGGATGAACTTGATTATATAAATAAATCCAGTAACGATTATAGATTAAACAAACACTTTAACAATCAGCCTGTTTTCTTGCTAATGACTTCAAAGGGTGGTTTCCCGGATTTTATGAAAGAAAAGACCATGATTACCTTTACAGGAAAAACCGAATGGCAGTTTTATGAAATTATAAATGACATGGGATCGACAGTTAGTTTGCCAACATTTGAATATGTTTCAGCTTATCCGGTAAGGAATGCTCGAAGATAAGGCTTAAAAATCTGTGTTCAGAAAAACGATTAAACATATAATTATATTTAGTTGTGCTATAAAACTGATAGGAATAATCTGTTTCTGTAATCTTCCTAAAGCCTATGCCAAGTTCGACCAAAAAAGAATGTATATAACGAACATTGCTATCCCAACAGGTATGGCAGCATTAAGAGCCCATTATGAAGGAACTTCCATAACAAAAGCTATTATTCAATCAATTTTTGGCGGATATATCATGCAGGAAAGCATGAAAAGGGCAGCTAAAATAGAAGGCAAATCCGCGTTGTATGCCTGGGAAACTAAAGTGATGTTTAATCTGGGTGCTTCATTATGCGAATCAGCAGGTTTAGAGGAATTCACTTTTAAGATGGATGTGGGACCTGTATGGGTAATAAACAAAGGAAATGATATAAAATTTAAATTGGGAATAAACGGAGTTATAGCTCCTGTTTTTCAACTGGCTGACGGTTCAAAATTTGATTATAAGCAATCTTTAAAGTATGGGACAATGGTTTTCGAGAGGAAAACCAGTCGCAACGGAAACCTTATGGGTTCTAACGCTTTGGCATATAGCACTGCAAATACCTTTGTAACGAATGTTAATGGGAACCACAGCGGTCACGAACTTACCCATACTTACCAATATAGAAGAAACTGTCTTTACCCGATTCAAATAGGTGATTACTGGCCTGAGTTCACAACAAAATATTTTAAAGAAGACAAATGGGTTGATGATACGGGCTGGTTCCTGAATTGGAGTGCACAATGCGCGTGGGCTAGCTGGAGAAACAAGAACAGGGATTATGACATACCTCTTGAACAAGAAGCCTATTACATGGAAAGATATAAGAATAGTTGGGAATGAATTTTTTATTAAAGTTTGCCTGGCAAAGCTTGGCGTAGTTTCTCTATTCCTCACTTCTAATTACTAATTCTTTAACTCTCTTTGCCATAATCTCTTCTTTCTACAATCTAAATTTTATATTGCTCATTTGATGAACATGTTTTAACTCAAGTTGACTAAAGTAGTTATAAATTGCTAAAATTTAATTATGGTTAATCAGGACATATCACATAAAGAGTTCTATTATAGTGTTTAGATGGCGGAGGTGGTTATGGAAGCTACTAAATTCAGATTCATAAATCCATTTACAGATTTTGGTTTTAAAAAGATATTCGGGGAAGAATACAACAAAGATTTGCTTATAGACTTCCTTAATTCCATTCTGAACTTAGCCTCGCCTATAGTCGATGTAACTTACGGTTCTCAGGAAAAGCTTCCACCCACCATTGAAGATAGAAAATCTATCGTTGATATTTACTGCGAAAGTCAGGATGGCAGTAAATTCATCGTAGAAATGCAAAAGACAAAGCAGCTTTATTTCAAGGACAGATCATTGCTTTATGCTTCTTTTCCTATTGTGCAGCAAGCTAAGAAAGGCAAATGGAACTACAAACTTTCTCCGGTATATGTAATAGCTGTATTAGATTTTGAATATGAAGACGAATCAGATTCTAATAAATATATTCATGATGTCAGACTGTTTGACGTAGTATCAAACAAAGTATTCTACGATAAACTCATATTACTCTATATAGAAATGCCTAGATTCAGAAAAAAGCTGGAAGAGTTAGAAACTAATGAAGACAGATGGCTTTATTTCCTGAAAAATCTTCCCGATATGGATGAAAGACCAGCAGAACTAAGCGGTAAAATTTTTGAAAAAGCTTTTGAACAGGCGGAGATAGCCAATTACACAAAAGACGAATACAATGCCTACATAGCAAGTCTTGACTATTATTGGTGTAACTATGCAGATATGGATACTGCAAGGCAAGAAGGAATAAAAGAAGGAATAAAAGAAGGAGAATACAAAACTGTTTACAGTTTTGTAAAGAAAGGTCGTATGACGATTGAGGAAGCTGCTAGCGACATTGGCATTACCGTAGAACAACTCCTTGAAGGTTTTAAGAAATACAATCTGGTTTTGTAATTCTTGTTGTCGAAAATAAAGTATTATTTAAAGTATCAATGTAATATTTTAAATGATATTTTATTTGCTAAAATCGAATATGGGATATTTCAAAATTTTCAATGAACTAACATTGTCCATATTCCGTGCTTCTGCCCTACTTTCACAATAAAAACAGAAGAAGCGTAAGCTTCTAAAAACTAACTGCAATAATTACTTCCCTTTAATCTTATATCTCAAGTTATGGTCTTATAACTAATGTCTCAATTCTCAATTTTCAGTTCTCTAATTTTCATTTTGATAATGTGTTATAATATTAATGAGCAATTCTTTGAGGTGAAACAATGGGTATTTATGTAAATCCGAATAATGAAGGTTTTAAGACTGCTTTGCGTTCTAAAATCTATGTAGATAAAACAATGATGATTGATTTTACAAACTCTATATTAAACACAAAGCAGAAATATGTTTGTATCACTAGACCAAGACGATTTGGAAAGTCTATGGCTGCTGAAATGCTTGCTGCCTACTATAGCTGTGGCTGTGACTCAAAAGAGCTATTTTCTAACCTCAAAATAGCAAAGACACCTGATTTTGAAAACGAACTCAACAAGAATTGCGTTATAATGATGGATATTCAGAAAATGAGGGCGGTAGCTATTGCGTTAAAGCAGGACTATTTGGAATATATACAAAAGTGTGTTATTGACGAACTTAAAACAATTTTCCCTGATTGCATTGCTGAAACCGATACATTTCTTCCCAAAGTGCTTCTTAATATCTATGCAAGGACCAATACTCAGTTTATTGTAATTACAGATGAATGGGACTGCTTTTTCAGAGAAGACAAGAACGACACAGAACTTCTTAAAAACTATCTGAATTTTTTGCGAGCTATGTATAAAGGCACAGAATCTGATTTGTTTATTAAACTTGCTTATATGACGGGCATTCTTCCAATAAAGCAATATGATGTTCAGTCTGCTATGAACAACTTTGAAGAATACACTATGCTTATGCCGTTGCCTTTAACTGAATTTATTGGATTTACAGAGAATGAAGTCAAAGATATTTGTGAAAAATATAATCTTGATTTTGACGAAACTAAGCGCTGGTATGACGGTTACGACTATGATGATGTTGGGGCAATCTATAATCCTAATTCTGTAGTGAAAGCAGCGAATAGGCATTGCTTTGGTAGCTATTGGACTGCCACTGGAACATATGAAAGCATAAAAAATGCTATAAGCTATAATTTTAAGGGTCTTAGAGATGAAGTTATATCACTGGTTACTGGGAAAAGAATTGGTGTGGATCCATATAGTTTCGAAAATGATATGACAAGTATCAAAAACAATGATGATATTTTTACGCTTCTTGTCCATTTAGGGTATTTGGCTTACGATTCTCGAAATAAAGAAGTTTATGTGCCCAACAAGGAAATAGCTGAAGAGTTTGGAACAGCTTTGAAAGATAGCTATAAAAACACTAAAATATCAGAGGTTTTAGAAAGATCAAAAACTTTGATAAGAGAAACAATCAAAGGTAATGCAGATAAAGTCGCTGAAACCTTAGAAATAGCCCACGAAGACGAAACTTCTGTCTTAAGTTACAACAACGAAGAATCATTAGCCTGTGCCATAAATATTGCTTACTACTACGCTAGAAGTGATTATCTTATGGTTCGTGAGTTCCCAACTGGAAAAGGTTTTGCTGATTTAACACTTATTCCCAGCAAATTCTGCGACAAACCTGCTATGATTATAGAATTAAAAATAGACAAAGACGCTGAAACTGGTATCAAACAGATTAAAGAAAAGCGCTACCATGGCAAACTTAAAGATTATCTAAATAACATAGTTCTTGTTTCAATCAACTACGATAAGAAAACAAAGAAGCATAGTTGTGTGATTGAACATTTAGATTAGTTTTTATTGTAGTTGGTTTTTGTTGTAGTTATTGTTATTAGAGGGTTAGAAAGTTATCGATTATATCAAATATTCGATAACTTACTAAGCTTCGATTTTAACAATAAAAACAATTGCAATAACTACCTAAAAAACGTCATCGCGAGGTGCCGTTAGACACCGTGGCGATCCAGAATAATTCTTTGGCAATTAACAAGTTTTGAGACACCCTCTTTAAAGGCTGTCTCAAAACTCGAAATCTGCTGAAAAAATAATATTTATTTGTTTGTAGCCTGATTTGGGTTAAAAAATTAGTTCTCGCACACATTCTGCGAGCCTCTGAAAGATGCGTGGCAACTTAGGTTCATAAATTCTCAATTTTCAATTTTCAGTTTTCTCTCTCTAAGATGCGTTAACCTCGACTTCTATAATGCTCTCAATTCTTCATTTTTAATAGACACTATTTTTTAGCACTATTTGACTAAATTTTTATAACTTGCTAAAATTTAGTTATGGGACAGCATGATATAGCGCATAAAGAGTTTTATTCGCACCCTGAAAATGTGAAAGACCTAATTCAGGGTTTTGTTGCTTTAGATTGTGTTTCTGAGTTTGATTTTAATACGTTGGAACGCGAAAATACATCGTTTGTACCAAAAGAAAATACTGAACGCCATGATGATATAATATGGAAACTTAGATGGCGTGACAAATGGATTTATATCTATATTCTAATTGAATTCCAGTCAGATGTTGACGAAACTATGCCTGTGAGAATCATGTCTTATGTTTCCTTGCTTTATTTATATTTGCTTGGAAATAAAAACTTGGAATACTGGAAGGAAAAGAAACTTCCTGTTGTGCTACCTATAGTTCTTTATAATGGCAAAGACATTTGGAATGTTCCCAAGAACATTCAGGATATGTTTAAAGAAACAAATGAGGAACTTCAAAATTTCGTTCCAAAAATAAGTTATTATTTTATTGATGAAGTTCATCCTGAAGCTAATGAAAAAGATTCTGTTTTTGACGGTTTAGCTAACTCTGTAGTTGCTACTATGAAATTACAGAGAACAGCAAGTACTGATAAATTTATAGAGTTCTTAAATGAATTAAAGGAAATAATAAAAGACCCAGATTATAGAAACAAGTTTGTTTCTTTCATGGCTTTTATGAGAAGGTTCCTTTCCGTTGTTTTTGACAATCCTGCTTATGAAAATGCTCTAACCCTAGAGGAGGTTATTAGAATGACTAAGACATTTAGAGATTACGACAGAGAAAATGATTTAAAAGAAGGTGAAAAGAAAGGAGAAAAAAAAGGTAAATTAAGTGCTTTTTACGATATGATAAAAAAAGGTCGAATTACTTTAGAAGAAGCTGCCTCAGATATTGGTATAACTGTAGATAAACTTTTGGCTGATTTCAAAGAATATAATCTTATTTTATAATTTTTATTAAACCAAAAAGACCAAAAAAACTCAGAGAAAGTTATCGGAATGGTTAAGACTTTTAGAGATTACGACAGAGAAAATGATTTAAAAGAAGGAGAAAAGAAAGGTAAGCTTAGTGCTTTTTATGATATGATTAAGAAAGGCTTAATTACATTAGATTAAGCTGCGACTTCTTTAGGGATTACTACTAAGCAGTTACTCGCTGATTTTAAAGAATATAATTTAGTTTTATAACTTCTTAAACAAGCCAGAATATGAAAATGTTGAAAACTTAGAGGAGGTTATTAGAATGACCAAGACTCTTTTACCCCTTCCAACTCTTCTAGCTTTACAACAACTACAACAAAAACCGACTACAATAATTACTTTTCTTTAATCTTGTATCTCAAGTTTTGGTCTTATATCTTAATTCTCACCTTATAATTTCCCTTCATTGTGAGCAATCGCTAGACTGCATGGCAATCCAGTCCTCTCTTCTCAACTTTCAACTTTCAGTTTTCAATTTATTAATCCCTCCGCTATAAGCCTTTTTCCCTATCCCCTAAATTTTGTATTGCTCATTTCTTAAACTTATATTAATATTTGTTGACAACAATTTCAATAAGTTCATGTTGTGAACTTATTGAAATTGTTGTCAACATCTAAACAATACAAGGTGAAATGAACTGCTTATCATGAAAATCTACACTTTATCTGAGCAAGAAGAATGGGATAAAATAGTTAAGAGTTTTGAACATTATGATGTTTACTATCTTTCTGGTTATGTGAAAGCATTTCAAATACATGGCGATGGTGAACCATTGTTGCTTTATTACTCAGACGAAAACTTAAAAGCTATTAATGTTGTTTTTAAACGGGATATAGCAGATTTCGAACCATTGAAAGTTCGACTTGAAAAAGAAAAATACTATGATATCGTAACTCCTTATGGATACGGTGGATGGCTAATAGAAACGAAAGATAATCAAGAATTTCTGCTAAACAAGTTAAAACAAGATTATTATGAATGGTGTTTGAAAAACAATATTATAGATGAATTTGTCAGATTCCATCCTATTGTGTCCAATTATAAAAAGATTGATTGCTTATATAATAATTTGGTTCATTGTGGAAATACTGTTTGCTTGGATATTTCATCAGAAGAGGTCATATGGGAAAATATGACAAGTAAAAACAGAAACATGATTCGTAAGGCTCAAAAGTCTAATATTCTAGTTAAAAACACAATAGAACCATTTATTATAAATCCTTTTATGGATATTTATAATGAAACAATGAAATATGATAATGCAGAGGAATACTATTATTTTCCACAATCATTTTACGAGTCTATTAGAGAAGATTTGAATAAGAATTCAATTTGGTTTTATGCAGAATTAAATGGAGAAATAATAGCTTGTTCTATTTTTTTGTTCTGTAACGGTAATATGCATTATCATCTATCTGCAAGTAAACATGAACTTAGACAATATGCTCCAACTAATTTGCTTTTATATGAAGCGGCTAAATGGGGTTGCCGAAATGGTTATAAACGATTGCACTTAGGTGGTGGCTTAGGTTCTAAAGAAGATAATCTTTATAAGTTTAAAAAATCATTTATGAGAGGTCCTGATACAGAATTTTGGATAGGCAAAAAGATTTTTAATCAGGAAATATACGATAAGTTAGTCAGTTTACGCAGAGACTTGCCAGCCAATAGTCAATATTTCCCATTATATAGAGCTGTGTAATTAATATAAGAGTATGCTCTTTTTGAAAAAGTTGTTTATTGTTTCGGCTTGTCGATACATATCATCTTGAGAATAACGCTGGTCGCAGATTAAAGATAGTTCTTCGTCATAAATTGTTTTGGCTTTATCTGAAATATTATGTAATTCAGATAAAGGCCAATGTATTGGTGTATAAATATCCTGTTTCACTAGGTATTGTTTTAATGAGTCTCTGTATTTCTTTTCTACTTGGATAGTAACAAATAACGGACAGTCGTTTTGAGATAATTTATTTATAATATGAATTTGAGGAATGTTAAATGATTTTAAAGCTTCTATTAAAACAGAAGCATTTGCTCTTCTTTTATTCCTTATAAATTCAATATCTAAATTTTGTAAAAGTTGTATTTCGTCTTGGGGAAAAGATGTATTTGCGTAATTTTTATCTAGTTCATCTTCTGCTTCATTAAATAGAGTTAAAAATTCTGATTTATCTATGTTTTCACCATTTAAATAACGGCTTTTTAATGAACGTGCTTTTTTTCTTAATTCAACAAATTTGTTGGAATAATTGTTTTGTTCAGAACAGTTAAGTCTAACTTTCCTTTTTAAGGCAAAACCACCATCTATAGCAGTCCATTTTCTAAAACTTCCAAATTCATAAGAGTAATCAAAGTTCTTTTCTTTTCTGAACAAAGAGTGGGTAACGTCTTTTATTATAATTTTATCCCTAAAACAGGGCTGATTAATGTTTTTAAAACCAAAGTAATCAATTAGAAAAACAATATCGCAGTTTGTTTCTCGGTAATCACAGTAAAAACCGTTTTCATTTACAAAAACTTCATAAAAGCTTATATCAACATCGTTTTTTATAAATGGCTCTAGCATACTATGACAACAATAGCTTGGAAAATAAGCAGAATGCTTTGAATTATCACTTATAATGTCTTTTATAATTGTATTTAATGCTGAACGACCTGAAGCATATAAATGCATATTGTCTAATTTAAAAAATGTTTTTGTATTTGTTTCTGCTAAAATAAATTCACTGCCTATTTCATTATTTTTAATATGTGTTTTTGTATTAGACATAAATTTTTTATAGCATATTTTATTTGGTTTTTAAAGAAGAAATAAGCCAAATGATAATAAAGCACTTGAGTTTTTTTTATTTTTAATATAGCATCTATAAAAAGGTTCAAAACATGAACAGTGTAAGTTTTTATGAAAAATATATAAAAAGGTTATTAGATTTTATCCTTTCATTAGTTGCTATTATTGTTTTGGCTCCAGTATTTTTATTGGTTGCTATTCTTGTTCGTAAGAAACTAGGAAAACCTGTTATCTTTTCCCAAGAACGCCCTGGGTTACATGAAAAAATATTTAAACTCTATAAGTTCAGAAGTATGACTGATGAACGCAATGAAAAAGGCGATTTGCTTCCTGATGAATTAAGATTAACATCTTTTGGTAAATTTTTGCGTTCAACTAGTTTAGATGAACTTCCAGAACTCTTTAATATTCTTAAAGGAGAAATGTCTTTTGTTGGTCCACGCCCATTGTTAGTAAGATATTTGGGTTTTTATACGGATGAAGAAAGGCATCGTCATGACGTAAGACCAGGTCTTACTGGTTATGCACAAATAAATGGAAGAAATTATGTTGCTTGGAACGAAAAATTTAAAATGGATTTGCAATATATTCACGAACTTTCGCTAATTACTGATATTAAAATTATTCTATTTACTATTTTTGTTGTTTTTAAACGTGATAACATCGAAACAGCTAGTCAAATAATCCACAACGGAGTTGTTTATAAACCTCTTGATGTAGAAAGATCTCAAAAAAGAATATGACTAAAAAAAATGTAATGGTTTTTTCTGGTTCTACTTATCCTGCTATGCAAATTATAGATTGTTTAAAAAACAATTTAAGATTTCATGTTATAGCAGCATCAAGTTATCCTAATCATTCAGAATTTGTCTGTGAGGATTCTATTATAGATTTACCTTATGTTTATGAGGATAGGTTTTTGTCGGTTTTTATTAAAATTATAAAAGAGAAACAAATAGATTTTATTATACCTACAGATGAAACAATTGCAATGGTTTTAAAAGAACATGAGTCAGAAATACCTGCGATAGTTGTTTGTTCACCTTATGAAACAACTTGTTTATGTAGACATAAAAAAATTGCATATAAAACACTTTTGAAAGAGTTTTATTGCCCTGAAATATACGATAATGTTGACCATGTTAAGAAATATCCTGTTTTTATTAAACCAGATAGTAGTCAAGGATCAAAAGGAGCAAAGATAATAAATTCTGCGGAAGAATTACAAAATATAGACAATTTGGACGAAATGGTTATTTGTGAGTATTTACCAGGTGAAGAATTTACCGTTGATTGTTTTACAAATAAAAATAGGGAACTAATCTTCTGTAATCCAAGAATTAGAAGTCGTTTAATGAATGGTATAACTGCTCGAGGAAATAATATTCCTTTAACTGATGAATTCTTGAATATTATAAAATCAATCAATGATAGAATTCATTTTAGAGGTTACTGGTATGTTCAATTAAAAAGAGATTCTAATAATAATTTGAAGCTTCTTGAGATATGTACAAGGTTTGCTGGAACTTTTGCAATAAGTAAAGGTTTAGGAGTAAATCTTCCATTACTTTCTTTGTGTGATTTCTCTGGTTTGCCTACGGAATTGACCAAAAATGATTATACAGTAGTTTGCGATAAAACATATATAGATAGATATAAGTTATGCTTAGAGTTTAATCATGTGTATATAGATTATGACGACACTGTGACTTATAAAGATGGGAGAGCAGTCAATCCATATGTTATAGCTTTTTTATATCAATGCCGATATAAAAAAATTAAACTCTCTTTGATTACAAGACATTTTGAGACTTTTAAAGAAAAACTTCAAGATAGTTTCAAAAAGCTCTCTATTTCAGAAAGTTTATTTGATGAAATAATAGAATTAAAATGGAACGAATCAAAAGTAAATTATATAAATGACAAAAACAGTATCTTTATAGATAATAGTTTCGCAGAACGAAAATTAATTCATGATAAATGCAATATACCTGTTTTTGATGTAAGTAATATGGATTGCTTGTTTGATTGGCGACAGTAATTTTATAAAAATGATCCATTAGTTTTAGTGACGAACTTATATATTGATAAAAATTAATAATTGTGATAATGTTCAACAAATGAATTATTACCAAAAAGGTATATAGATGGAAAACAATACTTTTTTTAAACCATATGAAGTAGATTCTGTTACTTTAAAAAAAATGCAGCAAAAATTATTACAAATTTTGCTTGTTTTCAAAGATTTTTGTGAAAAGTATAATCTAAAGTTCTCTTTACTTGGCGGTAGCATGATAGGAGCTGTAAGAGAACATGGGTTTATTCCTTGGGATGATGATATTGACGTAATAATGCCTAGACCTGATTATGAAAGGTTTTATGAGCTATGGCTAAAGCATGGTGATAATAGATATGTTTTGTGTAGAACAAACGAAAAAGTTAATTATCACCATTGTGCTATTTCTCTAAGAGATCCAAATACTACTTTTATTTGTAAATATAACCAAAATAATGACATTTGTCATGGTATATCTTTAGAAATAGGTTCTGTTTATGCAACACCAAATTCTAAAATACTTCAGTATATACAAATTTTATGGGGATTTGTTTTTGCATTGTTCAATACTCAAAGATTACCAAATAATAAAGGAAAAACTGTAAGAATTCTAACTAAGATTATATATGCTTTGATTCCTTCAAAACGTATTAAAGACAAAATATGGAGGTTAGCCGAAAAAGAAATGACCAAATATTCCTGGGAAGATTGTACGTATGTGAAGGAACTTTGGGGAAAAACCTCTTTTTATAATTTTCCTAGAAATTGGTATGATTCTGTGGAGTATTTCGATTTCGAAGGATATAAGATGCCTGTTATATCTGGTTACCATGAATATTTGACAAGAATTTTTGGAAATTATATGAAACGTCCTCCTATACCAGAAAGAATTATAAGGCATGAGTTGGTTTGTGTTGATATGGATTGTTCGTACACAGAATATAAAGGTATCTATTATTTCCCTGAAGGAAAGAAGTAGTTATGTGTAACGAATTTTATATAAAAGTAATTCATGAAGAACTCCTAATATTGTTGAAAGAGTTTGACCGAATATGTAGAGAAAATAATATTAACTATTCTCTACATGGTGGAACACTTCTTGGGGCTATTAGAGAACATGGATTTATTCCTTGGGATGATGATGCTGATATCGTATTAATTAGATCTGAATTTGACAAGTTTACTTCTATTATTAATAAAATCAAATTAGAAAATGGATATAAATATATAAAAACTGGTCATAGTAATAAACTG
>CAJOND010000019.1 GCA_905236675.1 Candidatus Rifleibacteriota bacterium | reverse complement strand
TGTTTCAATCCCCGAGAATGGGGTAATACCGTTCGAACGGTAGGCTTTTTCAAGCTTGTATTTATCATACTCTAAAAGGCTAAAGTGGTCAACCCCCCTAAAAATTTTCTAAAAAAATGTGCGAATTTGGCACATATTGAGCAATCCCGCTTGTAGAGTCAATCTAAAAATGGCTAACCTAAACGGTAGAATGCGGTTTTGCGAGGGGTCCTTTAGGTTGACCACTTTTTGTAATTTTTTAAGATTTTTTTTGAATGGATTATATAAATATTATTTTTAAAGAATGTAAGTAAGTTCATTGAAAATCAAATCAAAAGCCTAGATCCACTTTGGGAGTTCTGATTTTACAAGAAAGAGGGTGACAAAAATCAAAAATAAAGACGAAAAAAGAGATAATGATTGGGGTTCAAAGGTAGTTGAAGTTGTTGAAGAAATAAAAAAATATACTGATATCATTATAATCAGATAAGAAAGGCGGTGATAAAAATCACTATCAAAGATGTTAAGGATGTTCTAGAAGTTGGTGCTAAGGTTGCTGGCGCGCTCGATAAGACCATTAAACTGATTGATAAGTTCAATAAATAATGAAAGGTGGTGAGTATCGCAAAAACTTCAAGATTTTCTAAAAAAGTTCCTCCTACTGGTGTTCCTGTTCTTGATACGATTAATACTATAATTACTGTGGTTTCTATTGGAAAGGATATATACGATTATTTTACAGATGATAAGAAAAAATAAGAATATAAGATTTGGGTTTGATTTTGAGATATATAGTTTTATTTAATATTTATTTAAGCCTGTTGAGGAAACTTAGCAGGCTTTTTTATTTTTTTGAATGAATGAAAATATAGAGAATATATATGAGTGAATATAAGATAAAACAGTGATATTTCCAAGATTATCATTGTGTGTAAAAATGGTTTTAGCAAAACAGGTTTTGTTTAAATTTTGAATAGCAAAATAATTTTATTTCTTTAAACAAGGAGGAAATATGAAAGATAATTATTGGAATGATGTAAAAGAAACAATTATTGGCTTAATGCTTTTCTTTTTTATAGGATGGCTAATTATAACTATTGGTTCTTTTTTATTTAAATACGTTATTATTCCTTTGTTATGTTTGTTATTATTAATTTGGCTTGTACCAATAGTTTTTGAATTTGGTATTAGTGCATTGGGCTCTTTTATAATTAATTTACCTTTAAATTTGCTTTTTTGTTTTGTTTTTTTATTAGTTTTGTCTTTATTTAAAGGTTGTTTTTGAGATTAATTGAATTTTTGTGCTTGCTAAGGCTTACAACCAGTCGGGTAGCTCTCCATCGTCTTCTATTTCAATAGTAGTTCCGACAATTGGATTAATTGAATTAGACTCGCTTATGAAATGATAATTAGGATCAGCAAGCATACCCGGGCTACCGATTATTCGAACTTGTTTCTGAATCTTGCGGCTCATTCCATAAACTCTTACGCTATCTTCTTCTGAGTCCATTAAAGCTTCAATTTTTTTCATCATTTTTGAGAAAGATGGCTTATCAAGAAAAGTTTCAAATACACTTTTCTGCACAGGCACTGCATAATTTTTTAATAATTTATGCAGTTTTCGCCTTCTCTTATTACTTGGAGTATCGTAACAGATTATATAGAATTCACCAGACATAAAACATATCCTTTTATCTAGTTGTCATTGTAGTTGGTTTTTGTTGTTTTTATTGTTTGATCGAAAGTCTGTATTCTTCGAAAACCTTAAATAAACGTTATTTTTTTAGCCTTCTAATAACAATAACTACAATAAAAACCCATTATTTAAAGTTGTATAATATTTCAAGAAAGAGCATAGAGATAAGAGCCAAAGAGCGTAGGGAATTGTTTTAGCTAACCAACCACCAATTACCGATTAAACACAAGTGGCTCATAATACTCTACACCCTTGTTTACTGCTTCTCGATAAGCATAAGCTTGTTTCAAAATCTGTTCCTGCAGTTCAATTTTCTTCCCATCATGAGGATAATAAAAGGAATTTCCTAATCTTGCCTGCATTTCTTTGACTATCAAAGCTATAGCATAATCATTCATTATCACACCTTTGTCAGCAGTATAAATAAAATTATCAGCTCTTACCTGAGCTAGATTTACTAGTTTTAAAACCATATTATCAACAACAAAATGTCTGAACTCTTCCATTAAATCTAAAACCAAAGAAGGTCTAGAATTCTGGTTGGAATGTAAATTAGCTAAAAATGGGTCTATTCCTGCCTGTTCTATGGCTGCTAACACTTTATGATAAAGAATAGTGTAGCCAAAACTTAACATTGCATTCACGGGGTCTCTCGGAGGTCTGCGATTCCTTTCAAAGAAGTTAAGATTTTGCTTTAGCCCCTTTCTGAAAGCTTTAAAATAAATTTTACTGCCATTGCCTTCTATACCCATTAGTTCATCAATACTTTCTGCTTTTTTTCCTAAATTAATAGCTTGATTTATTGCAAAGGCTTCGTTATTAGCTTCTATGACACCATGTCTATTTTTATACATTATCCAGTTTCTATAATTACTAAGCTTCCCCACAACTATTTTACGAGCCATTTTTAATTTAAAATCTTCATCTTGGGAACGCTGATATTGGGCAATTCTGCTTAAAACGGATTTCTCATTCAGATTTGAAAGTCTGCATTTAAATCGGCCATTTTTTGTTAAATAGACTAAATCTATATTTCTATACATAAGTTGGAATATTGTTTGAGCACTGACTTCTATTGTTCCAAAACAAAAAATCTGTCTTATTTTAAAAAAAGGCATATCGTGAATTATTTTGTTCTCTTTACTTCTTACCACTAGCCGTTCACCGACTTTTGTTAATTTTGCACCTTGAGTCGTTATGTAAATTGTTCCAACTTCCATTGATTTCTCCAGATGTTTATTTTATTTTTTAAAGGTTCTAAATTTATTTTCATTCAACATTTTTTTGTATTAAAACAGGATTAAGAATAATTATTCTCCTTAAAATTAAAATAGTTGCACTCTTTTTTAAAAAATAGCAAAATATATAGAGTTTACAGAGAATGAACTGGATTGCCACGTCATCTTTAGATGGCTTGCAATAACTGTAAAGAACTATTTTGTTTAATAATTAAAAGGAAAGAAATATGAATAAACTTGCTCGTGCTCTTTGTGTTTTTGCTGTAACTGGTTGTATTGCTCCTGCTTTTGCTGATGATATAAACATTTATTATGGACCAAAGGGTGGTTTCGCCAAAGTGAACAATTCTCGAAAGTTTATTTTCAGCGATAAGAGCGAAAGAAAAGCAACTCTTTCCAATTCGATTATTTATAAATTTGATTCTCTAGAACCTGGAAGCACAGCAAAAATAGCTATGTATTCCATGAGCGATTTCAAAGCTTTAGAATCTATGGTAAATGCTGCAAAAGATAAAGGTGTTCATATAAAGCTTTTATTGGACGGTGTTCCTGAATGGACAAAAGAAAGCCGTGAGCAGATTACTGATATAGTAAAAAAGGGTGCTGAACAAGCAGAAAAAGAAGGCAAACCTTATGATTTTGTTCTTGCCTGCACAACACAGGAAGCTATGAAAAGAGTCGGCAGAGAGCAGACTTTAGAAGACGGCAAAGTTATTTATGGAACAATGCACGAAAAGTTTGGAGTTTTCTATAAGCCAGGTATGGCTGTTCCAACTAGCTGCTTCAACGGAAGTGCCAATATTTCTACTACTTCAGACCAGATTTACGGTGAAAACAGAGTTTTCTTTGATGACCAGCCTGTAGTAGCAAGACAGTTTGCTGAAGAATTTGCCCGTCTTTGGAACGAATATTCAACACCTGTTTTCGGTAAGTGGATACCTGAACGTTTTATAGAAACCAACTATGTTCCTGGTTATGTGAAACTTGTTTTTAACTCTGAACCAATAAGTGAAACAGAGCTAACAACTATAGATTCTGAACTTATTAAGGTTATTAACAGAGTTAAAGACGATGGCGGATTAGATCTTTCTATGTTCAGCTTTACTAGAAGAGAACTTGCAGAAGCAATTTTGAGAAGTGCTGCCAGACATCCAAAAGCAAAATTCAGACTTCTTTTTGACCATGCTCAGTTAGATGATGAAGATAAGACTCAGGGCAAGCTTGCGCCATGGCTTGAAGATGAAGCAAAGAGACGTAATATAAAGAACATTGAAGTTAGATATAGATTCAGACGCAATGCTTATGCTTATGATCCACAAACCGACAAGGTTTGCCTGGTAAGTTATATGAGTCTTTTTTTGCACCACAAGAATGTAAGCATAAACAACAAAGAAATAGTTGTAGGAAGCTATAACTGGTCAGGTTCTGCTGAAAATATGAATTTTGAAAACATTATGATATTCAACGGCGATAATCAGCATCATCAGAAGATTGTCGACAGCTTTAAAGCTGAGTTCGATGTGCTTTGGAATTCCAGAATGCCTGAAATATCTTCTGTAAAGTCGATTCGAAAAGGTGTTCCTCAAACTGTAACACTTGCAGAAGGCAAGGCTCTTCATGAAAAGCTTCTTAAGACTTTGAAGCGAAGCAAAGATAACCAACTTGTCCATTCTGCTCTTGCTAGAGATGCTTTCAAAACCTATGATGAATTAAAAGAAGAAACCAAGCTTAATGACCGCAAGTTAAAAGCTGCTATAAAGGCTTTGACCTCTGACGGTTTTATTATTAAGCTGGCTAAGAAAGATGTTGAAGGCTACGCACAGGCTGACTGAAGATTAATAAAGACCCCTTTCGTCAGCTAAAGCTGACACTTCCCCCACCTTCGTGGGGGCAGATCTTATCTGGTGTCATAAAGATGCGCCCCAGAATTTTGTAAAAAATTGCTGGGGAGCTGGCGAGCAAAGCGAGACTGAGGGGGTCTTATACAAAATAATAGAGAATAAACATGAATACAGATGATTTACTAGATTTATTAAGAAACTCTCCAAAAAACGAAGGTTTGTTCAACCCCTGGTGGGAGAACGACCCCGAAAACGATGATTTCAGCAATTCTTATGAAATAAGACAGCATCAGCTCAAAGCTTATTTAGACGAGCGTTTGGGAAAGGCCCATATTTTGCTCGTTGGTGAAGCAATGGGTTATCAGGGCGGTCATTTCAGTGGTATTGCTATGACTTCTGAACGTATGTTGCTTGGGCATATGGTCAAAAAAGGAATCAAACCTGAAGATGTTTTTATTTCTATGTTGCCAAGTCGCACTAGCAAAGAAGAAGTTAGAAAAGACGGTTTTAATGAACCTACAGCGACCATAGTCTGGGAACATCTTTTAGCTTCTGGGCTTAATCCTTATTCATTCATTATTTGGAATTCTTTGCCCTGGCATCCTTTCAATCCGGAAAAAGGTATGCTATCAAACCGAACACCTAAAGATTCTGAATTAGCTGCAGGCCGAAAAATATTAAAAGTTGTTATAGAGATGGTTAAACCGGTTACCATTATTGCGGTGGGTGAAAAAGCAGCAATACAGATGGAAGAATTAAATGTTCCATATAAAAAAGTAAGGCACCCGGCTAATGGTGGGGCAAAGCTGTTTCGTCAGCAGATTTCGGAAATACTAGATATTAGAGCCTAATTGTAGTATTTGGTAGTTATAATTATGTAGGATATTGCAAATGATAAAGGTGAGTGGTAGGCGATATGTGGGTGGTAGTAGCTTTGAAATAAACATAATATGTTGCAAAAAGATAAGGTTAATGTTATATAGATAATTAAATGGAATTTTAAAGCCATTTTTGTAAAGTAGTTCTTTTATGAGGCAAGATTGTTATGTTTTAAATAAAATAATCTTGTCATAATTGCGTTATTAAATATCGCATACAATCTAATATTAGAAGATTAAATTTTAATGAATCGACTAATTAATTAATTGGAGTTTATTTGTGACAACAGTATCAGGCAAAAGAGCCAATAAGAATGTCAAGTCTACAGACATGATTGATGTAGACAGAGAGTTTTCAAAGATAAAAGAAGGTATTAAGCATAATAAAACTAAAATTGTCGAATTTTTAAGACAAAGAGTTGGTCCAGGTGATTGGAATTTAACTGAAACCGATGTTAAGCTTGATGATGAAAACGGCTCTATCGATATGATTTTTTCAACTCAAGATGGCAAAAAAGAAAAATATATTCTTGTAGATGTTTCTGTTCCTCATCTTGGAGTTGGTCAAAAATATGTTTTACCTACTCAGGCGAAGATTTTTCAAAAACAGCGTAATGTTCCTGCCACAAGAATTAAAAAGGCTATAATACTGGTAAGAAAAGGAACTGAAACTATTAGCGTTCAAGCATTAAAAGTTCGCTGTCCTATTATAGAAATTCAGATTGAAAACATTTTAAAGCAGTCTAGTTCTTCTTCTAAGGCATTAGAAAGAGGTAAAACAGCAGTAGAATCTAAAGAAGCTAAGCAGATTAAGAAATCTTTTGGTTATGAGTCTCAAGATGATACAAATAATCAGAATGATGATCAATTTGTAGAAAAATCATTGAAACAAAATGAAGAAAAACCTAAAAAGTCTTTCTCAAGTCTTTCTGAAGATTTGCTTTATGCTTTAAAAGAAGCTATTGTTCACGAAAGTTTATCTACAACTTATAAAAGAAATAATAAATATATTCGCAGAGGGTTGTGGCATTGGATAGAACGAGAAATAATGGACCCAAATGTTCATTTTTTCCTTATTATTCTTTCTAGCATTTATCAAAGTAAAACCGGAGAAATATTAAGTAAGAAATTCAGAACAATTGATAGTTATATTACAAATCCTGAAAACGTAATAAATGCTATTTTCTCTCGTGAAAATACTCTTGCAGATGAAATAAAAAAGAATTCAGAAAGACATAAAAGAGCTTTGTCAAAATTTTTAAGCTGTTTCAGTCAGATGCCACCTTTCGAATATCTTAAATCTACGTTCTTAAAAGAATTCAGAAGTAATAGCGATGGTTTAAAGTCAAGAATGGCTGTTTTTAAATCTTTGGAAACATTGCTTGCCAGATGTGGTTTCGAAGGGGAAAAAGAAATTAATTACCCATTGGAAATACTAGATGAATTAAAAATATTCCAAGGTATAATCTGCGGTAATTATGAAACTCTTCGCATAGATAATGCATCCAAAAAATTGAAACATTTAGTGCCTCAAATAGATTGGGAAGCCGATGATATATATTCTTTAAGAGATCAGCTTGCAAAGGTTTTAAATCTTCCTGGCATTGAATTTAACCTTAATGCTTACTTACCACAAGCTTTTCTGCAAGATGCCAAAAATATGGCGGAAACAAGGAAACAATCTCTTAAACAGTCTTTTTCTCAAGAAAATAGAAATATACAGCCAGATATTAAAGCTGAAAATCCAAAGGAAACCCCAGATGAGCCTACTGCAAAACTGACCCGTTCCGAAAGAATGGCAATTCAGAAACAGGCGAAACTTGAAAGACAAGCAGCTAAGAGAAAATATGATGATGAATACATGCCTAAAAAACATCATCAGCAAGATAATATCGATATGCCAATGCTTAGTGAAAATGGCGATTTCCTCTCTGAAGAAGCTTTAGCTGAACGAAGTGATAGAGACAGATTAATTCTTCAGGAAATGGGTGATGATGAAGTAAAGATGATTCTAGACAATCCTTATGCTTTTACCAAACCCACTTCTTTGAAAAAAATTAATTTAGAAGAAGAACAAGATCAAGATCAAGAAGAAGATAGCTCTGAAGATGATAATTCAAGACCATCTATGATTGACCGAGAAATAACCAGAGAAAGAAGACGTTCTCGCTATGCGGATGTTGATGAATCCAGACATAGACATTTTGAAAACTTTGGTGGGATTGAAGAAGAAGATCCTGATGTTATTAAGCTCAGTTTGGCATTGGCAAAACATGGTGAAGCTTCTCAAAATGATTCTGAAGAAGAAGGAACCGAGAACAGTCAATACAATAATGAAGAAGTAAATGATCAGAATGATGATTCAATTTATGAAGAGGCTCCTACTAAATCGATGATAATGCAAGGATTTAAGCCTAGTCATAACAATGCTGGTGTTTTAAGAAATGAAAACCAGCATAGACAAAATAATTATCATAGATCAATGTCTGATAACAGGAATGAAAATCGTAATAATTCCAGCCATACGAACAGAAATCGAAATTCTAACAGACAAAACCGTAATCATGGTAATTCAAATGGTGGTTTCAGGGATTCAAAAAGATACTATTCTCAAAGAAACAATGGGAGTAATACAGGGTATAGAAGACGTTCTTCTAGAAGGGATTAATTAGGAGTTATTAAAAATGTTTAAGGATCATATGTTAAAAAGAGCTGGTTTTATGTTTCTTATAATGTTTCCTATATTGTTAATTCTAGAATATACGGGGAATTCTTCAACTGCTGCATCGGCAGTTCTAGCAGCTGTTACCGCTGGTGTTTCTGTTATTATATTCCCAGATCCTGAACATATAAAAAAAATAAATCAAGTGAAAAATGAAAAATCCGACAAATAAAATAGTTGTCGGTCTTGACCTGGCTGAAAAAATGGGTCTTTGCGTTTTAGACGGGGCTACTAAACAGATTTTGTTTAGTAGCTCTGTTAAATTAAGCAAAAAAGATAGTGAAAGCCGTCTTATTCATCTATATAAGCTTTTAAATAAAATAATAGAGATGTTTTCCCCTGGTGAAGTAGCTATTGAAGATGTTTTTTTACCTGCAAAGACATCTCGCAGAACCCCAATTTCCTTAGGAGAATTAAGGGGTGTTGCCAGACTTTGTGCAGCAGAACATGGTTTGCCTGTTTTCTTTTATCCTCCTCGTAAAGTTAAACAAAGTATAACAGGCTATGGCAATGCAAGTAAGAATGATGTTATTGATTGGGTAGAACATGAATTTGACATTAAAGTGAAAGATGATAATGAAGCTGATGCTATTAGCATAGCATGGACTCATGTAATAAATAATCTATTTGAAAAAAAGATTATTGAAGAGGAAAAATAATAGAAAAATTTGAAAAAAATATTTAAAGAAAAAAGCATTTTTTATCTTTTAACAGCTATGGCTATAGGTTATTTATACCCATGGCTTTATATGGTTATACGTTCTTTTTTGCGTCATGAACCAGGTCTTTCTGATGGAAACGGATTATTTACCTTAGAGAATTATAAATTAATTATTTCTCAGGCTGGCTTTCACAATTATATTTTGAACAGTTTTATTGTTTTAACTGTAGTTGTTATTTTTAATATTATTTTTTCTACAATGGTTGGGTATGCTTTCGCACGATACAGAATACCATTTAAGAAAATACTTTTTTTGATTGTGCTTGCAACTCTAATGATTCCAAAGCAGACTCTTATGATTCCTTTACTTGATTTGATGGTTAGATTAGGAATTTATAATACGTTATGGGCTCTGATTTTACCTTTCTGCGTTGATGGATTTAATGTATTCTTGATGAAACAATATATAGAGAATTTGCCGAGAGATTTGGAAGAGGCTGCTCGAGCTGATGGGGCAGGGGAGTGGAGTATTTTATGGCATGTTATCACGCCCCTTTCCAGACCAGCTATTTCGGTAATAATTATAAATACAGCAATAATTAACTGGAATGCATTTTTATTCCCATTGATTTTTATAGATTCTGCAAAATTAAGAACTTTGCCTGTTGCTTTGTCTATGCTAGTACAAAGCCAATATGGAACAAACTGGGGTGCACTGATGGCAGGAGCGACAGTAAGTTCTCTGCCTATTATTATTATGTTTTGGATATTTCAGAAAGAAATAATCGAAGGTATTACAAGCGGAGCACTGAAAGAGTAAGATTTTTCTCTGTTATGCTAATTAATTATTGATTTATATTGACATGTTAATTTTTATAAAATATTATACTTTCATCTTTAATAGAGGAGCAAATAATTATGGATATTGAATTACTATTTCAAGGATCTTATTGTATAGCCAAACTTGGCCTAAAAAACGGAGAAACAGTTAAAGCTCAGTCTGACGCAATGGTTACTATGACTCCAAATATTGCTGTTGAAGGAAAAGCTGAAGGCGGAGTTATGGGAATGTTTAAGCGTGCTTTTACTGGTGAATCACTTTTCATGCAAACCCTCAAGTGTAATGGACCTGAATCTGGTGAAGCTATGGTTGCTCCATCAGAACCTGGTGATATAGCTGTATTGGAATTAGATGGAAGTAATGGTTATGTTTTACAAAAGGGTTCTTTCTTGGCAGCAGAAGAAGGAATTGTTATGGATGCAGCTACTCAAGGCGTAATGAAGGGATTGCTAAGTGGAGAAGGATTTTTCTTACAAAAAGCTACTGGTAAAGGAAAACTTGTTATATCAAGTTTTGGAGCAATTCTAAAAAGAACTTTGGCTCCCGATGAAATTTGGATTGTAGATAATGGTCACTTGGTTGCTTGGAGTAATACCGTAAATTATGAAGTTAAAAAAGCTTCTTCTGGTTTCTTATCATCTTTCACTTCTGGTGAAGGATTTGTTTGCCAATGCAAAGGACCAGGCGATGTATATATTCAAACCCGTAACCCAAGTGGCTTTGGTTCATGGATAAGACAATTTATTCCGATTTCCAAAGACTAATCTATAAATATGGATGAGGGCTTCAAGGGAACTTTATATCTCAATGGTAGTAATAATAAACAGGTTGTTCTTATTACCTTTGAATTTGATTCCTTAAAATTTAATAGCGAATCAGAAAAAACTTATGAAGTTCCTTATAGCAAACTCAATATAGAATTAGGTGGTTACGAAAACCGTCTTATTATAATTAAAGCAGTGAGTGAAAATAACTACTCACTGCTTTGTTATATAGATGAAGATAGCAGTGATGCTTTTCTAAAAGCCTTATCTCGACTGAATTTATATATAAGTTCTGCCAATATAGCTAGAATTAACTCTCAATATAAAAATTCAAAATTTAAACGTTTGATTATAGAATGGGCAGAATGGATAATAGCAATTATAGTGCTTTTATTGAGTTTTATTGCTTATGTTATTTTCAAGTTATAATTGCTACATATTTTTTTATTCTTTTACCAATATTATTCAAATAATTAATCATTACTCGTTTTTTGCGTAGTTGTTTAGAATGTTTTTCTTTTAAGATTTCCCTGTATAATATATAATATTTTAGTTTTTCCTATATAGATAAAATTGTTTTAAGCCATTACCCAAAAGGAATTAATTATATTTATGAAATCATATATTCTTAAACTAATTATGTTTATATCTCTTTTAATGAGTGTATCTTGCTGTTATGCCAAAGGTTATACCTATATGTCTTCACAAGACGAGAAACTACAAGAGCTTTTTTATAAAGGATTTGAGCTTCGAGAAAAAGAAAATTATAATGAAGCCTTAAAATATTTAAAAGAAGCCCATGAGATAAATCCAGAGCAACTACAGGTTATAGGGGAAATATGTAGTTGTTATCAAAGTTTAGATAATGTTCAAGAACTTGAAAAGTATTCTAGATTAGGCTTACATATAGCTCAAAATATATATAGTAAAGATAATATTGGAAGATTCTACCATTATTTAGCAGGTGCTTATCATAATCATACATGTAAACAATATGAGAAAGCCATAAAGTATTTTAAATTAACTTTATATAATAAGCCGTATTTCACAAATGATTACCTGCCTCTAGCTTATAGTTATTATTCCTTGGGGAAATATGACGATGCCATTGAATTATATAAAAAAGCAGGGAACCAAGAAATGGCTGAAGAAGTTAGAAAAGCAAAACGAAATAGCTCGCCTATAGAAAAAGAACTTGATTTAGCTGTTAAATATGATTTGAATGAAAATGCTCAAGAAGCTTATAAACATTATAAAAAAGTTCTCGAATTGGATCCAAACAATGATATAGCTCTAGTAAGAGTAGCAGGAGAAGAAAAAGATTCAAAAAAAGCAATAGAATTAGGTGAAAAAGTATTAAAAATATATGAGAAGAAGAATGATAATTTTATTTACCTATATGATTACCTTTACCTTAATGTATTAAGCAAAAATTATGAAAAGCTAGAAAATTATGAAAAATCTACAAATTATTTTAAATTATACTTAATGATATCTAGTGCAAAAGAAGGGGATAAAGCAAGAGAAGAAAAGGATTACGAACTAGCACTAAAATGCTATAAAAAGGCATTAGAAAATGAAATAGAAACAGAATATGTTCATTACAACTATTATGCTATCGATAGAATAATCAATCTTTTATTTGATTTAGAAAAATATGAAGAAGTTAAAACTTATTTAAAAAAAGCTATAGATATAGCTAAAAAGGGAAAAAAAGAAGAAAAATTGGCTAATTATACATGCTTAGTTGGGAAATATTATGATTTTAAAAAAGAATATGACAAGGCTATAAAATACTATGATATGGCATATGAAAAACAATATAATTTAGATGATAAATTTTACACAAAATATCTTAAAGGTCTTTCTTATATTGGTTTAAATATATCGATAAAGCCCTAGAGCAGTTTAATGAATGCAAAATTTAATAGAACAAGGTGCAGAAGGTATATGTGATATAGAAAGCCAAATAATACTTTATAAAGCATATTTTGATAAGAATTCTAATATGTCAAAATGTAACAATCATATTAACAATGGGGAAAAATTTTTTGAAAGTAATCAGTTTGAAAAAGCAATAGATGAATTTGCTACAGCTTTAAAATTTGTTCCTCAAAGAATTGATGGGATGTTGTTTTTGAGCTTAGCTTTATTACAAACTAAAGATTATCGTAACTTTGAAGAAGTAAGTCTTGAAGGATATAATGTCTCTATAAGAGACCATGATTATACTTTTCTAGTAACTTTTTTCTACAATTTAGCTCTTTTTTATTACCATAATAAAGAATATGACTCTTCTTTGGAATTTTCATTAAAGGCGGTAGAGCATAATCCAAAAAGAACGAATTGTTGGATTCTTGCTGGACAAGCTTATACAGAATTGCAAAAATACAAGGAAGCTTTAGATACATATCAAAAAGCAATAGTAAATGATCCTGACAATAAAACAAAATACGATGAATATATAAATAAAATAAAAAGTGAAATGCAGAAATAATGAATATATAAAATATATTTGGCTCCTTATCAATATCTTTAACAGGGTATGCTTGTCAGTTTTTATGGTAAACCTATGAGCGATGGCAGTGCCCAGGTAGTGAGTTGCCATATCTGGCTGCTCCATACTTCAGAATCGCTCCAGTTGGCGGCAGCACGGACCGCCGAATTAATTGCAGAAATTGAATTGAAAAAGTAATTTTTGTTTTTGTCAGACCCATCACCATAATTGCCAACTGTTTGTTCTGCAGAGTTACATGTATAGCCGTTTAACGATGTAGAATCGGTAATTATATTGTTACTGACAGTAGCTGTTCCTTCAGTATAACCGCAGATTCCACCATAAGTTTCTTCTGCCAGATTAGTTACGCTTACATTACCTATTGAAATACATCTGTCTATTTTCCCTGACACATTGTTACTACCAGCAATGCCGCCACAGTAGCCATAAGCAACAACATTGCCTTCATTGAAACAGTTTTCTATACTACCGTTGTTAAAACCTGTTATACCGCCAACATGGTTATTCTGTCCTGTAATAGTTCCAGAGTTACTACAAATGAATATTTTAGAAATATCTTTCGTCCAACCTGTAATTCCACCTGCCCTTTCAGTCGAACAGTTAATAATAGCAGCATTACGACATTTACTCAGATTAGTTGAATAAATACTTCCACAGATTCCGCCAACATAGCTTGAACCACTTGCGTTCACGCCTTCGTTGCAGCAATTAGTAATAGTGCTGTGATAAGCATAGCCGATAATCCCACCGCAAGAGTCTTCACCTATTACGTTTCCATTAGAAACATAAAGGTTTTTAATTGTTGCATCGGCGATTTGCCCGAACAGCCCCATAGAATCTTTATCTGGTCTGTTTATCGACAAACCTGTGATTCTATGATTGTTTCCATCAAAACCACCTGTAAAACTAACATTTTTGTCGCCAATTGGCAGCCAGCCTTTCTCAGCAGTACAGTTATCAGAAGTATAGGTAGAAGTAGCTATATCTATGTCTCTTTCAAGCTTGTAATGAGAAGTCATTTTCTTGCGAATGTTGTCTAGCTGATAAGCTGTATAAATCAAGTAAGGTGTGTTTTCAGAACCATTTCCGTTAGGTGTAGTTATGAAAGTAAAAGTATCAAATGGCGTAATTTCAACCCCTTCTTTGTCTTTAACCCCTGAAAGCATCAGTAATTTATAAGTAGTTTTAGCAGCTAACATATTTGAACAGGTAATTGTCAACTTTGTTTTAGTATTATCCCATTTTTTTACGATGGAATAGAATTCTGAGTTACTGATTGTATAGAGCTTTATTGAATCTTCAGCTGTTGTCTGGTCTAATACTTCTGTTCCAAAGTCAACGTAGAATGTCGGTGTAACAATGTATAAGTTGTCTACTTTATCTGCTTCATTAAGTGTCAAAATCGCAGTTTTGCCAACACCTTCGCCTGTTGTAAATTCAAAACTGGCTGCAGATGTTGTCTGGAATGTAGTTTCGTTCTTAATTCCATTTCTTATAATGATTTCATAAGTCGTATTGTAAAGTAGGGGAACAGATGGCAGAATTGTTAGCTGTTCAGTGCTTTCATCGTATTCACAGCTGTTTATAAGAATCTGATTCCCACCTGTTCTGAAAGTGATGTAGCTCTTGTAGGAATCATCCCAATCTATATGTTCACTAAAACCAAGTATTAATGCCGTTGAGGTTGCTACATTTGATGTATTAGCTGGTGAAACCAATGTAATAGTGATATTTCCTAGAGTCGTGAATTCAAACTGATCAAATGGGTCTATATAAATACCTTCATAGTCTTTGATTCTGTCTTCCATAACTACTCTGTAGGTTTCATCGTGATTTAATGGTTGAGTAAAAGTAAGTTCCAGTTTTTTGTATTCATCTTTCCATGTTTTGGAAAGAATTGTTAGTTCGGTTCCACCTTTATAGACTTTTATAGCATTTTTTGCTTTGGTAAGTTCAGAACTTAAAACTGTCTTTTTAAAATCGATTATTAATGTGGGTTTAAGAATTGTTTTGGTAGCAACTAAGGAATTAGGAGTAACTTCAATTGTAGACTGTTGATGTAAGCCGTCTGTTGTAAGGAAAGTAAATGTTAAAGTTGCAACTTCCTGTCTGGTCGTGTCATTGACTAGATCATCCAATACTTTTAATGTATAAGTTGCGTTATAAATAAGTGGTGAACTTGGGGTTATAGTTAAAGTCTTGTTTGCATCAGAATAAACAAAAGAACTAATAGCTATATCTTGCATACCAAGCCTGAATTGAATTTTGCTGGCATCATCGGCTTCTTCCCAACTGATTGAATTTGAGAATTTTAAAACCAAATCTGTATCTATTGGGGTGTTTGTAGTAGAAGGTGTAATGAGAGTAGGAGTTATGTTAGGCATTGTAGTGAAGCTGAAATCAGCAAAAGGCTCAATTACACGACCCAAAGCATCTTTAATTGAAGTTGTCATCTTTAAAGTATGTTGAGCACTAGGAACTAAAGTTGCAGTGTAATAAAGTTCAAGTTTGGACAAATCATTAGACCATCTGCGTTTGTAGCCAGTCATTAAAGTATCGCCTCTATAAAGCTCTAAGGCTCTTTCTGCCAGGCTTATATTCATAACAGGCTGCTGAAAATCAATGCATATTGTTGGAATAAGAATAGCCAGACCGTCTACATTGCTGTCTGTTGCCAGTGCAACTGTTGCTGTAAAATGCGATTCATCTCTAGTTTCAAAATAATAGCTCGTTGAAGCCACTTTTTGTTTAGTAATACTATTAATTAGCCCTTCATTCAGTTTAATAGTGTAAGAGGCGTTGTATAAAAGGACTCCAGGGTTAATAGTAAGAGTCTTTGAATCTGAGGCATAAGTGAAATCAGTTAACAAATTAGAAAAATCGGCAGTTCCACGATAGAGGGTGAATAAACGTTTATCTGAGTCTGAACCAGACCAGGCTATGTCATCTGAAAAAGTAAAAACAATCTGAGAATCTGCTTCTGCTCCTGCTGTTGGTGGAGCAGTAACTTCTGCGGTTATGTCATCAAATGTAATTACAGTTGAATCTGGGAATGGAGCAATAGTTCTTCCATCGAAAGCTTTTACAGGAACCATTGATAAAGTGTAGGTCGTGGAGGGTTCCAATTTATAGGTAAGTTTTAATATATTGGGATTACGGTCATCTGTTGTCCAGCTATGTTTTGTTTGTCCAATCAGGGTATCACCCTTTTTCAGTTTAACAGCACTTTTAGCTATGTTTAAATTTTGTAATCTTGCTACAGGAAACCTTATAGTAATAGTAAAATCAATTGGTGTGTAAATGGTTGTGCCTGCTTCCCATTCATCAATATCGGCTATGGTAAGCGTATTGAAATAGAAAGCGTTGCTTGCTATCTGATGGTGGGTGACTGGATCTTGCAAATTTGGAGCTATTAACAAAGTGTAAGTAGCACCGTAATTTAAATTATTTTCAGGAACCATCGTCAGAGATTTATTACCAGAATCATATGAATAGCTGTTAATCGCAATTTCGTTCTTCCCATAAAAAAGATTGAAACCCTGAGATAGTGTCGCAACCCAGTTAATATTTTCTGAAAAGCTCAAAACTATGCTTGTATCTATTTCTACTCCGGAAGTTGTGGCAGGTGTAGTCATAGAAGCGGTTATTATTGGTAAAGTAGAGAAAAAGTAAGGTTCGAATGGATTTATTTCAATGTCTTCAAAATCTAACAAACCCTCTCTCATTCTGATTTCGTAAGTTGAATCAGGTTCTAGCGGGTAAGCAAAAGAAATTTGCATTTTTGTATATGAGGCAACCCAGCTTTTTAGGGTCTGGTTAGTATCTAGTAATTCGCCGTTCTGGTAAACCTTAACAGAATTGAATGCTTGGATAAGTTTGTATTCATTGCCTGTTGAGCCATCGTATATCTCTTTCCCAAAATCAACAATAAAAACAGGAGATGTAGTCATAGCACCGCCGACAATAAGATTGCCATCATCTGAAATAGTTGCAGTAGCGTGGGTTCCATCACCAGTAGAGAATTCAAATTCTTTTGAATAAACTATTTTCTTTAAAAAACTGTCGGAAAGTTCGTTAAACTTAATTGTATAACTGGCATTGTAAATCATTGGAAACTGTGGCTGGAAAGTTAGAGTTCTAGCCGATTCGTCATAAACAGGCAGAGTGATTGCAACAGGTTTCACGCCCTGATACATCTTTATATAGCTCATATAGCCGTTTATCCATTTTATATCGTCAGAAAACTGCAAAACAACCTGGCTATCTATAGAAACATTTGTTGTCGGATTGGGTGTAATCATCGAAACCTCAACAGCCGTATAAGAAGCTGGTGTTACAACGGTATCGCTAGCTTTAGTAGTAAACTCAAATTGAGCAAATCTTCTTCCGTTTTCCAAATGAGCATTACAGCAAAAAGCGGTTACTGAAGCTATGATTGTTTCTCCTTCAGGCCAGGAAGAATCAGGTGTAAATGTTAAAAGATGGTCATCTGGTGAAGTAGAAAAAGTTCCACTCATCACTGCTGGACTTGATAAACCAGTATAAGTGTATTTTACTGTCATTGAAGCAATATTATGGCCTATATATTTCATTACAAGACTGGTGTTTGTAGCTACGTCTATGGCATTTGGTGCTGGTGAAACGGGTTTAAAATACGACAAAACCAAATCTTGAACAATATTTGATTCTGTTGCAAAAACATTTGACGAACCATCTGTTAAAATAGTCTTAATTCTGAAGGAGTCTGGAAATTGACTTTGCAAAATATTTCTAAGTTTTAAAGTAAAAGTGTAAGTAGCAACTTTGTTTGAAATCTCTGGAGTAGGGTAATCAGAAAAACTGATTGTATGTGTGTATTTGTCTCCAGCTCCACCCCGTTCGTCTGAAACAGTCTGTTGTGCAAATTGTGTTGAGGCACCTACTATCCTAAGACTATCAATAGTCGTGCCACTGTCGGTTAGAAAAGTTAAAACAGTCTTAACATCACAATCTGTAAAGTTTGAAGAATCAGCATATATGCATGTATTAACAACCAAATCAGTATTGTAGACTATTTCTCCGTCTTCATTAAAAGTTAAGTCCAGATAAGGCAGTTGAACGGAAAAATTCATATTTGAAATAGTCAGATTGCTTGGGCTTCTCAAAGGACCAGGAGAATTAAGCAAATTTGTTGGAGCTCTGAATATTGTAAATTCTTCATCTAGATTGTAAGTGTCTATGTTAAAAGTGAAATTGCTATTATTGTCTTGAGACAAACGATTTGCACTGATTACATAAGTCTTATCAAAGGAGTTTTCTAGTTTGGAATATTGCCAATCCGCATTGCTAGAACTTCTTGTAGCCAGATAAAAATCTTTGCTATCGCTAGGAAAAGATTTTTGTATGGTTATTCTAATTGGTTTGTCTACTTTATTAATAACTTTTGAAGAATTAAAACCGCTCTGATTGTAAGTTGAAACTAAGCGGTAAATTCTAGTGCAGTCATTCCCAAAAAGCTTGCTTTCGTTAGTTTTTGGATTTCTTTCTATAAGAGTTATTGTGTTGTTTTCTTTTAGAGTGTCTTCTTCAAGAGCTTCAGCGACAAAAGAAGAATGTATAGATTTTAGATAAAAGGTACCCTTTTTAGAAGCATAAACAGATGGGGAAGATAATATTGCGTTTTCTTCCGAGTTAGAGGAACGTCCGTCGAAGCTGTTGCTTCCACCTCCTCCACAGCCCATGAAGAGGGTTTCCATTAGAGCTACAAATACTAATAATATTATAAAATATGGTCGGATTTGTTTTTTCATAATTATATAATTTATCGTTAATCTCTGCCAATATCGTCATTGCAGTGTCGTGCCAGTTCATCTGAAAATATTCTACTATATAATTATTCTGCTGTCGAATTATCTTTCAATTTTAATCTCATTGTGTTCGTTCTATATTATATTTGTTAATTATCTTTCAAATTGTTGTAATATTCAATTATGAATAATAAAGATTACAAAAATAAAGGTAAAGAGCTACAGCTTTATCATGGTTCTTTAGATAACTATGAAGAGTCAGGAAATACACAAAATGATTATAATAATGACTCTTTTCTTGGTTATAATCATTTTGTTTTTTTTATTTATTTTTGATTTTTTTCTTCTTGTCTATTTTTATTGGCTTATTATGATTATAATCGATTTGCTTTATGTTTTCTCTTTTTGTTTTTTCATCAATTATATCAGATTTGAAGTTATGTTTAAGTAAGCTAGTTCTTTCATTATTAGAGAAAAAATATGGTTCGTAAGAAGACTCGGTATCTCCCCCTTCTTCATCCGATATACCATCATTATCACTTTATATATTCCCAGTTTCTTCCTCATCCTCATAGTTATTACCATATTCTTCTTCTTCCTCATCCTCATCATCATGGTTATTACCATATTCTTCTTCTTTCTCTTTCTTTTTTGCAGAATCAGCTTTTTTACTGCTTTCATCTTTTGAGTAGTCTTGTTCTTCAGTTGTTTTTGCTTTGTCTGCTTTCCTTCCAAATATTAAAAGAGACAAATATATGGATAAAGTAACACTAAGTCTACTCATACCATTGGTAAATTTGTTGGGAAGAGGACCGAAATAAGTAACTAAAACAATTTCCTCAAGGAATAAAAAAATTAGTTTGATAGCAATAAAAAGAAATGGAAATAAAGGAATACTTAATAATATTGGTTTTATGATTTTCTCAAAAAAAGACTCACTGAATGATGGTTTTTCTTCTTTTTCGTTTGTTTTGTTTTTTTTATTTGGGAAAGCAAACGATATTATGAAAAACAAAAGACCAAGAACACAATTCATTGTAATGAATTGAGAAATGTCGGTGTTAGAAAAATCAAATATAAATCTTAAGTTAATAAGAGACATAATAGATAAAAAAGTAAAAACAGGGCTAATTTGTTTCAATCGATAAAAAAACAAAGAAAGATTGCTATAATATTTATTATTATTAATATTAAAGGTAATTCATGAATAAAATACATTTTATAACCTATTTAATTACTTTTTCTATCAAACTATTATATCATTTATCACTCATTTGTATTGAAACCAATTTTATTAATTTCTTGTTTTTAAATATCATATTCTGACTTTTTATATTTATTAACAGTATTACCTTGATTATAAGCTATTTGATTAAGTTTTTTCCCTTTTGAATTTTTTTCGATTTTTGTCTGATTCTTATATTCTATCTCTTTAATATCATCTGATTTAGAGAATTTGTTTAGTCCAGAATTAGCTTCGGTATTTCCATATTCTTCATCATCGACGTTTCTATAATAAGCTTGGTTATTAAAATTTTCATTCCCATCTTCCTCAATATTTCCAACGTCTCTATTTTCATAACCTTGTCTAAATATTTTTTTAGAATCAATTGTAGGCCTGGGTTTCATACTTATTAGTAATAATGGATCAATCAATAAGTTAATTCCTCCAATAACGATAATAAATAACTGTTTTTGATTTGAATTTTTCATACTTACAGTAGTAACCGGAACAAGCATTGTATTGAATACTATTAGAAATAAGCAGATACTTCTTATGGGTTTATTAGAATCAAATAATATTGAATTTGAAGTCAAACAAAACATTGACATAGAATTTACAAAAAGAATAAACAAAAAAACGAAAAAAAATAATCCTTATCAGTATTTCTAAAATAATAACTTAATGAAACATTTATAAGGAATAATGAAATTATAGTAATTATACTTGTTTTAAAATTCATTTATTTTATACTCTAATTAATTGATTCTTCTTATTATAAATATAATCTAACTATTTATCAATCATAACAGTATTCACTTTTCAATAATATACTACTTATTTTTTATAATCATTGAAAGTAAATTTATGAAATCATTAAATATTGCATTTATTTTAGCTGAATATAATGTATAATATGAGCAATATAGTTAATAAGGATTAAATTATATTATGGAAGAAGGATTCTTTACGCAAATATTTGCTCTAATCTTTATAGCAATTGTTGCTGCTGTATTTTGGATTCGTATTCAGACTAACAAAAAGAAAAAGAATGAATTAGAAGATTATGCTTTCCAGAAAAAGTATAAGTTTTCTGAAAAATTTGATTCCAAAAGTGTGCAAGAGATTCCTTTTCAAAAAGTTTTCAAAAAGGGTTCATTAATCAATTATCTGGAGTTCCAAGAAAAGAACTGGAATATAATCTGGGGTGATTATTATGTATTTCAATGGGAGAGAATTAATCAGATTCCCATTCCACTTCCATTAACTGTTACTAAGTCTTTTTATCTTTTCAAATTTAACACTGTCAGAATCCCCACTTTTGAAATGAGAGATAAGCAAGGCTTGTTAGATTTTTCTTTATTTAAAGGGAAAAGGATTGATTTAAAAAATGTTGATAAGGAATTTGACTCTTCATACTTACTTGAGGGAGATTCTGAATCAGATATAAATGTATTCCTTTCACCAAAACTAAGAAAGGAATTTTGTAAGTTAGATAGAAAGCATTTACCTTCAGAACGTGATTTAGATGGAATTGATATTTTGAAACTATTGTCTCTGCAAATGTCTAAATCTTCAGATATTAGATTTTATGGTGAAAGTAATTACTTTATGGTTGTTTGTAGTGAACAGATTGATTTGGCTAAAAAACAGGAAATGTATAAAAAGATTTCGTCTATAGCTAATCAAATTGTTCAAGATGCAAATAAAGATAATAATAGCGATGATCCTTCATTACTACCCGATAGTCCTCAAGATGAACTTGCAATGTTTTTGACTGCACAGGAAACCAAATTCAAAAACGCAGATAAAAAGACTCAAATATCTAAAAACGCTGAATCAAATATAGAAAAAACTAATTCCAGTCTCAATAAAGAATCAGTTTCAGAAGCAAAAACTAGTTCCGAATCATCTGTTGTTAAGAAATCAAATATCGTTCAGGGTGTTTCTGCCTCAGATGAAGCGTCAGCTGAAGAAAAATCTACCGAAACCAGTAGTTACATTGATCCTTTGGAACAGGTTACCTGGTTAACCGCAATGATGATTACGGATGGAAAAGTATACAAAGATGAGTTCAGAATCATTCTTAATTATGGTTTAAAACTAGGATTGAAAAAAGAACAAATAGAAGAATTTGTTAGTACATTGATTAAAGAGAAAAATAATCTGTTGAAATCTTTAAAAGAAGCATGGCTACCAAAGAATGACGAATTAATGCATAATCTGATTCGTGTAGCTTTTGCCGATGGTATAATAGCAAAAGAAGAACTGGAACTAATTAGGCTTGCTGCAAAAAAGATGAATTACAACGAACAACAAATCAAATTATTTTTTGAAGAAGAAAAAAAGAATTATAAGAAATAAATATTGTTTATTATATTGAGTTTTATTCACTAGAACTGGATTATATCATAGAAATAGTTCATAGAATAACAATATTCATAATATAAAAGTGGATGTATTTGTTTTTTTTACTTCATATTTTTTGAGAATTCCTTTCCTGCTTTCTTGTTTTAATAGAGTTGCCTTGACTATATCCAATTTGTTTTATCTCATTTTGTTTTGACATACCATTAATACTAGACTGGTTATCGTAGCTCATGTCATCTAGGTTATCTTTGTTAGAAAAATTATGTTGTTTTGGAGCTGATTCAAAGCTTCCTCTGACATCTTCGTATATATTCCCATTTTCTTCGCTTTCAATGTTCCCTTGTTCTTCTGTTTCTATGTATTTATCATAATTATTTCTTTTTTTAGTATTATATTTAGACTTTGTATTCGCTTCTTTTTCTTGCCTATACTCAGAGTTTATTCTTTCATTTTCTTTAATAAAAATCTTAAAGAATATTGGAGTAAATAATCCATTGAAAAATGTAAGTATGTAAACTCCTCTTTCAATTATCAAAATATAATCATTAGTAAAGCCTTTGCTTAAAAGGGCAATAAATATTAAATTGCCTATTAATATTACTAAATCCAGTTTTACAAATGATTTAATTCTTTTAAAGATTATTTTAAATCTATTTATTTCATTATAATTGCCAGTTAAATCATCAAAAAAAATATTTTTAATAAGATAAATACCAAGAATGTTTGTAATAATTACTTTGACATAAAGGAAATAACAAAGAGGAATAAAATGTCTAAATGTATTATAAACAAATAAGTGCAGTAGATTAATTAAAACTAAAGAAAAAATATAAAAAAGACTATTTATAATCGCTGGGAAAAAACTTTTTTTTAAATGCATGCTTTTTATTATTTCCTTTTATTTATTATTTATTTTCTAATGGAGTTGAGTTCTCTGGGCAGTATTCAATTTGCGTAGTTTTACTATTATTTAATTTTTTACTTAATTTGGACTGATTATTATAGCTTATTTCTTTATCGCTATCTTTCTTAGAAAAACTATATTGATTGGAAACAGATTCTGTATTCCCTTGTTCCTCATCATATATTTTATTTCCTTCATTTTCTGTATTCCCTTGTTCCTCATCAAACGTATTGTCTTCATTTTCTATATTTCCTTTTTCTTCTAAATCATTGTATTCATATCCTTCATTATCGTTTTCTTCTTTTTTTGGTTGACTAATATTCATTAATAAAAGAATTGGAGCAAATATAATACATAAAGTAATTTCTATGGTAAGTAAATTTGGTATACTTAATATTCCTCTTACAAAGGGCACAAGAAATGGAAGCTGGCAAAGAAATAGTATAGAGATAGTTTTCACTAATTTATTTTCAAAATCTATATCATAATAGGTTTTTAAGCTTTTATATATTAGACTGACAATATAACATCCAGAAATTAAGTTTAATAATAATGCTCCCGTAAAAAGAATATTTAGAATGACATTAAGAAGTAATCTGTTGTTTATAACGTGAAAACAAAAAAAATCTATGGTTATTAATAAACTAAAACCCAAAAAATGATATATCTTTTTCTCATTTGAAAAGTTAAACTTAATATAGCTCCAGGTTGGAAAGACAAATCCCAAAAATAATGTTAACAAATCTAAGAATAGTAGAATTCCAAAAAGACTGGCAAATAAATTAGTTGAAATAAGATTAGTAAGGTAAGCATTAAAGACAAAAGCATTAATAAAAACCAGGAATATAAAGCTTAATATTAGTTTTATTGATTTCATTGTTTTTTATTCTAATTGAGAGATTGGTAATCCGTTTAACTGTTAACAGAGATTATTTTTTCTATTATAGTCAATCTGACTGATATTTTTCACTTTCTTTTCTGTTTTGTAATTATTTTTGTGCTGATTAATGTTATTAATAGATTTTTGTCTTGTATTGTTTGAAAAATTAAATTGTTCTGTTGCAGAATCAATGTTTCCGCTTTCATCTTCAGATTCATATATATTCCCATCTCTATATATATTCCTATCTCTATTATAGTCTCTTTCTATATCTCTTCTTCTTGCTTCTGCTTCGTATAAATTCTCATCAATACTGCTTTCTACATTCCCTAAATCTATTCCTTCATTTTTAAGTCTTTCTCTTTCTTTTTCTCTTTCTTTCTCTCTTTCTTTTCCCAATCTTTCGGAAATTAAATCTGATTTATTAAAGATAACCGCTACAAAAGAGAAAAAGATCAAATTAAAGAAACTAATTATATATGTGAATTGATCTTTAGTTAAGTATTTTTTATTCCAGATATAAATAAACGGTGAATTAACTATAATTATTATAATTAAGGATATAATTGCCTCTTTTATTCCTGTCATATCAATATTTAAGTATCGTTTTTTCCCATTACATAATATATGGATAAAATACCCACCCATTAGGATGTCTATTAAAGAAAGGCATCCTAAAAAGCAGTTAAAATAAAAAGGTGATTGTAATTTGTTAATAAAAACATAAAAACCATAAATATTTATTTCAAAAAAAAATACAAGTGCATAGGCTTTAAATCTTATGAACTCATTTTTTAAGTTATCGTTATAATAATTTTTTGCTGGTATATAAAGTCCCCAAATTAATGATATTAAATCTATAAATAATATAACAATAAAATAGCCAGCTAATTCATTCTGTGTATATACTTTATTATATGAAGCATATAATGCGAAAGCATTAGCAATAACTAAAAGAACATATATTATTATTGGGATTAACATTTTTTGTGTTTTTCAATTGCTTTTTTAATCATATTATTTAGTTTACTTGAAGATACTTCCAGCAATTCTCCAAATTTTGAAAGCAATTTAACTTCTTTCTCATCTAGATTGCCGTCAGAGGTGGCTATTTCTATAAGATAACGAAGAATATTTTCATCCAGGTTCATAGTTGAGTTGTCTAGGACATATTCTATAGGATTATCCATAGCTTTCAATTCATCAATATTTTTTTGAATTTCTTTTTCTGTAATATGTTTTAATGTAGATAATTTTCTAATCAAGTCATATTCGTTTGGATCTATTTTACCATCTGCAAGCATTACTGATATGGTAAGTTTAAGTAAATCTGTCCCAGAAATGAATTCAAATTCTGAAAAATTTGTAAAATCGCAATTGTCTTCGTGATATATCATTTAAAAGCATCTCCTTATTGCAATCATTATTTTATAATAAAAACAAAATAATTTTAAGATATTAATATATTTTATTCTTCTTTTTTCATGTTTTCGGTATCATCGGCCTGACCAAATAATTTTGGAACTTCAATAAACTTTGGGACTTCAAGGAAAGAAGTATCTTTATTGGTATTGTTTGTTACTGTTTCGTCTTCAACTTCATCAAAATGATTATTAACTGGTTCGGAAGATTGTTCAATTAATATTTTAGGTTCTGTTTTAGATTCAAAAATGGAATTATTGTTCTGAGTGATTTGAACTGCAAGGGTGGGGGGAGAATTTTTGTTCCCTAAGCCATTCAATATAACAGAGTTGCTTTTTTTGACTTGATTTCGTTTAATACCCATATTGTTAAAAAGTTTATTGATTTTATTATCTATTCTCGTTTTTTCGTCTAAACTCGACTTGTATTCTTCAATGTTGTCATTATCTTTTTTGAATTCTACTATTTCTAAACCCGGTAGATATTTGTTAATTATTATAAATATAAATAAGATTATTAGATCGAATAATATAATTAGACTTAAATCCGTAAATGCTAATAAAACAAAATCGCAAAAGCAAACAGCGAAAACAATATCTTGAATATTTAACTCTATTAAATCTTTTTCTTTCTTTTGCATATTCATTTACCCTAAAAATCATAATAAATCATTAGTAATAAAATACCTAGTCAAATATAAAAAATCCTTATCAAAATATGAAAGGTTAAAAAAGGGGTTGAATTGCTTGATTAAAAGTAGTTTAATATTAGTATATAATGATTTTTGAATAGGATAGGAGGAATGATATTAATGAAGAACTCATTTGAAGATCTAGCGGCCCGTGTCATATCTGAACCTAACAATCCAGAAAACTTAAAAGAGCTTGGTAATCTTTATTTCCGTGAAGGTCAATATGATCAGGCTATAGAACAATATCAAGCCTCTTTACGTCTAGACCCAACATACTATAAAGCTTTATATAACTTAGGCAATACTTACTACAAAATAGGGGAGTATGAAAAAGCTGTTACAAAATGGCTTGAAGCAATCAAGGCCCGACCTGATTTTGATCATGCTTATTTTAATTTAGGCTATTATTATTTTCAGCGTGGTTTCATGAGAGAAGCCATAAAATCATTGAAAGAGGCTTCAAAAATCAGTCCCGATGCAGCAGATACTCATCATTATCTTGGGCTTGCTTACCATCAGACTGGTCAGTTGGAAGAGGCAATAATTGAATTCAGAAAAGCGATAGAATTAGAAGATACCGATCCTGATTATCATTATAACTTGGCTAACACATATTATGATACAGGAAATTTTGAAGGTGCTGCTGAAGAATGGGCTAAAACTTTAGAATACAGAGAAAACGACTCTAAAGCCAGAAATAACTATTGCGATGCTTTATTGCAATTAGGTCGGTATGATGAAGGTCTAAAAGAAATAGAAAAAGTTCTTAAAGCAACTCCTGATTATCCTCCTGCTCTTTGCACGAAAGGTGAACTATTAGAAAGTTTAGGCCGTAACGAGGAAGCTAAATCAGTTTTTACTAACCTTCATAATATTATTAAAGACAAATCAAAATGGGAACTTTTAAGTAAATACGTTCAAACAAAAATATAAAACTTTTTTGTTAATCAATTAGAAAACAAGAGGCATTAGCCTCTTGTTTTTAAATCTTTTTCTTGTTTTTCTTTTTGCTAGTTAGAAATCCCATTGGGTTGGTCAGGTAATCATATAATGCATCTTCTGCTTTATAGTTTTTCCCTACTTCAGTACCGTCAACAATTACATTTCCATTAGTGAACACTTCGATTAACATAGAGTCTCCTTCTTTTATAAGTATTATAGTTTTATTATTGGCAAATCAAAAATCTGTTGTTTCATAATCATCTAGGTTTTCATAGTCTTCCTCGCTATTGGGTGGAGAATAAGTATTTATATCAGAACTGCTGTCATAATTATCACTATTGACATCATCTGAAGTAGATTCTTCTGATTGTGAGTCTTCTTCAATCTGAATTTCATCTTCTGTTTGAGAATCTTCTGAAGATGTAACATTATCAGATTTATCGCTTTTTTTACTATCTTCTTCAAATAGTTGTGATACATCTTCGTCAGTGGAATTAGACATATAAGGAGTATCTGTATTTCCTTGTATTCTTAATTCCTCTAATTTTGAATTCAATTGTCTTACAGCTATTTTATTTAAGGACTTATCCGATAATTTTTTAACTAATACAGAAACTGCTTCACCACCACGTCCTGCAAGATTCATTGCATCACACCACATAATTAAAGCTCTAATAAGATCTGGACGCTGTTCCATAAGTTCTTCGCAAATTTTAATAGAAGCATTAGGATTTCTTAACATATAAATTTGCGCAAGTTTTAGAGTTAAATTATAATTATTTGGAAGCTGGTTAGCGGCACTTTCCAATATATATATAGCCATTCTATCTTTGGCTAGTGGAACCAAATCGTCGCATGTCTTTATTAAAAGGCTTTCATGATCATCTTTGAAAGCTATTTTAGCCACTTCTAAATGTATTTTGTGTGCATCAAATTCTCTCCCTGTTAATACTGCTATTCTAAGCATATCTATTAGTAGTTCAGGTTCTTGATTAACTAATTTATCAGGGCGAATAAGCTTGAATATTTTTTCTATTGTATCCTGGTATGGGGCTCCTGTATTATCATTGCCTTCTGGCTTAGCTTTATTCCTTTCAGTATAACTTAGCCAAGCTTCACACCAAGCCTTATAAGCTCGTAAATCTCTGGGAGCTACTGCAATCAGACTTCTTGTTACATCAAGAGCTTTCAACTCTTGGCCTGTTTCACAAAGGGCCCATGCGTATAGAATATTGTCTTCTATAGATTCAATAGGACGTTGACTTAAGAGTTCCAAGGCTCTTTTAAACTGATGTTGTTTGAGCAAAAAACCTATCAACTCTCTTTGTAGAGAATCTTTATCAGATCCTGGTTGTTCAATTTCGTTTCTAATGAACTCTTCATATTTATCAAATGATTTATTGGCAATAAGAAGGTCTTTTATTCTACGCTTAACAGGGGCAGTCATTAAACTTTTACTTTTGATCGAAAGGAACTTTTCTATAGCAACATCATCGTCGAAATTTTCAGTGAACCAAGCAGAAACAAGTGTCTTTAATTCTGCTGCCAATGGGGAATTATTTGATTGCAAAGCATAAAGATCTGCATAAATTTCTGCCTTAGCTTTTTTATCTAACATACAAGCGGCATATGAAGCAGAAAAAAGTAGTTCTTTATTATCAGGCATATCTGTTAAAGCTTCTTCACATAACTGAAGAGCTTGATCGAAAGATTGACCACTCAAATATACCTTCAAGTTTTGCATAAAATGATTACTATACTTTTTTAATTTTATATCAGCTAGAATAGCATTGGCTTTTGGACCGTAAACAGGGTCATAAGCTACTCGTTTCAGAAATTTTTCTGCATTTTCAAAATTTCCTTGCTGAAAGCAATATTTTCCTGCATAAAAAGTAGCTCCAACATGTTTAGGATTAAGCTTAAGCACACGTTTTATATCGTCTTTAACCTTTTCAAGGTTATTCACACCAGCAGATGTTTCAATTCTTTTAAAGAGCTTGTCTTCCAAATTGTCACTATCAGCTCTAACATTTTTGATATTGGAATAGAAAACAATTATTCCAATACTCCCTAAAACAAGCAGTGATTTTAAAAGTATACGAAAAGGATTATTTATCATCGGCACTCCAATCTTTAACTTCATTAGAAATGCCTCTAGGTCGAACATCCTGATGAAATAGTGCTTGTAATTCAGCAGAAGCTTTTTTCTTCAAAGTTTTGGAATTAGAAACCAACAAAATATGTTCAAGATTTCGTCTAGCTTCTCCATATCTTTCCAATCGTCTTTGGAGAATAGCCAGATTAAATCTGGAAGGTAAATGATCTGCTACCTCTATAGCCATTACATATTCGTTTTCTGCTAGTTGGTCCCAATTAGTAGTATCTCCTGGCAAGCCTTCCAAACCTCTGGTTTCATAAGTCCAGCCAAGAAGAAATCTTGCTTCTTCAGAAGCGGGTCTTAATTTGACCGCTTTACGAAATGCCCAAATAGCTTGTTCGAATTCTTTCCTTTTGAGGTATTTTCGTCCATCTTTTATCCAGGATTCATATTCTCTTCCAGAATTGTTTAAAAGTGAGTAGAAGTTCACTTCAGAATTCCTGCCATAAATCGGAGGTATTGAATTCTCCATATAAGGCTTTTTTAGACTGTTTGCTAAATAAGCCTTGCTTGTTGGCAGAAAAACTGCTAGTAATAATACAAATATTATAAAGTTTTGTCTTTTCATGTTTGCCTACTCTATAATTCAAATCGGCAAACATCTAATCATTCATGAAAGTTTTTTTAGAAAAAAAATCCTCTTAATTTAGAGGATGATTGTTCTTTAAAAATATTAGAATTTTTAAAATTAAACTAGAATATCATATCTTCCATAGCTTCATCTAATAATCTTGATGCTTCTTCATTGCTTATATCTTTTGAAAAAACTATTTCAGATGTAAGAAGCTGACGAGCGGTTTCAAAAAGAGATTTGTCTTTGGTTCCTAATGGTTTTAACATACTTCTTCTGCATAAAAGCCTGTATACTTTTGCAACTTGAATAAGATCACCGCTTTGAATTTTGTCTAGATAATCACGGTATCTCTGGTGGAAACTTTTACTTTCTTCTTCTTCTGCTTCAGTAAAAGCTTGGCTCAAAAACGAAAAAATCTCTTCTATATTGTTATTATCATTGATAGTGCGGAGACCAACTTTTTCCGCCATATCAACAGGAACCATGACCTGACCTAAATCACTGTAAGGGAAATCTATAACGTAGTAACTCATCGGTTTACCTCTGATCGTCCTTTTGGCAACCTCTTTTAAGATGCCAGCACCATGTATAGGATGGACGATTGGTGCACCGACTGCAAATTCACTACTGTTCATCAATTCTCTCCTTATATAATAAATTAGCTATCTAATAAAATAATAAAATTAAGGTCAAAATAATCTGAAATCAGATTATTTTGACCATTGGATTTAATTCTCTGCGTAAATAGCCAATTACTTGGCCTTCTTTTCTTCAGCTGCTGGAGCAGCGGCAGCGGCTGCTGGAGCTGCAGTAGTTGTAGCAGCGGCTTCTTCTTCTTCATCCTTAACCTGAGATACCTGACAAATAGCGATCTTAGGATTAGTGATCATCTTGAAGTTTTCTGCCTTAATATCAGAAACGTGCAAAGATTCACCAGCATCAAGAGAATCAATATTTAATGTAATAACTTGAGGAATCTTTCCTGGTAAGCATTCGATCTTAACTGATTTTACAAGAACAGTGAAGATACCGCCAGATTTTTTACCTATTGGAGAACCAACATATTCCAAATCAACATTGACTTTTACTGGTTTATCCATATGAACTGCCTGAAAATCTACATGTTCATATTCAGAAGAAATAGGATGTTTTTGAGCTTCACGAACCAATACAGTATATTTTTCATCAGCAAGATTAAGGTCTATCAAAGCATTGCGGTTTACTCTTCTAAGTTTTTCAACTTCTGCTTTTGGTAAACTGCAGTGAATTGGAGTCATATCTTTACCATATACAACTGCGGGAACGAGTTTTTTTACTCTTAGTTTTTTTGATGTTTCTTTTCCAACTTTGTTTCTTACTTCAGCGTTAAATGTTAACTCTGCCATAGAAATCTCCTTAAACGTAAAATTGTTTTTTTAAGGTATCATTTTTTTTTATTTATGTCAAACTTCTGAAAAATGGCTTCTTGACTAATCCCTTAAATCATACTGAAAAGGACTTTGTTGAACAGTCTTTTAATGATTCTATATCTTTATTGTTTTTCTCTATAATATCTTGAAGATATTTAAAATCTATATTTTCTAATACCAAATCACTGGCAAATTTTTTTAAATAAATAAAGTATTCTTCTCTTCTTTTTTCTATCCATTCTTTTTGAATCTTTTCTAAAACAGGTTTCAAACCAATTGCATTAAGGAAATTAACTATTTCAGAACCGCTGATTCCTCCTAAGGCTGCTAAAGAAATCATGCCAAGCGTACCTATAGCACCATCAACAAATAAATCAACAAAAAACAGAAAAGTTCCTGTTGCTAATAAAGCATTGGCAATTTTGGTTTTAACCTGAACATTATTGTCATCCAGACTTTCATTAAGTTTTGATTTGATTATCTCATCTATGTAACCATCATTTTTTACTGGAAGAACTATTTTATATAATGATTTAATTCTTTCTCTAATATCTTCATCTTTTACTTTCTGATTCATATTAAAATTGGCTTTTTCATGTTTTAGCCATTCTTCATATAATCTATCTACAGAAATGGATAAGCGTTTTTGTTCCGCTTCCAGTTTATTGTCTGTATTATTAATATTATTTATTTCATTTTTTATAGCTTCTTCTTTATTGTTATCTTTTACAAAAATATTTTTTATTTTATTTCCCAAGGCAAATAACTTATTCTTAACCAGTTCGTAGCGTCTGATTTGAATCTCACCGAATATTTTGTTTAAAATCTGGAATAAAGGTATTTTATCTCCGACTATAAATTCTGTTTCTATCTGAATAGATTTTTCAATAGAATTTCGATAGTCTTCTTCGGCCTTAACTCTTTTTAATACATTTTCACAAATGAATTCCCCTAGATTTGCTGCTTTTTTTACAGATGAGCAAAAAGAGCTGAGAATTGTTTCTTTGTTCTGATTAGAAAAAATTTCGTCAATAAAAGAAAAGTTAGAATTTAAAGAAGAAGGTTTAATATCTTCAACTACTGGTTTTTCAGATAAAAGACTGTAATAGAAGTGGCATTTGCCTAATTCGCTTACAGCAGAAGGATCTACTCTTTTTATATTGTCTATTAAGTGTTTACTTAAAATCTGCTGGGCGATTTCTGCGGTCTTGTTGCGGGTTAATAAATAAATGACTTTACCGGAAATTCTCAATACTTTTATGAAGTATTCTATTGTTTTTCTGTCGGAATAACCTTCTTCGGTACTGACAAATATTATAGAATCTGCTCGCTGGATCATCTGCTCGGTTTTTTCCCAGTTACTTACTGCAACTGAGTTAAAATCTGGAATATCGGCAATATATATCCAGTTTTCTTTATTGCCGTATTTCATTTCATAAGGTTCAATGAAGAGTTTGTCTTTTGGAATGTTTTCGTCTAGTAGCTCTATTGGTGATTTTAAATAATCTATTTTAAAATTAGGAAGGTAATCGTTTCGTTCTGAAGATTCAAATACTTCTTTTGGTATTGCTACAAGAGAGCCAAAAGAGTTAGGTCTTCTAATATCGCTAGTTGGTGAGTTTAATCCAGTAAGTAAATTAAATAAAGTGCTTTTACCCGCACCAGAAGGGCCACAAAAAGCGGTTACTAAAACAAGTTTGCCGTCAATTAACGGAAGTTTAGACGGTATTTTTTCTAGGATACTAACAGGATCTTCTTCAGGTTTTATATCCGGAAATTGTTTTTGTAGCTCTTTTAAGTTGTTTTTTAAACGCTCAATAACAGCAAAACCATTTATGTCTTCTGTTTGAGAATCAGATTCCATTTATTTAACTACTCCTAAAGACTAATTACTTTATATTATTATTAGCGTAAAATATTTTATCTTTTATATGTTAGTTCAAATAAGTTTAAATTCGATTGAAGATATTAACGACTAAAAGTTTAACATAAATAGTCTTTAAGATAAACTACTTTGTAAATGGCTTAAAAGTAGCAATTGACATAATAAATAAGATTGTTCTATATTCAAGCATTATATAGTCTTTTTGAGGTATTTTAATTGTCAGAAGGTAAGCCATTTATTAAATCAGGTCAGTTGTTTGATTGGGTAAACGCTTATGATTATTGTCCTCAATCCGAGTGTTTATTTACTGAAGCAATGAATGAATCATTACATTGGCATATAATGAATAGCAGCATATATAAGTCCTTTTTATCTGACAGTGGCTTAGTTAGTATAAAGAATAAATATTTAACAGAAGATATTCCACCGATTTTAGCTGATATATTTAAGGAAAACCGAATTCTTTCTGTACCAGAGAAACAAATTAAATACGAAATCATATCTGGAAACAAAAAAGATAAAAGATTGATTTTAGATGCAAAATCTCACAAAAGATTATTAAAAATTTATGAAAATATTTTTAAATCATTAGAATTAACAGATTATAAAAAGAAAGTTAATTATATTTGCTTAACAACTGATCCAAAAATAGATAGCAATCAAAATAATAATTTTTATTTTAATTTATTTACGTCTTTGACAGCTCATAGAAGTGTTTACTATGCTTTTAAAATAAATAATAGAACCAATGACCTTAATTTTAATATAGAAGACTGTGCAAAAAAAATCATTGATTTTTCTTGCCACAGCGAACCTGTCAGAATAATAGGCTCTGCTTTCTTTTTATCTCATGTTCTTAACTGGTTAGAAGAACATCAAATCTTTTTGAAACTGGATAAAGAATCTTATTGTTTTATTTTAGATAATGGTGAAGATACCAATTTGTTAAAAAGCTTTGAGACAAAAGTTAAAGAGTATTCTGAGAAATATTTAGGAATTCAAAAAGAAAATTTCAGAAAAATATTTATTTTACCTGAACATGGAATTCCATTAGTTAGTTGTAAAAAAGGTGAGCTTCATATTCCTATTTATTATAAAGCTTTTGTCTTGGAGCCAGAACAGCTTTATCCTCTATTAGATGGTGAAAGTGGAATTTTGAACCTTGCAACGCCTTATTTAACTAGTTATCCGGCAATATCTCTAATTACGAATTTTAAAGCTGTGTTAAATGAGAATTGTAGTTGTGGGCTTGCTGGAAAAACTGTTAGGATTCTAGACTATTATGATTCTCATAGAAATGATTCTTTTTTATAATTATTTTGGAGCTGTTATATGATTATAAAAAACAAATCTTTAATTTTTGGAAAAGAAAAAGAGTCTATTTATCTTAATGAAGATAATGCTTATGAACTGATAGAATCGGCTAATCAAAAAGTCAAATTATTAAATGAAACTAATATAAATTCTATTATAGAAATATTGAATAATGTCTCAAAGGCTTGGTCTAATCAAGAATATCATTTTAGAAAAATAGCAAATGAATTATTGTTCAATACGACTTCCTTTAATAATGAAGTTATA
>CAJOND010000018.1 GCA_905236675.1 Candidatus Rifleibacteriota bacterium | reverse complement strand
TTATAGCGAAAACAATTATTTCATAAAAAAACAATAGCATAAGTTTTCCTTATTAATTTTTTTTATTTTCTTTAAATTTCTTAACTTAATGACATTGCCTGTTACCGCTTGCACGCCGCCATCCTTGGCGGCAGTCTTTAATAAAGAGGGTTTTATTTTGAATATTACATATTTAAAACAATCTTTTATTAAACTATCTGTTTTATTTGCTACATTAGAATTTTTAATTTCCAAATATCTTTCAATTATTTTTGTCATACTGTTCTCCTTTTTATGAATAATACAAATAAGCAGGAAAAAAACAAAATACTTTCCAATTTAATAATGTTTATGAAATAGTATTTGCTCTAGTTGTTCGTTAAAAACAGCTATCACAGGTAAGATAAAAAAGCTGTTTTCTCAAATATAAAAAAATCAAAGATGAAATATTTTTGCAAGTAATGATTTTTTATAAAAACACATTTGATTTTTATTCAAAAGTGATCAATAGATAAGCTATCTAGAAAGTTTAGGAGAAAATCATGATTTACAAAGTAACAATAGAAGAAACTCTATGTAATGAATTTGAAGTAGAAGCCGACTCAGAATGAGAAGCTTTCGATATTGCTGTTGATAATTATAACAGTGGAGAATTTGTGTTAGAACCTGGTGAGTTAAATGACAAACGAAAGTTAATCTCAGATGAAAAAGGAAATCCTCTTATAGATTGGGAAGAGTTTTAAATAATGAATATATGTTTTAACGATTCAAAGATACCTTCTGAAATTGAAAGCGAGGCTGGTATGGCAGAAGTATTAGAAGTAGTAAAAAAGACATATTTCTTCTTCATTATAATTGTTTTTTAAGTTCTTCGTATTCTTCCATAAGTCTTTTATCAGGCTTTAATTTATTATTTTTGACAAATTCTTCATACATTTCAATCCATAAAGAGGGTTTTTCATTAAACATTTGATGGAAACGAGAAATATGACATAGTGTAGAATAATATTTATCTGAGTAGAAATCACCATTTTTTAAGTAAAAATCTACACCTTCTCTTCCTTCATGATTTTTCATTTTTAAAGCTAATATTAAATCTAAAAGTCTTTCTTTTCTTTCTTCAAATCTAAATGATTCATTTGAAAACTCTTTTGGAATTTTTAAATAAGTATGTATTAATCTATCTTTAGCTAATTCTATTGCCTGTTCTCGAACATCTCTAGTTGGTAAATCTTCAACTAACACATAGATAAGTTCATATCCAGCGGTTTCCTGATCAACATAAGTATTGGTCACCAAGTCAATCATTGAAGAAAGAGTTTCTTTTGAGTAACCATTTATAAAGTATTTTTTCAGGACATTATGCAAAAATTCAACCTGTGGTATTCCAACGGCATTAAAAGGAACTTGTGTAGACAAAATGTAATAGGCGCAGGCGTGACATAGACGTCTATAAATTTCTTTATAAAGCTCCGCAGCTTCTTTGTAATCATCACTGGAAATGGTTATTTTATCTAGTTCTTTGATAAAGCTTTTTACTTTAAATCTCCATTTTGAACGTTCTGTTTTTGAAACAAACTTGTTCGGAGCAAAATATAAATCTCTATCGACAAGAAAGAAGAAGTTAAGAATTTCATTTTTCAAATTAATGAAAGGTATAGCTTTGGGTTTTTCAGATTTTAGTTTAATTTTATCATTCGGATCAGAGTTTAAAATTATTTCTAATTTTGAATCAAAGTTTTCTTCCATTACTTCCTTTTTATTTTTGGGAAGCATTCTATAAAGTTCAGAGGCTATTATTTCTATTTGCTCCCTCGTTGCTTTTTTTATTTTGTCTCTAAATTCCTGTATTTTCATATTGCTTTCCTGTCATAGATTCTATAAATAGTTCTTTTGATTAATTTAAAAACAATAATATATATTTTTTTGTTTCTTTGACAATGATTTTTAAAAACTTTCAAGATTAATAGATGATATAAGGCTTTTCCTTAATAGTAGCAAGCTTGTTAATAATGATTTGGGAAAAGTTTATTTTTTCGTCCAAATCATTTTTATGTGCGGAATACCATCCATGATGAATTCTTCAGAAATCTGCTTGAAACCAGATTTTTCATAGAAAGCTTTTGCATAAGTCTGAGCTTCTATGTAAATCTTATCTGCCTTAAAACGTTCTACAGCAGTTTTTATTCCTGCTTCTAGTATTAGTTTCCCATATCCGCAATTTCTTTTTGAAGTAATAACTCTGCCGATGGAAACAAATTGGCTTTCAACGCCTCTGTCAAGTATTCTTAAATAAGCGATAATATTATTATTTTCTTCCAACCAAAGATGTAACGCGTTTTGGTCTAAATCATCCAATTCTTTATAGGGGCAGTTTTGCTCAACCACAAAAACATTAACCCGCAATTTAAGCAAATTATACAGTTCTAAGTTCGTTAATTCTTCAAATTTTTTTATATGTAAGTTCAAAAGCTGGTAAAACTCCTAACAATGAGGGTTTCTATTAATTTTGGGTCTTAACTAGGGCTAAACGAAAACCAGCTAAATTGCTTGATTTGCTTGAGTCGGCTCCAAAACGATGGGCTGAACGGCACATTGTTGAGTCAAATTTCCAAGTGCTGCCACGCATAATTTTGTATGGCCCTGTTGTTCCGATAGGATCTGTAACCGCTTCACTACTGAATGGTTCACCACTGGTTGAATCTAGGCACCATTCTAATACATTACCATGCATATCATATAAGCCCCAGGCATTTGCTTTCTTTTTTCCAACTTCATGAGACGTTTCACTGGAATTATCGCTATACCAAGCTACATTCCCTATATTTACTGTATCATCATAATTTTTTGTATTGTCTTCAATGTAATTTAACTGACCTTGGGTTCCTGCTCGACAAGCATATTCCCATTGCGCTTCTGTTGGTAATGAAAATTTATAACCTGATGGTAAATATGATGAAAATTTATCGTTTAATTTTGCAATAAAGCCATCGCTATCGTTAATAGAATCCCAACTTATAGATTCTACGGGAAATTTATCTTCAAGGTTTAACTGCGAAGTTGTAGTTCCCATAATTGCTTTATATTGCTCGTTTGTAACTTCATAAACTCCCATATAGAAGTCATTGCTAATTGTTACAGAATGTAATACTTCATCTTCAGCATGATTTAATTCGGTATCTAGGCTGCCCATTTGGAAAGTTCCTGCTGGGCATCGTTTCATTTCAAGAGTTACATTTTCAGATAAATAACATTTCAAATTACCGTTTCCATCTATTGTGATTAAGCTAGTCTTTCCATCGTGATTATGGTGACTGTGAAAGGAACAACCAAGCAAAAGAACTGTTAAAGAAAATATAATAAAAATAGAAATTAATTTTTGCATATTATTATAGACCTCTCTTGAGAAGAGTATAAAAAATAGGCTTATTTTTCAAGTTTTATGCAAAATAAAAACAAAAGATATGATAAAATAAAAATATTAATCTGTTTGTGGAGTTAAGCAAATGCCTGAACTAAGTCGTTTTGGTGGTATGGTAATTTATATGTTGTTTTATGATACAAAACAGCATAATAAGCCGCACGTTCACGTCTATTATGGTGAACATGAAGCTGTTGTTGGTATAGATGGAGAATTGCTAGCAGGTTCTTTGCCTCATAAACAGTTAAAAATTATTATTGGTTGGCTTGCTTATCATGAAGAAGAAGCATATAAAGCTTGGAATTTGGCGGTAAAAGGTGAGCATTTTGAAAAGATACCTCCAATGAATTAAGGAGATTTATATGTATATAAAAAATGGAATTTGCTATGCTGGAGAATTAGTAGAAAATATTAAAGTTGTAGAAGCTAAGCCTCTTCGTGGTCGAATGCTGTTAGTAACTTTTTCTACTGGAGAAAAACGTATTTTTGACACAACTATGCTCAAAGGTAGTGCTTTTTTACCCTTATCAAAGGATGAAATATTTAATAATCCATCAATTTTTCATGGAGTAATAACTTGGGATAATGGTGAAATAGATGTTGCTCCAGAAACTGTGTATGATTTAAGTTATTCATACAATGAAATATATTAAAATTTAAGTAAGTTTTATTGGATAACCATGAGTAGTAAGAATATTTCCGATGTTTTTTGTCCATCATGTGGGTCTGCAGCTCGCTTTGATATTGTTCACCAAAACTATAAGTGCTCTTATTGTGATGGCAGAGTAGAAATAAGAGATGCGATAAAAGAAAAACAGGGCTTTAGAGAACTGCATCAGAAGAAGATTAAGGAAGATGCAAAAAACTATAAACTGCTTAGTGGTTATTGCAGTGGCTGCGGAGCGACAGTAGTATTTGAAGAAAATGAACCAATGACAACCTGCGCTTTTTGCGGTAAAGCATTAGTTCGAAAGGAATATACCAGCGATAAAGAATTGCCCGAACTCTTGATTCCGTTCCGAATTACTGAAGATGAAGCAAAAAAGATTGCAAAAGACTGGTGCGATTCTAATAAGAGTAAAATTGAAGCAAAACACTTTTTGGAAAGAATTTCTAATATTAAAGGCTTTTATTTGCCTTATGAGTTGATTCGTGGTTCGGTTAGCTGTAGAACTGGAAGAAAAGACAGTAGTAGCAGCTATACCTGCCGTGGAAACGTTGCTCAGGAATTTATAAACCGTTCAAAACAGCTGGATAATCTTCTCTTAGATGCTATGGAACCTTTTGAACTTGATGATTTAAAGGAGTTTGATTTCGCATATTTAGCTGGACAGAGAGTTAAAGTTAGCGATATAGATAATTATGAACTTAACAAGAGAATCTGTGATGAATTAGAGGAAAACTACAAAAAAGAATTAAAGAAAACATTTAAAACAGAAGCTTTGGATATCACTGTCTATACTGAATCAATGCTTAGAATGCCTGTTCTCTTACCTGTTTATTATATATGCGATGGTAATTTCATGGCTGTCATAAACGGTCAGACAGGAAAAGTAAGTGTCAGAGCTGAGAAAGATTCATATTATTATTTTTTGCCCTGGTGGTTAAAAGCTATTCTTTCGACTGTAATTATCAGTTCTTTAGTTTATTTGATAATGACTGTTCTAGGTGCGGAAAAAGGACTGGTTTTAACAGCAACAGGTGGTTTGGCTATAATAATAGGTATAATTTCTTTATGTCTTTATTTGCAGGATTCTAAAAAGAAAGCCTTTAAAGAATTAGCTGGAAGAAAAATTTTTTCATCAAAGGGCGGTCCTTATAGACGAACGGAAACAGGACTTGTTAAAGACAAGAAGGAGCTAAAGAGAGAAAGGAATGTTCCTGTTTTCTTTCATAAAGTTTATGATGAAGAAAAACCTGTTGAATATGTATTTTATTCATTTTTCAGATTATTCCCAATATATTTTGCAGGTTTTGTTTTGTTGTTTTTACCTGTTATATTGGCGCTATTATTGAATAATTTTGATTTTCAAAAATTGACTCTTAGCGGCTCAGCAATCTGGTTCTGTATATTTGTTCCTGTTGTTCCTACTTATCTTTTAAAATTTGTCCATGTAAATAATTTATATGATTCTCCATTGATTTACATTATAAAAGAAAATGGCAAAAGAGAACGTTATGGGGAAAATAGTATTTCTATATTTAAAGCTTTTAATTATATAAGTGATTTAGCTTCCGAACAATATGGTTGTTTTGTAATCGGTTTCTTAGTGCTAATGTTGTTTGCAAATACCTATATAACTGCATTTGGTTATGGGGAAAATAAAAAGCAAACAGATACCGAAAAGCAAATTGTAACACAAAATACTGTTGACAAAAAGTCAGAAATAACATCTAGTCAATCTAATGATATGAAAACAGAATTATCCCAAACAATTGATAGTGCAGAAAAGAATAATTCTACAAGTTCTGTAACAGCATCAAAACCAAAAATTGAATTGTTGCCTTTAAAACAGAATAATATTATTATCTATCTTTTGAATACCAAGGAATATTTCTTTTTGGGTACAGGGGAAGACAATACTTATTATTCTTCAATGCATTATACTCCAGAGAAAAAGCTTGACTGGTTTGTTTACAGCGTAAATATTGATGAAAAATGTAGATTATATTTTTATAAAGTAAAAGGAGAAAATGAAAACAAAAAGAGTGAAAAATTGGCTAATATCACTTTAAACGATAATGGATTTGAAGTTATGGATTTAGAGAAAAATCTCTTATGGACAATTGAAAAAAAAGACAGTGATTATTATTTAAAAAAAGGTTCTAATAAAGAATTTGCATATAGGTTTGGAATATTCAAACAGAAAAGCAGTACAGTTATGAATTGCTATATGATGGTTAATGCTGATAATAAACAACAAAGCATATCTTGGAAAAAAGATGACGGATTATATGTTCTGGATGCAAACTATAAAACCAAGTTTTATATGCCTAAATGCAATCCTAACAGCAACAACGAACCAGCATTAGCTTTTCCTTGTATATTCATGCTTGAGGAAATAGATATCAGGCTTCGCAATATTATAGCTATTGAAATGTCGCAGTTGGAATAAATAAAAGGGTAATACAAAATGCAATTGATAAAATCGGATAATCTGTTAAGCACATTGTATCGTATTAAATTTCCTGAAAAGGGAAAAGTATTTTTATTTGCCGATTTCGACGGTACTTTTATGCCTTTTAGTCATAAATCTGTTTGCACAGAGCGTTATTTATTCCCCAAGGAAGAATTCAGCCGTTATTTTGGTCTTTTATCTGATTTTATTAAAAACAATGAAAAAAGGCTTGAACTTATTATTACCACAGGAAGAAATCTGCCTAAGTTTACAGCTTTTCTAGAGCACATAAAAAGAAATGAAGCTCACATTCCACTTCCTAAGAAAGTATTAGTAAATAATGGCGGAGATATTTACCAAAGCAATAATCCAGAAAATATTTTCAAGGGCGGAGATACTGGATATACAAATGATAATCCTTTTGCTGAAGCAAAGAGAGCGGCAATAAAAAAGCAGACTGGCTGGGATGGATTAGAAATAAAAAATAAAATTATATCTGTTTTAGACTCTTTAAATTTTCAAGTTCTGGAAGTTCCTATAAATGAGTTCAGTTCTACTTATGGTGAATTATCTTTGCAATATTATCTTGAAAAATATGGTCTAGACCACAACTGTTCGAAATTTGCTTCTATTCAAGATGATGGGCTTTTGGGCTTTCATATAGCTTTTTGTAAAGAGATGAATAATAATGAAAATTATCTAAATAGTCTTTGTCAGCAGATAAGCGATAGCTTAGAAAATAAAGTTTCATATTCTGCTAAGACTACGCTTTATGACTGGCAGGCTGGTTATGGCCCATCTGTCAGATTATTGCCTAGCATTGATGGAAAACCTCTAAATAAGCTTTATGACATCAAAGAATATTTAAAAAATGTTATAGAAAACAAAACAGGAGATTTGGTAATAGCTGCTGGTGATGATGAAAATGACTTACCAATGCTTACTCTGGAAAATTACGCTGATATAGAAGGCGAAACAAAAGTATTTTTGGGCATTCAAATAATCAATCATTAGTTTTTAGACTGTTTCTCACAATAAAAACCAACTACAACAACTACTGTTATTTAAGCTTTATTTACAAAATTAAATTATCAATCGTAGTTGATTAATTTTAAGAAATTTCTTGCTAAACTCTAAAAAAAATAAGAAATTATATATATGGCTATTCATGGAGGAGTTAAAATATGAAAAAACTAATGTTTATTTTTTTTATGATGCTGGGTTTTATTAATGTTAGTTTTGCTCAAAATCTAGAAAATATAACTTTTGATGATTTTTTGCTGGATAAACAGCTATTAATAGGCAAAACTATTACAATTAAAGGCTTTTGTAGAAATCCATATGCAGATAAATATTATTTATATAAAAGTGATGAATTTGAAGATAGATCTAGAGTTATAAGTCTTACCATATCAGATCTTTCAACACCAACAAAAGAATGGTTGTCACAGAACTGTAAAAATGGACTATTTATAACTTTGAAAGCTGTTGTTGAGGATTATGATTTATATGTTCTCGAAATAGAAGAAGCTAATAATGAGCAGATCAATAAAAATTCATATTCTTATCAGTTTAAAAAGTATCCTGGATTTGTTGATTTTGATAATTTTATGTTGGATAAAGATTCTTTTATTGGTAAGACAATTGTAATAAATGGTTATTGTAGGAATAATATTAATGATAAATATTTTTTATTTAAGAGTGATGAAATAGAAGATAGATCTAGAGCTGTAAGACTTTCTATGGCAAAACTTTCAAGAGAAGCAAGAAAATGGCTGTTAGAAAACTGTAAAAAAGGAGTCTTTATAACAGTTAAAGCTACAGTTGAAAAATTTAATTTGGAAGTTTTAGAAATAATAGAAGCTAATAATGAACATATAAATATAAGTAATGATTGTATTAAATATGAAGATGTTATATTAGATAAAGATTCTTTAATCGGTAAGACAATTACAATAAAAGGTTTTTGTAGAAATCTTTATGATGATAAATACTATTTATATAAGAGTAACAAACTAGAAGATAGACTTAATTCTATAGATCTTTCTGTTTCTGATCTTTCAAGGGAAGAAAGAAAATGGTTGTTAGATAATTGTAAAAGAGGACAATATGTAATTTTAAAAGGTATTGTAGAAAAATATTATTTAAAAGTTTTAAAAATAGAAGAGTATAAATTAACAGAATGATTTTGCTATAAACTGAAAATAATAAAAAGAAAAGCCTATTTGCTAACAAAAATAACAAATGGGCTTTATTTGTTTTTTAGACTTCTTTATTTTGCAATTGCTGGTCTTGGGTGACCTCTCAAAACGAACATGCGCCAATGATAAGTTACAGCACAGATTCTAATAGTAATAACTGTCGTAGCACAAGCAATCTGGGTGATAAGTTCTGGAACATTCAGCTTTATTCCTATTAAATAAACAAGACCTCCAAACCAGCAAGCTAAGGCGTAAATATCTCTTCTGAAAATGAGTGGAACTTCATTTAATAGAATATCTCTTATAACGCCACCAGCTGCACCAGTGAACATCGCCATAAGAGTGGCTACCCATAAAGAAAAACCACATTCAATTGTTTTATGAAAACCGACAACTGTAAACAGACCAATACCTATAGTATCGAATAAAAAGAGGGTTGTTCCTATTTTTGATATATATTTGTGAAATAATACAAAGAATAATAAAGCAAAAATAGTAATAATAATGTAGGAACTTTGATTGAACCAAAAAGGGTTTTTCCCTAACATGATATCTCTAAGAGTACCGCCGCCTACTGCTGTTACAAAACCGACTATCAATGCACCGAACAAGTCGAAGTTCTTTTTGGAAGCAAGTCTTATTCCGCTTGTGGCGAAGGCGAATGTACCCACATAATCGATAATGTCTACAAAACTAATATTCATTTCAATAACCTTTGCTGTGACTATTTTTTTAACTACGAACTATATAAAAGAAAAATTTCACAAAGTCAACAAAAAAGTAAAAATCATTTTATTTTTATGAATTGTTTTATTTGCAATGATGGATTTGGCTTCTTAAAGACTACACTTGATTGGAGCTAAAAACTAATTTTAATACAATTTATTTCTAAATAAGGGAGGGGTTAGAACATTCTGAGCTCTAATCAAAAAGGCTTTATTTCTTTGATTCTACTCCATCTGCGAGAGTTCGAGCATCATAACACAGCGAAGGTTTAACGGAAATTCATCAATTGTAAGAATAGCAGGTGAGCCGATCAGTTTACTGCCATATTTCCCTGGTTTACTATTTGCCGAGAAATAAATTTCTTTCCCATTTGATTCATCAAATTCTTTATTAAACACTATAAGGTTATTTTCTTTATTCAAACGAGTATTCCCAACATAATTATTTTTAGCATCAGTTAAATAAAAAACATTTTTCTTAGATTCGTTTTTAAGGATATAAAGAGTTTTTTCTTCAGAAGACTGCCCCTTTTGTATAAGAGTTTTAGTGCTATCGTATTTTGTAACTCTCCATCGTTCTTTGTTATTTAAATCAGTAATAACGAAGAAATCAGAATAAGAGCTTACTTTATATGTTTCTGAACTTTTCTTTTTTCCTGCTTTTAAATAATAATACATTCTATTGTCTTTTTTTATCGTCTTAGAGAAAAGAGTATGTGTTTTAATACCATTTTCAAAAAAATCTATAAAATAAGAGCGATCTTTTTCATTGAATAATAAATGAATCTTATCTTTGGTTAATGGGGCTGTAAATATTGTATTATTTTGTTTTAATTCTGGAGTACTTTTAATTCTTTTTTGTATTACTTCTAATTCTTTTTTTTGAGCTGCCTCTTCTGCAGGATCTGATATTATATAAAAAATACCACAGTTTATTGGATCCTCAAAAAAATGCAAACTGAAAAACAAACAAATAATTATTCCCAAACTAAATATAATTGTAATATATGAGTTTAAAATAAAAGAAGTTATTTTTTTTGATAAGTTGAATATGTATTTAATTTTGTTATAAATCAATATGCCAAGAAAATACAAACTTCCAATAAAAATAATATAAAAAGAAGAACTGAAACAAAAAGTCTTAATTAAATCAATAAATAAAGATAAGCTAAAACAGTAAAGGCTGACGCAACTAGAAGAAAAAAGAAACAAAGTAGGAGGTAAAAACATTACACAAAGAGCTTGTTTATATAAAGTTGAGGTTTTATATAAATTAATTTTATAGCTTATTTTTTTTGAACCATCTTTTTCATAAAAAGAAAATTTTGATTTTTCTTCATAAATGGCATTTTTGCCGTATCTATATGTCAAAACCTTGTTGTTCTTGCGTATAGCAAGACATTTTTCACTAGCGTGAGGAAGTTTTTCTTTTATTATTTTTATATTGCTAGGCATCAATATAACTATGAAGCCCAAAGGGGAACCAAGGAGAAAAACAAATATTATAAAATGTAAAGAAAACGCAATATCTTTTTGCATTATTTTGAATGCACCTACTGATCCGAAAAAAATCAACTCTAACGCAAGAAAAAGAATAAATGCTATCCAACCCGAATAATTAACTATTTTTTTTGTTTCATGATTATTGGTCATAGAAACCCTGCCTGTTTGCCCGTTTACAGCAACAGTAAAACCACCCACTTTAAAATAATAAACAGGCAATAAAACAGGTATACTCAATATATTCACAGCATTAGGCAAAATTTCAATAGTTTTTGAATCTAGTATTTCTTCTATTTGTTGTCTTTCTTGAACTACAACTTCTTTAACAGCTCGTCGAGAAAGTTCTTTTTCGTCAATATTTCTTGTTTTTACTGATTGACCAGAGATATAGCCAAAATCAAAAGGAACTATTTCTTTCCAATCGTAGGGCTCCATAGCATCTAGAACAAGGTTGTCAAGTTCTTTTGAACCATTAATAAAGTTTTTTTCTACATAAATTTCACAATAAAATTGGCGTTTCGTTCCTGCTCTATTTATGGTGAAATCTAAAGGACCCCTAATTAGGCAGTATGGCAAGTAATATCCCTGCATTTTGTTAATGTTATTTTTAGCTATTTTAGCTTCTTCTTTAAATTTATTACCTGATTGGGCAAGGTAATCTTGAAGTTTTTTCTTGGCTTCATATAAGGTAATTTTAAAAGGAATTATGCTTTCTGGAAAAGAAATGCTTTTGTCATATTCTTGGCGAATCATTGGAGTATTGCAATAGGGACAATTTGCTGTGGCTTCATCTTCTTTGAAAAAGAATTCTGCACCGCAATTAGGACAAGAAACAACTGATTGCGGAAGCCCATGAAGTTCTTTTTTTATTTTGATTTGCTGTTCTTTGCGCCAGTTTGCTAAATTTGTTACAGCATCGGCATTGGGGGTTTCCTGACCACAAGCTTTACAGCAGTAACTATGTTCTTTTATGTCATATTCAGCGTTAGAGCCACAAGAAGAACATTTAACTATTATAGGATTATTAGCCATACCTTAAGAATCTCTCAATATATATGTTATATACTAGCACATTTTTATTGCGAAAATAAGAGATCGAAAGTGAAAAAACAAACTTTACTTGGTGGCAGCCTGAAATATACGTGCCCTCAACGATTAATCTTCATACACTAACTCTAAAAAAAGGCTGAAAGCTTCAAATTAACAATAATAGAATAAATCTGTAAATAATTCCGTGCATAACGCCGATAATTTTTCTATAGAAAAAAGATAATATTACCGGAGGCACTATGACAGCCCTAGCCCTAGTTAAAGATACCCAATATAACCAAGAGGCATACACAGATTCTATAGAAACTCCTTTTGGTTCTGTTCCACGTCATTTCGATGAATTCTGGACGGCTAAGCAACGTCAGATGAATTCTTTACATTATTCAAACTCTTATAGAGGTTGCTATAAACCAGAGTTACCTGAATACTTCATTTCCAGATTCACTAATGAAGGTGATGTTATAGGTGATCCATTTGGAGGTCGTGGAACCACTATTTTGCAGGCTGCTCTTATGAACAGAATTGGTATTAGCAATGATGTTAATCCTCTTTCTGAAATACTAGCCTATCCAAAAGTTAATCCGGTAACTGTTAAAGAAATAGAAGATCGTTTGAAAGAAATTGATTTGTCTAAAGAAGTTGATTTAAGCAAAGAAGAAGATATGTCTATGTTTTATCATAAAGAAACATATAAAGAGATATTGAATCTTCGTGAATACTTAAAAACTCATAGAGATGATGTAGATAGATTTATTGAAATCACAGCAATTTCAAGACTTCATGGCCATTCAAACGGTTTTTTCTCTACTTATTCATTCCCACAGTTTTCTATTCCAAAATCTAGCCAAATAAAGATTAACCGCACAAGAAACTTAGAACCTGAATACAAAGAAATTAAGTCTCGTATTCTAAAAAAAGCTAAAACCTCTTTGAAAAGCGGTGGTATTGAAGCATTGCGAAAGATTGGTAAATTGCATAAGTTTACAACTTGCGATTCTAGAAATTTAGTTGATTGGAAAAGCGAAAGCGTTGATATGGTAGTAACTTCACCGCCTTTCTTGAATCAAGTTGATTATGTAACTGACAACTGGATAGAAAACTGGTTCTGTGGAATTCCTCAATCAACAGTAGAAACAGGAATCGTTCAAACTCCAGATCTTCATGTTTGGACTGATTTTATATCTGATACACTTTCTGAACTTCATCGTGTTCTAAAGAAAAATGGCTTAGTAGCTATGGAAGTTGGCGAAGTTAAGTATCAGGGTACAATCCTTAATCTTGATGAAATTCTTGTAAGCTTGACTTGTAATAAGAAATACAACTTGAATCAATTCAGAGTTAAGGAAATATTTGTTCAGAGTCAGCAGTTCACCAAATTGGCTAACTGCTTCAGAGTAAAAAATAATGAACTTGGTACTAACACCCATCGTATTGTTTTGATGGAAAAAATATAATTTTCAGGAGCAAAAATCATGCATATTACCCCAATGGATATCTATCAGAGAGAGTTCTCACGTAAGAATATCGGTGGTCTTGATGACAACGAAGTTTACGGCTACCTGAAAAAAGTTGGTCGTGAATACGAAAGTTTATATGCTGAAAATAAAGCATTACAGGAAAATAATCAGCGTCTGACCGGTCAGATGCAGGATTATCTTGAATTAGAAAAGACTTTAAAACAGACTCTTATTTCAGCTCAGAAAACTTCTGGCGATATGAAGGATAATGCTGAAAAACAGGCTGAGCTTATTGTTAAACAGGCTGAACTTCAGGCAGAAAGAATTCTAGACGAAGCTAGAAGTGAATCAGAAGCTATTGGTAAAGAAATTCGAGATCTTAAACGCCAGCGCAGAATGTTAAAAGTAGAACTTAGAACAGTTCTTGAATCATATTTGGCAATGGTGAATGAAGAATCTCCTGCTTTAGGTCATAGTGTAGAACCTATAGAAAAAGCAGCGTAGTTCATGGCTGAAGATTATGTAAAAGAAACACCTCAGGGGGTTGTCTTGATGGTAATGGCAGCTCCTAGGTCATCAAAAACTGAAATTGTTGAAATTCAACAAGATCGTGTTAAGATAAAAGTAAAGGCTCCCCCTGTTGACGGGGAAGCCAATTCTGCTTTAGTAGAATATTTATCAAAAACATTTAAAATTCCTAAAAAATCTGTTATTTTAGAAAAAGGACAAACAGGAAAGCAAAAATCATTTTTGCTTTTAGGCTTAAGTAAAACCTTGGTTTGTCAGATTATTGGTGCTATTCTTTCGGGGAAAGGTAAGTAGCCATGAATGTTATTCGCTTGCTTTGGGGCTTATGGGGCGCTTTAATTGTATCTATGCTTCTAAGGCAAACCATAGATACATATATGGTTGTTGCTCTTATTATTATTCCTATTTTAATCGTTTTACTGGACCTTCATGAGGAAATAGCCCATTTAAAAGAAGAGAACAAGCATCAGAGAAAATTTGTATTAGATCGTTATAACTTACTTCAAGAAAGACTCAATGATGCTTTTAATCAGATTGAAAAACGTATGGTGGTTGATTTTTCTGAGATGTCCAAAAGCAATGATCAGTCTTTTTCTCAGATACCTGGGGGGTATATGCCACCAGATAGACGTAAAGCTCGCAAACTAAAAAAACGTCAAAGAACAAACTACAGTCAGACTAATCCTTTTCAAGAAGAATATAAAACGGATGATCAAAGGTTTGCAGAAGAAAAGTTTGGAAAAAATAACATAGAAAACCAAAATTACGATAATGATGTTCCTGATTTTTCAGAAGAACAAGAATATAATCAAGATTATTATGATGAACAGGCCTATGATCAACATTCCGATGATTTTGAAAACGATCAGGAATTGTTAGGAAAACAAAAAGTCGGTTATTAATAGTTATATTTAAAAAACAGTCAGATTTTAGTTTTAGGTAATTAGGAAATTAAATTATTCTAATAATACAATTGCTTCACCTTTAGTAACGTTATCTTCGTTGGATACTAAAAATTTGGCTATTCTTCCTGATTTATCAGAAACTATTTCATTAAGGTTTTTGCAAGAAGAAACTAAACAAACTACACTGCCTGGAGAAATATAATCGCCTTCTTTAGCTAAAGGCTGTGAAGTTGGGCTTTTAGCTCTATAAAATATCCCATTGAGAGGGGCTGTTAATATTTTGTCTGGATCATATGAAGGTTTTTCTGTAAGATTTTCAATAGGTAATTCTTGTAAAGAATTAATGCTTTCCATATTATTTAACAAAGATAAATTTAGTGGTAAAGTCTGATTATTTGTGTGCTTTTTTATTTTAAATCCAAAGTTTTGGGTTTCGTATTCTAGTTCGCTAAGTTTATTTTCTTTTGCGAATACTACTAATTCAGATACTTTTTCTAATATTTCGTCATTATCTGTTTTTATATTTTTTTTCGTTGCCATTGTTTTACCTCGATATTATTCTTCGAAGATTTTAAATGATATTTTAGTCGTAATCAAATTTATCCAACATATCACTCATCATTTGGACTAAAGTAAGTAGTTCTTTGGTTACGGAAATATATTGTCTGATATTTGCTAACTGTTCGTTAACAGCAGAAGCAACACGTTTTGTTCCTTCTGAAGTAATTCTTGTTGCTCCTGTAATACTTTCTATGCTGCCTCGTAGTGAATCTATATTTTGAGATTGTTCTGTTGAAGCGTTACTTATATCTTGAATCATTTTATTAACATTAGAAACAGAATTAACTATTTTATCAAGATTATTACCAGCCAAATTAGCAATGTTCACGCCTTCTATAACCTTAGAAGCACCTCTATTGATCGTTTCTACTGCTAAGCCAGTTTTTTTCAACATTTCTTTAATTTTTTTGCTTATGTCATCGGCAGCTTCTCCAGATTCTTCTGCAAGTTTTTTTACTTCATTGGCAACTACGGTGAAACCTTGACCGTGTTCTCCTGCACGGGCTGCTTCTATTGCTGCGTTTAGTGCCAAAAGATTAGTTTGATATGCAATATTTGTAATTGTATTAACTATTTCTCCAATTTGTTTACTTGCAGAGTTCAAGTTTTCAATAACGTCTTCTAGTCCAAGAACTTCATCTTTTATGGATTCCATAGTATCTATGGTTTCACTAACTGCATTTTTACCTTCACCTGCTATCGCTGCTGTTTCAGCACTGTCAGTTGCTGCTTCATGTGATCTATCGGCAATTGTTTGTGCAGATGCTGAAACTTCTTGTATATGAGCGGTTGTTGAATCTAGTGTGTTTGCAATATAATTTGAACTTCTGGATATTTCCTGAACATCTGTAAAGAACTGTTTTACATTATCGTCAGAGAAAACAGATACTACTGTCAGAGGTTCTAGTTTTTTGCCTATTTCCTGCGAAATAGAATATGATTCCTGGAGTAATGTTTTGGCAGTGGTTAAGAAATTATCAAATTTTAAAGCACATTCCACCAAATCTGTTGGAGCACTTTCCTTTTCGTTTTGAAAGCTTTTTAAATTTTCTGTTATTTTATTAAATGGTCTTGATTCATGTAGTATAAATAAATATATAGCTACAACAGAAAAGATTAAAATCCACCAGGAAAAATAATAAAATAGCATTAGATTATGTATTAAATTATCTAATGATTTGTCGAGAGTATTTAAACGTGAAAGGTTTGAGGCTCCATCAGATTTGGAACCTAAAAAATGCTTAAAATCTATAATGTGTTTTTCTGTTAATTCAATTAAACTGTCTATTTGAGCTAGTTTTTCTTCTTTAAGTTGTTGTAGTTCTTCTCTTGTTAATTTTGTTTTTATTTCTTTTGGTTTTTCTTCAGAATTATCTTCTTCACTATTTTCACTATCTTCATCTTTTGTTTCTGCTATTTCAACTTTATCAGTAGTTGTTTTTTTCTTTACATTGTCATCACTTTCTTCGTCTTCTGTTTCTTCTTCTGTTTCGTCTTCATTATCGTTATCTGTGTTTCCTTCAGTTTCTTCACTGTTATCCTCACCATTTTCTGACTCTTCTTCTTCCTCGCTATCACCTTTTGAACTATTACTTATATATTCCAAAAATTCTTGGCTTTCTGGATCCATTTTTGCCAATTTTTCACGATACATTACTTTAAAATCTTCATCAGCTTCATTGTTTGCTTCAGCTTCTAAAGTATTAATATCAGAGGCAATTTTATTGAATTTCTCATTAATATTAGAAATGATTTTTTTTGTAGTTTCTATATGTTTGTATTTGAGATAAACAGTGTTTATAAACAAAATAGGAATAGAAAGAGCGATAATAATAATTATTATTAATTTAAGCTGTAATGGAATTCTTTTCATTTTTTTACCATAATATTTTGTATGTACTTATTGTATCACAAAACAATGTTTTTAACAGCTAAAGCTTAAATTTAAATTTTGATTTTACCTTGTCTTAGAATTTTAGGCGGATTAACTGTAAAATCAACTACAGTTGAAGGGACTCCGCTCGGTAAAATCCCGTCTTCTATAAACCAATCTATTTCATTTTCAAATTCTTTTGCTATGATATCTGGATTGGTATCAGAAGGTGCTCCTGAGCGATTAGCACTTGTTGTAAGTAATTTTATGGGAAGAATATCTAAAAGCTTAAGCAAATTTTTATGATTTGGTGCCCTAACTCCTATTGTAGGGAAATAGAAATCAGATAACTCACCTATTGAAGGTCTTTGAAGTACTGCAGTCAATCCACCTGGCCAGTTAGCTTTTATTATACTTTTGTACTCTTCAGTTGTTTTTAAACCTAGGTTATCAAGTTCATCAACATTTGTTACAAAAAGAATAAGAGGTTTTTTCGTATCACGGTTTTTTATTTTATAAATCTTTTCTATAGCTTCTTTCGAATTATAAGAAACAGCAAAACCATAAAGAGTATCTGTTGGAATAACAGCAACAGCACCATTTTTCATATCATTACAAAACTGATTTAAACTACTTTTATCTTCTAATAAATCATGAATTTTAATTCTTTTCATTTCAAAATTCGTCATTGCGAAAGGCTTCCTAAAAGCCGTAGCAATCCATTTCTTTTCGTTGTTTAATTGTCTTTTAATAATTTCAAAATAAAGAATCGTTCTTTTTTTGCAAAATCATTACCTTCTTTTAATATTTCCCAACAAGAAGAAAGCAGCTTTTTTATTTCATTTCTCTGCCCATGACCGTGTTCAAAAATAAAAAGACCTTTATTTCTCAATACAATTTCTGCTTGTTTCAGCAGTTTATCAATTAACTCTAAGCCGTTTCTACCACCATCAAGAGCTAAATGAGGCTCGTAATCAACTACTTCCGGCATTAAACTCTTTACTTCTTCAGAATCAATATATGGCGGATTAGAGATAATCACATCCAGTGAATCTGATTTGAAAGCTTCAAGTAAATCTGATTTAATCAGACTTAGTCTTGAATTATTTAAATCATTTAGATTTTTGGATTGCCACGCCACTGACTGCCGTAGGCAGTCAGCCCCCTCAGTCACTTCGTGACAGCTCCCCCACCATTCGTGGGGGAGCTTCATCGGCTCGCAATGACGATTTGAATAGAAGTTATTCTTGTCATTTGATCGAACCAATAACTCAGAGTATTTTAGCATATTGCTTTTAGCAATCTCTAGTGCTTTATCGGAAACATCAACCAAATAACCAATAGATTCAGGAAAATATTTTGCCATTGCTAAGCCAAGAACGCCTGTGCCTGTGCCAATATCGGCGAAATGAAAATATGGTCTTATAGAATTTGCTTTAATAGCTTTTTCTGCCGCCAAGAAAACTTCTTCTGTTTCTGGTCTTGGAATTAATGCTCCTTCACCAACCTTAACTTCAAAATCTAAAAAGCACCACTCCCCTAGAATATATTGAAGAGGTTCGTGAGATAATCTACGTTCTAACATTTCCTGAAATTCACTTATAAAAGAATCTGAAGGAGTTTCAGACCAATATAGAGGAAGTTTCGTATGTTCTATTCCTAGTATTTTAGATGCAATGAGATTTACATTGAATTTTGCGTCTTCGATGCCAGCTTGTTCTAGATTCTGAACTGCATCGTTTAAAAGTGTTTTTATACTTCGTGATTCCATTTTGTTTTGCAACTTTAGAAGACCCCTTCAGTCAGCTAAAGCTGACAGCTCCCCAAACAACTTTATAAAAGTTTTGGGGGAACATCTTAAATTACTCATTTCTCATTGCTAATTACTAATTATTCTCTTCGTCGGCTAGTTTACGAAGGTTATCTGCTTCAATTAGTGCATCTATTATTTCGTCAAGATTGCCTTCCATTACTTCGTCTAGCTTATAAAGAGTAAGATTTATACGATGGTCAGTTAATCTTTGTTGAGGAAAATTATAGGTTCTGATTCTTTCTGATCTATCGCCACTACCTACTTGGTTACGGCGATTTTCTGCTCTAGCACTGTCTTTTTCTTCTTTAACTTTATCAAAAAGACGAGCTCTTAAAATTCTAATAGCCTTTGCTTTGTTTTTATGCTGGCTCTTTTCGTCCTGACAACTTACAACTAAGCCCGTTGGTAAATGTGTAATTCTTACTGCTGAATCTGTTCTGTTAACACATTGGCCGCCAGGTCCTGATGCTCTAAAAACATCAACTCTCAAATCGTTTTCATCTATTTGAACGTCTACTTCTTCTGCTTCAGGTAAAACAGCAACTGTAGCAGCAGAAGTATGAATTCTTCCACCAGCTTCTGTCTCTGGAACTCTTTGAACGCGATGTACACCACTTTCAAATTTGAGTTTCCCAAATACGCCATTACCTTGAATAGAGAAAACAACTTCCTTTATTCCACCTAAACCAGTGTCGTTCATGCTCATTAATTCGCATTTCCAACCCTGTTTTTCAGCATATCTGGTATACATACGATATAGGTCGGCAGCAAAGAGAGCTGCTTCTTCGCCGCCTGTACCTGCACGTATTTCAAAAATGGTATTTTTCTGGTCATCTTCATCTTTTGGGATCAAAAGAAGTTTTAGCTGACCTTCCATTTTTTCTATTTGAGGTTTCAATTCTGAAACTTCAAGTTCTGCTAATTCTTTAAGCTCTGGATCTGTTTCTATTTCAACCATGCTTTCTGCATCTTTAAGCTTTTTAAGCATAGAAGTATATTCATCGTAAGCATTTACAATGCTTTCCATTTCAGAACGCTTCTTTGCTAGACGCTGAAATTCAGCTTGATTAGCGATAACTTCAGGATTTGTAAGTTTGTCTGTTAATTCCTTGAAGTTTTCTTTAACAGATTCGAGCTTTTCTAACACTTTATATTACATCCTGCCAATCATTGTTTCTACTAACTTAATGAAATAAACTTTGGCTTTATCAGCAGCTTCAACAACTTCAGCGTGAGTTGCCTTAGTTTCGCTTTCACCAGTTGCTATATTAGTAATGAGGCTGATACCGAGAACACGTTTTACACCACAGTGAGCAGCAACGATCACTTCTGGAACAGTAGACATACCAACAGCATCTGCTCCCAAAACTCTGAAAGCTCTAAGTTCAGCACCAGTTTCATAGCTTGGACCAGTAACAGCTATATAAACACCTTTTTCTACTGGAGCACCTATTTCTTTACCGACTTTTTCAGCTTCTTCAATGAGACCTTTGTTATAAATACCCTGTATTGCTGGGAATCTTGGACCAAGTTCTTCATCATTAGGACCAATCAATGGGTTGGTGCCCATAAAGTTAATATGGTCAGTCATAAGCATAAGGCTACCGACTTTGAATTTTGGATTCAAACCGCCAGCAGCGTTAGTAACTATAACATCATCTGCCCCAATAGCATGCATTACGCGCATAGCAAAAGTAACAGTCTGCATATGATGGCCTTCATAGAAATGGAAGCGACCCTGCATTGCAACAACAACTTTGCCTGCTTTTTTACCAATAACCAATCTGCCAGCGTGACCTTTAACGGTAGAAGCAGGGAAGTGAGGGATATCAGTATATTTGATTGCTACAGCATTTTCTAAAGTATCTGCAAAATCACCCAGACCAGAACCGAGAACTACGGCTACAGTTGGTTTTTCTGTAATTTTAGAGAGAATAATTTTAGTCTTCATATCATTTGCCTTTCGTACATAAAAAGTTTACTTTAAAACGATAAAAAGTTATCACGTAGCTTAAAAAGTGTCAAATTATGTTTTTGTTATTTTAGGCAAATTAAAAGTTTTTTTATGTTAAGATTTTAAACTATTGAGGTTCTTTTAAAACTTCTCAGTAATGATTTAAATACTGAATTATTTATAAATTAATAGCCCAAACACTAATTATCTTTTCACAGTAATTTTTATATTTCCTTTAATGCAGAAACCTTCGGAAATATTATTCCCTAAAAGCGAAAGTAAGCTATTTTTATTAGGAGTTGCCGGCAAAGCGGAGTCCCAAATTTCTATAGCACCGTTTACTGGTGTTAAAACTTTTAATCCGTATTTTGTTGTGTATTCTTTCATTTCAGCTTTTTTTAGCACAAATATTCCATTAATAGCAAATTCATCATCATAATAGGCACAACAAAAATATAAAACGAACACAAATAAGAAATAAAACAATAAAGAATTTTTAATTTTTGTATTAATTTTTAATTGAACGTATACTGTTTTTAAAAGCAATAAACTCGTAATGAAATTAATTATAAAGATTCCGTTTACAAACCTAGGACATGGTGCTGTTGAGAAACAAAATATCAGAGAACTAAATCCTGTAATTATCAGACCAATAAGAACTATCTCCTTATTGGAAATAGTCTTATTTATAATAGAAGATTTTAACCATATACCCAATAAAATGAGCGTTATTACAAATAAACTTACTGAAGCTATTCCATAATTATTTAATGTAAATGGGAACAGCAATAATAATAATACAATACAAATATTTTCAGAAAAGCTTTTGTCAGAAAAAATTCTTTTATCTAAAAAGTATTTTTCTATCCATCGATCAAGCCAAGCATAATTTTTTAACAACGGAGAATTGATATTAAATGTCCTTTCGCAACTACGTGAACCTGCATAAATACATTCCCTCTCTATTTTAGCTATTTCTACAGGAACAGTCCAGAAAAAATTAATTCTTCCAAAAGAAGAAGGAAATAAGGGATAGCCAGTCTGTATATAACCTCTTAATATCCAAATAGAAAAAAGCAAAAAGATAGAAATAGAAGTATTAATTAAAATTTTTTTCTCTGTCGTATTAAAAGGGTATTTATTTATCCAAAATATAGCAATTAAACCTATTCCAAAAGCAAAAATAATATTACTTAACTTAAAGGTAATCAATAAAGCAGATTGCCACAAGACCAATGTAACTACTTCTTTCTTTGCTATCAGGATTAAAAAAGATTATTTCAACAAGATATCGAAAAGTCACTAGTTGAACTATCGTGGATGCTATATCAGGAGTTGGACAACTAATCCATTTGAAAGGCATTGGAATAAAAAAGAATAAACAAATTATTAATAAGTCAATAACAGTTCCACTAAATATACAACCGATAAAAAGAATAAAATATAAAAAACTATTACCAATATGAAAGGCATAATCATTAAAAAAAGGATGAAAATTTAGTGAAGAAGAATATATAAAAAATAATTGATTAAAACCTAGTTTTGCATGAAGATTTCCTAACCCTTTAATAATATGATATTCATTTAACCATCTTATAGAATTTAAATGGTAAAGACCAGTATCCAAATTGGAAGGGAACTGTATTGCTACCGCTGAAGCAGCATAAAGCGTTAATATAATAACTATGATTTTAAAGAGACCAATAGAGCTAAAAAATGCAGGTAATTTCTTTCCATATTTTACAAAAAAATAAATAATAGATGGAATATAAAAAACAGAACTAGCAAGAACATTTATAGGAAGAAATAAATGATAAACAGAAAAAAATATAATACAAAAAACAAACCCTAACCAAATAGTTGCTACAACACCCTTTTTCCCTGTTATCTCTATATTGAGAATTTTTCTAAGCAATTTTCCCCATGAAAAAAAAGAAATAGACAATAAAAACCATGAAAAAATAACTAAGCTTGTATCTCGAAGAAAAATATAAAAATTAAAAGGCAACCCCATTGAAATTAAATTCCTACAGTTGGTTTTTCTGTAATTTTAGAGAGAATATATTCTATTTTAGTCTTCATATCATTTGCCTTTCGTACATAAAAAGTTTACTTTAAAACGATAAAAAGTTATCACGTAGCTTAAAAAGTGTCAAATTATGTTTTTTTAACTGTAATATATTTATTCAAAAGATTATCTATATAAAAATAATAAGGGAAACATTGAAGTAAAGATTCTTTAAAACTGGGGAAAAATAGAACTTCTGAGTAGTTTTTTATATATTCAGGCTGATTGTTTATATATGTATAAATTTCAATTAAATCTAAAATACTTTGATAGTAATTCATCATTTGCATAGAATTCTGGTATAGTTTTACTTTATTCTCAAAATTTTGCGGATCTAAACTAATAGCTGTTAATAAGTCTTTATATGCCAAAGAGTATTTCCCTAATTTTTGATAAACCACACTTCTTAGCATATAATAATAGGCATAAAAAGGTATCTTTTCTATTTGTTCTGTTAAAGAATGTTCTGCTTTTTCCCATTTTTGTAATTTAATATAACAATATGCCTGATAAAAATAACGAGACTTATCTTTGTTCTCAAAATCAAGTTCTTTACATTTTTCAAACAAAAGTATAGCTTCTTCGTATTTTTCTTCTTTTGTTTCTATTTGACCTTTTAAAGAATAAGCTCCATATGAATCTGGATAACATTTAAGGAGTTTATTGCAATAAATTTTTGCTTGTTCAAGATTGTTTATGTCGATGTAATATTTTATTAAATTATTTGTTGCAAAATAGTTATTTGAGTCAATGTTGATAGAATTTAACAACAAACTTTCTGTTGATTTAAAAGCTATAGAAAAAATATTGGTTTTAAAACCAAACATTAAGCAAAAAATAAATAAAACAGCTATTTGCAATTCTTTTATTTTGTTAAATTTAAAAAGAAGTGATAACAATCTGATTCCTTCTATGAATATTAAAAGCAGACCTAATAGAGGAATATAACAATAATGATAAGAAATAAAGAAACTATAACCGACTCTTATAAGACCCGACAAAGGTATAATATGAAAAATGTAGAAACATAAGCCCCATAAAGCTAGTTTGCTTTTTATAGATATTATTATAGAAAGAACAATAAATAAACCAAAATATAGATAGGTGTAATCAAGAACTGTTTTTGTGTTAGAGTTCAATTCATTTGTTGCAGAAAGTTTGTGAGGGAAAACCGTTTGGATAGCATAATAACTTATAGAATATAGTGCTTCTTTATAATGATAATCTATATTGCTTTTAGTTGTTCTATTTATGCCTTTATTTGCTGAAATGAACATTGTTGAAATAAGAATAAAAGATATAATAAAAGCAGGTATCTTTTCTGTAATAAGTTTATAGCTGATTTTTCTGTCTTTTAACCAGTCTATTCCTATCCATACGATTGGAGCTGTAAACGACAACGTTTTTGAGAGTCCGGAAAGTATCATTGTTAAAATAGCTAGGTATTTATAAGTATTTTTTTGAGTGTTTACATATTTACAATAAAATAAAAGTGAAGCAATAAAAAACAGACCGTATAATACCGTTCTCCTTCCGGTTAACCATGCAACAGAAACGACCTGAATAGGATGTATTGCCCAGAAAGCTGTAAAGAAAAAAGCAAATTTTTTATCTTTAAAAAAATCTAAGGATAGATAATAAAGAGCAATTACTGCCAATATATGAAAAAAAAGATTTACACAATGTGAAAATCCGCTATTAAAATCTAAAAAAATATTATATTCCAGCCAAAAAGACAAAATACTAATAGGTGTATACTGATTATCAGTAAATTCTGAAAAAATATTCATTAAACTTTCTATACTTAAAGGCTGTTTTATTAAATCACAATTTAAAATAGTATTATTGTCATCAAACCTTAAATATTCTGCGTTGTATATTGGATAAAAACTAATCAAACATAATAACAGCAAAGCAAGTAATATTATTTTATCGGTAGTTTGAAGTTTGAAATTTTTCATCTAAACCACCTTTCTTGCCATAAAGCCAGCATAAATATGGACCAAAGCCTATAACTGTTGTCTTTTGTTAAATTAATTAGCTCATCATATAATTTTAGAATGTTTTTGGTTTCTGGAATTATTGTTTTGAAATTGTCTGATTTGATTATATCTAGAAAAGGTTCTCGTAAACTACCTTTTAACCATTCTCCCACAGGACTTCCAAAACCTTCTTTTTTCTTCTTTAAGACAGAATCATCTAAAACGGGTTTTAATATTTTTCTTAAAAGTTTTTTCCCTTTTAATAAATTAAATTTATTCTTTTCTGGAATAGAAAAAGCAGCTTCAACAAGTCGATGGTCTAAAAATGGTGAACGCAATTCAAGAGTGTTTGCCATAGAACACTGATCGGCTTTATAAAGAATATCATCGGCAAGCCAGGTATTTATATCTACCAAAGCTTCTTTTTGAAGCATTGGTAGATGTTTATATTTGTTAAAAACCGACTCAAAGTTAGACCAAGATTCGTAATCATCTAGTTTACTTATAATGTTTTTATCTAATAATTGTTTTTTTTCGTTTTCTGTAAATAGTAACCTCCAAGAGAAATGAGCCTTTTCTTCTGGAAGATAAGCAAAATTAAAAAATTGCTTCAGTTTATAGTTTAACGATACTTTTTTCGTATTTGAAGGAATTTGATTTAATAGATTGGCAATTATTTTGGAAATTGCAGGCCAAAATGGAAATCTATGAGCTATAAGACTAGCCAAATCTGCTTTTCTTGTTTCATAACCGGCAAAGATTTCATCTCCACCATCTCCTGTTAAAGCTGTTTTTAAAGTTTTACTAGATATTTTGCATAATTTAAAGAATGGAACAGTTGAAGTATCGAAAAAAGGTTGGTCAAAGTATTCTATTATCTCTTGTATATCATCTAATTTTGGTGTTGGTAATTCCTCTGAAACATTTCTTAGTTTATTTTTTTTTGCAAATACTTTTACAAATTCAGATTCATCATAAGATTTTTCTTTAAAGCCTATTGTGTAAGTTAGAATATTTGGATTTTGTTTATTTGCTATAATACTAATTGCAGAAGAATCTATTCCACTGCTTAAAAAGCTTCCAACAGGCACATCGCTAATTTGTCTGTATTTTATTGCTGACTCGAATAAATAATATAATTCATCGTTTGTGGCGGTAAATCTGTTTAGAATCTTTTCTGACAAATCCCAATAACATTTTTTTTCTAATTTATTTTGACTAATAACCATATAATAAGCTGGTTCTAATTTCATCAGATTTTTAAATATGGTATTAGTGCCTGTAATATAACCGTATGAAAGATAATCACTTAAAGCATTGATATTTAATTGCTTTTTATAAATAGGAACTTTTAATATTGCTTTTGCTTCTGAAGCGAATATAAAATTTTTCCCATCAAAAAAATAATAAAAGGGTTTTACACCTAATCTATCTCTAACACAGGTTATGCTTTTCTCTAGTCGGTCATATAAAACAAAAGCAAACATGCCGTTGAGTTTTTTCAAACACTTTACTTGTTCTCTAGACCATAATTCAAGAAGAACTTCTGTGTCAGATGAAGTCCTAGGATAGAAATTAGGAATTTCTTTTGCTAGTTCTTTAAAATTATAGATTTCACCATTGAAAACTATGACATAGCGGCCATCTGAGGAAATCATTGGCTGATTTGCTCTAGAATCCAAATCTTGAATGGATAGACGATTATGTCCAAGACAAATATAATCGTCAAACCAACTTTGACTAGCTTCTCTACCACGATGAATAATAGATTCAAGCATTGAATCTATTGTTGATTTGTTGTCTAAGAGTTTATTAATGGTAAAGCCGCATATACCACACATATTAGCGCAACTTTTTCATAAGTTTTTGGGCAAGAAAGAAAACTTTTGCTTCTATAAGTAGAGAAGACCAAGAAGCTTTAACTCTGAATCTAGCTAAAGGTTGGTATAATTTAGAAAGAATTTTTATGACTAAGTCTTTTAATGATTTTGTTTTCAATAATAATTGAGCTTTGTTGTCTATGAAATATGAAGTAACCTGAAGCATTTTTATGTATTGTTTCATTTCATCAGAAAACCAAGGAGAAAAAACTTCCTGTTCTAACTCTGATTTTATCCATTCGTCTAAATTCGAAGGCTCTCTGTAACCATATTCTCTAGCTTTTTCTCCTAAGACCGAACCAGGAATAACCCTGAAAATATTAGGTTGGAAAACGAAACATTTGGGATTTTCCTTAATAAGTTTTGTCATTAGTCTAGCAGTTTGTTTTATTTCGTCTAAAGTTTCAGAAGGAGCACCTACTATCCAGTTGTATGCTGCAATTAATTTTGGATGTCTTGCTAGTTTTCTATTTATTTCATAAATGTTTTCTATGGTAATGCCTTTTTTATATAAATTTAATATACGCTGACTTCCTGACTCTATACCAACATGAAGCATTTCAGTTCCAGTTTCGCTAAGTAAGTCCAAAAATTCATCATCCATTTTCATTATTTCGTTTACACGAGCACCTCTGAAACTTAGTTTGACTTTAATCTGTCTACGCTTTAATTCCAAAACGATAGAACGAATATGTTCTATATTTACAAAAGAGTCATCATCATAAAAATAAATAGTTGTTGCTTTATAATTGTTTTTTAAATATTCAATATGGTCTGCAACTTCAACAGGTGATACGGGTCTCCATTTCGGAGTAAAAGTCTTATAAAGCATTGGTGAAACACAAAAAGAGCACTGATAAGGGCAACCATAGGCAGAATATATTGGAAAAATATTTTCATTAGTACCAATCTGTCCATATACAGAATAGTCTTTTATTATTTCATAAGGCAAATCTTTATAATGAACTGGTTCAAAGCCTTGATAAGGTTTATTGTAAAATACTTCTTCACTTAAACGATAACCAAGACCTGGAATATTTTTTAAAAACTCTTTATTTTGTGTCTGTTTTTCAATAATAGCCTTTGTAAGCAATTCTGTTTCAAGTATACCACTTCCAGATACTGTAAAATCTACATATTTACAAGACATACAGCTTTTAGGATCTATTGTTGGTAATGCTCCACCCCAGACAATAGGAATTGTGGAGGAATGTTCTTTTACAAACTTTGACATTTCTAATGCTTGAACTATAGGGAAACCTGCCATTACAGTAAAACCTATCCATAAAGGCTTATTGTTTAGATGTTCTAAAAGTTCATTTTCCCAACTTTTGTTGTGAATAACACGTCTATCTAAAATTACTACATCTATACCCAATTTCTTTAATGGGGCAGCGACATATAGAAGACTTAAAGGAAGGTGACGGGCAAATTCGCCCGATAACCCCATCTGTGGTTGAACTAATACAACAAATTTATTATTTTCTTTTGCTTGGTATTGCAATCTGGTCAACATATGATTTCCCCATTATAAAAGCTAAAAAAGACATAGCGGTATTCAGAGTTGCTATGCCTAGTAATTGAACATATGCATTAAAACTATTTGAGTTTATTTTGTGCTTTACTGTAAAAAGACCAATAATAGCCGATATAAAGAGGATTGTTAGACAGCTAAAACATTTTAACGGGCGGTAAATGATAGCCATGGTAAGTATAAGAATAAAAGTTCTTATTGAATCTCTTAAATGTCTGACTTTAGAAACGCCTGTTCTGTCACCATATTCTATCGGAATGTATTCTATAAACTGGTAATTTAAGGCTGCAAAAAATGTTAGGGAAGTTGAGAAAGAAAATCTTTTACTGAATAAATGTCCACCATAGTCAACTAGAGATTTTTTGAAAACTCTTATTCCACTGTTTGGGTCTTGAGAATAGTGTTCCGAAAAGAAATAAATCAAGGCTTTTAATGTTTTACGCATCAAACTGACTGTTTGTGACTGGTTGGTAAGTTTTCTGCTGCCAATAACCATATCGTAGACTTCCATTAAGGGAATCATACGTTTAAAATCATTTGCGTCATATGTGTTGTCAGCATCAATAATACCGATATATGGATATTGTGCGTTTTGAATACCACGATAGAGCGACTGTCCATAACCATAGTTTTTGGGATGACTTATAAGATGACATTTGTCTGTGGGTACCCTTTCAGATGTTTTATCTTTTGAGCCGTCATCAACTACTATTATTTCGAATTTTAAACCTTCGATAGATGATAGGACTTCATAACATTTATTAACTGTTGATTCAATAGCATTTTCTTCGTTATAGGCAGGTATAACTAATGAAAAACCTTGGTTATAAACTTTGCTTTTTTCTATCATTAAGCGTTAATCCTTGTCTCTAGTTTTCAACAATGATAACACAAAATGAAATATATTAGTATCTATTATGCAAAATAACGATAATGATTACTGAATTTATTGTGCGAGCATTATGTTTACTAATTTTATGTAACTGCTTTTGGGAAATTGTTTTTGAAGCATTTGAGCAACTCGTTCTGCTTCTGGACGATTGCCTAGTTCGGTAAGAATTCTAACAATATAATATAGAGAGCCTTCTTTTACTGCTTGATTTTTTGTTGTTTCGAAAGTTTTTTTAAAACCAAAATAAGAACTTGTGACAAAACCAGTTGCATATTGTGAATAGGCTCGTAAAAATTCATATCTATCTATAGGAATATTTCTTGGGTCAGGTTTAAACTGTTTTAACAGGTATAGAGCACCTTGAGGATTTCTTTCCTGAATATAACATTCTGCTAATAAATATGCTGCTTTTTGGAATTCACTATTGCTTAAACCTCCATAAAGAGCATCTGTAAGAGCGAGTCTAGCAGAGAGATATTCACCTTCATCGAAATATTTAACTCCTTTGAGCATATTTTCTCTGGCGGTAGTGGGATGAGTATTTGCTATTAGAGTGTTTTTTATGAATTGACTTGAATATTGATTCATTACGTCTTCGGTAAGACCGTTGAAGCAAACCGAAAGTTCTTTATTTACATTACCAGATTTCATTAGTTTCTTTATAAATCTATGAAAAGCATTAACTCCAAAGGTTTTAACTAAAAAACTTATTTTTAAATAATTCTCAACATATTTTTCCAGTGAAATTGGATTTCCATGAATATTTTCATCTTCACCACCAATGGCATTAATATCAAAGCCTTTTCTTGTGAGAGCTTTAATTCGGGCTAAACCTTGATCTGCTGTGTGAACAGCGGTTCCTTCTTTTAACCACATTGGCAAAACATCATATTCTCTCAAACCCATACAGTCAGCCATGATAGCATGAGTCATTTCATGGGTCATTTCTTCTGCTAAAGTAGCTTGTCCGTTTATTAAGAATTCTAAATCTAAGTGAATATAATGAACTAAGGTTCTATTTGCTGTTTTTACAGATTGTCTTTTCCCTCTAAGTCTAAAACCTTTATATTGGAGATTATCAGAGAAAATAACTACCACATTCATTTGCTCTCTGACAGGAATTCCTAATGCTTTATTTATTTTAAGGAAGGATTCTTGATAGACAAAAGGTAAATCAGCCATAACTTTGGCAAAACCTGGATGATTTCTATATTTTCCACAGTAACTTGTATCTATATGCAAAACTGCTTCTGCTTTGAAAATAGGCAAGAGGTTAAATATAAAAATAATAAAAATTATAAAAAACGTTTGCTTACAAAGAGAAGGGTAAAATAATATTTGGCTTACAGCTTGATGCTTATAGCTTATAGCTTTATTATTCAATATCATTTCTCTAATTTCCCGTTTTGCTTTTCCTTTAACTTGTTTTCAGCTATTTTTTTAGCTTCAACTATTTCTAGAACAAGATTTTTATTAGTAGCAACTTCTGGTTTAACTAGCATTTTATCATAATCTTCTATTGGGTTTTTTATGAGTCCCATTGAATCTAATATTGCTACATAATGAAAATCAATTTCTGGAGAAATACTCTTTCTATTTTTATATAATAAATTTATTGATTCTAAAGCATTTGTAAACTGATTATTTTTATAATAAGCCCAAGCTAATGTATCTCTGTTGTAAACAGAGTTTGGAGAATTTTTAACTGATTTTTCTGCTAATTCTAATGCTATTAATAAATCTTTATTACAAGTAAGAAGAGTATATGAAAGGTTGTTTAAAACAGTAGGATTATCAGGATCTAATGTCAAAGCTTTTCTATATGCGCTTATGGATCCTGTGAATCTTGAATACTTTTGGTTTATATCACCAAGATTTTGCCATAGAAAAATATCGTCTTTTGCTAATACGGCAGCTTCATCAGCATACATAATGGCTTTTTCACTGTTTTTATTTATATCAAATTGAACACTTAAGTAATATTTATACAAAGGTGAATCTGGTTTTTCGTCAGAAGCAATTTGTGCCAATTTAAGAGCTTCTGATTCTGTTTTTGAATTATGTTCTGTAGAAAATGAGTCGGAAGATGTTAGAATATTTGCTTTTAGGAAACAAAGTTTTGCATCTCTTGGATAATGTTGTAAACCATAATCTAAATATTGATTAGCTTTATCTTTTGAGGAAATGGCTAGTAAATTTTCGCATAAAAAAGATATTTTGTCTGGATGGGAAGTAAAGAAGAAAGCAACAGAAGTTAATAAAATGAAACTTATTGGGATTATTATATAAAGCTTAGTTATTATTGAAGATCTGGAATTGTTTTTATCTTCACTTGAACTTGTGATTGTATACTTATCTTTTAAAGATATAGCTATGGATTCTAAAATTTGTAGAACTAAATAGATTGTTAATAGTAATATAAAGTGTTTTTTTAAATTGGCTATGGGACCTAATTTTACAAAATAATTTTTTAAATAGAGGTTTTCTATAGAAAAACCAGCAAAAATTGTTGTTATTGCGATTATTAGAGAAGAAAAAGAAGCAGTAAAAAAAGAGCTTGGAGCCGTTTTTATATTAAAGAATAATTTTAATATTCCTAAAAAAAGAGCTCCTAGAAAATATAAACAACATGCGATACCAGCAATAGTAAAGCCTGCTTCAAGAAAATCTGATGAGCCTAGATCATAAACGGTGGCTAAACAACTTAATAAAATAAAAATAGGAAATAGAAATAATACAATTCTGGTTCTTTTTACCTGATTGGAAATATTGGTTCTAGTGCCACAATAAAGGCAGTATAAAACTTCGTCTGGTAAATCAAGACCACATTCTGGACATTTTTTCAATGTTATTCTACCTCGTGTAGTTCACCAACAAAACTTTTTTGCATCATTGAATCTATACTATCAATATCATCGGTTTGACCTAAAACCCACATAAGCTTAACCATTGAAGTTTCCGGAGTCATATCCATTGCAGGTATAGCACCTACATCTAAAGCTGCTCTTCCTACTTGATAAAGTTCCATTTCTGTAGAACCAAGAATACATTGAGTGCAAACCACCACAGGCACTTTTCTTTCGATTGCTGATTTTATAGCAGGAATAAGATTTATGTTTTCATCTGTTGGCAAATTGCCTGCCCCATAACCTTCAATAACTATTCCTGAATGAGTTTGTGCAAGATATTCTATTATTTCAGGTTTAATTCCAGGATAAACAGGAATCATAGCAACATTGTCATTTAAAAAAGGTCTGAGAAGAGGCTTTTTCTTGCTTCTCAGATGGGCAGAATCATCATATTTAATAGAGAGACCTATTCTGCCTAGAGGGTTGTCGTTTACAGAAACAAAAGCCTGCATGTCGAATGCAGACATTTTTTTTGCTCTTGTTCCTCTGATAATTTGAGAGCCAAATACTACTGCCACTTCTGCTAAATCTGAAATTGCTACTCTGACTGCATTTATGAGATTTGATCTGCCATCAGAACCTATTTCTTCTAAAGGCACTTGAGCACCAGTAATAACAATCGGTTTGTTCAGTTCCTGAAGCATAAAAGAAAGAGCTGCCGAAGTGTAGCACATTGTGTCGGTTCCATGTGCCACGACAAAACCGTCAAAATCCTTCATTCTATGAAAAATAGCTTTTGCTATTTGAAGCCAGACTGGTGGAGTAAAATTGCTAGAATCTATATTTACAATTGGAAGTATTTCTATTTCGGCTAACAAACTAAGTTCTGGAATTGCTTTGATAAGTTTGTCGGCGTCTTCACAAGGCTGAAGAGCTCCATTATGGCTTTTAAGCATTGTAATTGTTCCACCTGTGGTGAGCAAAAGAATCTTCGGTTTTCGTTCGACATTTAGCATTTTTCAGTGTTCCTTTTATTAGAAAACGTATTCAATACCAAAGTTAACCTTTTCGTCATCTGCAGCATCATCTAATCTAAGTTCAAAAGTAATGTGTTCGTTTATAAGATAACTGGCTTTCAATCTGATTTCAGAGTCTTTTGTATCAATAAAGTCAACACTTAAAGTTAAATCTTTTGCAAGTTTATAGTCAGCACCTATACCGACCTTAGATTTCATTATGCCAGCTCTTTTGATAAATTTTGTATTTGCATCTCGAGCCAACATGGCGTTTATGTCGTTTTCGTTACCTACATCTTCCATACCTATTCTGAAGAAATAAGTTTCATTCGGATAAATATCTACGTTAATGTCGGATAAGAAATCTTCTGTATCTTTATGGTATCTTAGCAAGTATTTAAAGTCTACTCTTGTTTGTTGAATATTCAAAAAGACTTTATCTACTGCTTTGGCTAGTTTGTGGGCATCATCCAGTGTTCCACTAATCTGTTTTCTTATATCTTTATCTACAATGATTTCTTTAACTTCTTTTGTTATTTCTTTAGCATTATCAGAAGCTTCTTTTAATGAATCCATTGTAGCTCTGACGTCATTAGTAATCTTATCGTCTTTGTTCAACTTGGCTATTATGTCGTCTAGTTTTTCTGTTGAAGTCTTAATATTAGCAAGTATATCTTTGAGGTTTTCTCTGTTGCCTGAACCAGTAATCTTATCAATGTTGCTACTGATATTCTTGAAGTTTTCAACAATAGATTTGATATCTTTGCGATTCTTGTCTATTTCGTCAGAAACAGAGTTAAGAATCTTGTCCAGACTTTCAATAATATGGTCGCTTCTGTTTCTAAGTGAAACAGTTATTTCGTTTATGTTATCCGAAGCATTTCTTGCATTTCTGAAGATGGTTCTTGTGTCTTCTTTAAGATTTGGATCACCAATAATATCTTTGGCAGAAGCAGTGAGTTCTTGCAGACGTTGTAATAACACACTTCCTTGTTCTATTAATTCATCCATTCTGACAGGATCCGTTCCTGCTATTATTTCTCCATCAGCAACATAGGGAGATGTATAGTCCCTGGTTGGCATGATTTCAACATATTTTTCACCCATCAGACCTGCAGAAGAAATAGTGAAAGTACTTTGTCTTCTAATAAGATGTTTTTTATTTGAAATATAAGCATGAACATAAACCTGGTCATCGACTATTTCTATTGATGTAACCTTACCTATTTTCACACCCGACATAGAAACATTAGAACCTTTGCTGAGACCGTTTACGGCATAAAAGCTTATAGTGAAATTATAGCCCTTTTCTGTAAAGCTGAAATCTCCAATTACATATACCATATAAATAAGTGCGGCTACCGTTACTAATGTCATTAAGCCGACTTTCATGTTTTGATTCATCTGTTTGTCTCCTATTCAGTTTATTAAAGCAAAGTCATTGGCCCTTGTGATTCGCCATTAATAAACTGCTGAACCATCGGGTTAGGTGAATTTAATATATCTTCTTTTGTTCCAATTTCTACAATCTGACCACCGTAATGTAATGCCACTCTGTCGCAAATACGGAAAGCAGATTTCATATCGTGTGTAACTACTATTGAAGTAACACCAAGCTTTTCTTTAAGACTAAGATGTAGTTCGTCAATAGCAGACGTCATAATCGGGTCTAGACCGGTAGTTGGTTCGTCATAAAGAATTATTTCCGGTTCCATTGCTATAGCTCTGGCAAGACCAACTCTTTTTCGCATACCTCCAGATAGTTCTGAGGGCATTAAATAATTTGTTCCTGGCAACCCCACCATTTCAAGTTTTTCAGATACCAAATGATGTAAAGCAAGCTTTGACAATTTGGTGTGTCGCTTTAAAGCAAATGCAATATTGTCTTCTACATTCAAAGAGTCAAATAATGCAGCAGACTGGAAAAGCATTCCCATTCTCATTCTTAGCAAATCTAACTGGTTTGAGTTATATGTAGTTATATCTTCTCCATCAATGAATACCTGACCGCTATCAGGTTTCAAGAGACCTATTATATGTTTGAGTAAAACACTTTTCCCGCAGCCTGAAGGACCAAGTATAACGAGGGATTCACCATCGTATATTTTAAGGTTAACTCCTTTTAATACTTGCTTTGGCCCAAATCTTTTATGAACGTTAGAAACTATAATCATTATTGTAAATATGAGTTGTTAAAGTTTGTTATACCAACAGTCAGGAAGAAATTCACAGCGATTATAAGCATGATTGCTACAACAACAGCACTGGTTGTACTTTTTCCAACGCCTTCAGCACCACCTTCTGTAGTAAAGCCTTTATAACAACCTATAATTGCTATTATTCCTCCAAAAACTATTGCCTTTAAAAGACCACCCATCAAATCTTGTATTTTTAACAAGTAAAGAATCGAGTCTTTAAATGATTCAAATGTTAATCCAACTTGATAAACTGCTGTAATAGAACCGCCTATCATTCCAAAAACATTTGATATTACTGTTAATAAAAAAAGCATTGAAGTACAAGCCCAAAAACGTGGAACTACCAAATAGTCTACTGGATTGGTTGCCATCGTTTCCAAAGCATCTATTTGTTCGGTAATTTTCATTGTCCCAATCTCAGCTGCCATTGAACTTCCTATACGTCCAGCGACAACAATCGCTGTCATTAATGGAGCTATTTCTCTTGTCATTGAAAGAGCAACAACGCCACCTACATAACTTTGGGCACCCATATTGGCAAACTGAAAACCAATTTGTACTACAAGAACAGCTCCTAAAGAAAAACCACTTATGGCTACCATCATAAAAGAGTCTACTCCGATAATAGACATCTGGTTTATTAAATTTTTAAAACTGAACTTACCATTTTTTATACTTGCAAAAGTCCAATAAATAGTTTGCATTAATAAAATAGTTTGTTCGCCAGCGGCTTCTATAAATGATTTAATCATTTTATTCCTCGCTCAAGGTCAGAGTTGTGTCCACTCTGCCAGTAACCACAAGATTTGTGGGCTGTATTTCATAGTCTTTGTTATTCATTTTAAGCTTTTTATTATCTTCGCCTTCTACGCTTAACTGGAATAAAATATCTGAATTTTTGGGAGAACTAGCCCAGTTTCTTATTAAGGTTGAAAAATCAGAATTGTTGTTATCTTCTATTTTAAAAGATGAAGCTTTGTTTTCTTTTGAATCAGAAGGAACATCAAGATCTTCAACTTTCATATTTAAACCAAAAACAGAAAGGGTAAGATTTTCTTTCCCAATATCTTGAGGAATAGGCAATTTTACTTTTCTAATAAATTTTGGTTCTCGGTATGGTTTTAAAGTTACTTCTACATCAAGAACTCCACCGCTTGAAACTGAAGAATTTTTAACTTCAACTTTTTCTATGGTAAGAGTTTTTCGCTTATTTTCTATTTCAACTTTTAGAAGAATTCTTGTAGGCAGTACTTCATCATATTCGCTTTCACTAATCATGTCTACAAGACTTGTTACTTCATTTGTAAGAACCTGACAAATATCAGTCTTGGAATAGAAAAGATTTTCTCTTCTAAAATTGTAATTGTCCCCATTTTTACTGGAACAATCCATGGAAATACTCATCAAGGCGGTGCCTGGACCTTCTCTGTCTATGGCTCCTTCCAAGGCTTGCATTATAGTTGTATCTAGAACAGTATTCAATACAGTTATATCTTTAACTACTTGAAAATTAATACTTTTTTCTGTTCCAAGGGTTTTATCTGTAACGTCAATTTTTACAGGAATCATTGCAGGTAACTTTCCTATAACCGCACTTATTCCTTTTTCCCTATCCTGTTCAACAGTACCAAGCATTTCTGTAGGTGCGCCTATCTTAAACGGCATCTGTACACTACCAAAAGAATGGTGTATATAAGCGCCTGTTAGCAAGAAAGACACATTCCCTTTCTTTAGGAAAGAGTGAGCCAAACCTAGAATTCTATTACCATCTCTATGAGTTAAAGTTCCTATTGTGGTAACGTTTATATCTCCTCTAGCCAGTTGTATTCCTATAGATGAACCAGGCTCATAATAATCAGGAGATATAACGGCAAAATAACCTGACAAGTCATTTTTTGAATCGTTGTTTTGTTTGTCTGAAACTATTACATTCTTTCGATTTAATCTTGCTTTTATTGTTTCTGAAATTCTGTTTTTATTAATATCGTCTATTTTTAATTCTGTAGCTGCCTGTGAAAAGACAACTTCATTTGAATTAGGAACAATAGAAGAAGCAAGAGAATAAGGTGCTTCTATTATACAGTCTATATTTTTTGAACCTATCTTTATTGTTTTTTCAAGATGATGTTTTTGTAATAATCCTGTTTTTATACCAGTTTTGGGTTTGTCTTTGTCACTTGGGTAATTCCAGATTTCAAGCATTTCTTCTATCGGTGTAATAAGACCAACTGTGTGGTCCGTCATTAGCCAACCGGAACTTATTCCACCTACCAGTTTGTTATCTATATAGATTGGGCTTCCACTCATGCCTGCCGCAATCCCGCCAGCACGTTTTATAACATCTCCGCTGACTTTGACCAGTATAGATTTCCCACTTGTTATTGTGCTTTCATTGATTTTATTATTTGAACAAATACCTAAAATTTCTACATCAAATTTTTCTATTTTTCTTCCTGAAATAACTGTTTTCCCATAACCTTTCATCCCTACTTGAATTTCTTTTAAAGGAAAAAGATTTATTTCAGCAGAAAAGCCAGGAATAGTATATATTGTAAATAATATACAAAAAAAGCTGATGAGCCTGAAGGCTATTTTATCTCTTAGTAACAAGAATTCCATTCGAAATTCTTCGCTCCGATCCATCTGAAGGTCTGTTAATTATTTTACCATTTAAATACATTGCTGTCGAACCCCCACCGTCAAGATTGATTGCATGCATACAACCAAGCCTTTGTAGGTATTCTGCCAGTTCGGAAAGTTTCATTCCGATACTATCTTTTTTTCTACCATCAACTGCAATTAAAAGCAAGTCCCCGTCAAAGGTCATAGCTACAGCAGTTCGAGGATGTCTTCCGTTAATGATTGAATTATCAAATTTTTCTTCTTTGCCGTTAATACTTACTTTACCATTTGATAACAATCTTGGACCACCACAAAGAGCATGCTTTATGCTATTCCAGGGATTATCAATAGAATAGTCTAGTTCAACAGTTTGTCCTAGATTCAAAGAACTTAACAAAGAAGCTTTTACTCCTCCTGCCGATACGACAACTCCATCTGGTGGAATTAAGGCATCTTTTGTATGAACTCCAACAATTTTTCCTTTTACTATAACAAATTCTTTACCGATTTCGCTAGTCAATGTACTTCTTGCATATTCTGGAGTAAATACTACTAGAGAACTTCCACGTCGTGGTTGGTTGACCGCATCAATTTTTACAGATATTCTACCAGACCTTAAGGTTCCTGAAAAGTCTGGATTACCAAAAATTAATTTGTCATCTTCTGTTATACCAAAAACTGATCTTTTGTACAAAGGGGAACTTATTAATTTTCTATTTATTATTAAAGTACCGATAGGATCGCCTCTCCAGGTAAAATAACTTCCGTTGATTCCTGCGACAGCATTGTATCTTTTTGCCATAGATGAAAGATTTTCTCTTTGAGCAATTCCTTCATTTGCTAAGATAGGCAAAACTTGAATCTTGTCTGATAAGGCTTCTATCCTTAAAATATGTACGTCAGAAAAACCATTACCTGATTTTCCCCTGTCAAAATAATAGGTTAAACCCTCTGTTATTTCTTCACATTTTCTTAATGAAAATCTGCTTTTTCTATTCTGGTATGGTATACATAGTTTAAATATTCCCGATGTGTCTGAGGCGGTATAGGGATTACCAATCTTTCCTTTAGAGCTAAATAGAAATTCTGTATAATATTCGGTTTCATAAATTACTGCTTTTTCAAAATTATCAGTAAGTTTCTTTTTTAAATCTTTATTTGCTAAGGTTACTGCAGGAGTAATTCTAACTTTAAGCAGCTGATTCCCTTGGTTTTTCTTCATAACCTTAACTTGGCTAGGTATAGTAAGTTCAGCAATATTAAAACTTGCTTCATGTCTTATCTTAACGTCTGTAATATTAAGTTTTTTTGCTACATCTTTTTTTTCTTTGTTTTTTCTTTGATTTTTATTGATTATAATTGGTTTATCTGTTAAATCTTGATTATTACTCTTTTTTAAATCATATGCTTCTTTTGATGAAGTATTATCTTTTTCTTTGTTTTCAGGAATAGGCATTTCGTCTTCTGAGATCTGATCGAATTCTGTTGATTCGTTATTATCAGAAGATTTCATGTCATAAAAGACTTCTTCCGAGCTACTGTCATACTCAGGAAGGTTTTTTATTGTCTGATCTTCTGTCTGCATGTATGCACCAATTAAAAATAATTGGACGACAACAAGAAGAGATATTAAAATTTTAACAAAACTTTTAATTTGTTTGCCTCTGTATATGTTTATTTATATTTATCGACATATTTTATAATAAGTTTTATCCCCTTGCATTTCAATAGTTAAATTGAAAAAGGGTTATTTTCTTTCTTTATTTTTATTTTAGCAGCAAGTATAATTGAATAATTAGAGACCAAAATTAAAGGTAAGCAACATAATGGATGATAATATCATAGCAAAAGAAAAAGAATCTCTGGATTTTTGGGAGAGGATAGAAAAAATTATAAAAAAGAGAGAATCATTAATTTTTCTTTTGTTGATTATAGGAGCGTTAGTTTTTATTCCTCTTAAAATTCTAAGTTATGGTTGGACTCCTCCAGATGACGCTAAACGCCATGTTGCTTTTTCCACAATAGATTCAAAATGGTCAGATATTATAGTTATGGATGAGAAATTCGATACAGATCACAATGCGGGTTGGCATCAAATTTTAAAATTCATTCATAAATATTGTGGGTATGATAAACAGGATTTAATGTTTTTTTCTGTTGTAGGTTTATTTTTGCTTTTGAATATATGTGGAATAATATCTGTTCCTTCTCCAGTAAGTTGGTGTCTCGCTCTATTATTGATACTTAATTTAGATGATAAAATATACTATAGAATGATCTCTGGAAGACCATTTATTGTGTCTTGTGCTGCAACACTGATTTTGTTGCGTTTGTGGGGAATTAAAACATTAGATGATGAAAAACGAGTAATATTCCAAAAAGAATGGATAAAATATCTAATAACTATAGTGGTTTTGTCTTTAAGCATTTGGATACATGGTAGCTGGTATCTGTTTTTACTTATACCAATCTCTTTTTTTATTGCAGGGAAAACAAAGGATTCATTGATACTTACCGCATGCGTATTAATTTCGACTGTTATAGGTTCACTTTTAACGGGAAGATTTACTGATTTTCTCTACTTTCACTTTTTTGCTACATTTTCAATTTTTACTGAATCAACATATAATTGGTTGTTAGTTCCCGAGTTTGCCGCAGGAGTACAGAATGTTGTTTGTATAATTGGAGTTTCGATAGTTATTCTTTTTTGTATAAAAAAATGTGATTATAAATTAAAAAATATAGCTAATGATCCTATTTTTATAATGGTTTTATTATGCTGGATGGGAAGCATTTTGGTTATAAGATTTTGGTTGGATTGGGGTATAATAGCATTATTATTATGGTTATCTTATAGATTGCAAGAACTTATAAATTCATCTTATTCTTTAAATAATCCTCGAATAAGATATAGTCTTTCTTTTTTTATTATAGTTTGTTTTATTTTATGTTTTATTAACGATAAAGAAGGGCGATATACAAAATCAGTAATGATGCAGCCAATAGATTTTTATAATGAATCTACTATACAGTTATTAAAAGGTTGGGAACCTCAAGATGGTGGGATAATTTATTCTAATACTATGTATTGTTTTTATGAACATTTCTACGAATATCCAACTGCAAAGTGGAAATATGTTTTAGGGTTTGAGCCTGCGATTATGAAACAAGACGACAAACAGACTTTAAGAAACATTGGTTATAGTAAATTAGAATATGATTATGCTGCATGGGTTAAAAAAATGACAGAAAAAGACAGGCTTATAACATTTTCAAAATTAAACAGTTTCCCACAATTAGAATGGATAAAAGGAAACCGAACCTGGTGGATTGGTAGATTAAAAGAAAGAAAATGAGGATAAAAAACTTAAGTTATAAAGTATTATTTATAATAATTATCACAATTCAACTAGCTTTATTACTGTTTTATATGAACAATAAAACAGCTTTTTCTGTTGATGAAATATATACTTTTTCCTTATCAAACAGTTCTAATGGAATGTTTTTTTCCCCTAAAATATTTAATAAACAGAATTTAGATATTCAAAACAAATGGTTAGATGGACAAATTTTTAAAGATTATATTTGTGTAAATCAGGACAATGTTTTTAATTATCCAACAGTATATGATAACCAGCTAGAAGATACACATCCTCCTTTGTATTATTATTTAATCCATACTATTTGTTCTTTTTTCCCTAATAGCTTTTCTAAATGGTATGGTTTTTGTTTGAATTTGCTATTATTTCTTATAACACAAATTTTATTATTTATAATTAGTAAAAGAATATTAAAATCTGAAAAATACTCATTGTTAGCTAGTATTTTTTACGGCTTTTCTTTGGCTTGTATAAATAATTTTTCCTATATAAGCACAAATACATTAATAACCGTGTTTTATCTGCTTATGTTAAATGCAGTAATAAAATGTTTGGATAATAAATTTTCATTTGTTAGATTCGTAGAATTGTTTTTTATAATACTTCTTGGTGGATTAACTCACTATATATTTTTACTTTATTCTACTTTTTTGATAGTAAGTTTTGTAATATTCACATTTAAGATTAGTAGAAAACAGTCTTTATGGGTTTTATCCACTGTTATGTTCGGATATTTATGGATTTATCTAGTTTTCCCAGATATAATCAATCAAATCTTATTTTCTGTGTATATCCAAGAAACGATAATCGGAATAGACAATATAATACCCAATATTGGCTGTATATCTTATTTTATAAGGAAGTTTCTCGGTATTCCATTCCCTTATTATTTTTATTCAGGGGCTTTATTGTTTATCTGTATATTTATCTATACTTTGTATTATTTTATAAAGAAATTATTTAATAATGAAGTTAATGTTTTATTAACTATTATCCCAATCTTTTCAGTAATTATATTAATTTCTTTGGGTATAAATTATAAAATAACAGAAATAGAACCATTAAAATACTTTATTGGCTTTTTTCCTATTGTTGCAATATCTTTTATCGCTATTCTTAAAAAAGTGAACAAACACTACCTTTTATTAAGTATAGTCTTATTATCTTTTTTGTCTTGCCTATATAAAACCAATACTGTTCTTTTTTCTTTTGAAAAAGAAAAACTATCTATTGGAGAAATAGTTAGTGGTAAAAATGTTGTTTTGCTCATTAATGAAAACGAGAATATTCAGAATTATGTTTTACTTCTCTCGCAATGTAAAAATGTTTTTATAACTTTTTATGATGAACAGAATCAATATAGTTGCAATACAAACAACTTACCTTCTGACAGGAATTATTTCTTATTAACAAATAAAAACATACCATTAAATAAGTTAAGTTATAATAAAATCATTTCAGGGGTTATATCCTCATATTGGATAGATGTTTATGAAACCACAACAAACAAGTAATAATCGAAAGAAAACTATATTTATTTTCTTTGTAATGGTTGTTTTGCAATTGTTATTATTGATTTACTTAATGAATAATAAGCTTACTCTATTTTGTGATGAAATTTATTCATATTCTCTTTCTAATAGTCCATTTGGTATCTTATTTGAAACAGAAGATAAATCGTCTATTCAATGGAATTCAAAATGGATTGATAGTCAAGTTTTGAAAGATTATGTTGGTGTTTCTAGAGATAATAGTTTTAATTATAAAAATGTGTATTATAATCAAACTTTAGATTGTCATCCTCCATTGTTTTATTATGCAATTCATACTATTTGTTCTTTTTTCCCGGCTTCTTTCTCTAAATGGTATGGCTTTTCGTTAAATATAATCATTTTTATTCTTGTTCAAGTATTACTTTTTATTTTAAGTAAAAAAATATTTGATTCAGATAAAAATGCTTTACTGACTTGTTTTATATATGGTTTCTCGTCTTGCTCAATTGATTGTTTTATCTTTATAAGAATGTACTCATTACTTACATTATTATATTTGTTATACCTTTATTTGAATGTAAGCTACTTAGAAAAGAATAATTTTTATTGCCTGTTATCAATCTCTTTGGTTGCATTGCTTGGAGCTTTGACTCAATATCATTTTTATATCTATGCGTTTTCCATCATATCAACAATGGTCTTGATAAATAAGACTAACAAAATATTTGGTATTATTCTAGCGAATCTTTTGGGTTTTACTTTGGCAAATTTGTATTTCCCTTACTTTTTTCAACATCTTTTTAATAATTCAAATGGTGTGGCAGCTTTAGATATTTCGGAAAGAATATCGCCATGTATATTAGCTGTATCGTATTTATTTCAAGAGTTCTTAGGGGTTAACAGAACCATTAGTGTCGTTATGGCAATATTTTTAATTATTATTCTTTGCATTTTTGTAATCATTTATTTTATTAAGCATTATTTTGATAAGAACAGTACGTCTTTATTAATGGTTTATATTTCTAGTTTTATCTATATGATAATCGTTTTTTTTACAGTAAATTATAAGTATTTTGGGATTATCCTTACTGGAAGATATTTTTTCCCAATTTGTCCTATGATTATTATAGCTGTTATGGCAATTTTATATAAGCAAAAAAAGAAATATTTAACAGTTTTATTAACTATATTGATTTTAGCAAGTAATTTACAAATGCTAGATTTTTATTATCCTTATAGTAAAAAGAATACAGATATTTTACAACTGGAAAATATTATAAAAAACAATAATTTGATTTTATGCTGCAATGCTACAGGAATAATTCATTCTTTATGTATTCAACTAATGAAAACCAATAAAATATTTGTAAACTTTTACTTTAGTCCAAAATACTTTGATTTTAATAAAATAACTTTCTCTGATAATAAGTCTACTTATTTATTAATATATCCTAGTGATTCTTTGAGAAATATACCCTTTCCAAAAATAATGGAAGGAAATATTGAGTTTTGGCCAAATCAATTTGGATTATATGAAATTAACAATATTAAAAAGCGTTGAATGAATTTAAAAAGAGTTGTTAATCTATATACTATTTTATAAACCAGAAACCTAAAAATCTTAATATCTTTTAACGAAACTTTACTTTCATAAGGGTTGCTAAAATGTGAATAGATTGCTATTATTATATATGTACGACTGTTTATACTTTATTTGTTAAAGTATATAGGAGCATTAATATATGATTAAGTTAAAAAACAGAAGACGTGGTGTAGCACTCTTTTTTACTATATGTGTAATAGGCCTTGTAAGCTTAGTTGTTTACGGCATGATGCATTTTATGAAAGGCGAAGTACATCTTTCTGAAAACTATGTCGATGCTACGGTGGCTTTGCTTCTTGCTGAATCTGGTGTTGAAGAATGTATTTATAATATCAAAACCCAAATGAATGACAAAACAAAGCAGAACGAAGACAATTCTATTTATAAATTGCTTACAACCCAGGATTCATTTACTATTCCTATAGATTTAACTCAGTTGGCAAAGGGTGGCAATAAAATAGAGCCTCTTATGAGTGGTGGCGATATTAAAGCAGAAATTTCATGGGAACGAAATCCAAATTTGTCTCAAGAACTGGCAAGTCAGGGTGTACCACAAGATTTAGCCAGAGAAGGAACTTTGACAATTAATTCCATGGGAATATACAACAACATAAAAAAACAAGTTGAAGTTAAGAAAACTATTAAAGCTGTATTAATAAAAGGCAATAAAAAAGGTGATTCTTTAGGAATGATTGCTCCAGGTCATGGCTTTTATCTTAATCAGGCTACTAGAGATTCTTTTAAAATAGAAACTTTTGACTTTTGGGATCCTTGGGAATTTATTGTTATTGGCGGAAAAACCTACATGAAAGATGGGGTTACTATTGATTTACCAAAATGGTTGATGCTATCGACATCAATGAAAAATGATCTTGAACATCCATGGCTTGATATGGGTATCGGTTGGACAGGTTGGACTGGTGGTGCAAATTTTACTGAAACCAGCATTGAGTATTCAGATGATCCTGTAACAAGAGAATACTACAAATGGCAAGGTGTATTCAGCTATCCATGGTGGGAAAAGTCTAGTAGTGAACTTTATAGTTCAAATACCAAGAAAGTTGAAGAATATTCAGAAAAAGAAGTTCAAGCTTATCCTGCTTCTGTATATAAGGCTCTAGCAAATAGGGTTATAGATCCTAACGATAACCCGACATCAGGCAAATATTTTCAAGATGTAACATTTGTAGAAGCTTTTGAAAGAAATAAAGTAACATATAGTAATGTGTTACCTCTTTATGGTTGGGGTGACTGGCGTAATGTTTCAAATAAATATAATAAATATCCCAATAAAGCTCATGACACAAGTCATGCTGTAGAAATTAACGGGGTTACATATGTTAAAGGAGATGTTTTCCTTGAAGGTTGGGTAAAAGGACAAGGCTTACTTGTTGTTGAAGGTAATGTTTATATAGGCGGCGATGTTCTTACTCTTCAGGATGATAACGGAAAACAGTCTTGTTTAGGTGTTATTGCTCTTCGATCTGAAACAGATACTTCCGATGATGAGCCTCGAACAGGTAAAATTATTTATGAGCCTCATCACGATAGCGATTGGTCTAGATTTGGTTTAACAACTCCATTTAGAAATCTTAGCCCTAGACTAGAAGGTAGTTTCCATGCACAAGGTGGATTTGAACTAAAAACAGATTCTTCTATGAAGAAGCTTTGTAATATGGATATAGTAGGAAATCTTTCTGTGGACCGCTTCGATAGACGAAAAATGCCAAATGATGTAAGAATTACTTACTATGATTGGCAAAGTATACTTGAAAGAAGTGGAGAAGATTTATCTTTAGGTAACGATACTACTTATATTTCTGATGTTTATGATCTGGCTATGGCAAAAGAAATTCTTAGTTGGCGAGAAGTTCCAGCTTCTCTTTAATTAGTATTGAGATAGAAATGAATAGTCCTTTAGATTCAGCAAAAAAAGCTTTAAATTATGAAATAGAAGCTTTAAAAGAAGCAGTAAACAATCTTGATGATAATTTTACCCAAGCTGTTGAACTAATTCTAAATAGTTCTGGACGTGTTATAGTTTGTGGAATGGGTAAATCAGGTTTAATAGGCAATAAAATTGCAGCTACTCTTTCTAGTACAGGAACCCCTTCTTTTTTCCTTCATCCTGCTGAAGCTTTGCATGGTGATTTGGGAATGGTTAAAGAAGACGATATTGTTCTTTTGCTTTCAAATTCAGGGGAAACTGACGAAATAATCAGAATTGTTCCTTTTTTAAGAAGAATAGGCACAAAAATAATTGCTATGGTGGGCAATTTAGAATCTTCTTTAGCTAAGAATTCCGATATAGTTTTAAATTCTTATGTTGCTAGAGAAGCTTGTCCCTTAAATCTAGCTCCTACTAGTTCTACTACTGTAAGCCTTGCCTTAGGTGATGCTCTTGCTTGTGCACTTATAGAAGCGAGAGGTTTCAAAGAAAGAGATTTTGCTAGATTTCATCCGTCAGGCAGTCTTGGTAGAAAATTTATTGCAGTCAAAGATTTAATGCATTCTGGTGATTCTATACCAATGGTCGAACCCGACGACATCTTGAAAGATGCAGTTGTCAAAATGTCTCATGGTGGATTCGGAGCTCTTGTTATTGCGTCAGAAGATAAAAAACTTCTTGGAGTTTTTACAGATGGGGATTTGCGTAGATATTTTGAAAAAAGTAAGGATGTAGATTTGGATATTCCAATAAGCAAAGTTATGACTTTAAATCCAAAACGAATTACTGCTAACCGTCTTGCTATGGAAGCTTTAAAAACAATGGAAGACAAGTCTATAACTTCTTTACCTGTTGTGGATTCTGAAGATTCTGTTATTGGTTTCCTTCACCTGCATGACATCTTGAAAGCAAGACTAGTATAAAATATTTTTTGTGAAGTTAATGATAATTAAGTAACCAACTTATTAAGCGTGGGTTAATAGCGGAAACATTATTTTATTAGATAATTCCGAAATATGTAGAAATTCAGCTAAATTATTTGTTCCCGATTTGTTTAGTATGAATAAAAAATTGTCTTCTTCATTGTATTTTTCGATTTTACAATGCTTGTTTTTTATTAAAGGAAAACCGAAATAGATTTTTTCTGTATCTTCATTTATAATAGAAGATAAAATATTTTCTAATGAGCAATTTGCATTGCAGAAAATATCGTATACAGTTATTTCATTCTTCTCTTGGCCCGCAATGATTATTGCATCTTCGCTTTCTACATAATATATATCGTTTTTATTATATTTTAAACAGTAGAACATTAATAAGCCTTTATTGTCTATTTTTAATAAGGAAAAAGGATTTCCGAGTTTATAATGTTCTAATAAAAAGTCTATATCTGTTTTTTTCTTCATATCAAGGCGAATGGCTTTTTTTTCTATATTATATAAATTAGGTGAAATATTCATAAAATACTGAAATTCTTCAGCAATTTTAAAACCAAATTTAGGATAAAAATTAATCACGCTTTCGTTGGCAAACAAATAAAAACCATCACATTTGTCTTCCCAATCCGTAAGTATCTTATCCATCAGTGTGGAAGACAGACCTTGATGGCGGTAAGAATTAGCTGTCATAACTCCACCAAGCTGTATATATATATGAGGTTTTTCGTTTCCTATTTGAATGTTCATTTTATTTACAGAAATTGCAGAAACAATATCATCACCGTCTTTTAAAACGTGAGGATTAAATAAATTTCCATCCCAGAAACCTGCTTCAAACCAATTTTTAAAAGTTAGACCAGGAAAAACTTCTGAACAAAGTGCTTCATACGAATCTCGTTCGTATGCTCTTGTATGAATTTGATCGCAAAATTCATATGTCTTGTCAAAAATGTCTATAAGTGTAGTATTCATTATGCTCATATACTATATATAAACCGAATAATTAGCAATGTAAAAATGCAAAAGTAAACATTTTTCTAATTTTTTCTAAGGAATAAACCGATAAACTTTACTGGTGTATTCCAACTTTTAAGGAAAAATAAGAAAACAATGAGGCAAACAGAAATAAAAAATCGTTTTAGTCTGTTTAGAAGAGTTCTGGTGGCTCTTCTATGTCTAGTGCTTTTGCCGTCAATGATAATGGCTCAAGGCACAACTTTTCAGGATCTCCCCAAAGATCACTGGGCTTATGCTGACGTTGATTTTCTTATCAGCCAAGGCTATATGGAAGGATATCCTGATGGCACATTCAAAGGACGCAAAGTAACCACCAGATACGATGTGGCCCTTATTGTCGCACGCATTTTGAAGCGAATGGAAGAAAAGAAGGCAACTATTGATGCTGCCAGTGAAGAAGAACGTGCGGCCCTTACCAGATTAACAAAAGAATTCAGAGACGAACTAGGTCTTTTAGATGTTCGTGTTGATTCGTTAGAACGCCGTATGGTAGATAACGAAAATAAAATGAAAAAACTTGAAAACAAACTGCCTAAAGTTGCTGTTTCTGGTTTTTACCGAGGCAGAGGTCAGTATATTTTAAAACCTAAAACTGTTCAGCGTGACGAAACAGGTGACGAGTATCAATTTACTGATCCAGGTCTTGTTACTTTCTATCAGCAATTATATCTAAGATTTACAGGAACTCCTATTATTGACTCTAAGAAAGTAGAAACCTTCTACGAACTTTACGGTTTTATTCAAGGGAAAACCTATAATAAACTTGTTTACAATAATGCTGGGAATTCAGGACAAAACCCATTCGATAATGTGGACGATTATGTAAGAAGAATACAAAGCGATACCTGGGTTAAATCAAATAAAATGCATATGATAAGCCGTGCAAAATCAATGAAATTCAGAGTATTTGCCGGTGAATCAGCTACTGGTCTTGATGACCCGATGAATCTCTTAACAGAAGATACTGATGTTGTAAAACCTTATGAAGGTGTTGAAGTATCTGGTTCTACAGATGGCGGTGTTTCTTATCAGGGTTCTATTTTAAAAAGTGATACTAACTATGGAAATGATGACGATACAGATATGATCGCCGGACGTTTGGTTTGGGAACTTCCAGAAAGCTTTAGCAAAGAAGATACATTATCAATAGGTACAACTTATGCTGAAAAAATTCCTGAATATAAAACAAGAGGAAATTCAAATGCTGTTAGTGCAGTAGATATTGGTTTTTCCAGTGAAAGAGCAGGCAAAATACAAGGTAATGCTGAATTCTTGAGTTCAAAAGCTTACTTGGAAGATACATCTGATAACAATACTAAAAAAAGTCTCAGTGACACTGGTAATAGATTTGATTTAAGTTTCCAGGAAGGCGGTTTTACAGGAACTTACAAGCATTATAGCTATGGTAGAAATTTCAGAGCTATGATGGCACCATCCTGGGCTTATGACAGTGGTGATACTTCTGATTATCCTAACAATCTTGGTATTAATGGAAAAGATAACTATGGTCGTAGCGACTTTGAAGGTGAACGTTTGAACCGTTTCTCTTTAAACTATGATTTTGGCGACAAGTTGCTTTCTATTGCTAAGAATCTTTCTGTTGAAGCAACATATCTTTCTAAAACCTGGGAAGTTGATCCTAACAATCCTAAAGAAACAGATAATCACTCTGGAAAGAAATTTACATTCCAGCTGATTTCAGACTTTAATGACAATACTACATTTAAATATGACTTTGTTAGACACTTAGATGCTTTTGAAAATGAACAGGGTTCCAAATCAAATACTGTTGAACTTAATCTTAAGCTTAACGATACTGTTAATGCAAAGGGTAAGGTTTTCGTTAAATCTGATCCCGATGATATCTTTATTGACGGGGTTAACACATACGACTATAACGAAAAAGTGGGTTATTTTGAACTCAACTCAGATATTAATCCAAGAGTATTTGTTAAAGGCAGTATAGAACATTCTGTCTGCTGGGGTGGAACACCAAAAGAAAATACTAGAACAGATTTAATTGGTGAAGCTACATATAATCTTACTTCTACAACAAGCTTTACTGGAGGTATCCAGCATGTTGATTATGATGATTCCTGGGAAGCAGGAAAATCAAGTTTGGCAAACGCTATAATTGCTGAATTCAAAAAGAATTTTACTAATAAATTCAGAGGAAGAGCATTTTATTCTCGTGCAATTATCGATTATAAAGATGGTTTAAAAGATTCATTAGATCGTGAAAATCTTTATGGTGAACTAATTTATAATATAAGCAAAGATGCAACTATTACTTTCAAGTTCGGATATGATTATCCAGATGAATGGAAATGGGCAATTACAAGCACCGATAATGGTAGAGATTTTATAGATATTCACACACAGAAGATGTTTATCTTCGAGGCAAAATCCACTTTCTAAGGTTTAATTATGAAAAAGACTGTATTAGCACTGTTCTTGCTTCTTGCTACTATTACTTTCACAGGCTGCAGCAGTATTCAAGAAAGAATAGCACAACCTGTTGCAACTGTTTCTGGGAAAGTAGTTGTTCCTGCAGGTCAAGTACCAACAGGAATTAAAATTACTGTAGCTGGTGATTCTAGCAAATATGCATATGTTAATTCTTATGGATATTATAATTTAGAACTAACAGAATCAGGGAAATACCTTCTTATGGCAAGAGGTGAAAATTTTGATCCTGCTTTTGTTTGGGTTGATGCAGTAATCGAAGAAACAGCTAAACCAGCAGATATTTCTATGTCTCAGAAGATAACAGGTGAAGCTTTATGGATAGTTAGTCTTATTGATTTCCCAGATGCAAAATCATTCTCTATCAAACCAGTATCTCCAACATGGACCCAAGGAACTGTAGAAATGAACGATAACGGTCTTAACGGCGATATATTAGCTAATGACGGTATTTTTGGTCTAAGAATGACCAATATAACAAGTGGTTATCAGCAGTATAAAATCGTTTGGACAGATATTGACGGAAAGACCAATACAGTAAATGACCCTCATGCTGAAAGCACTTATAATAAAAATTCAACAATTTATATTCCTGAAGCAGCTGTTAAACAGGTTAAAGGTAGTGTTACCAGCGATTTAACAGGGGTTAATTATTCTGAAGTTAAACTTGCAACTAAGAAAGGTTCTAGAAGCACACAGCTCAATAGCGATGGAAGTTATGTCTTTGCTATGGAAGGTAGCGGAAGAGAATACTTGGTCTTCAGAAGTGAAAATTTCCACATAAAAGTTGTTCCCGTAGATCTTTCTTCTGTAAATGTTCTTGAATTAGGTCAAACAACACTTGCTTCTAAGCAAAGCGGTGAACTTAGAGTTATGCTTGTTGCTTCAGATTTTGCTAAATGTGAAAATCCGACTGTTGTTGGTGATTTTACTAACTGGCAGCCGCAGCAGTTGTTTGATGATGGAACATATGGGGATGAAACCGCTGGCGATGGGGTTTACACAAGAACATTCACCGGTATTGGTGCTGGTTATCATCAGTATGCTTTCAATATTACTGAGTCTAACCAGGTTAAAGACCCATATCAGGAATCTGGCGATTCAGCTTACTCAATCATTCAAGTTAAATAACATCAACGCTCCCTCACAGAAAGAGTGGGGGAGTTTCGCTGAAAGCGACTAAGAGACTTCTAACTTATTCAATAAAAAACAGGAGGCATAAATGGATATAAATATAAATAAAAATAAAAATCAGTGTTTTCAAAGCCGTTATTGCGAGCCTCTGAATGAGGTATGGCAAACCATGAAGCAAACATTTTTTATTGATAAATCAGCATTTAGCTATAAGTATAAAGAATTGGCTGTTTTATTATTTGTTTTTACATATTTTTTTGCCTCTACAACTTTATTTGCTGCTGCTCAGAAACTAAATTATTACTATCAGAGTGATAATTTGTTAGATATTAAAGACCCTGTTGGTGATGATAAAGGCACTGGCTATTATCAGTATCCTTTAGATAAACGCCTGAAAAGAGGCACATTTGACATAAAAAATTTCAGAGTCTATGAAGAAGGCGAAGTTATTGTATTTGTTATTCAAATGCGTAACTATATTATGAGAACTTGGGAAGATACCGGAAAAAGCGATGATCAAGGTTTTGTTGCAAATCTTTGGGATATTTATATTGATATAGATGGTATAGAAAAATCAGGTTATAGAGAAGCACTTCCAGGAAGAAGCGTTTTATTTGCCGATAAAATGGGGTGGGAAAAAGCAATTATAATAAGTCCTATGAATTTTTCTGCATTAGAAGAAATACTTAGAGAAAAAACTGATGAACTTGATTTTCAAGATAGAATTAACGATATTATTGTTCCAGATTATGTGGAAATACAAGGCGATAAGATTGTTACAAAAATTTCTAAAAAGAAACTTCCTAGAATTTCTGAAAAATCAGGTTTTCAATGTTTTTCTATGGGATATAAAAATGTAGTTTCTGGTAATAGACTTTTAAATAGAGATATTAAAGCGTTTCCGACTCATGATGATTTCGGCGGTGGAAGTAACAATTATGGTGAACCAACTATAATAGATATGATTGTTCCTGAAAATGAAAACCAGTATAAGCTTCTTAATAATTATACTACAGCAAATTTTGAAGACGATATAAGATATGCTGAAGTTCCTTTTGTTTATGCTTATGGAAATAGAGTAAGTCCTGCTGTTGAAGCACTTAGAAGGTCTCCGATGCAGCCAATTGCCGAAGTTGGCAAACCTCCGATAGATCAACCAGTAAACAAAGTTCAACCTCGGCCTTCTGTTCCTTATATGCAGCCAGTTAATCAAACTGCTAAAGATAAAAGTTCTAGCAAAAAAAATAATGCTAATAATACCAATAATGGTTTTGTTCCCTTAAAGAAAAATTCTCAGCCAAGTAAGACAAACAATAATATTCCTGAAGGTTTTGTTCCAGTAAAGAATAATTAATTGCTCTTATTGCTGATTATTCCAATTCTTATAAAGATATGTAATTTCTGAATTCTATACGATAAAAAGCTCAATAATCGTTAAAGAATAAACAAATATTGCCGATTAGGATAAAAAATAATCACATTTTAAGGCCAGGAGGCTAAAGCTAATGAATCGATTTAAATTAAACAAAGTAGTAGGCATAGTTTTCACAATAGCCTCGTTGCTTGTGTTTTCATCAGAAAACGTTAATGCCCAATCTGTCCGTTCTAGAGGTATGGGTGGTGCTTTCATTGGTTTATCAAACGATGAATCTGCTACTATTTATAATCCGGCTGGTTTAAGCCAGATAGAAGGCAGAGAAGCTTCGATTCAAGCTAAAGTCAATGAACGAGACATTTATGAATGGCAAAGTCTTGCTTTTACTGGTCATATTTATGAAGATGAAGAAGAAAGCAGGTTTTCAATAACCGACTATCTCGAACACAATATTCTTGAAGAACCAATTCCTAGAAGACCAAAATATAGTTATGGTTTTTCATATACTCAGGATAAACGTTATGAAGGTTTTGGTAATATCGTTGGTGGTGACTATATCGGTGTTAAAAGAGATGTTAGTGATTTCCAATTGGCTTTTGCTACCAGATTCCCAATAGCAAGAAGAATGTTGGCAAGAGAACAGCTTTATGGTGGTCTTAAATTAAGAGTTCTTGAAGTTGACAGATATGTCAGAGGTGGTGTTAATACAAGCAGAGATACTGTTTCAATGGGAGCAGGTCTTATGTATCACTACAATGACCAGCTTTCTTTTGGTTTGACTCTTGATAACCTTTTAGAACACGTAAAAGGGAAAAATGCTAAAGAAGATGGTATCAGTTTTAACCTTGGTGCTGCTTATGAAATTGCCAGAGGAACTGTTGTTGCTGTTGACGGAATTAACCTTTCAGATTCCTGTGATTCAATAGAAAGACAATATCGTGTCGGTGTTGAAAAAAGATTTGTAGAAAATGATCTGACTATGAGAATTGGTAGTTTAAATGGAACTCTTACAATTGGTTTTGGAATGAATGTTCTTCCCAACGTCAGAGTTGACTATTCTTTCTATGATGGTGATTTGATTACAGAACATCATGTTGGTGCCCACATGAGCTTTGATTAATAAAGCGAGTTGGAGTAAAACAATGAAGTTCTCTTCAAAAATTCTGCTTATATTATTGTCTGTTCTTTTTACTCATTCCCTCTTTGCTGATAATTTACAAAATCATAAAGTATTTTTAAACCAGAAACTGGAAGTTTTTGGCCTTGGCGGCACTCCTTGGGAAGAAGAAAGTTCCTACGAAGCTGAGCGGGGCAGAGCATGGATGGATGCAATGCATCATGCTTATGAACAGATTCTTTCTCTGACTGTTATGGACGGGAAAGAAGTAAGACATATTTTACATACAAACAAAGCATTGAAAGAACGTCTTGGAATGATTATTATGGCTGCTCCAAAAACGTTTTATCAAAAAGATGTTTCTGGATTAGTCAGATGCAAGTTGGAGATACCAATAAGTGGTAAACTAAGCTTGCGTTCAGCTTTTTATCTAGCCGCTTTAAGACCTCAACCAATGCAGCCGACAGGTTTTTTAGCTTCTTGGAGTGCTAATGTCGGAAAAGTAGATGAAAGCTTAGAACCCTCTTCTTATAAAAGGGTAGTAATAGATGCTAGAAAATATGATTTTATACCTGCGCTCTTTCCCAGATTTTTTGATGAACGAGGAGCTTTGCTTTTTCAAGAAGCTATGGTTCCACAGGCAGAACGATTTAGCAGACCTGTTGTTTCTTTCTGTACTAATATGATTACAGCAAGAGAAAATCTGAATGAAAAAGAAGTGCTTACTCTTTCTAGCACAATGCATGAACTTCATAAAAGTGATATAATCGTTAAAAATGATGATTTAAAAGAGTTTAAGCAATTTTGTAACGATATAATACGCACCCCTTTAAAACAAAGAGAAATCATGATAGTATACAATCCTGAAGAGAAAATAGATATTGGTAAAATGAAAAAACAGGAAGTCTCAGAAAGCTCGACAAATAAAAAATAAGATGGAGTCTGATAATGAAGCATAAATATGTTGTAGTAGCCATAATATTAGCTGTTTGTTTTTGTTCTCTGCTTTCAGCAGAAGCTTTAGATAAAGATGTTAGCAAGAAAATTAGCAGAATAGAAAGATATATTTATGGCTCAGAACAGGATGCTTCAACTACCGACAGATTAAGACAGATAGAAGAAGATCTTTTTGGAAGAACTTCTGGTCAGACTGATTCTGAAAAGGCTAATTATCTTCATGATTTTATTTTTGCTGGTTCAGAACAAAATCCATCAATGGATATGAAACTTAGTTACCTTGAATGGAAGCTTTTTAATGAAACAAATGAAGGTTCTTTGGAAAATCGTCTTGCAAAAATAGATAAGTATATAACTGGTATTCAAACAAACGAACCTATGGCGTTCAGATTGGAACAGCAAGTTCATGTGATTATTGAAAACGGATTGATTTCAATGCACAAAGTAACTATTCCTGCTGGAACTAAGTTAAAAGTTAAATTACAAAAGAGTATTTCTAGTAAAACATCAAAAAAAGGCGATATTGTTCCTATGGTAATTGCTGAGGATGTATTTATAAATAATTCAGTTTTGGTAATGACTAAAGGCGGAATAATTAGTCCTACTGTGAAAAATGTCAGAAGAGGTGGGCGTTTTGGAAGAACAGGTCTTATAAATCTTGACTTATCCACTATTGAAACTATGGATTCTACTCCAATAAAAGTTTCTATTGATTCTGCTGGAGAAAAATATGACAAGAAAAAAATTGGTATGGCAGCTGGTGCTTCTGCTGTTGGTTATGTTGTGCTAGGTCCTATTGGTCTTGCTGGTGGAGCTTTTATAAAGGGGAAAGACATAGAAGTTCAAGAAGGAACAGAATTTAAAGTAATTACTAGAGAAGATTGCAAAGTTAAAGGTGTTTCTGTGCCTAAAAAGGAATAGGAAGACAACTATGAAAAAAATCGGGTTATTATTCTTTTTGGTTGCTATTTTTTCAGTTATTTCATCTTCTACGGTTTGTGCAAAAGGTGTAGAAATAGAAGAAAACTATATTCCAGATTCTGAGATTACGGCTATGATTGCTTCTAATCCGCAAATTATAGACGATAAACTAAAATCGGCGATGCTCAAAGAAGTAGATAACCCGGCTTCTATTACAATTGATATTACTCATATTTCCCCCCAAGATACTGCATTAGGAAAATTTAAAAGAATTTATGTTTATGCTTATAGAAGCAGTGTTGAAAACGTTGTAATTGAAAGTGCTAAAATAGAGTTTCTTGATGTAGAGTTAAATACAAAAAGGCTTATAGAAGAAGAAAAAATCAGACCTGTAAACAAATGCACAATAAACATGGATGTTATTGTTAAAGAAAAAGATTTAAATATTTTCTTACAGAACAAAGCAAAGAAAATAAAAGTTGATAATCCAAAAGTAAAAATGACTGAAGACAATATGGAACTTTCTGGCTCTACCAAATACGGGATAGTTAAAGTTGAATTTTGGGCTAGAGGTAACTTTGCGGTAAAAAATAATAAAGAAATCTGGTTTCATGCAAGTAAAATGAAGGTTAATCGCATATCAATGCCAAGAAATTTTATTGGCACTATTATCAAAAAGATTAACCCCTTAATGAATTTTGATAAATTTTCTTTTAATGTGAATCTTAAACAAATAAAAATTACGGATGGGCAAATTCGTATATCCAGCTTGCCTCAGTAAGAAATTAAACAAGATCGTATCTTAACAGCCAGCGAGGTTCATGCTTGTGTGGATGAGGTTTTAGCTCGGCTTTTTTATAAAATCCAGCTTTTTCTATATATAGTCTATGTAAAACAGGTCGGTCGGGATTCATAGTCAGTTCAAAGTATTTTATTCCTGTTTTTTTCCCCACTTCTTTTAAATGTTGAAGAAGTCTCGTTCCGTAGCCTTGGTTAAAATATTCTTTTGCTACTGCAAACCCAAATATTTCTGCTCCTTCATCTCTGAAATTACGTAAAACAACGGATTCTGCAATAATTAGACCGTTAAGGGTTAAACAAAAAATAGAACCACCACGGGCAAACTGCGACAAATTAAATGTGGAGATGCCATCTTCTCCAAAGCCCTGCATATCTATTTCTGATATTCGTTCTAATTTTTCCCAGTCTTGAGCATCTGGTTGAATATAATCTATTATTTTTTCCTGAGGCATAGCTTTATGTAATTCCAGCTTTTAATGTGGTATGCAATAAATCATATTTTTAAAAATGAATCAACTTTTTTTTACTCTTCTTGACTTTGATTCTCTTTAGTAATTTAATGTTTTATTAAATAACAAATAATCACAGGAAGGAATGTATTTTCATGGCAGTGAACTTAATTGGTCGCAGTTTTTTAACACTTAAAGATTTTACTCCCGAAGAAATTCGCTATATGCTGGATTTAGCAAAAGAGCTTAAAAAATTAAAAATGGCTGGTATTAAGCCTAGAAATCTAGAAGGAAAGAATATTGCTCTAATTTTTGAAAAAGCTTCAACTCGTACTCGTTGTGCTTTTGTTGTAGCAGCTTCTGACGAAGGTGCTCATGCAGAATATTTAGGTAAAGACGATATTCAGCTTGGGAAAAAAGAAACGGTTGCAGACACTGCAAGAGTCTTAGGGAGAATGTTTGACGGAATCCAATTTAGAGGATTTAAACACGAAACGGTTGAATTATTGGCAAAATATTCTGGTGTTCCTGTTTGGAATGGCCTTACTGATAAATTCCACCCAACTCAGGTATTGGCAGATTTAATGACTATAGAAGAACATTACGGTCATCTCAAAGGTATTACTTTTGCTTTTGTAGGTGATGGCCGAAATAATATGGCTAATTCTCTTATGATTGGTTGTGCGAAAATGGGATTGGATTGCAGAATCGTAGCTCCTAAGGGTTTACATCCTGAAAAAGAATTGGTAGATACTGTTAAAGCAATTTGCAAAGAAACTGGTGGAAAGATTACTATTACTGATAATGTTGCAAAAGGTGTCAAAGATGCTGATGTCCTCTATACAGATGTTTGGGCAAGTATGGGTGAAGAAGCAAAAATGCAGGCTAGAATAACGCTGTTGAAGCCTTATCAGGTAAATATGGCAATGATAAAGAAAACTGGTAAAAATCCAATTTTCTTGCATTGTTTACCAGCTTTCCATAATAACGACACGACTATGTCCAAGGATATAGGAGAAATGGAAGTTACAGATGAAGTTTTTGAAAGTAAACATTCAAAAGTTTTTGATGAAGCAGAAAATCGTTTGCATACAATCAAGGCTGTAATGGTAGCTACCTTAGGTGTGAAATAATTTAATTTTGAATCAAAAAATATGATTTGTAAATTTTTTTTTACAAATCATATTTTTTTTACTTGTTTTTTATAATGTGAAAAAATATTTTTATATAAAATACTTATAATAACAAAGTTTGGGTGAAATAAATCTATTTAATTTTGAATATAAACGAGGTACAGATTTTGCTAGAAAATATCTGAATTATGTCTTTTTGTTGTAACTAATAGATAGATAAAAAATTTATTGAATAAGACAAAAAATCAGGTAACAGGAGTTAACCTTATTATGAAGAAGATGTCGAGTTATTGTTTGGGATTATTAGGTCTTTTAGCTTTTTCTTTAGCAAGTCCTCAAAAGGTTTTTGCTTTGGCGGCAGAATATCTGAGAAATGGCGAATGTTATATGCTTATTGGGGAAGGAGCTTCTTCTTTAAGAGGTATTTATAGATTAAACGACCCTGCAAATAATAGAAAAAATCTGGATTTAAAAGTTATAACAGGAACACAAATAAAAGACACACTAGGTTTTAGTGTCGACCTTAACAGAATTATTTATACTTTTACCCAAATTAATGATTCTTCTTGGTCTTACTCTTCAGATCCTCTTTATAGACAGGTTATTGATGATACTGTAGCTGCTAATCAAGCTGACTATGGCTATCACACCTGGATTCACGCTGATTACAGAAACTGGGGGGCTGGAACCGATTTATATAGAACAGGCCCAGTTGGCAGAAAAATTAAAAAGAACGGTAGTGGTTATTGGAGTGGTTTTACTTCTGCTGGTCCTGGGATTGAAACCTCTAAGCCATCAGGTTATACTTTGCCTGTTATGACAGGTGCTGCTTCTCTTGGTGAATATTCTGGTAAAAAATGGTATCAAATACCTAATCAAAGCTGGTATTCAAACTGGAAGACTGGTGGTGCTACTTCTAACGGTTACACTTATTTTTATTATGTTTTCGGAGATAGGGTTCAGGAAAAGAAACATAATTATTATTTGTATACTTGGACTCCATCTAATCCTGGAAACGATGACCCTGGCTATAGCGGAGGACATTCCGACCAGAAGGTTGCTGAAACCAAGGAAGAAAAAATAACAAGAAAAGTTCTCGCTGGTTGTCTAGACGGTTGTGGTGGTGCTTCTGGTAGTGGTAGTGCTGAAGCTGCTTCTATGTTAAGTGATATAGCTTTTCAGCCTCCAATGAAAAACAATTCATCTAGAACATATTTCTATTCTAGAACGGCAAATACAGCTAACTGGGATATGAAATTAAACAATGCAAATTATTCCCCTGGTTCAGATAACCCTCTTATAGGACGACCTGCTTCTTTAGATACTTTTTGGCTTTGTATTTCTTTGAAGAATGCTGCATCAGATTATGTCTACACCTTAGGAACTACTGTTATAAAAGACTGGTATGAACAGGTTTTCGGTTCTGCACCTTCAGGAATGAATATTTCTGCCGTTACTGTTTCCAACCAATGGGACCAGGAAGGTGGTATTGTTTACGCTTATGATAAGGCTTATAAAAAAGTATATAAATTTGAACGTGATGAAACTTCTACAACTCCAGTAACTAGCGAAGGTTTCTTGGCTATTGACGTTTCTGATTTGATGGATAGTGTTGATGCAAATGGTACTTCTGAACTTGATGACATTAAAGCAGACGGTTTTGGTAGTCTTTATTTTGCTATAAGCCATCCTAGTAAAAATGTAGATGATGGCTATGACCCAAGAACTAAATTCAAACCAAATGACTGTATACATATTCATAAAACTGTTCATGATGATGGAAAGAAAGAACAGGCTTTTGCTTTACTATATGTTCAGGATTACGGCAAAGTTGTTTTTGAAAGAAACTATCTTAGCGGTAATATAGAAGAAATTGGTCGTAAAAATTATGCAACTAGAGTTTATAACGTATCTTGTAAAATAAAAGATGAAGGTTGGAATCAGTTAAAGAATTTAAGTCTTCCTAATGCATCTCTTAATAATATCCTGGCTAGCTGGTCCGCAACTGTTGCAGGATATACTTATTCTAGTGCTCAGAGTAGTTGGCCAGTAACTTATTATCAAAGCGGACGTGGAGACTGTACTCACTCTTCTGCTAATGGTCACAGATTAACTGAATATAACAATAAAAATCCTGGTAATTGTAAACTTGCTGTTATCAATGTTCCTACTCCTCCAAAGGTTATAAGCTTAGGAAATGATAAATCTTATTTAGATCTGATTGGACCTTTTGCTAATACAATTCCTACTTATAATGGTGATACTCGTAAAACACAACAGACTGGATATGAACCTTATGGAACAGTATTGAATCCAGATCAGATTTATTTCTATATGGTAGAAAACTATCCTATTCCTGACGGTAGTAATGTCAGTCAAGATCCAACAGAACAGATAGATTATGACGGCGATGCAAGACAAGGTGGTTTTATAACTACAATTCAAGATAGAAATCCTAAAGATGCTGAACACCCAGATGGTATTACTTACGAATGGAACACTTGGCTGGTTAAAAACTATTTGGGTGAATCTTGCTGCGACTTAGCAAGAACTAATGTTGGCAGTTACTTTGATTATGTATATTCACCTGTTCCTGGTAGTTTTATACTTACATGCAAAGTAAAATACAATTGGTATAACTACAATGAATTAAATTTCGGCGATACTATTGAAGATAAGTATAAAGTCTTAAAAGTTAATGAGTATGCGTTGCCTTGTACTGGTTTATACAATAAATCAACTGGTGGTGGAGTAACTCATCTATTACCTCAGACAAGATTGGCTCAGATTAAGTCTACTGCTGCGTTTTCTTTCATGAATGGAGCAACAGATACTGAAGGTAATCCAATTGATTATGAAAATCTAATAATTGGAACCGCAACAGATTCTCAATATCTTGCAATTGAAGCTTATACTATAGGTGGCGATATACCTCCTAGCAGTGATACTGTTGATATAGCTTTAATTGAACGTTGCGACCACTTGAGTGGAGATCAGTCATATCTTAAGGATGACAGTTATTGGAGTAAACCCCCGGAAGATGGTTTTTGTATAGATGCAAGCGAAACTTATCACTGGAGAATTGAGTCAGATGCTCAAACAAATATTACTAGAGATATTTCTGCATGTAATGGAACCATAGTTCAAGGAACAGTTAGTGGCGATTACTCCAATTATAATTATGTTGCCGAAACACTCTTAAGAAATTCAAACGGTAATCCCGATTTCCAATTTAGAAATAGGCTTGGAGAATTAAGATGGTATAATAATAATGTTACCGTCACTGCAAAACTATTTTATGTTGGACCTGATGGGGCAACTCAGACTTTGTCTCTGGTAGGAAACAATCCTTCAGTACCTCAGCCAATTCCATTGGAAAAGAAAGATAATATTAACTATTATCCCGTTTTAGCTTCACCAACCAAGAATTTGCCTCCTACTGATCCAAATTACGCTGAAATTCAAATTGAAATGAAACGCGAATATCGATACGACATGTGGGCTTTCAAAGATGGTCAGCCTTGGTTCCCTGTTAAGAATCTTCCAGGATTTATCACAATAAGAGGTAGAGCAAAAGTTAAGATTATAGATAACAAGCCGCCTACAATTGTTTGGAGTAAAACAGATCCTAATAATTTGTTTGGAATTACTGGTAGAGATTTGAAGAAAGATGACGGTATTGCAGGTAAAAAGAATCCTCAAAATGTAAATATATTTGTAAAAGACGATAACTTCTGGGAAGCTATAGAAAGTAAACAAGGTGTAAGCCTGGAAGAACATAGAACAAACTTTGCAACAAACCAGTCTTTAAGAACTACTATCAGTAATTTAAAAAATCAAGGAAAAGCTACTTCTAATATAAATTTGGAACCTGTTTTTTCTAGAGATGCAAGAGAAGTTCGTTTGTATTTTGAAACTGCTCAAAGACAGAATAATGAAAACAATCTTGATACTGCTCAGTATGGCAAAGTAAAGGTCGGATTGGCAGATGTGATTTATTCAAATTCTGTTACTGATAGAAATTTCAGTGATGACACCAGTTATTATCTGTTTAAATACAATCAAGATGGTAGTAGATATGAACACAATTTACAATATGCAACCTCTACTTATGATTGTAAGTTAGCTTCATATTATTCTGAAACAAATTATAGGTTGCCTATAAGCGGAATTATGCTTGGTACAGATGGCACAAGTATGAAAAACAGAATACCAGATGGCTATGCTAACAATTCCCCAGGATACAGGCCATATAAGTTCTTTGTAAGCCTAAAAGACTCTTCGGGTAACGAAATGGCTATGAAAGAACTGAACTTGGTAATGAATGTCAAGGATGATATTCCACCAATTGGCTATGGCACTATGTATGATTCTAAGACTTCAAATACATCATATTTCCCATATAGTGTAGATTCTGATAACAATCAGTTGCCAGCTTCTTATAGTGTTAGAGGCGAAGAATATTTTGCTCTAACTCTTGACGAAGAATCATTGGCAAGAAATTCTGTTTGGACACCTACTGGAGATAATGGATTTGTTAATGGAGTTGAAACAGGAAGAACCTATAGAGCCTGGGTTCCTACCAGAGGCAATAGTATCGTTAGAAATGAAGAAAAAACTTTCTTTAATGCAACCAATATGGCACTTAATCCAAAAGCGACAGAAGATAGTGTTGAATGTAAATTTGAAGTTGGTGTTAGCGATAACTGTGGCTCTGCTACAGCGGTAATGACTATAAGTCATCTTGGTTTTGCTGATGGTGGAATAAATCCAGTAACAGGAACCATTACCTCCGATTGGAGATCAGGAGTTGAAGTAGGAGGAACAAATGTTACTGCTACTGAAATCAAAAATATAAACAGTGTTTATAATATGATATTTAGAGGCGAAAGTAATGATTTCCCGATGAGGTGTCCTATTGTTATCGTTGCAACAGATAATGCAAGAGAATGGGATTATTATGATAGTTGTAACTGTGATGATACTACTGACAGTTGGAGTTGGGGCGAATATATAAGAGGTGGTTCTGCTCCTAATACAAGAACTTTCAGCACATCAGTGCCTGTATTTGGTTCACAGCTTGATATCAGAGTTCTTGATAAAACTATCAAAAACGACTAATTTAACCAATATACAAAATAAAACCCCCAAGCTATCGCCTGGGGGTATTTTTTTTTCATTAATAAAATATTATTATGCCTTAATAAAAGATTGTGACAGATTACCTATGTACAGTGTTTTTCAAAATCTTAAAAATATTTTTTAAAAAGTTGTTGACTTTGACATTGAAATACAATATAATCCCTATACCGTGAAAGCGGTACAGTTTAAAAAACTGTTGTCGATAAGCCGAAGTAGCTCAATTGGTAGAGCAGCTGACTTGTAATCAGCAGGTTGCGGGTTCGAGTCCCATCTTCGGCTTTCAAGCGGAGAGATGCCCGAGTGGCTAAAGGGGGCAGACTGTAAATCTGTTGGCTTGCGCCTACGATGGTTCGAATCCATCTCTCTCCAGTCAATTGCTCGTGTAGCTCAGTCGGCAGAGCACTAGCATGGTAAGCTAGAGGTCACCAGTTCAATCCTGGTCGCGAGCTTTTATTTGTAATTGGGTGATTTTTTATAAACCCCCAAAAATTTCAGGAGGAAGCCAAATGGCAAAGGAAACCTATCAAAGAACAAAACCGCACGTTAACGTTGGTACTATCGGTCACATCGACCACGGCAAAACCACTTTAACTGCTGCTATCACAATGACATGTGCTAACCTCAATGGTAATGGCAATGTAATGAACTATGCTGATATCGACTCAGCTCCTGAAGAAAAAGCTCGTGGTATCACCATCAATACTTGTCACGTTGAATATGAAACAGCAACTCGTCACTATGCTCACGTTGACTGCCCAGGTCACGCTGACTATATTAAGAATATGATTACTGGTGCTGCTCAGATGGACGGTGCAATTCTTGTTGTTGCCGCTACTGATGGTCCAATGCCCCAGACTCGTGAACACATCCTCTTGGCTCGCCAGGTTGGTGTTCCTAGAATCATTGTTTTCATGAACAAGACTGACCTTGTTGATGATGCTGAACTTCTTGATCTAGTTGAAATGGAAGTTCGCGAACTCCTCAGCAAATATGAATTCCCAGGCGATGATATACCTGTAATTCGTGGTTCAGCTGAACAGGCTCGTCTTGCAGAGGGTAAAGGTCCTGCTGCAGAACCTATCAAAGAACTTCTTAACGCTCTTGATACCTATATTCCAGAACCAGAACGTGCTATCGATAAGCCATTCTTACTCCCAATCGAAGACGTATTCACAATCACTGGTCGTGGTACTGTTGTTACTGGCCGTGTTGAACGTGGTATCGTAAAAGTTGGCGATAAGGTTGAAATCGTTGGTATTAAAGAAACTCGTGAAACCACAGTTACTGGCGTTGAAATGTTCAGAAAACTTCTTGATCAGGGTCAGGCTGGTGATAATATCGGCGTTCTTCTCCGCGGTGTTGAAAAGAAAGACGTTGAACGCGGTATGGTTCTTGCTAAACCAGGTAGCATTCATCCTCACAAGAAATTCATGGCTGAAGTTTACATTCTTACTAAAGAAGAAGGTGGACGTCATACTAGATTCTTGTCTGGTTACAGACCACAGTTCTATTTCAGAACTACAGACGTTACTGGCGTTGTAACTCTTGGCGAAGGTCAAGAACTTGTAATGCCTGGTGACCATGCTAAGTTCCAGTGCGAACTTATTACACCAATCGCTTGTGAAACAGGTTTACGCTTCGCTATCCGTGAAGGTGGCCACACAGTAGGTGCTGGTGTAGTTACTCAGGTTATTGAATAATCTGATATTTGTTGTAAGCAAAGGTGGGGCGAACCCCGTCCCACCTTTTTGTGTTTAAAGCCGACAACGTCGGCTTTTTTAAGCGAGGTAATGTTATGCGAGAAAAAATCACATTGGTTTGCAGCAGTTGCAAGCGCAAAAACTACATGTCAATGAAGAACAAGCGTAACAATCCCGATCGTATTGAACTAATGAAATATTGTTCAGCCGAACGCAAGCACACCCTTCACAAAGAAGGTAAGTAATTGTAGGGACTGTTAGCAATTAGGTTTAGGTCAATAGCTCAATTGGCAGAGCACCGGTCTCCAAAACCGGGGGTTGGGGGTTCGACTCCCTCTTGGCCTGATTGAATTCCTCCAATCGAAAAGAGGGTTAAATGGGTAAAAATAAATCAGAAAAAGAATTAGTAGTAGTAGAAAATAAACCTGAAAAATCAGAAAATGTTACCGCTAAGTCTGAAAGTGCTATAGTAACTTGGTGGAAAGAAACCGTTCAGTTCTTACGAGAAGTTTGGATTGAAGTTAGACCCAATAAAGGTCGAGTTACTTGGCCAACTTTTGCTAGTGTAAGAATTTCGACAAGAGTAGTTATTGTAAGTTCTATCGTTTTAGGTTTATTTATTGGACTTTGCGATTTAATTTTTACATACGCCTATTCATCTATATTTAATAGTGCTGGTACAGGGATTGGGTAAGGTTAACTGTGGATATTTTAAAAGCAAAATGGTATGTAATCCATACAAATTCAGGTTCAGAATATAAAGTAAAAAAGAATCTAGAAAATCGTGTTGAACTTCTTGGAAAGAAAGAAAGCATTCTTCAGGTTTTAGTTCCAGAAGAAAGTTCTGAAAGAGTTCAAGATGGTGAAAGAACCACAAAATCTCGCAAGGTATATCCTGGATATGTTTTAGTTCAGATGGATATGGATGATGAAACTTGGACTGTTGTAAAAAACACTCCAGGGGTTACAGGATTCGTAGGTCTGGGCAATAAACCGACTCCTTTACATGACAAAGAAGTTCAGAATATACTTAGAGCGGCTGGTATCGGTCCTCAGCGTTCTGCTGCTATGACTCCTATAGGTTTCACAGAAGGTCAGAATGTAAAGATTATCGGTGGTCCTTTCTCTGATTTTGTTGGTGTTATTAAAGAGATTAACCAAGAAAAACGCAAGGCAAAAGTTCTTGTTTATATATTTGGTAGAGATACCGCTATTGAAGTTGATCTCATTCAGCTTGAAGAAGCTTGATAACAAATGAAAAGACATCGTTCTTAGTTAAGGAGTTTTAAATATTATGGCCAAGAAATTAGTAGCTGTTGTTAAATTGCAGATTCCTGCCGGTAAAGCAAATCCGGCTCCACCAGTTGGTCCAGCTCTTGGTCAACATGGTGTTAACATCATGGACTTTTGTAAGAACTTTAACTATAAGACGGCTAAAGAAGGCGATGCAATAATTCCGGTTGAAATTTCTGTTTATGCAGACAGATCTTATACCTTCATCACCAAGACTCCGCCTGTAGCATTCTTACTTAAGAAAGCAGCTGGAATTCCAAAAGGCAACCAGACTCCTGGTCGTACCAAAGTCGGTAAAGTTACTATGGCTCAGATTAAAGAAATTGCTGAAAAGAAGATGCCAGATTTAACTGCTGCATCTCTTGAAGCTGCTATGAATGTAGTTAAAGGTACTGCTCGTAGCATGGGCATGGAAGTAGTTGACTAATAGTTGCCTTTGTGGTAAAGTATTGAATCCTCAAAGAAAGGAGGAAGAAAATTATGCCGAAACACTCTAGAAGATTTAACGAAACAAAAAAAGACTTAGTTCATCTTAAACAATATAGCTTGGATGAAGCTTTTGAAAGAGTTAAAAAGACTGCCACTGCTAAATTTGATGAATCCATCGATGTAGCTGTTCGCACTGGTCTTGATCCTAAATATGCTGATCAACAGTTGCGTGGTAGCTGTGTGTTACCTCACGGAACTGGTAAAACCACTCGTGTAGTTGTATTCGCCGCTGGTCCAAAGGCTCAGGAAGCACAGGCAGCTGGAGCAGACTTCGTTGGCTCAGAAGATTTAGTAGCCAAAATCGAAGGAGGCTGGACTGATTTTGATGCTGCTGTTGCAACACCAGATATGATGAGATATGTTGGTAAACTAGGTAGAATCCTTGGTCCTCGTAACTTAATGCCAAATCCAAAAGTTGGTACTGTTACTATGGATGTTGCAAAAGTAATAACCGAATTGAAAGCTGGTAAGCTTCAGTATCGTGTTGAAAAAGCAGGTATCATTCATTCGTCAATAGGAAAAGCTTCTTTTGAAGCTAAAAAGCTAAAAGAAAATTTCCTAGCCTTCTTTCAAGCGATTAATAAAGCTAAGCCATCTGGAGCAAAGGGTACTTATATCAAAGGCGTAACTCTTAGTTCCACTATGGGTCCTGGTTACGATTTAGATTTAAGCGAAGCAAAGACTGAATCAGATAAATGATTTCGTTTTTGATTTAACTAGTCTAAGACCGCAGGTCTCAATTAATTGGTTCCAAAAAAGAACCTCCCTGCCGAGACTATAAAATGTGTTGAATATATAGCAATATAAAACCGTTTTTGGTCTCGTGCCGAAGACGGTTTTTTTATTCCTCAAAAAAGGAGGAGGTGAAGACATGAAAGATTTATCTAAAAAAGAAGCTTATGTAAAAGCATTTCAGGATAAGATAGCTAAAGCTCAAGTTGTTGTTTTGGCTAACTGTGAAGGTGTTCAGGTTTCTGATATGACAGCTCTCAGAAAATCAGTTCGTGAAACTGGTTCTGAAATTCGTGTTGTAAAGAATACTCTTCTCTGCCGTGCTTTCCATGATACTCCAATGGTCGAATTGGAAAAATCTGTTAAAGGTAACACTGCTGTTACTTTTGGTTATGAAGATCCAATTGCTCCAGTAAAAGCTTTGTTTGCTTTTGCTGATAAGGCTAAGAAATTCACTTTTAAGGCAGGCTTTATGGATGGTGAAGTTCTTGATGTTGCAAAACTTACTGCATTATCCAAAATACCTGGCAAGAAAGAATTATTTACAATGCTTGCTTCTGCAGTTCAAGGTCCAATTCGCAAGTTTGCATGTGTTATCGATGCTCTTCGCAAGAAGAGAGAAGAAGCTGCAGCCGAAGCACCTGCTGCATAATTACTATTTTTATTACTAACTTGATTAAAAGGAGTTTTTACAATGAATAAAGACCAGATTCTCGAAGCCATCGAAAAGATGACCGTTCTTGAACTTTCTGATTTAGTTAAAGCTATTGAAGAAAAATTTGATGTTACTGCTAATGCACCTGTTATGGTTGCTGCCGCTGGTCCCGCTGCCGCTGCTGCTGAAAAAGACGAATTTGATGTTGTTCTTGAAAGCAATGGTACTAACAAGATTAACGTTATTAAGGCTGTTCGTGAATTGACTGGCCTTGGTCTCAAAGAAGCTAAGGATCTTGTTGACGGCGTTCCTAAGACCGTTAAAGAAGGTTTGAGCAAAGCTGATGCTGAAGCTATGAAGAAGAAACTTGAAGATGCTGGTGCAAAGGTTTCTTTGAAGTAATTTATGCTAATAAAAAAGCCTCACATTATTGCGAGGCTTTTTTATTTTTAGGTTTTATAGGTTTTGGGTGTGAGTTGGTTTTATTGTTTATCTAGTTTTTGCAAAAACTTTCGCAGAGATGATTTATTATGCAGTTATCACATTTGGGTCGTCTTGCGATACAAGTTTCTCTGCCGTGTAAAATCAGCCAATGAGAAAAATTTATCCAATTTTTTTTATCTACTATTTTCATTAAATCTTTTTCTATTTTTTCTGGATCAGTATTTTGGGTTAAACCTATTATTTTTGACAATCTAGAAACATGTGTATCTACTACAATGCCTTCAGCTTTACCAAATGCACTACCAAGTAATACGCTACCTGTTTTTCTTCCTACTCCAGGCAATTTTGTTAGCTCATCTAAGGTTTGTGGCAATATTCCATTAAATTTATTTAAAAGTTCTGTTGCACAGCTTATTATATTTTTTGCTTTATTATGGTAGAAACCAGCAGAATGAATTATTTCTTCTAATTCTTTTATGTTTGCTTTTGCAAAAGATTCAACTGTTGTATATTTTTTAAATAAATTAGGAGTAATCATATTAACTCTTTTGTCTGTGCATTGGGCAGATAAAATAGTTGCTACAAGCAATTGCCAAGGATTTTTATGATCTAGTGCGCATTTGGGAGAAGGATATTTTTCACTTAGCAGATTGATTATCTGCTTAACTTTGTTTTTCTGACTTATTTGTGTCATTTTCTTTTTTCTCTTTTTTTAGTTCATTTTCTATTTCATTCATTCGCTCATTTATAGCTTCTTTTAATTTTTTTTCATCAGGTACAGATATATTGTTAAATATTAAAAATCCGCAACTACACAGGAAAAATAACGAAATTACCAAAGAGGAAGTTTCTTTTAAATCATTTAGATTCATTGAGCTCGCAATTAACCATATAACAATATATATAATTGTACAAATAAAAAAAGAAGCCATTATTGAAATAATAATTCTGACAATATGAGTTCCCTGATATTTTGATTCATCTAAATCCATTCTTCTTTTTAGAATGCTGTCTATTTTCTTATTGGGGTATCTTCCATATTGCATTCTTATCATTACGTTTCTAAGCAGATGCATCTGTTTTAGATTTTCGTAGTCTTCTGCTAAAGTTGGTTCTGGTTCTTTTTTTTCAGCAGATTCTGTTTCTTTTTTTTCAGTAGAATTATCTGTTGTTGAAGTATTTTGATTTACTTTATTGTTGTTGCTGTTATTTGTATTGTTTTTTTCTTGTTGATTTGTTTGTTGGTTTGTATCTGGCATAGTATTAATATTTTATCATAGTAATAATTTAACTTTCAATCTTGCTAGAGAGAATTATTATACCTTTGTCTTTTTATTAAGTGTTTTTTGTAGAAAGATAATAAAATAAATGAAAGAAAATCTTTGTGTTTATTATAATTTACTTGCATTATTCTACTGTTTTGATTATCTTTTTATAAAGGAATTAGTAGGTGGTATATTATGTCATTGGAAGTGATTAGTTTATCTCGAGGCGGTTATATTATTAAGACACCTTGTGGTTGTCTTCAAATAGGTGCTCCTCCAGAAACAATCAAAGATTCAATGAGTATTCTAGGCGAAGTGTCAGATACATTTGTCGTTCCCAATAAGATTTTTTCTGTGGAACGTGGTGTTTCTTTGGCTGATTTTGAATTCCCTACTTACTATAATTTCTTTATAAAGAGAAGACCTGTTCACATTATAGGTTTTGATCACCAGTTAAAAACTTGTCAGCATGTTGTGAGAGAAGCTTTATTGGGGCCTGAAGTAATTAATCTTGTTAGAGAATTTCCTTATGGCATAAATAGAGATCTAATTCCAAATCTTAGAGCAGAAATGGAATACTTGCGTGCTGATGGTCTGTCGGGCAAACGTAAAGCCGAACTGTCAGACATGATTATTCCTGTTTCTTGGGGTCCAAATAATCGTGTTCCTTTTGGTAACATGGCTTTGGAAAGAACCAAAGATGTTCTTCGAGTTGTCGATGGTAAAGAAGTTCTTGCTGAAGTTCCTTTAGATATTTCTTTCGGTGCTAATGTTCCAGATGTTTATTCCACAAAACCCTTTGAACCACCTTTGTTTGGTTTGACTGTTATTGGTTCTGGTTCTGGCTTTGATACCAAGGAACTGACTAGTGGTTTTATTCTTTGGATTAATAAACGGGGAATTTTAGTAGATCCTCCTGTTGATTCCACAAAATGGCTTAAAACTATGGATATTAATCCAAGACTTATAGACGATTGTATTTTAAGTCATTGTCATGCAGATCATGATTCAGGCATACTTCAGAAATTATTAGAAGAAAAGAAGATTAATTTATATACTACCGAAACAGTAATGGAAAGCTTCATTAGGAAGTATCAACCATTAACAGGTCTTACTCGTAATACTTTTATGAACTTGTTTAAATTCCATCCTATTAATTTGCAAGTTCCTATAAGGATAAATGGTGGTGAATTTAGATTCTTCTATACCCTTCATTCCATACCAACTATTGGTTTTGAAGTTTATTTTCAAGGCAAGAGTTTTGTTAATTCTTCTGATTCAATGTATGATCCTAAATTCTTTAAAAAGCTATATGAACGTGGTGACATTAATCGTTTCCGAATGATTGAACTTCAAAATTTCCCTTGGCATCATACTGTAATATTCCATGAAGCTGGAATGCCACCTCTGCATACTCCTATGCAAAACCTTATAGATTTACCTGACTCTGTAAAGAAACGCATGTATTTGATGCATTTAAGCGATACCAAGATACCAAAAGATTCAGGCTTAAAGAAAGCTCCTGATGGAAGAGAAGCATCTATAGTCATACCTGTTGCTCCACCTCCTTCAAATGAGGCTCTTGAATATTTAGATGTTTTAAGCCATATTGATTTGTTCTCTGATTTATCTATTGACAAAGCAAGAGAATTCTTGACCCTTATTAAAGTTGAACACTATAATCCTGGTGATTTTCTGATTAAAGAAGGAGCTATTGGTGATAGATTTTTCATGATTGTAAGTGGTAGAGCCAGAGTCGAACGAAATGGCGAAGTTTTCAAAGTATACTCAAACAATGATTATATTGGTGAAACTTCTATGATTCTGAATAAACCTAGAAATGCCAATGTTGTTGCTGAATCCGAAATGAAAGTTCTATCTATGGACAAGTATGATTTCTTGTATTTCATAAGAGGAACTGAAGTTGCTCGTCGGATGAAGGTTGTAGCTCTAAATAGAGAATTTGATACTTGGCAGTTGTTTGATGATACTCCTGTTTTAAAATCACTTACTCCAACACAAAGAACTCATTTACAGGGGATTATGAGTCGTGAAATAATAGATGAAGGAACTATTTTTGCTCACCAAGGTAGAGTAAGAGGTAAATTTTTCTTAATTGATAGGGGCTCTGTAGCACTGCTTAGAGAAAACAAAGAAATTATCAGAGGCGGACGTGGCAGTTTCCTATTTAAAATATATGGGGATATGAGAAGAGGAGGATATCGTTTTTCATATAAAGCAGTAGAAGATACTATTTTATATACATTAGACGTTTTTGAATTCTATCATTTTTTGGAAAAGAATCCTGGTGTGTTTCTTAATTTAAAAGAAATTCGCTTGCGCGATTCTATTATTAACCAAGCAGGTAAGGTTGATTCTAATGATTGAAAAATTTCAAGCTAGTATGCTTGGTTATGCTATTGGTGATGCTTTAGCTTCCCCGCTTGAGGATGTTATAAGATATCCAGAAGATGGTGAAGAGATAATCAAATATTATACAAAAGCTTCTAGATCGCATCCTTTGTCTCATCTTTTACCTGGACAATATTCGGATGAAACTCAGTTAATGCTTTTGATAGCTAGAAGTCTTTCAGAATGTGGTTGTTTTTCCATAAAAGATTTGGAAAAAAAATTTGTTGATTGGTTTCATTCTCAAAAAAAGAGATCAGAATGGAGATTTCCAGGGAATACTGTCATGGCGGCTTGTAGGAAACTTGCTGCAGGTGCACCTTGGGAAACATCAGGTCTTTTATCTGCTGGAAACTGTGCTGTTTGCAGAACTCTTCCATATGCTTTAGCTTTTAGCAAGTCAACTGCCATGCTGAAAAGCAGTATAGATAAATCTTGCCGTTTAAGTCATACAGATCCTCGTTGTTTAGGAACCTCACTTTCTTTTGCTTCTGTTATAAGTATGGGGTTATCCGATGAAGAGTTTTCGGTTGATAAAATATGCAGTAGAGCAATAGAGTGTGCCCAACCTTATGCTATAGAAATGGGAAGAAAACTAAGAATTGTTAAGGATTCTTTGAAGCTAGATTCTAAAAGAGCTATATCCAATATAGGTAATACTGGATACTGTGTTGATTCTTTTGCCGCCGCTCTTTATTGGTTTTTAAGGGCTGAAGGTCGTTTTGACAGTATGATAATAGGTGCAGCCAATTGTGGCGGAGATTCAGATGCTATAGCAGCTATGGCTGGCGGTATGTTTGGTGCTTGGTTTGGTTTGTCTGCTATTCCTGAAAAATGGTTTGATGAATTAGAAGGATATGAAGAAATAAAACAACTTGCTTGCAATATTTATCGTATCGCTATTCCTGAACCAAATAATTAAACAATGAGTAATATTGATGACAAAAAATGGATTTTTGCGATAGATCCAGGTTCAGATAAAGTAGGTTATGCTGTTGTTAATTTAGATTTTACCCATGGCGATTTAGGAATTGGTTATTTAGCCGATATGCACAGAATTTTTGCAAAGTATTGCAAGGATACTTCCAACCCCCCTATGTATATAGTAATGGGAGATGGTACAAAAAGTGCTGTTTTGTGCAAACTTTTTAATAGTTTGGAATTAAATATAGATATAAAACTTGGTGACGAGAAAAATACTACTTTTATGGCTCGAGCTCGTTATTTTCAAGAAAACCCTCCTAAGGGAATCTGGAAGATTATTCCAATTAGTATGCAGTCACCTCCTAGACCAATAGATGATTATGCAGCTTTGTTAATTGGAGAAAATTATCTTAAAAAGAGTAATGCCAATGAAATTAATGAAAACAAATGAAGCCCAATATTAAACTTATCTTATTTATAATAAATGGTATTGTTGCTATTTGGTTTGCTTTTTTTGCTTTTGATATACCTACTATGATTATTAATTACCAAAAAGCAATATATTGGTTTTTAACAATCAGTTTATTTTTGTTTATAACTTCTATAATAGACATACTATCTTATGACAATTCACAAACTATAGAATTCTATTTTTTATTTTTTTTAAAGAAAACTTATTCTTTTAGTAAATATCATTCTTTAGCTATAGTTTTGTCGTTCTTATTAATGATTTTTGCGTCAAATATTTGTAAGCCTTATTTTCGAGTTTTAGCAGATGAAACTAATATACTATCTATTTCTCAATCTTTATATCAAAGCAGAGAGTCATATTTGACGATGTCTTCCTTTGAATATCCTTCAGGGCAAAAAGATGTTTTAGAAGCAAAATTAGAAAAAAGACCCGCTTTTTTTTCTTATTTGTTGTATATAGTTCATTCTTTAATTGGCTATAGAGTTAATAATATTTTTATTTTTAATTTTATTAATGGTTTTTTATCTTTATTTTTAATTTATTATCTTATTCAGATTTTTGAAGGTAGAATCTGGGGAATAATCGGAATGCTTTGTCTGGCTTCTTACCCATTGTTTGTTTATTATACAACTTCTAGCGGTTTTGAAGTATTTAATATGATGTGTTCTTTGATTTTCTTTCTTATTTTATATAAATATATTAAATCACCAGATGCTAAAAAAGGAGAGTTATTTTTACTTTGGATACCTCTTTTAGCTCAAAGTCGTTATGAATCAGTGTTGACTTTATTAATTGCATTGCCTGTATTTGCATATTTATTACCAAAAAATGAATATAAAAATTTAAGTTATAAATTTATTGTTTACCCTTTATTATTTGTTGCTCCTGCTTGGTTAAGAGTCGTAACCAATAGTCCTTACTACTGGCAATTAAATAATATGAACGAAGGTTTTGGTTTTTATTGGCTGAAAGTAAATTTAAAAAAGGCTTTTAGTTTCTTTTTCTCTGGTGAGGATGCTTTCGGTATTGTTAATCTTTATAGTATTTTAGCTGTATTGGGTATAATTTGGTTTATAATTAATAGTTTTATTATATTGTTTAAAAAAGAAGAAAATAACAATAATGAAAACTATTTTGGAATGAATGACAAAAAAAGTTTTTTAGTTTTATCTATTTCTATTTTTTCTTTTTATGTTTTACATGCGTTAATTCGGTTTATCTATAGCTGGATTGATCTTACCAGTCCCATAATAATGAGATTAGGAATTATTTTTTTGCCTTTATTTATAATAATGACAATTTACTTTATTAAGCATTTAACAAATTTATTTAAAATAAGAAAAGTTTATTTAATTCCTTTTTTTGTATTTATTCTTTTTGTTTATTGGCCTAAATCTGTTAAAATGGCTAACTTAGCTTTCAATAACTATGAATTGTTATTGAATATGAAAACAAGTCTCCAATTTTTAGAAAAAAATTTCCCAGACAAACAGCAATATATTATTGTTAATAGTAATCCGAATTTATTTACACCTTTTGGTTATAATGCTGTAAGAATAGATAGATTAGATGATAGTTATAAATATCTAGTCAATTATACTAAAGATAAATATTGTTCATTTTTCTTAGTATTTCAAATTGTAGATAAAGAAACAGATTCTTTAAAAAATAGTTATGAAAAAATAAATAATGAGTATTGGGATATATTAGATGTTTTTAAATTAAAATTGCTAAATAATAATATATTAAAAATATCTAAATCAGTTCTGAATAACAACATATCTAATATTGGCAAAGAAAATACCAAGGAAAACCTATAAAATTATGATAAAATATGTAATAAAAAATCCTTTGTTATATACTTTAATTACAACTATAATAACCTTTTTTTGTTTATTTGTTTATAATGATAAATATAAAAATGTTATTGAAAACATTTATACTAATTGGATTTACTATATTTTAATAGCCAATTTGTTACTATGGTTATTTGCGTCGATTAGAACTATTAATGCTAATTTAGTTAAATGGTTTAAGATTTATTTAAAAAAGCATAAATTAGCTATTATTTTATCATTTATTCTTGTTGTTATAGGAACTATTGTTTCAAAACCAGATTTTAGAATTTTAGCAGATGAAACAAACTTGCTTTCAGTCAGTCAAGCATTTTATGAAAATAGAGAATATAGAAATTTTACCTCAGTGAATTATTTTTATTTCGGTTTTAAAGATGTTATTTATTCTGAATTTGAAAAAAGACCTGCATTATTTCCGCTAGCTGTTTGTTTTGCACATTCTGTTTTTGGATACAGACCCGAAAATATTTTTGTTGTCAATATAATATCTGCGTTTTTTACATTATTATTTATGTATCATTTAGTGAGTTATAAATTTGGTAGATTTTGGGGAATTTGTTCAATACTGTTGTTGGCTTCGTATCCTCTATTTGTAATTTACTATACTTCTGGGGGATTTGAAGTTTTTAATTTATTATTCTCTTTAATTTTCTTTTGGCAATTAATTGGGTTTTTAAGAACTCCTAATGCAATAAATGCAGAAGCTTTATTACTTTTATTGCCATTAATAAGTCAGACAAGATATGAGTCGGTTACCGCTATAATATGTGCTTTGCCTGTCGTATTAATTAAGCTGCCTTTAAGTGAATATTTAAAATTCGGTTATAAATTAGTTTTAACGCCTCTGTTTTTTATTCCTATTGTTTGGCATAGATTGCTTACTTACACCGTAAGAGCTTTAGAAGCCGAAGACAAAGGTGATGCATTTTCTTTTATTCATTTTAAAGCAAATTTAGAAAAAGCTTTTTTATTTTTTCAAGGGAAAGATATTGCGTTTGGAGTGGTTCCTATAATTACATTTATTTCTATTGCTGGTTTGATATGGACTCTTATAGATTTAATTATTTCAAGTATAAAAGTTGCCTCAGAATATAATAATACTTCAAATAAATCTTATGATTATGGAAAGCTCAATAGCCAGATACTTTTTTGGAGTTCAATATCATTATTTTATATATTCCATGCTGTTATAAGATTTGCTTTCTGGGGAGGAGATTTTACTCTAAGAAGTAGTTCGAGATTAGCTATTATCTTTTTGCCTATTTTTGTATTTTTTACAACAAAATTCTGTTATTTGCTTTACAAAAGGTTCAAAGTTAGAAAGGTTTATTGCTTTATTTCTATAATGAGTTTGCTATTTATTTATTATCCTGTGGCAGGACAAAACTTAGGGGTTAGAGATCTAACTCTTTATCGCGAATTTAGAGCTACAAGAGAATATTTGTCTTCATATTTACCTGATAAAAAAGATTATCTTCTCATCGTTAATAGAGAAAATATGTATGTTCCTTTAAAATATAATGCTTTTAGCTTTGATTACATGAGAAATAATATGGACTATATAAAAGGTTTTCTTAAAAATAAAACTTATACTTATATTATTTTAGTGCAAAAAATCAATAGAATTAATAACAAACCAATTGATAAGTGTATTGTTCCAAATTCATTAAATATGACTTTGCTTTATGAAACTCAAATAACTGCAGAGCAGTTTTTAAGAGTGTCTAAATGTACTGGTTTCAGTGATTAACGGAGATAGAAAGTGAAAAAACTAATGCTGTTTTTAATTTCTGGAATAATAGCAATCTGGTTTGGTTTTTTCTATTTAGATAATGAAGCAATAGTTTTTTCCTATTCTAGAAGTGTTTTTTATTTTTATTCAATTAGTTCTATATTCTTTGTTATTTGTATAATAAAGAATATTATTTTTAACGAAAATAATATTATAGATAATCAATTAATTTTAAACAAAATAAAACAGTTTTTTGTTTTTCATTGGTTAGCTTTATTTCTTTCTTTCCTTTTTGTTTCCTTATCTGGTTTTGCTTGTAAACCGGATTTTAGAATTTTACCCTTTGAAACAAATGTATTATCTACTTCTCAAAACCTATATGAGAGAAAAATAAGTTATACGACTATTAGTTCCATTGAAACTGAAACAGGAAAGAAAACTCTTTTCAATATGTTTATAGACAGAAATTCAACTTTTTTTTCTTATATTCTTAGTTTAAATCATTCTTTAATTGGTTATCGCCCAGAAAATGTATTTGTTTTAAATTCAATAATTGGTTTTTTATCATTATTTTTGATGTATTATTTTATACAGATTATATTTGGTAGATTTTGGGGAATCTGTGGATTATGTATTTTAACAGCTTTTCCTGTCTTTATTCTTTATACAAATTCAGGCAGTTTTGATATTTATAATCTCTTTTGTTCTCTTGTTTTATTTTTGAATATTTATTGTTTTATCAAACAGCCTAATGCAAATAAAGCTGAATCGTTATTAATATGGTTTATAATTTTATTACAAAGTCAAATATATTCTATTTTATCAATTATCCTTATTATTTCTTTAATTGTTTACTATTTGCCAAAAAAAGAAATTTCGAATTTAACTTATAAAACATGTTTATTCCCTCTTTTATTAATACCTATTCTATGGTTGTTGAAAATTTCGTTGACTGTTCAAATTGGGCAACTAGATAGTCTTTTCAATTTTAGTTATTTTTATAATAACATAATTAGATTTTTTGTCTTTTTATTTTCAGGGGAAGAAGAATTAGGTATTATTTTAGCAATTAATATCATCGGTTTCGTTGGTTTTTTATTGTTTATTGAAGAAATATTAAAAAAACAAAAAGAGATGATTAAAAACAATCTTAATTGGATGTCAGATAAAGATTATCGCATTTTTTGGATTAGTATTTTTTCTTTTTATATTTTATATGCCATTGCTGAATTTTCTTATAAGTTAACAGATTTAACCGATTGGTCAATAGGAAGGCATATTATACCTTTTTTACCAATAATTGTAGTTATGGTTGTTTACCTTTTGAGTAATTTTAATAGAATTAAAGCTAAGAGAATTCCTGAATTAAGAAAATCGTATTGTTTTCTTGCCATATTGTTTATTATTGTTGTTTATTGGCCTAATGCTGGTCGTAATTTTGGGGTAAGAAATTTGGAATCTTATCAATATTTTAAAGAAACTAGAAGATATTTAGATTGCTATTTCCCAGATAAATACAATTATATATTATTGACCGATAACTCAAGCCTGTTTGTCCCCTTAAATTATAGTGCTTTAGGCTACGAAGACTGTAATAGGAATGAAGAAAAGATAATTAGTTTGTTTAAAGACCATACTTATAAATATTTTATAGAAATAAAAAAAATAGATATGAATAATGATAATAACAATAGTCCAAAATTTAGCTTACAGGAAAAATTTAAAGAAGAGATTCTTCATGAAGTTCAATTTATTGATGGTAAGCTTTTACGTTTTTCTAAATTAACTTTAATATGATTTTTCTTTTCATTTAGATTTTACTGTTTTATAATATTTTAAGTTGTATATAGCCTTGTTTGAGGAAAGGAATAATAACAGGAATGAACGAAACTGAAATTAGAAAAGAATATGCAAGATGGGTTGAAGAAACAAAATCAAATAAAGACATCAACTCTGAACTTGTAGCAATCAAAGATGATTACGCAAAGATTGAAGATGCTTTCTTTACTGAATTAGCATTTGGAACAGGTGGATTACGTGGTGTTCTAGGTGCAGGCACCAACAGAATGAATATTTATACTGTTGCAAAGGCTTCCCAAGGTCTTGCCTCTTATGTTGTAAATCACTACAAAGAAGGCGACAGAAGAATTGCTATCAGCTTTGACTCAAGAATCAATTCTGATTTGTTTGCTAGAACTGCTGCTGAAGTTTTTGCAGCTAACGGTATCGAAGTTTACATTTATAAGCAGTTGATGCCGACTCCCTGTGTTTCTTATGCTACAAGAGAACTTAAATGTTCTGCTGGTGTTATGGTTACAGCTTCTCATAACCCTTCAAAATACAATGGCTACAAGGTCTATGGTGCTGACGGCTGCCAGATTACTTCTGACGCTGCAAAAGAAATTCAAGACAGAATCAATAAGACTGATGTTTTCAAAGATGTAAAACAGGGTAACTTTGACGAAGGCATGAAGAAAGGCAACATCAAGTATATTCCTGAAAGCATTATTACTTCGTTTATTGAAACTATCAAAAAGCTTTCTATGCTCAACGGCGAAAAGATAGACAAAAACGTAGCTATAGTTTATTCTCCGCTTAATGGCACTGGTCTTGTTCCAGTAACCAGAGTATTGAAAGAAACTGGTTTTACTAATGTAACTGTTGTTAAAGAACAGGAAATGCCTGACGGTCATTTCCCGACCTGCCCATTCCCTAACCCAGAAATCAAAGAAGCTATGCAGCTTGGCATGGAATACGCAAAACGTCTGAATGCTGATATGCTTCTTGCTACCGACCCAGACTGCGACAGAGTAGGTATTGCTGTTAAAGACGACAAGGGTGAATACAGACTTATGACTGGTAACGAAGTCGGTTTGCTTCTTGTAGACTATATTTGCTCAAGATTGATTGCTGCTAAGAAGATGCCGGTTAATCCGACCGTTATTAAGACTATCGTTTCTACTGACCTTGCTGATGCTATTGCTGAAAGCTATGGTGCAAAGACAATCAGCGTTCTGACTGGTTTCAAATATATCGGTGAACAGATTGCAATCCTCGAAAAAGGTGGTCATCCTGAATCTTACCTTATCGGTTTTGAAGAAAGCTATGGCTATCTTACTGGAACTCATGCAAGAGACAAAGATGCTGTTAATGCAGCTTTCTTGATTTGCGAAATGTTTGCTTACTACAAGACTCACAACAAGAGTCTTATTGAACGCTTAAATGAACTCTATGCTAAGTTCGGTTACAACCTGAATATTACTCATTCTTATACTTTTGAAGGTTCTGCAGGCATTGCTAAGATGAAAGCTGTTACTACTGGCTTTGCTAAGGGCGTTGATGTAATCGGTGGCGTTAAAGTTAATAAAATGCTCGATTACAACAAAGGTGTTGATGGCTTGCCAAAATCTGATGTTATCAAGTTCCTAATGGACGGTCACTGCTCAGTAGTCGTAAGACCTTCTGGCACAGAACCAAAGCTTAAAACCTATGTTTCTGTAAGAGCAAAGAATGTGGAAGAAGCTTCTAAGATTGAAGCCAAAATCGCAGCTGACCTCCAGACAAAGGTTGATGCCTTTGCTAAGTAAGGCTTAACAGATTTATTAAGCGAATAATAAAAACTCCCTTGCTTATTGTGAGGGAGTTTTTCCATATTTTAATTAACGAAATAGATGAAGGTAACGTACGTTTTTGTTTGCTGGATCGAATACACCACAATGATAGAGAATTAATACTATATCTGGTTTTTCTTTTTGTATTAATTTTTTTATACTTCCGTCAAAAGTATCTGGGTCTTTTCTAATATCAACTAAAAGTATTTCTTTTGTTACACAAGCTAAGAATGGAGCTATTACTCCAACAAAAGAATCTTTTATAATCATGATTTTATTCTTATTAGCAGTTAATTTGTTTATAAATCTTGCTACTTGTGATTGAGAATAAACCCCGTATGGATTAGCATTGTAATAATCTCCTTTTAATTCTTGGAGAGATAGCAATGAGTTTTCAAATTTTCCTGTCTTTTTTATTCCATGGTTGTAAGCTTCGTAAGAAAAATCGGTTTCAAATTTAGGGGTTATAAGAGTAAAATCATCTGGTTCAGCTATGCTTAGACTAGCCTTCTTCCCTTGTGAGCCTAAAAACATTTTTGGATAAAGTTTAAAGTTGAAGTTTTCTTTGTTGATAATGTTTTCGTCAAAAGTATATTTTAATTCGGTATTTAAGAATTTAATTATTTTCTGTGTGCCCCAAAAACCTGTTTCTGTTTTCCAATGATGATCAGTTTTAAAAAAGGCATCAAATATATCTTGATAATCTTTGCTTAATTCATCACGCAGATCTAACATTGGTATATTATTATCTTTTAATACTTTTATGAAAGAATCCGCATTTTCGTTAGAATAATCTTCCATTCCTACAGGAAGGTCCTTTTTGGTCTTAGAAAACTTTGATGGGCATAGTATGTAACCAAATTTAATATTATGATTATTTAGATATTTTGCAAATTCTACCGTTCTAAGCCCGTCAGCTTCAAAAGAAGCTTTTTCTGATATTATAAATCCGAAATAACCGTTATTGAATCTAATCATGTTATCTAATTTCAAAAACATATTGCCACCAAATAATTGGTTAATTAAATGACCAGCTTCTACTAATTTTATTCTGGCAGGAATAAACTTATTAGAACGAGTTTCAATTTCTGAAATACTTTTTTTTATTTTACTTAGAATTTTTTTGTTCTGAGTTTTATTTAAATTAATATTTTTTTCTTCAATTTCATTATCTATAGGGTATTCTTTTTGCCAATTTACGTAATTTGATGATTTTGATATGTCATGATTGTTCAAAATTTCATTTTTTTCTTTTTTTATTTTGTGATGAACAATCATTTCCTTATAAATACTTAAATTAAAGGTAAATATAATTAATAAAAAAACTATAGAAAAATATTTAGAAATTTTCATATTAAAAATTAAAATATATAAATGGATTATATGTTTCTTTAACTATAAAGATTATAGTTAAACAAAACAAGCATATAGCAGTAATTGCCCGTAACAGATTAAACAGATTTTCTTGCTTTTTAAAAGAAAGAGTAAAAGGAATATTTATCATAAAAACTAATCCAAGTAATAGATAGATTTTATAATTGAAAATGTAAAGCTCGAACTTTGTTATATCTATATTTTGAGATATACCAAACATTGCTTTAATGTAGTTTATTGCACTAATAATGTTAGTTGCTCTAAAAATAACCCAGGCTAGAATAACGAAGAACATTGTGTAAATATGTCCCCACCAGACCTTTTTTTTGTCAAGACCGGTTTGTTTTTCTATTACAAGTAATGTGAAATAGAAAAGACCCCAAGCTATAAATGTCCAGTTTGCTCCGTGCCACATTCCTGTTAAAAGCCAGACTACAAACAAATTAAAAATATGTCTTGCCTTAGAATCTACTCTGCTGCCACCTAATGGGAAATAGACATAATCTCTGAACCAACTGCTTAAAGAGATATGCCATCTTCTCCAAAAATCAGTGATGGAGTTTGCCATATAAGGATAGTTGAAATTTTCCAGGAAATGAAAGCCGAACATTCGTCCTAAGCCTATTGCCATATCAGAATATCCAGAAAAATCAAAATAAATCTGTAAAGTATAAGCTATAGCCCCTAACCAGGCAAAAGCTGTTGATAGTTCTTCTGTCGTGGTATTAAAAGCAGCATCTGCAACCAGTGCAACTTGATTTGCTATGATTACTTTCTTTGCAAGACCTTGAATGAATCTTATTATTCCTTCCGAAAAATCATCAAAGCTTTCACTTCGGTTTTCTATTTCTTTTTCAATAGTTTCATATCTAACTATTGGGCCAGCAATAAGCTGGGGAAACAAAGCTATGTAAAGTCCTAGATTAAATAGATTTTTTTGAACATCTACTTTCTTTTTGTATACATCAATTACATAAGACATAGCTTGAAATGTAAAGAATGAAATACCTATCGGCAGTGCTATTTTTATGCTACTAAAATCTTTGTTTATGAGCCAACCGATATTATTCAGAGTAAAACATAAGTATTTGAAAACAAAAAGAATTCCAAGATTAAATACGACAGATAACCAAAGGAATAGTTTTTCTTTATTTCTATATTTGTCTATCAATCTGCCAAAACTATAATTAACTATTATAGAAAGAATCATTACAAGTACGAAAGCTGGTTCACCCCAGGCGTAGAAGAGTATTGAGAAGAACAATAAAACAAGGTTTTTGTATTTTCTAAACTTTTGGTATGATTGGTGTTGGGTGTGGTTGGTTTGATTGTCGTCAGCTAAAACAGACTCAGGAGTGGCGTTGGCTTTTTGGCTATACAAAGCAAAATTTGGGTCTTGGTTGTCAAGTGATTTTTTACAGAAAAAAGATTTTATTTTCAAGAAAACATCAGGCAACCAGTAGAATAGTATTACTGCTGGTAGAAATAAAAATAGAAATATAGTGCTAGAGAAGACCATGTTTTATAAGATTTAAGATTAAAGACTTAAGGTATAAGATATATATTCTTTTGTTTTAATTGTTATTAATATAGCTTCATTAAACAATAATTACAACAAAAAACATTTATAATAATTACTAATCCTTGAATTTATGCAAGATAATATAGTAACTGTTACTGTTTGTCAAAAGGAATATTGTAGAAGATTGTTTCAAGGTTTACTCTGATATCTCTCATATTATGTTATAATAATAAAAGCAATTTTTTGAGGTTGAACGATGGAAATATATGTAAACCAGAATAATGAAGCATTTAAATCGGCTTTGCGTTTTAAAATTTACGAGGATAAATCTTTGTGTTAGTTTCAATTAACTATGACAAAGAAACTAAGAAACATTCCTGTATGATTGAGTATAATAAACAATTATGGAAACAACAATGAACTATAGAGTTATAAACAATAAATACAATAGAATAGCTGTTTTTGCTGCTTATTCAGATAATAAAAGAATAAGTAACGAAGTAATCTATTTTTTAAAAGAGTTATCAAAGTATGTTGATGGAATAGTTTTTATTGCTGATAATGATTTTTCTAATGAT